>CAWDZL010000003.1:0-701512 GCA_963807045.1 uncultured Actinomycetota bacterium | reverse complement strand
CGGTTGGACTCGAACCACTAACCGTCCGATTAACAGTCGGATGCTCTGCCAATTGAGCTACGCGGGATCGTGCGCGGCAATGCTACCTGATCCGCGCCCGTGGTCCGACACCGGCGCGCGTCCTCACAGGAGCCCGGCGGCGTCGCGGACGCGCAGCTCCGCGGCATCGACCGCAGCGGCGGTCGCGGGATCGTCCAGGTCGACGTCGCCGGTGCCGATGACCTGCGTGATCATGCCGTCGGCGGGGTCGCGGCGCAGGGCCACCCGCACGGATCGCCCGCGGGACAGCTGCACGGTCTCGTAGTGGACGAGCGAGGTGTCGACGCACTGGCGGAAGACGCGTGGGAACTCCATCGAGCCCACGTCGGCGAGCTGGAGACGAGCGGCGGGGGAGCCGTCGACCCAGGTGACCTGGAGCACGGCGTCATCGGCCTCGAGGCGGCCACCGCTCACGTCCACCCACGACCGGCTGAGCTCGGGGGTGTCGCCGTCGGTCGGCACGACGCGCAGTCCATGCGTCGTCGCAACCGCCCAGCCGTCGGTGAGCGGGGTGGTCGCGAGCACACGCTCGCGAGGGGCCAGGGCGAGGGCCGCGCGGACGTCGTCGGGCAGGGCGGCGCGGCGGGGGAACAGGGCCATGACGCACAACCTAACCCGACCTCGCGCCCGCTCCGGGGCCGAAGGGCCGGGATTGTCGCCCGTCAGCCCTCGTGCCGACCGCGCGTCGGGCGGGCGCTCGCCGCTCACGACCACGACGTGCGACATGGCGCCACGGTAGCCGCGGGCGCCGACGGTAGCCTGGGGCACCGCGGGCCAGTAGCTCAGCAGGTCAGAGCAGGGGACTCATAATCCCTCGGTCGCGGGTTCGAGCCCCGCCTGGCCCACCGATGTCGGCTCGCGTGGCTCGCTGGTGGCTGGCCACCGTGCCCGGTATCGGTGTCACACGGTCGCGGTCGCTCGCCGAGGCTGAGAAGGCCGCACGTGGTCTGACCTTGGCGATGCCAAACGTCGACGCGGAGTCGGTCGAGGTCAGCGTCGTGCCGGCCCTGGACTCCGAGGTCGACGAGCAGGGCCTTCGCGGGGCGTCGGCAAGGCTTGATCCCGACGACGTCCCGAGGAGCTAGCCCGCGACAGGTGCCTGGGTAGCTCGAGTGATCGCACCGATCCCTTCGAGCTGGGCGCGCAGGGCACGGATCTCGGCTGCCAAGGCATCGACCTCGGCTCGCGTCACTGCCTGCTCCTGCTCCGTCTCGGCGGACACCCGGTCGACGAGCCAGGACGCGATCGTCGCGGTCACGATGCCGAGCAGCGCAATCCCGCCGAGCATCAGAGCGACGGCGACGAACCGTCCCGTCGTCGTCACCGGGAACTGGTCCCCGTACCCGACTGTGGTCATCGTCGTGATCGCCCACCAGAGCCCGTCGCCCAGGCTCCCGATGTTCGCGCCCGCAGCACCTCGCTCCGCGTCGGTCACGGCGAGCGCGCCAACCGTGATGAGGAGCGTTGTACCACCGGCGACGTAGGTCACGACACGGCCGCGCAGCGTCCGGGCGCCGGCACGGTTCAGGACCGACAGGAGCGCCACGAGGCGCAGAAGGCGCAGCGGCCGAAGCAGGGGGAGGGCGATGACGGCGAGATCGAACAGGTGCCGTCGCACGAAGGCGCGTCGGTCGGTGGCGAGGCATACGCGAACGACGTAGTCGACGCCGAAGGCTGCCCACGTCAGGGCGACGACCCAACCGCAGCGTTGCTCCATCGGGGCGGGGACCTGCGGCCACGCGATGGGGATCGCGTAGGCGAGGAGGAACACGAGGGCGGCGGCGGAGAGCGGCGCGTCGGCGCGGCGCTCCCAAGCCTCGAGTCGGCTCACGGGCGCACCCTACGACCCGCCCACCCCTCGGCGCCGACCGTCGCGTGCCGTTCGAGGAACCGGAACACCTCGGTCTGGTCGACGCCCGGGAGGTCAGGCCATCAGGGCGGCGGCGAGGAAGGCGGCGGAGCCGACGGCGAGCGCCACGACTGCCCAGGCGAACCACCGGCGCTCCTCGGCCCGGCGACCGGCGCGGCTGTGGCCGAGGGCGCGGGCAAGAGCGGCAGCCCCGCCGACCGTCCCGACACCACCGAGCACCGCGAGCACGTAGACCACGGTCCTCAGCCTCCCCTCCCGTGGACGCGAGCGACGCCGCCGACCGGTGGTCGGCGGCGTCGTCCGCGGGTCAGATGTGGGTGGCCGGCTCCGTCGTGGCCCCTGTCCCACCCGGCACGTCGCCGGCCGTGCGGGCGCGGACCGTCTCGGTGGCCGACTTCACGACCTCCGACACCTTGTCCTTGAGCTCCTGGCGCCACGTCCTTCATGAGCGCGGCTGCGCGCTGCTCGACGTCGGTCACCGTGCCCTGCACACGAGGGTCCTCCCACAGGCGCTGCGCCTGGCCGCGGATCCGCTCGAACTGCTCGCGGCCGGCCCGCGTGCCCAGCACGTAGCCCACGGCCCCGCCGAGGAGGAATGCTGCCTTGGCTCGCATCTGCGCGTCCTTTCGTCCGTCCGGTGCGCCGCGGCCCGTCCTGCCCGCCGGCGTCGATCACAGAGCCTAGGTGCCGCACGGACCAGGTGCGCGGCGTGTCGGGATCGCGGAACCCGTGGGCGCCCGTCCCGCGGTGGGACGGGCGCGGCAGGGCGGGGTCCCATCCGTGGGAGCATATGCGCCATGGCCATGCGAGAGATCCGAGTCGTCGGAGACCCCGTGCTGCGCACGCCGTGCGAGCCCATCACGCATCGTGACGCCCGCGTGCGCGCGCTCGTCGACGACCTGCTGGAGACCGTCGACGCCGACGGCCGCGCCGGCCTCGCAGCGAACCAGATCGGCGTGAGCCTGCGGGCGTTCTCGTGGAACATCGACGACGAGATCGGCTACGTGCTCAACCCTGTGCTGGTCGAGGTCTCGGACGACGAGTACCAGGACGGCGAGGAAGGTTGCCTCTCCGTGCCCGGGCTCTGGTACCCGACCAAGCGCGGGTGGTACGCGCGCGTCGTCGGCGAGGACCTCGACGGCAAGGAGGTCGTCATCGAAGGCACGGAGCTGATGGCCCGCTGTCTTCAGCACGAGTGCGACCACCTCGACGGCCTGCTCTACCTCGACCGGCTCGAGCGCGCCGTCCGCAAGAAGGCGATGCGCGCCATCCGGGACCAGCTCGTCCAGAGCTGACCTGCGCCGTCGGGCGCCGTCCGACCAGGTCCGACGGCGATCCTGCTGGCTTCCGCACGCGCCGTCGGGCATGCTGGGACCCAGCACGCCGCTGCAGTGCCACCCTTTCCACGCTGGACCGAGGACGTTGGGGAAGACGACCCTCGACCCGAGCGGAGGAGAAGAGATGGCCGGTGCAATCACCCGCGGCGTCCTTTTCGTGCACTCAGCACCGCGCGCCCTGTGCCCGCACATCGAGTGGGCGGCCGGTGGCGTGCTCGGTGGACGGCTGGCGCTGGACTGGACGGAGCAGCCGGCCGCGCCCGGCATGTTCCGCGCCGAGCACTCATGGCAGGGCCTCCAGGGCACCGGCGCGCGACTGACGTCGGCGCTGCGTGGCTGGGCGCACCTGCGCTACGAGGTCACGGAGGAGGCCAGCCACGGCGCCGACGGCGCCCGGTGGAGCCACACCCCCGAGCTCGGCATCTTCCACACCGTCACGGACGTGCACGGCAACGCGCTCGTCCCGGAGGACCGGGTGCGCGCCGCGCTCGAGCACGCGGGCGACGCAGGCAGGCTGCAGCGCGAGCTCGAGCTCGCCCTCGGCCAGGCCTGGGACGACGAGCTGGAGCCGTTCCGGTACGCGGGCGCGGGCGCGCCCGTGCGGTGGCTGCACCGCGTGGGCTGAGCCGAGCCGGCTGAGCCCACGCGGCCGGGCCGCCTCAGGCGCTGGCGATCACCAGCGCCACGTTGTGGCCGCCGAACCCGAACGAGTTGTTCAGGGCGGCCACCGGGCCCGCCGACAGCGCACGCGCCTCGTCCCGGACCAGGTCGAGGACGAGCTCGGGGTCCGGCTCGGTGACGTTGATCGTCGGGGGTGCGGTGCGGTCGTGCACCGCGAGGATCGTGAAGATCGTCTCGAGCGCGCCCGCGCCGCCGAGCAGGTGCCCGGTCATGGACTTCGTCGCCGAGAGCGCGACGCCGTCCGCCGCCGAGCCCAGGACCGCCCGCACGGCGCGGGCCTCGATGAGGTCACCCACCACCGTGGAGGTCGCGTGCGCGTTGACGTGCGCGACGTCGTCGGGCGTGATCCCGGCATTCGCCAGGGCGCGCTGCATCGCGGCGATCTGGCCCCGGCCGTGCGGCTCGGGAGACGTGATGTGGTACCCGTCGGAGCTCAGCCCGACGCCCGAGAGCCGGGCGTACACGCGCGCGCCACGCGCAGCGGCGTGCTCGGCGCTCTCCAGGACCACGAGGCCGGCGCCCTCGCCCAGCACGAACCCGTCGCGCCCGACGTCGTAGGGACGTGACGCGCCCGCCGGGTCGTCGTTGCGGGTCGACAGCGTGCGCGACGCGGCGAAGGCCGCGATCGGCATGGGGTGGATCGCCGCCTCGGTGCCGCCGGCGACCACGACGTCGGCGCGGCCCGTGCGGATCATCTCGGCCGCATAGCCGATCGCCTCGGCACCGGACGCGCAGGCGGAGACCAGCGCGTGCGCGCCGGCCTGCGCGCCGAGTTCCAGCTCGACGTAGGCCGAGGGGGAGTTCGGCATGAGCATCGGCACCGTCATGGGCAGGACGCGGCGGGCGCCCTTCTCCCGGAGGGTGTCCCACGCGTCGAGCGTGGTCCAGATGCCGCCGATGCCGGAGGACACGACCGCGCCGAGCCGCGTCGGGTCGACCTCGGGCGCACCCGCGTCGGCCCACGCCTCGCGCAGCGCGACGATCGCGTACTGCGCGGACGGGTCCATCCGCTTCATCTCCGGCCGGGAGAGGACCTCCTCCGGCCGGACCTTGAGCTGGGCGGCGAACGACACCGGGATGTCGTAGGTGGCCGCCCAGTCGTTGTCGAGCGTGCGGACGCCGGACTCGCCGGCCAGGGCCGCGGCCCAGGTGCTGGGCACGTCGCCGCCGAGCGGCGTCGTGGCGCCGAGCCCCGTGATGACGACCTCGGGTGCGCTGGTCACTGTTCCTCCTGGGCGGGTCCGGTGGGTCCGCTGCGACCGGACGGGGGTCCGGTCGGCGGGGCGATCAGCGCCCGGCGGCCTGCGTGGGCCGCCGGACGCGTCCTCGCAGGTCAGGCCTGGGCGCCCTGGATGAACGACACCGCGTCGCCGACGGTCGCGAGGTTCTTGACCTCGTCGTCGGGGATGCGGACCGAGAACTTCTCCTCGGCCAGGGTGACGATCGTCATCATCGACAGCGAGTCGATGTCGAGGTCGTCGGTGAAGGACTTCTCGGGCGAGACGGAGTCGGTGGGCAGCCCGGTCTCCTCGGCAACGATCTCGGCCAGGCCGGCCAGGATCTCCTGCTCGCTGTACGCCATGATGTCTCCTCGGTGTGGTGCCGGCCGGTGGCCGGCGGTCGGTTCGGTTGGATGTTCGGGTCGCACCCTACGGGTGCCGTCAGGGCAGGACGACGACCTGCGCGCCGTAGACGAGTCCGGCGCCGAAGCCGATCTGCAGCGCCAGGGCGCCGCTGCTCACCTGTCCCTCGCGCAGCAGGCGCTCGGTGGCCAGCGGGATTGAGGCGGCGGACGTGTTGCCGGTCTCGGCGATGTCCCGGCCCACGACGACGCTCTCGGGCAGCTTCAGCTGCTTGATCATCTGGTCGATGATCCGCATGTTCGCCTGGTGCGGGATGAACGCCTCGATGTCGTCCGGCGTCACACCGGCGGCCTCCATCGCGCGCCGTGCCACGGGCGCCATCTGCCACACCGCCCACTTGAAGACGCTCGCGCCCTCCTGGCGCAGCGTCGGCCAGGTCGACTCCTCGAGCGCCTCCCGCCAGGAGTGCGTCTGGTAGATGAGGCCGGCCTGCGCGCCGTCGGAGCCCCAGACGACCGGCCCGATGCCCGGGGTGTCCGAGGGGCCGACGACGACGGCGCCCGCACCGTCGCCGAGCAGGAACGAGATGGAGCGGTCGGTGGGGTCGATGAAGTCGCTCAGCTTCTCGGCCGCGATGACGAGCACGTGCCGCGCGACGCCGGAGCGCACCAGCGCGTCCGCCTGCGCGACGCCGTAGCAGTAGCCCGCGCACGCCGCCGAGATGTCGTAGGCGGCGGCCGGGGTGGCGCCGATGCGGTCGGCGACGATCGCGGCGCCCGCCGGGGTCTGGTGGAAGTACGTGATGGTCGACAGGATCACCGCGTCGATCTCGCTCGCGGCCACGCCCGCGTTCGCGAGCGCCGCCTGCGCGGCGCCGGTCGCCAGGTCGAGGACGTCGGTGCCCGCACCAGCGCGGCGGCGCGTGATGATGCCGGTGCGCTGGCGGATCCACTCGTCCGAGGAGTCGATCGGGCCGGCGATGTCGTCGTTCGTCACGACGTTCTCGCCGCGCACGCCGCCGATGCCGAGGATCCGGGCGTGCGCGGGACCGGTGGCCTGGTTCAGGGTGGGTCGGCTCACGCCGTCTCCTCCTCGGTCGTCGACGTGCTGGCGACGAGGCCGCGCGCGGCCTCGAGATCTGCGGGGGTGCCGAGCGCGATGGCCTGAATGCCGGGCATCCCGCGGCGCGCGAGCCCGGTCAGGACACCGGCCGGGGACAGCTCGATGATCGCCGTCACGCCCATCGCGAGCAACGTCTGCTGGCACAGGTCCCACCGGACGGGCGCGACCACCTGGTCGGCGAGCCGCCGCAGGACGTCGCGGCCGCGGCCGAGGCCCGCCCCGCTGCGCGAGCGGTACGCGGCGCCGTCGGCGTCGGAGAGCAGAGGCATCGCCGGGTCGCTGCACGGCCAGGACTCCGCGACGGGCGCGAACTCCGCGTGCGCGGGCTTCATGAACGGGCTGTGGAAGGCGCCGGCCACCTGCAGCGGGATCACGCGCGCCCGGGCGGGCGGCTCCGCGGCGAGCGTCGCGAGCGCGTCGAGCGCGCCCGCAGCGACGACCTGGCCGGAGCCGTTGACGTTGGCCGGGGTGAGCCCTGCGGCCTCGATGGCCGCGAGCACGGCCTCCGGGTCGCCGCCGACGACGGCGCTCATGCCGGTCGGGGTGAGCGCAGCGGCGCCCGCCATCGAGCGGGCGCGGTGCGTGACCAGGCCGACGGCGCCGGCGTCGTCCAGCACGCCCGCGACGGCGGCGGCTGTCGAGCTCGCCGACGGAGTGTCCGGCCGTGACACCCGCGACCTCGGCGGCGGGGCGCTCGCCGAGCAGCGCGCGGACGGCGACGAGGCCGGCCGCGACGATGAGGGGCTGGGCGACCGCCGTGTCGCGGATCGTGTCCGCGTCCGACTCGGTGCCGTGGCGGCGCAGGTCGACGCCGGCGGCCTCGCTGAACGTGTCGAGCTGCTCCGGGACCCCCGGGAAGCTCGAGCCACGGGGCGAGGAAGCCGGGGGACTGGGAGCCCTGGCCGGGGCAGAGGATCGCGAGCACGCGCCAACTCTGCCCGACGGCCCCCGGGGCGCCGGGCCTCCGACGCCCACCAACCTCACTCGGGGACCTTGTGCGGAACCTACAACCGGTTCAGCGGGCGGGCGTGGTGTCGTCGGCCAGGCGTCCGAGCGCCAGCGCCGTCTGGAGCACGTAGCCCTCCCGCGGGTCGAGGGGGTCCCAGCCGGTCACCTCAGCGACCTTGCGGAGGCGGTACCGGACCGTGTTCGGGTGCACGTAGAGCACGCGCGCGGCGGCTTCCAGCGAGCGCCCGTGCTCGGCGTGCGCGGCGAGGGTTTCCAGCAGCGAGCCGCCTGCGGCGGCGAGCGGGGCGTAGACGCGCTCGACGAGGGTGCGGCGGGCGCCTTCGTCCCCGACGAGGACCCGCTCGGGCAGCAGGTCGTCGGCGGACACCGGGCGGGGCGCCGTCGGCCACGCGCGGGCGGCGGAGAGGCCGGCGAGCGCTGCAGTGGCCGAGGCGCCGGCCTGGTCGAGGCCGGGGACGGCCGGCCCGATCACGACGGGGCCGGGCCCGAAGCGAGCGGCGAGCGAGACGGCGCCCGTGCGCAGGTCGCCCTCCCCGCCGAGGACGACGACGAGCCGGTTGCCGTGGATGCCCACCAGCGCGTCGTCGGCGGCCCGACCTGCCGCCCGGCGCAGCTCGGCGACGCGGACGTCGTCGAGCGGCTGGGCGGTCGTGCCCACCATGACGAGGACGCTGCCGTGCCCGCTCCACCCGAGTGCGGCCACGCGGCTGCGCAACGCGTCGTCCGCCTCACCGCGCACGACGGCGTCGACGACGAGCGCCTCGAGACGGGCGTCCCACGCGCCGCGCGACTCGGCGGCACGGGCGTAGACCTCGGCGGCGGAGAACGCGACCTCGCGCGAGTAGCGCAGCACCGCCTCCCGCAGGTCGCGCTCGCTGCCCGGCGCCGCGAGACGGTCGCTGTGGTCCTCGACGACCTCGACCAGGAGCCGCACGAGCTGGAGCGTGTGCTGCAGAGAGACGGAGCGCGTGAGCTCGGGCGGCGCGGCGGCGAAGATCTCGTTCGCGCCCTGCGGCGGGTTGGAGGGGTCGGCGAACCAGCCGGTGAAGCTCGAGATGCCGGCCTGGACGACGAGCCCGACCCACGAGCGATCCTCGGCCGGCAGCGCCCGGTACCAGGGCAGGCTCTCGTCGAGCTTGCGCATCGCGGCCGCAGCCAGCAGGCCGCTGCCGTCGTGCAGGCGGCGCAGCGTGTGCGCCTGGTCACGCGCGGGTGCAACCATGGGGCGAGCATACGATGCGGGCCGCTCGCGGCGAGGGATCCTCCTTGTAGGGAGGGCACAAGACGGCCGGGACCGCGGGGCCCGCGCCGAGCACGGCGGCCGCTCCCGGACCGGTGCGAAAGGTCACGGGAGGCTATGGTCTCCGTATGGATTTCCTCCCGCGGCTGCGTCGACTCGTGCGCCGTCCGGCGTCCGGGTACAAGGTGGGCCTGCGCCGCCCGACGTCCATGCGTCGTCGTGACTCCGTCCGTGAGGACGCGGTCCGCGTGAAGCTCAGCGAGGACCCGAACGACGCCCAGGCGTTCCGCGCGCTGGCCGAGATGGTCCGGCGGCGTGGGGCCGAGATCGGCCCGGACGGGGACCCCTTGAGCGCCCCCGGCGACGAGGTCGAGCGGCAGCGCGCCGCGGATCTCGCGGTGTGGGCGCTGGCCGAGGAGCTCGCCGGTCACCCACGTGCGTGGTATCCGCTGATCGAGCTCGCCCGGCTCTCCATCCACGACGACCACGAGGGTGCACTGCGGCGCCTCGGCACGGCGGCCGAGCGCGACCCGTCGGGCCACGCCCTGCTCGAGGGGCTCGCCGTCCTGCGCGACGCCGGCATGCCGGTCGAGGCCCTGGGCCTCGGCGTCGGGCACTGGCGCGTCAAGGAGCAGCCGGTCGAGATCGCCCGGCAGCTGGTCCTCGCAGCCATCGAGGCCGACCGGCCGCTCGACGCCAAGCAGCACCTCGCCGCGCTGGACCTCCACCCGGACCGCGGCGCCGCCGCCGGCCTGCGCCCCCAGCTCGAGGGCGCCATCGCGCGCGCCGAGCAGGCGATCACCGGCACGTGACCGTGCGTCGGCGCGGTCAGGCGTCGCCGCCCGCCGTGCCGGACGTGCCGGCGCGCACGTCGAGCAGCCGGTAGCGCTCGACAGCCTGCGCGGGCGCCTCGGCAGGCACCTCGCCGCGGCGGGCGAGCAGCTGGAGCACCTTGACCGCCGTCGTCGGGCCGTCGATGTGGAAGTGCCGGCGGGCCGCCGCGCGCGTGTCCGAGAACCCGAACCCGTTGGCGCCGAGCGTCGCGTACTCGCCGGGCACCCACGCCCGCACCTGGTCCGCGAGCAGGTGGTCGTAGTCGCTGGTCGCGACGAACGGCCCCGCCGCCCCGCGGAGCTTCTCCGTCAGGTAGGCCGTGCGGGCCGGTTCCTCCGGGTGCAGGAAAGTGTGCTCGTCCGCGGCGAGGCCGTCGCGGCGCAGTTCGTTCCAGCTGGTCACCGACCACACCGCGGCCTGCACGCCCCAGTCGCGCGCGAGCAGGTCGCGCGCCTCGAGGGCCCACGGGACGCCGACGCCGGAGGCCAGGATCTGCGCACGCGGCCCGTCACCCTCGGCCGGGGCGATGAGGTGGATGCCGCGCAGGATGCCCTCGACGTCCACGTCGTCCGGCTCGGCCGGCTGGACCATCGGCTCGTTGTACACCGTCAGGTAGTACATGACGTTCGGGTCGCGCGGGTCGCCCTCGCCGTACATGCGCTGCAGGCCGTCGCGGACGATGTGCCGGATCTCGTAGGCGTACGCCGGGTCGTAGTGCACGACCGCCGGGTTGGTCTGCGCCAGAAGCGGCGAGTGGCCGTCGGCGTGCTGGAGGCCCTCGCCGGTGAGCGTGGTCCGGCCGGCGGTGGCGCCGATGAGGAAGCCCCGCGTCATCTGGTCGCCGGCGGCCCAGAACTGGTCACCGGTCCGCTGGAACCCGAACATCGAGTAGAAGATGTAGAAGGGGATGAGCGGCTGGCCCTGCGTCGCGTAGGTCGTCCCGGCGGCCTGGAACGCGGCGGCGGAACCCGCCTCGTTGATGCCGGTGTGCAGGATCTGCCCGGACTCGGACTCCTTGTAGGAGAGCATCAGGTCCCGGTCGACCGCGAGGTAGTTCTGGCCGAGGGTGTTGAAGATCTTCGCCGTCGGGAAGATCGCGTCCAGGCCGAATGTGCGCGCCTCGTCAGGGATGATCGGCACGATCCGGTGGCCGAGGTCCGGGTCCTTGATGAGCTCCTTGAGCAGCCGGACGAACGCCATCGTGGTGGCGACGTGCTGGCTTCCGGAGCCCTTCTTGATGACCTCGTAGGTCTTCTCCGGGGGCAGCGCCACCGGTGCGTGCGTCGTCCTGCGCTCCGGCAGGAAGCCGCCGAGGGCCTGGCGCCGCTGCACCATGTAGCGGATGGCCGGGTCGTTCGGGCCCGGGTGGAAGTACGGCGCGCTGTACGGGTCCTCGAGCTGGCTGTCCGGGATCGGGATGCCCAGCGTGTCCCGCAGCAGCTTGAGGTCGTCGGTCTTGAGCTTCTTCATCTGGTGGGTCGCGTTGCGCCCCGCGAAGCCCGAGCCCAGCCCGTAGCCCTTGATCGTGTGGGCGAGGATGACGGTGGGCTGGCCGGAGGTCTCCGACGCCGCCGCGTAGGCCGCGTAGATCTTGCGGTAGTCGTGGCCCCCGCGGCGCAGCGCCCAGATCTCGTCGTCCGTCATCTTCTCGACGAGGGCCTTGGTCCGCGGGTCCCGCCCGAAGAAGTGCTCGCGGACGAACGCGCCGTCGTTCGCCTTGAACGTCTGGTAGTCGCCGTCCGGCGTGATGTTCATCAGGTGGACGAGCGCACGGTCCTTGTCGGCGTTCAGCAGCGGGTCCCACTCGCGACCCCAGATCACCTTGATGACGTTCCAGCCGGCGCCGCGGAAGTACGCCTCGAGCTCCTGGATGATCTTGCCGTTGCCCCGCACCGGGCCGTCGAGGCGCTGCAGGTTGCAGTTGACGACGAAGGTCAGGTTGTCGAGCTGCTGCTGGCCGGCGAGCTGCAGCATGCCGCGGCTCTCCGGCTCGTCCATCTCGCCGTCGCCCAGGAACGCCCAGACCCGCTGCTGGCTGGTGTCCTTGATCCCGCGGTTGTTCAGGTACTTGTTGACCCAGGCCTGGTAGATGGCCGATGCCGGGCCGAGGCCCATGGAGACCGTCGGGAACTCCCAGAAGTCCGGCATGAGGCGCGGGTGCGGGTAGGACGAGAGCCCGCCGCCGGGCACCGAGACCTCCTGGCGGAAGGCGTCGAGCTGCTCGGGGGAGAGGCGCCCTTCCAAGAAGGCGCGCGCGTAGATGCCGGGCGCCGCATGGCCCTGGAAGTAGACCTGGTCCCCGCCGCCGGGGTGGTCCTTGCCGCGGAAGAAGTGGTTGAAGCCGACCTCGTAGAGCGTGGCGACGGACGCGAAGCGTCGAGATGTGGCCGCCGACGCCGACCTCAGGGCGCTGGGCGCGCGTGACCATGACCGCGGCGTTCCACCGCATCCAGCGGCGGTACTGGCGCTCCAGTGCCTCGTCGCCCGGGAAGTACGGCTCCTGGTGGACGCCGATCGTGTTGACGTACGGGGTGACCAGCGACGCGGGCACGTTGACGTTCCGCTCGCGTGCACGCCGCAGCAGGCTGAGAAGCACGTAGCGCGCGCGGGGCCCGCCACGCTCGTCGAGGAGTCCGTCGAAGGACTCCACCCACTCCGAGGTCTCCTCCGGGTCGATGTCCGGGACCTGGCTGAGCAGGCCGTTGATCAGCGGGCCAGTCGTGTCGCGTGCAGCCACCAGCTACCTCACCTCTCGTCCGAGCCCCGCGGTGCGGCCGCGGCGTCGGGGTCACATGCGGTCGGCACCGGTCGGCGCCGTCCTCGCGTCTGGGACCATGGTCCGTCGTCGGACCATTCTCACTCTCCCGAGGGGTGGAAGTCACACAGGCCCGCTCGTGTTCCCCACCGGCGAAAGCCCGCCTCGGCCGCATGATGATCACGGGTCGGGACGTCTGTCACAGATGTGGCGTGGCGCTTGCCATCAGGTGGCCCGATGCTGTGGGCTACCAGCACAGGACGCGCGCCCGAAGAGCGGGCCGTCGAAGGAGGGTGGCAGCAACCGTGGGATCGACCGAAGAGCTCGGCAGCCAGGCAGGGGTCGGCCGGCTCGGCTTCACCGCAGGCCAGGTGGTCCAGGAGTTCGGGTATGGCGACGACGTCGACGAGGAGCTGCGCTCCCGGATCGAGGAGATGGTCGGCAGCGAGCTTGTGGACGAGGACTACGACGACGTCACGGACGGCGTCGTGCTCTGGTGGCGGGACGGTGACGGGGACCTCACGGACGCGCTCGTGGACGTCCGGGCGGCCCTCGACGACGGCGGCTTGATCTGGCTCTTCACCCGCAAGGCGGGGCGGAGCGGCCATGTCGACCACGGTGACATCGAGGACGCCGCCACCACGGCGGGCCTGCACGCGACCAGCACGCTGGCGATCGCCGCCGACTGGTCGGCGACGCGGCTGGGCACGCGCGGCCGAGGCCGGTGAGCGCGCCGGGCCAGGTGCCGCGGCCGGGGGACCCGGCGCCTGAGCTCGTGCTGCCGGACACTCACGGGACGCCCGTCTCCCTGACCGGCCTCCGGGGCACCCCGGTGGCGCTGGTCTTCTTCCCGTTCGCGTTCTCGGGGCTCTGCACCGCCGAGGCATGCGAGCTGACGGGACAGCATCGACGAGTTCGAGGCGGCGGGCGTCCGGCTTCTCGGGATCTCCTGCGACCCCCGCCACGCCCTCCGGGCGTGGTCCGAGCAGGAGGGCCTCGGGTTCGACCTGCTCTCCGACTTCTGGCCCCACGGGGCGGCTGCGCGATCCTTCGGCGTCTTCGACGACGCCTCCGGCATGGCCGTGCGTGGCAGCTTCCTCGTGGACAGTGATGGCATCGTGCGGTGGCAGGTCGTGAACGCGCCGGGACACACCCGGGACCTGGGCGCCTACCGGGCCGCGCTGGCCGCCCTCTGACATCGGCCGGTACCGACCGGCACCGGTAGGCTGCCTCGCACATCGGGCCTGTAGCTCAGTTGGTCAGAGCGCCGCGCTTACACCGCGGAGGTCGTCGGTTCGAGACCGGCCGGGCCCACCATCAGTGCCCGGTAGCGTTCGGGCGTGACCATCACCCTGGCCGACGTCGTCGCGCTCCTCGACCGCCGCTACCCGCCGTCGGGCGCGGAGGACTGGGACGCCGTCGGGACCGTGTGCGGCGACCCGCGGCAGCCGGTGCGACGCGTGCTCCTGGCGATCGACGCGACGTCGGCGGTGGCCGACGAGGCGCTCGCCTGGGGCGCCGACCTGCTCCTGACCCACCACCCGCTGCTGCTGCGCGGCGTGCACTCGGTGGCGGCCACGACCGCCAAGGGCGACGTCGTGCACCGGCTGGTCCGCGGCGGGTGCGCCCTGCACGCAGCGCACACCAACGCCGACGCGGTCGCCGGGGGTGTACCGGAGTCGCTCGCGCTCGCGCTGGGCCTCGTGGACCTCGCGCCGCTCGTGCCGTCCGGCGCGGCGGGGGACGGGGAAGCGGCGCTGACGGGTGCGGGTCGGGTGGGCCGCCTGCCCGAGCCGACGACGTTGGGTGCGTTCGCCGCGCGGGTCGCGGCGACGTTGCCCGCCACCGCGCAGGGCGTGCGGGTGGCCGGTGACCTCGAGGGGACCGTGACGCGCGTGGCGGTCGTCGGCGGGTCCGGCGACTCGTTCTTCGACGCCGTCCGCACGGCCGGGGTGGACGTCTACGTCACCGGCGACCTGCGTCACCACCCCGCGCTGGAGCTCCGGCAACGCGCGGAGTTCGAGGCGGCGGCGGCCGGTCTCGACCCCTCCGACGGACGGCCGTTCCTGATCGACGTCGCGCACTCGGCGAGCGAGTGGCCCTGGTTGGCGCGTGCCGCCGAGCTGCTCGCGCAGGACGTCCTGGCCGCGCACGGCACTACGGTGGAGACCCGCGTGAGCAGCCTGTCGACCGACCCCTGGACGGCGCACCTCGCGTCCGCCCCACGAGAGCAAGGACCACGGCCGTGACCTCAGCCCCCGTCGCCGACCAGCATCGTCTGCTGGAGGTGCAGGCGCTCGACACCCGGGCGCAGCAGATCGCCCACCAGCGGTCCACCCACCCCGCGCGCGCCGCGGTGACCGAGTCCGCCGCCCAGCTGGCCGAGCTCGCGGCTGCCCTCGTCGTGGCGCGGACGGCGGTGGGCGACGCGCGGCGTGAGCTGCACCAAGGCGGAGGCCGACGTCGAGCAGGTGCGGGGGCGCGCGCAGCGCGACCAGGCGCGGGTCGACTCCGGTGGCGTGAGCGTCAAGGACGTCCAGGCCATCAGCAGCGAGCTCGAGTCGCTGGCGAAGCGCCAGTCCGTCCTCGAGGACGCCGAGCTGGAGGTCATGGAGCGGGTCGAAGCGCTCGAGGCCGAGCTTGCGGAGGTGACGGCGGCGCACGAGGCTGCGGCGGCCCGCAGCGCGGCCGCCGAGGCTGAGCTCGCCGGCGCGCTCGCCGAGCTCGACGCCGAGGCGACCCGGGTCGCCTCGGAGCGAGCCCAGCGGGTGGACGGGCTCGACGCAGGGCTCGTCACCCTCTACGAGAAGGTGCGGGAGCGCAGCGGCGGCCTGGGTGTCGCCGTCCTGCGCGGGCACCGGTGCGAGGGCTGCCGGCTCGAGCTGAACCCGAGCGAGCTCGCCAAGATCACGGCGACGCCGCCGGAGCAGATCGTGCGGTGCGAGGAGTGCGGCCGGATCCTGGTGCGCGGGGCGCAGTGATGGGTCGCCTCGTCGTCGAGGCGGACGGTGGGTCCCGGGGCAACCCCGGCCCGGCCGCGTGGGGTGCGCTCGTCCGCGACGCCGGCTCCGGGCGCATCCTCGCCGAGCGTGCCGGGTATCTCGGGGTCGCCACGAACAACGTCGCCGAGTACACCGGCCTCGTCGAGGGGCTGCGGGCGGCGGCCGCGATCGACCCGGAGGCGGAAGTCGAGGTGCGGATGGACTCGCGTCTCGTCGTCGAGCAGATGTCGGGCCGGTGGCAGGTTCGGCACGCGGACATGCGACGCCTCGTCGACGAGGCGCGGGAGGTTCTCCCGGCAGGGCAGGTCCGGTACGTGTGGGTCGAGCGGGCGCGGAACGCTGCCGCCGACGCGCTGGTGAACGAGGCGCTGGACGCGCGGGCCGACCTCGCGCGCGACCCGGGCCAGGGCGTCACGACCGGCGCCGCCGCACCGGACGCGCCGGCCGAGCGCCCGCCGCTCCGGTCCCGCCGACCGTCCGGTGCAGCCATGCGGTTCGACGACGACGAGCCGCTCACCGTGGTCCTGATCCGGCACGGCGAGACGGCCATGACGGTGAGCAAGGCGTACTCGGGCTCCGGAGTGCCGGGCCCGCCGCTCAGCCCGACGGGACGCATCCAGGCTGCGCAGGCTGCTGACCTGGTGTTCCGGATCGGTCGCGATGTCTGGGACGATCTGCCCCACCCGCGACGGCTCCTCGCCTCGCCGATGGTCCGCACGCAGGAGACCGCACGCGCCGTCGGGCGGCGGATCGGCGCGAGCGTCGAGACCGAGCCCGCCGTCGCCGAGTGCGACTTCGGTTCCTGGGAGGGCCTCACCGCTGCCGAGATCGACGAACGCTGGCCGGGGGACCTGCGCCGCTGGCACACGGACGCGACGTTCCGCGCGCCGGACGGGGAGTCGATCGAGGACGTCGGCCGCCGGGTCGGGGGAGCGCTGGACCGGCTGCTCGCCGAGGGCGTGGACCGCACGGTCGTCGTCGTGAGCCACTCCGTCTCGATCCGCGCCGCGATCGGCGTGACGCTCGGTGCGCCGTCGTCGGTGTGGGCCTCGGTGCGCGTGGCGCCGGCGTCGCTCAGCATCCTGCGCCTGTGGGAGGACGGTCAGCGGGAGGTCGCCGTCGTCGGGATGCCAACGGACGTGTGAGGGCCCTCCGCCGCGGGCGCTAGGCTGGGCGCGCGGATGAGTCGGCCAGGCGGCCGCGTCGAGGGAGACCTCGCCGAGGAACGTCCGGGCTCCGCAGAGCACGGTGGTGGGTAACGCCCACCCGGGGTGACCCGCGGGAAAGTGCCACAGAGAACAGACCGCCACGTCCCTTCGGGGGCGGGGTAAGGGTGAAACGGTGGTGCAAGAGACCACCAGCGCACCGGGTGACCGGTGCGGCTCGGCAAACCCCACCGGGAGCAAGGTCAGACAGGAAGTGTTCGAGGGCTGCTCGCCCGAGCTTCCGGGTAGGCCGCTGGAGGCGTACGGCAACGTGCGTCGTAGATGGATGGCCGCCACCCGCGCAGGGGCAACCCGGCGCGGGGACAGAACCCGGCGTATCGGCCGACTCATCCGCCCTCAGGGGTTTGACCTGCGGGAACGCCGGTTCTGGGGACCCTCAGTCCGCAGGGAGTCCGCGAGAGGTTCAGCAACGAGTACGGAGTCGACTGCTTCCCGGGTGCGGTCGTCGGAGTCCGGCCACAGGTGGCTGTAGGTGTCGAGGGTCTCGACCGCCGAGGCGTGTCCGAGCCGCTCCTGCACTGTCTTGACCGACTCCCCGTGCCGGATCAGCAGGGACGCGTAGTAGTGGCGCAGCCCGTGGAACACGAACCCCGGCACCCCGGCATCCACGGTTGCCCTGCGCCATACGTCGCCGAACCCCGAGCGCCGCAACGGTCCACCCGTCTGGGTCGTGAAGACCAGACCGTCGCGTCCCGGCGGGAAGGCCGAGAGGTGCGCTTGGAGCGCATCGACGACGACCTTCGGGAGCGGGATCACGCGCACGCTCGAGTCGGTCTTGGGAGGCCCGAACTGTGGTGGCCGACCAACCAGAAGGACGAGCTGCCGGTCGACGGTCAGGGAGCGGTGCAGGAGGTCGATGCGGTCGACTGTCAGACCGAAGACCTCACCCTGACGCAGGCCCGTTCCGGCGGCGAGGATCACCGCGGCCGAGTACCTCGGGGAGATGACGGCGGCGAGCCGCTGAACGGCGTCCGTCGACACCGGAACGATCTTCGGCTTCTTCGGCTTCGGTACCGAGATCCCGGCGCACGGAGACCTCGCGATGCGCCGGTCACCCACGGCCGCCTTGAACACCGCCGACAGGTGTCTATAGATAACGGAGACGGTTGCAGGGGACAGGGTCACAGAGAGCCGCTTCACGAGCGCGCGCAGGTCTGACGGCAGGATCGCCCCAAGCGGTCGGTCGCCGAGGTACGGGTACACGTGCAGCTTGAACTGGCGCTCCACCTGCTCCTGGGTCGTCGCGCGATGCGCCTGGTTTGCGCGCCAGGTCTCGGCGTACTCCTTGAGCGTGATCTTGCCCGCGCCTGGCGCGACGTACTGCCCGGTCACGACGGATGCGGTCACCTCGTCCAGCCACCGCTGCCCATCGACCTTGCGGTCGAAGTGCCGCGCGTGCTCCTTGCCCCGATCGTCGCGGTAGCGGGCGCGCCACCGGCCGTCAGGTCGCTTGGTGATGCTGGCCATCGGTCAGGCGACGCCTCCCACCGACTGGCGGGCGTAGGCGGCGTCGACCCAGGCGTCGCAGTCCTGCCTGCGGTAGAAGACTCGTCGGCCGAGCCGGAAGGACTTGGGCCCTTCGCCTCGTGCGCGCCAGTAGCGCAGCGTCGCGACGGGGATCCGGTATGCGGCCGACACCTCCTCGATGGTGAGGCGCTCGTCTTCCATGGTCCGCTCCCTTCCTTGATCCGGGTCAGCCAAGACGGGCACTGCGGTGGGCCGCGACTTGCGACGGGCCGCGACAGTGCGCCGTCGTTCACCCCCGAAGGCACACAGCCTCCGTCTGGTGCTCACACGTGGGCGGAGCGCGTAGCGGGGGAGTCGTGCTGTGCCGGCGCACGGGATGCCGCTCCGTGGAGTGAAGCCCGCGGCCGTACCGACTAGGTTTGGGCCCGCCATGGAGACCACACCTGCCATCGACGGCGCGGCCCTGCGCGCCGCGCGTGAGCGAGCTGGGCTGACCCAGCACCAGCTCGCGCACGAGGTAGGGGTCGTCGGCGGGGAACGCATCTCGATGTGGGAACGCGGCGAGGCGCGACCACGGAGCCCGCACTTGCTGCACGCGGTGGCTCGGGCGGTCCAGGTGCCCGTCACAGCACTGCTCCTGCCGGCCGAAGAGGGCGCGAGCCTGCGGTGGCTTCGGTTCGCGGCCGGCCTCAGCGTGGACGAGGTCGCCCATGCCACGCACGTGTCCGTCGCCTCGCTCAAGCGGTGGGAGGCGCAGGGGTGTCGTCGACTGCCCTCGTCGGCGACGCTCGGCGCGGTGGCCGAAGCGCTGGGCGTCCCGACGGCCGAGGTCGAAGGCGCGCTGCGCCCGCGGTAGGACACTTCCACTCCCTGAGTTCGGGGGGTGACGAAGTGCGTGCTTTTCAATAGCATGTGCGTTTTCTCCGCAATTGAGACGACAGCACCGCCGATGGCGCGGAGCGCGACGGGCCTGACGACACCCGGTCGGTACGTCCGTAGAGGTTGATGGTAGCGTTTCCGCACCATAGGCACTAGTGCCCAAGGATCGACTTGAGCTGAGGCTGAGCACGCAAGCTTCCTCCGCCGCCTGGGGGCGACGAGGGCGTGAGGAGCGCAGATGACGAGACCTGTTCGACCGACCCTGAGTGTTCTGCTCGCCGCGCTCGTCGTGGTGCTCGCCGCGAGCTGCACCGACGACACGACGCCGCCGGCCACGACCAGCGCGACGTCCACCCCGTCGACGACGACACCGACGCCAACACCCACGCCGTCGCCCGAAGATGAGGCGGCGCTGCGGGCGGAGGAGGTGGTCCGTGCTTACCTCCGCGCACAGACGGACTGCCTGACGGACCCGCCCATCACTGAGATCACCTGCTTCGACCCGGTCGCGATCGGGACTGAGCTGGTCAACCTCAAGAACGCCCTAACTAGCGCCCAGGCGGCGGAGACCCGCGTGATCGGCGAGATCGCCGTCGCCTCGATCGACCTGCAGGGAGTCGACCTGACGAGCGACCCTGCGGCGTCGCCACCGGTCGTGCCGACCGTCGTGTTCGACGTCTGTGCGGACGTGAGCGCCTACAACGTCGTGGACAAGGCCGGGCAGTCCATCGTGCCGCCCGGTCGTGCGGCGATGAGCCCGCTCGAGGTCTCCGTCTACAACTATGAGTATCCGGACCAGACGCGGTGGCGAGTCGGCTACGTCGTCCCGGCCGAGGACTTGGCGTGCGGTGGCTGACGCGCCGCCTGCTGGCGGCTGGCGCCATCGCAGGGGTGCTCGTCGGGGTGAGCGCGGTGAACGCGCCGGTGGCGTCGGCCGCCGGTGCGACGTGCGTGTCGTACAACCTGTTCGGCGTTTGCACGCTGTGGACAGAGGCTCCTGCCGACCCCGGTGACGGCGGTGGATCGGGACCGGGCTCGGGAGGCGGCTCGGGCAGCTTCGTCGTCATCCAGATCGACGGGCAGTCCTGCTTGCCCGTCGGCCGTGCCGACCCGCAGCCACCGCAGAGCGAGGAGGTCTGGGAGGGTCACACCGACGGCGCGATCTACCTCTGCGAGGTCCCTGCTGGCCTCGGTGGCAGGTACGTCGTCGGCTACCTCATCCCGTATTGGTCGTTGACGGCGCCGGTTGCGCCGCCGGACCCGGAGGTCCTTGCCCAGCAAGCGATCGCTTCGATGCAGCTCCAGGCGGTTCGGGTCGGGATCGTCCCCGAGGCGCGGGCCGGGTCAGTCGGTCTCGTCGGGATGCCGAACTGGATGTGGGTGTTGTCTCCGGACGCGCAGACCTTCGGTCCCATCACACGGACCGCGTCGGCGGGTGCCTGGACCGTTACCGCCACCGCGACGGTCGCCTCGGTGTCCTGGGACATGGGCGACGGGCGAGTTGTGACGTGCACGGGCCCGGGGACTCCATACGCCCCGTCCTTCGGGGCGGCATCCTCGCCCGACTGCGGGCACACCTACCCCCGGCAGGGCACCTACACGGTGCGTGCCACGTCGCACTGGGTCGTGACCTGGTCGGGGATCGGCCAGGCCGGGACGATCCCGCTGGACCTGACACAGGCGACGGACGTGACCATCGGCGAAGCGCAGGTGCTTACCCAATGAGCGGTGTGGGAAGGAACCAGACGATGACGACGAGCGCGGTCACCTCTCCGGCCCGGACGGCACGCGGCGCGGCCGACGAACGCCGCCCCACGAATGGCTCCATGGCCGTGCCAACCCCGCCGCGCGCCCGCCGGCGCTGGGGGCTGTTCGCCGCGATGGTGATCGTCGTCGCCTTCGGCATGCTGGGCAACGTCTGGCTGCTCACCTCGACGACCTCGGCGCAGGAGGTCGTCGCCGCGCGTTCGACGATCGAGCGTGGCTCGGTGATCGCCCGCGAAGACCTGATCACGGTCCGCGTCGAGCTTGACCCGTCCTTGCACGCCGTCCCCGGAGGTGACCTGGCCGACCTCGTCGGGCAACGTGCCGCTCTCGACGTCGCGGAGGGGTCGCTCGTGACGACCGAGGCGGTTGCTGAGAAGACGCTCCCCCCGGACGGGTACTCGCTCGTGGGAATCGGCGTCGCTCAGGCGCGGATGCCGGGCGTCACCCTGGTGGCGGGCGACGAGATCCGCGTCGTGGCGACCCCGCAGCTGGCCGCCGGGACCGACACCGACGCCACACCTGCGTCGGTCAGGGCGGTCGTCGTCGGTATCCAGGCGGGCACCGACCTCACGGGAGCGGGCGCGCAGACGATCGTCACGGTCCAGGTGCCCACCGCCGACGCCACGGCCCTGGCGGCGATGGCCGCGACCGGGAACGTCGTCCTCGTCCTGGACTCCCGGGAGCGGTGAGCCCATGAGCCTCATCGTCCTGAGCTCCGCGAGCGGGTCGCCCGGCGTGACGACCACAGCGCTCGGGTTGGCCCTGACGTGGCACCGGCCGTGCCTGCTCGTGGAGGCCGACCCGACTGGCGGTTCCGCCGTCGCCGCCGGGTACTTGCGCGGGTCGATCCTGCCGCCCGAGGCGATGATCGAGCTGGCCTTGGCGCAACAGGACGGTCGGCTCCTGCTCGACACCCTCGCCCAGGTCTCCCTCGAGGCCTGCCGGGATCGGGCATGCGGTTCGTCCCAGGCACCCGGTCGCACGAGCAGGCGCGGAGCCTCGTTGGCCTGTGGGAGCCGCTCGCGGCGGCGCTGCGCTCGCTCGACGACACCGGGCAGGACGTCGTGGTCGATGCCGGCCGACTGGGGCTGTTCGGTAGCCCGGAGCCGCTGATCGAGGCCGCCGACCTCGCACTCCTCATCATCCGGAGCGACCTCGTGGCCCTCTCCGCGGCCAGGTCGTGGGCGGAGACGCTCAGCGAGCGGTTCGACCGGGTGGGGGCCGGCAGCTCGCTCGGCGTGCTGCTCGTCGGCGAGGGTGAACCGTTCGGTGCTCGCGAGGTGTCGCGGGTGCTGTCTCTCCCGGTGGTGGCCACCGTGGCCTGGGACCCGGAGCACGCCGCCGTGCTGTCGCACGGCTCGCATCCGCCGCGCCCCGGGTCGCTGCAGCGGTTGGCGGGACGGTCGGGCTGGGAGGACTCACCGCTTCTGCGCAGCATCCGCGCTGCGGGCAGCGCCATCACGGGCACGATCCGCGCCGCCGCCGTCCGACTGGAGGCAACGGGAGGGGGACGGCGATGAGCAGCGAGCCGAACACCGAGCCCGGGCCGGCGACGGACCCGGTCGCGCTGCCGCTCTTCGCCGCCCCGCCGGCCCGGCCCGGTCGCGTCCGTGGCGACTTCTCCCTTCGGCCCGCGGTCACCGGGCCTGCCGCCCTCGACGAGGCGCGGCGCCGCCGGGCGGCGGTGCGCCGACCCCCGCCGACCACCGCAGCGACGAGCGACGGCGCCGCGACGCCGATCGACTGGGAGCTGGTGCGGGCGTTCCGCACCGTCGTCGCCGGCCGCCTCACTGCGGCCATGGGCAGGGACTGGCGCCAGGAGTCGGCCGACGACGACGCGTCCACGCCTAGCCGAGCGGTCGACGTGGATCGCGACGAGCAGGAGCGGTACGGCTGGGCGGTCATCCGCGACGTGCTCAAGGAGCACACCGCTGATGTCGTCAAGGCGGGCACCGGCGACGCGTGGACCGCATCCGAGCAGACGCAGATGGCGCAGGCGGTATTCGATGCCGTCTTCCGCCTGGGTCGGCTCCAGCCGTTGATCGACGACGACCGCGCCGAGAACATCTTCATCCTCGGCCACGATCGGGTGCTGCTCCAGCTCGTGGACGGCTCCCGTATCCAGGTCGACCCGGTGGCCGACAGCGACGACGAGCTGATCGACTTCCTGCGCTTTCTGGCCAACCGTTCCGAATCGAACCCGCGCCCGTTCTCCGAGAGCACCCCGCGGTTGCATCTCATGCTCGACGGCGGTGCGCGATTGGCCGCGACGGCGTGGGTGACCAGCAGCCCGACTGTCGTCGTCCGCCGACACCGGCACAAGGTCGACACGCTCGCAGCCTGGGTGGACCGCGGCTGCATGAGCCCCGCCTGCGCGGACTTCCTCGCCGCGGCGGTACGCGGCAAGTGGAGCATCGTCGTGGCCGGTCCGATGTCCGCCGGGAAGACGACGCTCATGCGCGCGTTGTGCGCTGAGATCCCGCGCGAGGAGGTGCTGGGCACGTTCGAGACCGAGTACGAGCTGTTCCTGCGCGAGACGGGCCGCCACGACATCGTCGTCGACTGGGAGGCCCGACCCGGCATGGGCGAGATCGGCGCGGACGGCCGGGCCGCAGGTGCCTTCGACCTGGACGAGGCGCTCAACGACAGCTTCCGGTTCGCCCTCGACCGGCAGATCGTCGGCGAGATCCGCGGCCGCGAGGTCTGGACGATGATCAAGGCGATGGAGAGCGGCACCGGGTCGCTGTCCACCACGCATGCCGCCGGTGCCGAGGCAGCGATCCGCAAGCTCGTCACCTGCGCGATGGAGGCCGGCGGGCACGTCACACGGGACCTGGCGTTGGAGAAGCTCGCCGGGTGCCTCGAAGTGATCGTGCAGCTGAACCGCAGGGTCGTCGCGATGCCGGACGGCAGCCAGCAGCAGCGGCGCTGGGTCAGCGAGGTCGTCGTGGTGGAGCCCGGGGAGCGGGAGATGGGCTACGCCCTCACGCACCTGTTCGGTCCCTCCGGCGCCGGCCCTGCCAGGGCGACCGGCCTGATGAGCGAGCGGTGCAAGGACCTGACGGTTGACGGCTTCGACCTGGACCTCTACCAGGCAGAGGCGGACGGTCGGGGGTGGCGAGTGTGAGTCTCGCCGTGTGGTCGGCAGTGTTCGGTGCCCTGGTCGTCGCCGGGCTGATCGGGGCGGTGCTCGCGCTGCAACCCAAGTCGGCCCGCGAACCGGTGGTGCATCGCCCCTCTGCCCTGGCGGGACGGCTGGCAGGCGCGTCCAGCCGGACTCGGCTGGTGCTTGCCGTCTCGGTCGGCAGCGGACTGCTGATCGCCCTGCTGACCGGCTGGGTGGCAGCCGCGGTGATTCTTCCCGCCGCCGCACTGGGCCTGCCCTACCTCGTGGCCGCCCCGCCCACGGCCACCACCATCCGCAGGCTGGAGGCGATGGAGGAGTGGACCCGCAACCTCGCGGGAGTGCTCGAGCTCCGGAGTGGGCCTCGAGCAGGCCGTGACCGCGACGCTGCGATCGACGCCCGACGCGATCAAGCCTGAGGTCACCATGCTCGTGGCCCGGCTCCGCGCCCGCTGGGACACCGAGCAGGCACTGCGAGCCTTTGCCGACGACCTCGACGACGTCACTGGCGACCTGATCGTCGCCAACCTCATCCTCGCTGCGCAGCGCCGCAACCGGAGCCTGGCTAACGCCCTGCAGGGCGTCGCCGAGTCGGTCACCGAGGACGTGACCTCCCGCCGCAAGGTGGAGGCGGGTCGCGCGAAGCCGCGTGGCAGCGCCCGGCTCGTCACGATGTTCTCCACCGGGGTGCTCGTCTGGCTGGCATTCACCGGCGACTACGTGGCGCCGTACGGCACCCCGCTGGGCCAGGTGCTGCTCGTCGGGCTGCTCGCCGCCTACGCCGGTGGCCTGCTGTGGATGAGGAAGATGACCGAAGGCAGGCCGCTGCCCAGGTTCCTCGGCCCGGTCGCAAGGGCGGGTGTCCGATGACCGCCCTGCAGCTCGCCCTCGTGTTCGGCGTCGTCGTCGGCGCCGGTCTTGCAGGCGCCCTGTACGCCCTGGTGCCGGCCCAGCCGGACCTCGGTGACGTCCTCGCCCGCCTGTCCCCGGCGTCGCGGCGCCGCGCGACCACTGAGGCGCCGGCCGCGACCCCCGACACCGAGGAACGCCTGGGAATCTGGGCCGAGCGGACACTGCCCACCCGGCTGCTCGGAGCTGCACCCGTCCGGGACCTGGCGGTCCTGCGCCGTACCCCGGCGCAGTTCTACGGCCGCAAGGTCGCGTATGGACTCCTCGGCCTCGTCCTTCCCTCCCTGCTGACCGGGTTCTTCGCCATGGTGGGCATCGCGGTGCCAGGCGTCCTCCCGGTCGGCGGCACCGTGCTTCTGGGTGCGCTGATGTTCATGGCGCCCTCGCGGGACATCGCCGAGGAGGCCAAGCGGGCGCGCGCCGCGTGCGCCAGGGCGCTGAGCGCCTACATCGAGCTGTGCGCCCTGGAGCGCAACAGTGGCGCCGGGGCGACCGTCGCGCTGGCCAGCGCGGCCGAGATCGGTGACTCGTGGGTGTTCAGTCGCATCCGCGAGGAGCTGGCCCGCGCCCGGTACAACGGCCAACCGCCATGGGACGCGCTCAACGAGCTGTCGGACACCCTCGGCCTGCCCGAGCTGGCCGACGTAGCCCACATCATGCGGCTGGCCGGCGACGAGAACTCCGAGGTCTACCGATCACTGCGCGCCCGCAGCGCCACGGTGCGCAGCGGCCTGCTGTCCGAGGAACTGGCCGAGGCCAACGTCGTCGAGGAGCGCATGTACGTGCCTGGGTCGTTCCTCGGCCTGGTGTTCCTCGCCCTGCTGATGGCCCCGTCCCTACTGCGTCTGTTCGGCATGTAGCGCACCGCACTGCCCGCCACGAGGAAGGAACGCACGATGCCGCACCACCTGATCGCCGCCCTGCTCACCTTCGAGCTGACCCTGCGCCACCGCGCCGAGAAGGCACTGGCCCGCGCCGACGACGAGGGGGCCAGCACCATCGAGATGGTGTTCTGGTCCGTCGGTCTGCTCGTCCTCGCCGGGCTCGTCTACGCCGCGATCCAGGCGTACGTGAACGGCAAGATCCCCGGGATCGCTTGAGTGCCATGCGAAACCATCGAACCGAGGTGAAGCGCCATCGGGCACGCGTGGCTCCGGCGCGCCCGCCGAACGACAGCGGTTCGGTGACCCTGCAGATCGTCGTGCTGATGCCGGCGCTGTTCCTCCTCATGTTCGTCGGCATGCAGGCTGCGCTGATCTACCACGCCCGTACGGTGGCGATCGCCGCCGCGCAGGAGGGCGCGCGCTCCGCCGCCGCGCAGTACTCCTCGGCTGAGGCTGGGGACGTTGCCGCGGAGCAGTTCATCGCCTCCGCCGGGGGTGACGACGTGCTCCGTGGCGTCACGGTCACGGCGACGAGAGATGCGACGACGGCCTCGGTTGTCGTGGTCGGTACGACGATGAGCGTGGTTCCGGGATGGACGCCGCACATCGTCCAGAGCGCCTCGGCGCCCGTCGAGCGGGTGACCGGATGATCACGATGCTCGCTCGCGTCCGACGACGTCTCGGCGGCCGACCCTCGGAAGAGGGGTCGACAGTCGTCGAGGTCGTCATCCTCGCCCCCGCCCTTGTGCTCTTCGTCGGCCTCATCATCGCGGGCGGGCGGGTCGCCGTCGCCCACCAGGCGGTAGAGGCCGCTGCTGCTCAGGCCGCACGAGCGGCGTCCATCGCGCGCACCCAGGACGAGGCGCTGATCGCGGCCCAGTCAGCGGCCACCTCCGCGCTGGGCGCTCAGGGACTGCAGCTGCCTCGCCAGCGAGGTGAGCGTCGACGTCGCCGGCTTCGCGACACCCGCCGGAACACCGGCTTCGGTCGGGGCGACCGTCACGTGCCAGGTGTCCCTCGCCGACACCTTGCCCGGGCTCCCCGGGTCGCTCGACGTCACGGCGACCGTTCGCTCGGCCCTCGACACGTACCGAGAGCGGTGACTGCCATGCCCACCTTCATGCGCCGTCGGTTCGCGCAGGACGATCCCGAGCGTGGTTCGGTCGCCATCTGGATGATCACGACTGCGCTGACCATGGTCCTGTTGGTCGGGCTCGCGGTCGACCTGGGTGGCCAGGTGCTCGCGCAGCAGCACGCCCAGGTCGTCGCGTCCGAGGCGGCGCGCGCCGGTGGTCAGCAGCTCCAGGGCGCCCCCGCCGTGCTCGGCCAAGCCGCGGTGGTCGACCCTGCCGGCGCGGTCGCTGCGGCCTCGACCTACCTTGCGGGAACGCCCGAGGTCACAGGCGCTGCCAGCGTCGTCGGAACCCGAGTCGTGGTGGACACCACGACGACGTACCAGACCCGGTTCCTGTCGATCATCGGCATCCAGCAGCTGACCGTCACCGGCCACGCCGAGGTGCAGACCGTCCGCGCCGTGGAGGGAGTCGTCCGATGAGATTGCGCGCCCGCCTGGTCGGCCTGGTCGCCAGCGTCCTGCTGATCGGCGTCGTGGTCGCGGTCCCGGCAGCCCTCCTTCAGGTCGGCGTCGACCTGATCCCGAGCGAGCTGCCCAGCCTCGGACAGGTCTGGTCCGCCCTGGGGTCGCCCGACGACGGCACGCTTGTGCTTCAGGTCGTCACGCTCGTCGCGTGGCTTGCCTGGGTGGTCCTGAGCGGGAGCATCGTGCTCGAGGTGGTCGCGCGCTTGTGGGGGGTGCGCGCGCCGCGCATCCCCGGCCTGCACCTTCCGCAGCTCGCAGCGCGGCAGTTCGTGAGCGCTGCGGCCCTGCTGTTTGTGGCTGTCCCGTCGGTGGGTCTGACCGGCGCTGGGGCTACCCCGGCCCAGGCTGCCGTGGCGCACTACGCCGTCGACGAACCCGTGACGGTCCAGGCACGAGAGGCCGACGCCGGACTCGCGTCTGTGGTCGAGCCGCCCACCTACACGGTCCAGCCCGGCGATAGCCTCTCGGTCATCGCCCGAGACCTGCTCGGCGATGCCGACCGGTGGCCGGAGATCGTCGACCTCAACTCGGTCGTGGCAGACGACCCGGACCTGATCTACGCGGGCACCGTGCTTCGGCTGCCTGCAGCCGTCGTCCCGGCGGAAGGGGCGACGACCACCCACACTCACACCGTCCGGCCGGGGGACACCCTGTCGAGCATCGCCGCCCGCGAGCTCGGCGACGCGGAGCGGTACCCGGAGATCTTCGAGGCCAGCAAGAACACCGTCCAGCCCGACGGGCGACAGGTCACCGACCCGAACGTGATCGACGTCGGCCAGGTGTTGACCATTCCCGGGACGGTGATGCCGATCGCCGCAACGGCGGACCCGGCGCCTGTCGCAGAGACTCTCGTGCCTGAGGTGGAACCTGCGCCTACGATCGTCGCGCCCGAGCCCAGCGAGATGCCGACGACGAGCACATACCGGGCACCCGAGCCGGTTCCTGCCGGTGCCGCGCAGGTCGACGCACCCGAGCGGGACGACGAGGAGGTATCCGCCGCCGCGCCGTGGCTGCTCGCCGGCCTCACGGGAGGGGGCGCGGTGCTCGCGGGGTCGCTGTTCTTGCTGCGCGCTCGCGGCCGCCACGCCCAGTCTCGCGCCCGACGGCCTGGACACACCCTTCCCGCTCCCGACGTCGTCCTCGGGCCGGTCGAGAAGACGATCATCGCCGTCGGCTCGGTCACGGCACCGACTGTCGAGCACATGGATGCGGTTCTGCGCCGGCTGGCCGCTTCGGTCGCCCGGGATGGCGCGACAATGCCGGACTTGGCGGCCGTCGAGCTGACGGCGACCCACGTTGTCCTGCACCTGCGGACACCGATCGCGCTAGGCGAGCCGTGGCTCGGCAGCTCCGACGGGTATCGGTGGCGGGTCCCGGCCACCGTGCCGCTGGACGAGGTCGGACCCGATGTGACCGATCAGCCAGCGCCCTACCCGTTGCTGGCCACGATCGGGGTCGGGGACGACGACGCGGTGTGGCTGCTTAACGTCGAAGACCTCGACGTGTCCATCACGGGTGACGCGACCTACGGACTGGACTTCGCGCGCTACCTCGTCGCCGAGGTCGCGTGCAACCCGTGGTCGGCGGGAGCCAGGGTCGAGTGCATCGGCATCGGCGACGAGCTCGCGGCGCTCAACCCCGACCGGGTTCGGGTGCACGAGGGGCCCCCGGGCGGCGGCGACGACCCGGTGGACGACGCCCTGACCGAGGCCGTGCGCACCCTCGACAACGCGGCCGCGGTCGGCGTCGACGTCGTCACCGCGCGGGCCACCCAGGCCGGTGCCGAAGCCTGGACCGCACAACTGCTCATGCTCGACGCCTCGACGGCGCACCCCGCCCTCGACGAGCTGCTGGACCTCGTCCACGCCCACCCCGGACGTACGGGCACTTGCGTCGTCCTTAGCGGCACACGACCGGACGCACCCGGCATCGTGCTGGACATCAGAGCCGAGGGGCGGCTCACCTTCGCCAGTGCGGGCCTCGACCTCGTCGCTGTCGGACTGACCAGCGACGAGGCGCAGGGGTGCGCAGCCCTCCTGGCTCAGAGCGAGCGGGTCGACGCGGTCGCTGTGCCCGTCGATGACCACGCCACGCAGGGGTGGCGTTCGTTCGTCGACCAGTCCGGCGCGCTTCGCGACGAGCACACCCTGCCGCGAGACCCGCTTCCCGAGGCGGACCAGGGCGAGGCTGGACCGGGTGCGCCGGCGGCGAGCAGCGTCCTGAGCGAGCCCGACGAGCTCTACCTGGCAGCCGCCACGACGTCGGAGGACCTGCGGACCCTCGCGCCCAGGGTCGCGGCGACCGTGCGTCGCGACGTCGAGGATGCCGACCCCTATCTGGACGAGGACGTTGCCGCGTGGTTCGCCGAGTCCAGTCGCCTGCCGAAGCTGCGCCTGCTCGGGCCCGTGCGAGCCACGACCCGCGGCAAGCCCCTGCTCAAGCGCAAGCCGTACATGACCGAGCTGCTCACCTTCATCGCCCTGCATCCGCACGGTGCCACCCCGGGCGAGGTCTCCGACGCGTTCGGGGTCACTCCGGCGAAGGTGCGCGAGTACGTCCGGCTCGTGCGCGAGTGGCTCGGCACCAACCCCCGTACCGGGGAGCCGCACCTGCCCGACGCCCGCCTCGCGCGCGGGGCGCTGCACCGCGGGACGGCGGTGTACGAGGTGGTCGACCTGCTCGTCGACCTCGACCTGTTCCGCCGTCTCCGTGGCCGCGGACAGGCGCGTGGCGCCGATGGCATCGCGGACCTGCGCACCGCTCTGCGGCTGGTGGAGGGCCGCCCCTTCGACGCACCGGTTCAGCGACGGGTCGGCGGTGGGTGGACCTGGCTCGTCGACGGCGACCGGCTCGACGAGCACGCGGTGGTCGCCGTCGTCGACGTTGCCCACCTCGTCGTCACGCACGCCCTCGCCACCGGAGATCTGTCCGCCGCACGCATGGCTGCCGAGACGGCGACCATGGCGGCTCCGTTCGAGGAGATCCCGCGGCTGGACCTGGCTGCGGTGGCCACTGCCGAAGGACGCCACGCCGAGGCGCGGCGCATAGTCCGCGACGAGATCGCCAACCGCACGGACGATGAGGGTGTGCCACCCGAGCTCGTCGGCCGCACCGAGGAGATCTTGCTGCGACGGGCCGACTGGTTCGGTAGCAGGGCGTCGTAAGCCCGGAGACTCGGGTGTTGCGTCTCGTTTGCGGGAGGGCGTCTTCGACTCCGGTCGCGGCGCCCAGAGAGCCCAACTTGACGGTGACGGGGATCTCAGCACCCGCGATCGCTCCCGGGTGTTCGCTGAGGCCTCGGGACGGCGCCCATTCGGGTGAATGTGGCGAATCGGACATGGGTTGATTGTTGGGGTATGGCAGGATCGCCCGGGGCGGCGCCAGTGGGGTGTTGCTGTGATGAGGGGGCAACCCATGGCTGTTGGTGCAGAGCTCGGCACGCTGCAGGCGCTTCACCGCACCTTCACGGAGAAGGCGCAGCAGGCGAACGACATCAAGACGCAGGTGCAGAGCACGCTCGACAGCGTCGTGTGGACCGGCCGGTACTCCGGGGAGTTCAAGGACTTGTGGGTGGAGTACCGGGTCAACCTGGACCGGCTGCAGGAGGCGCTTGAGGGTGCTGCGGCGGACGTGAAGGCGAACCACAACAACATTGCCGCGGCCACCGGTGAGGCCGACCGCATCTGAGTCGCACGCGAGCGGCCTGCCGGCACGGCGGGCCGCTTACGTCATGTCCGGGCTGTGTCTGGGCCGCGCTGGGTGGGCGCCATTCGGATGGTGCGGTGAGTAGCACGCTGTTTACGCGGGCAGGTCGACGCCGCGTCCGCCGGTCGCGCTGTCATCGGCGCAACGACACCCGGACGGGGCCTGCACGTCATCCCGACCGGGTGGCAGGTCATCCAGGTGCTCACACCATGACCACCGCAGACCCAGGCGCCCACGAGGGGGACCGGATGAGCCAGCTCGCGAAGGACGTCGGTGCGTGTCACGTTCGGCAATGCCCTGGAGCGCTGACGCCCAGGCCGAGGAGTGTTCGACCCGCCGTAGGGTGTGTCCGTTTTGTCACTAGGGTTGTCCAGTCGCGCGGATCTCGTCGACGGGCTCGCGTGGATGCAGGGGGAGTGTGGCTGATGGGTCGCAGTGTTGTGGTCTCGGTGGGTGTGCTGGTTCTGGGCCTGTTGGCGGGGTGCACTGGTGGTGGGCAGGAGCCGGCGGGGTTGTCGACGGTCACCGCGTCGCCAACGACGGAGAACGAGCCCACCCCGACGCCGTCGCCCACCCCGACGGGGCCGGTGGACCGGTCCGATGAGGAAGTGGGGATCGTGTTCGAGGACCTCCCTCAGGTGGAAGGCGACGCGCTCACGGCGCTGGACACCCTGACCTTGTACGAACTCGAGGAGCAGAGGGCGACGAAAACGGGAGTATTCGACCGTTCTCTGGCCATGATCGCCTCATCGGAGATGCTTGAGCTCGTCGAGTACCAGGTCCAGCAGAACGCCGAGAACGGCTGGAATGTGGGCGGAGTCGTCGTCTCGGTCGTGGACATCGTGGATGCCGACGCACACACCGCTCACGCGACCGTGTGCCGTGACTATGCGGACGTGACGTTCACGAAGGACGGCGTCACCTACACGGCCGCGGAGTCCGGATACTCGGAGCGAACCCTGGATGCGGTGATCATGTCGCGGCTAGATGACACGTCTCCATGGATGGTGCTCTCCTACGAGCGGACGGGGACGTGCTGAGGGTGGTCACCGTCGGGCTGCTCGCCGCAGCCCTGGGCCTCGGATCTGGACCGGCGGTTGTGACTCCTTCACCATCTGGCGACGCACCATGCCTTGGTCGAGATTGCGGCACACCGCCCGGCGACGACACAGACGCCCACGCTGACGGCGGGACGGTTGATGTGACGGTGTGGGCTTCGGGGGTGACTTCGGATGGTGGTTCGTTCGAGGTGAAGGCCAGTAGGCATCGGGCGGCGGCAGCGTGCGGGTATCACCGGTTCGCCACGGGCCAGGACTACGCGTCGTGGTGGGACGCGGACGGTCGGTACTCCGGTTTGCAGGACCGGCTGCCCGTCGAGGACCAGTTCACCCCGTGGGACGGGTACGAGGAGCATGCCGACGACCCTGACGGAGCGTGGTGGGTGCCGCAATGTTCGGATGCGACGTGGTCGGGGACCCGGGAGGAGTTCGTGGCCTACCGCAACGCCTACTCCGCCGCTCACGATCCGGTGTACGTCGAGGCCAACGAGGCCCCACCGGTGGGTGAGGTGTCTCCGGAGGTGTTGGCGCAGGTTGCCTATGAGGCGATGGATCTGCCCAGTGGCGTGATTCGCTGGACCCCCTCTCTTGATGGTCAGGGGATCACCGTGGTGAACACCGATACGTGGGTGTGGGTGCAGGGTGCGCCGACGTCGGTGTCGGTGACCGCCCAGGTGGCTTCGGGGACGTGGGCGCGGGTGGATGCCGCGGTGGTGGGGATGGAGTTGAGCGCGCCGGGTGCGGATGCGTCGTCGTGTCCGGACACGGGTGTGGCGTGGACGGCGGGGGCGACGTCGACGTCGTGCTCGATCCGGTTCACTCATTCCAGTGCGGACCAGCCGGTCAAGGACGGTCAGTCGTTGCCGACGTCGACGTTGACGGTGGGTGCGACGTGGGCTGCGACGTGGGTGTCTTCCCTGGATCCCACGCCTCGGCCGTTGCCTGATCAGGTGATCACCACGACCGCGGAGATCCCGGTGGGGGAGATCCAGACCATCGTCACGTCGGGTTGAGCCAGGTGCGCGATGGCGGGGACATGGTGAAGGCGCGAAGGTCCGGCATGGTCAGGCTCGTGCCCGAGACACTGGAGGTGGGCAGTGGCAGGTGATGGCGGGCAGGTCGTGACCCACGAGGTCCCCAACCCCGACTACGTCGAGCTGCAGGAGCTGCTTGCTGAGGCGCGCAGAGCCGCCAGTGTGCACGGGCACCAGCTCGACCGCGCGGCCAATCTGATGGGTTCGGTTCGGGTGTGGACCGGGCCGAGCACCGCCACGGTGTTCGCTGCGGAGGTTGAGGGCCGCAAGGGCGTGCTGCCGTGGCGTTTCGAGGAGTTCATCGAGGAGATCGAGCACCGAGTGAGGCAGACCCCCAGGACCGTCGAAGCACGCACCAGGGTGTGGTGAGCCGTGGTCAGCTCCTCGATCGACCTTGATGGCATGGCCGATCTCGTCTCTACGCTGGAGACCGCCTCGTACTGCCTGCACACGGTCCAGGGGTCTTTGCGGGCCAAGGCCGACCGTGCCGACGTTTCCACGGCGGCGTTGACGCGGATCGATCAGATCGCGACGTGGGCCGACGAGGAGCTCCCGGGCCTGCGCCGGCGGTTGGACATGGCACGGATGATTGACGCGGCTCGTCCCTCGGGCCTGCGCGGTACCGCGGTCACGATCACCGAGCCCATGCTCAGCGAACGCCAAGCCCAAGCCCTGGGCCAGCAACTCGCAGCAGACGCGCTTGCCATCGACTCGACCGACGCTGCCGGTGCAGCACAGCTGCACGAGGTCGCGGATCGGCTGGAGACGCACCTTGGCGACCCGGCGGTCATGGCCGCGTTCTGGGCCGCCGCCGGCCCGGACTGGGCCGACACCCTCGCCCCCCGCATCGCCGCCACCGGTGGTGACACGGCGGCAGCAGACTTCGCGGTCTTCTCCCGCGCCTTCACCTCGGCCCTGTACGTGAGCGATCCGCCCGCGGGGTTCGCCGAGATCACCGACAGCTTCAAGCAGACCCCGCCGGACCCAGGGACCGGGTGGAACCGGTTGGCGCTGCTCAGCGATGGCCTTGTCCCGACGGCGTTTGCCCAGGCCGTGACCCGCGCCAACGCACTGGACATCCTGCGCGAAGAGCCCATCAGCTCTCTACGACTTCCGCGGATCCCAGCTGGCGGCCGACGCCCTCGACCTTCCCCAGGACGGCCTCGCATTGGCCCTTGAAGTACTGGCGAAGGACCCCGTTGCCGCCCGCGGAGCGCTCTCCAGCGGTGCCGGTGTCGCTGACGTCCTGGACCGGGTCTACGGATACGCAGGCACGTTCGGAACCGGCGACACCGTCGCCGACGCCTTCGGACGGGTAGTCGAAGCCGGGACCGGTGTCAACGACGAGACCATGGGCCAACACACGGCCCAGGCCAACGCCTTCGCCTTCCAGGTCATCACCGCAAGCGCCACTCACGACGTGGTGCCCTGGACCGTCAAGGACTCCCTTGCCAGGATCGCGGCGTCCTACGCCCCGGAGATCCTCGCCGGAGCCAACCTCGCCGAGCACGGCACCGACGCCTCGACGATGACTGCTCCCGGGAATTGGTCGCCCATCCCGGGAGTGGAACCTGGGTTCTACCTCTCCCTGGGGGACACCTACGCACTCCTGCGCTCCTTCGGCGACACCGACCAGCTCTCAGCACCCTTCGACGAGACAGCTGCAGTCCTCTACACGGAATTGCTCGGCGCCGCCATTCGCGCTGACGAGACTGGCGGGCTCGCCGAAAGCCTTGCCAGGCGGTTCGGCTACCTCGCTGGCGTGGAGTACTTGGCGCAGAAGGGCGTTCGCGCTGACCTCGACGCAAACGACCAGGCAATCGCCGACACCCTGGGCACTGTCTTCAACACGGTCCTAGGCAAGATCACCCCACCGGCCCAGGTCGCCACGTGGGTGTGGAAGGCCGGTGTGTGGGGGGTCAAGAAGGGGGTCCAGGCTGCGCGGGACGACGCCGCTGAAGACACCCGTGTTGGCGCCCTGGACTCCGCTGCCCTCCAGGCCGCACTCCTGCGAGAGGCGACGATCGCCCAGATCTTGCTCGAGCACTCTCCCGCGCGCGCGGTGGAACTTCCCGCCGAGTTGGTGGCGCCCGGCGGCGGCCTCATCAGCGCCGGTGCGATCGCCGAGGACCCAGACCTCACCCGCGCGTTCCAGGACTGGCTCGACAGCCAGAATCCTGGGAACTACCCAGACGACCCGTTCTTGAGCACCACGGACGACCTCGTGGAGCAGATCGGAGTCGACTTCAGCGGCGGATTCGACGTGGCCCAGAACGCCTTCGGAGAGGTGTGAGGTCTCAGCCGCAGACCGTTGCGCCGGTGATCCGAGTCTGCACGGCGCCGCTCCCGCCGACCTCAAGGTCGAAGACTAGCCTCCATGCCCTTCTCGGCCCCATCCTCGGCGCTGTAGGCGATCCGAGAGTGTCCGTCCCAGTCCTCGTCGGCCCAGTTGTCATCGACATCGGTGAACACAGCCACCTCCGCCACATCCCTCAGCGTGCCGTACATCCGCGCGATTGCCGCGGAAAGCGTCTCGTCGATGTCGTCGGAACTGAACTCGTCCGTCATGGCATCGACTGCGTACTCGTAGCGAGTCCCGTCCATGCACGAAACGGGCTCAGACGCATCGTCGACCACGGTGAGGCCGGTCAGGCCCAGCGGCTCCGTCAACTGCTCGATCACAGATTGTGTGGTGGTGACCATCTGCTCGCGCTGGTCCTCGGGCTTGGGGCCTTCGTCCGAGCACCCGGCCACCAGCGTCGTGCAGGCGATCAGGCTGGCGACCGCCAGCGCGATCCGGGACCGTGAGCGCGGCCGGGTCATGTCCAGTTTGCGATGCATGCCGACATCCTCCCGAAGATCGCCTCCGAAGGCGACCTCCTCGAGTGTCGCGTCGTTGATGTGACGTCCGTGGGTGGCGCCAGTGCTCCTGAGGCATGAGTGGGGGGACGAAGGGGGACGCGATGGTCTTCGGCGTTCCCGCAGGTGAAGAGGCGCTTGCGGTGAGGGGGACGAGGCCGGACCCGGGCTGATTGGTGGTGTGAAACCGATTCGGGGGACGAGTCGGGGGACGTCCCAGCGTGAGCGTGCACGCCGTATCCCTACGGCGGAAGGACCTCACGATGAGCGTCGCAGCGCAGCTCGGACTCGACGACCCGGCCCAGGGCTTGCTGGCCCGGGCCTGCACGGATTGGGCCGTCTGGCAACGGCGTGATCCACGACTGGCCGTGGTCGACGACCTACTCGACCTGCCCAGGTGGATCCGCTCGGCCGACCGCGAGGACGTCGACGACGTCCTGCACGAGCTCGCTCGCCTTGGCAGCCCGACCGGTGGCGACGATGTCGCGGCGGCCGGCGCGCTGGCCTGGGTGCTGCTGCCGGGCGCGCGCCTGGTGGCTCATCGGCTTCGTGACATGACCCATCGGATCGACGAGTGCGTCGCTGCGCAGCTGTGGATCGAGGTGCGCAGCTTCGCCTGGGAGCGCCGCCGGAAGGTGGCCGGCAACATCGTCATGAACCTGCGCCGCGGCGTCCTGCGCGAGCTCGGCGCCGGTGAGCACTTGCGTGCAGTCGACCCGACATGGGCGCGAGCGATGCCCCTGGCGCCCGAGGCCGACCTGTGGCGGGTCCTCGACGCCAGGGCCGCGGAACCCCCTGGGATCGAGCCCGAGGAGGAGCTGGCTGAGCTGCTCTCGTGGGCGACGTCGCGCCGCGTGATCGACGAGCACGATCGGGAGCTGTCAACGTCGGCTGAATCCTGAGCAGGTATCGACGCCTGAAAACTGAGCAGGTTGGTCAGTTGTCGCGGTCTTTGGCGAGGAGTTCGCGTCGGGCTCGGGTGCGGTAGGAGTCCCCGGCGAGGGTGAGGACTTCGGCGTGGTGGACGAGGCGGTCGATCATCGCGGCGGCGACGACTTCGTCGCCGAAGACCTCGCCCCAGCGCCCGAAGGGCAGGTTGGAGGTGACGAGGATCGAGCCTTGTTCGTAGCGGGAGGCGACGAGCTGGAAGAACAGGTTCGCGGCGTCGTGGTCGAAGGGGATGTAGCCGACCTCGTCGATGATGATCAGCTTGTAGCGGCGGATCTTCTTCAGCTCCGCCTCCAGCGCCCCGGCGTGGTGGGCGGCCGCGAGGCGGGCGATCCAGTTGGTCGCGGTGTCGAAGAGCACGGAGTAGCCGGCCTGGGCGGTGCGGATGCCTAGGCCGATGGCCACGTGGGTCTTGCCGATCCCGGGCGGTCCGAGCAGCACGACGTTCTCGGCCTTGGGCACGAACGTGACGGTCGCCAGGTGGGCGAGCACGTCCTTGCGCAGCGAGGGCAGGTGGTCGAGGTTGAAGTCCTCCAGGGTCTTGACCGCCGGGAAGTGCGCGGTGCGGATCCGCATCGTCGCCCCGGCGCACTCCCGGTCGGCGACCTGACGCTCGAGCACCGCGGCGAGGTACTCCTCGTGCGACCAGTTCTGCGCCCGGGCGGCATCGGCGAGCTGTTCCCAGGTGCGCCCGATCGTGGGGGTCTTGAGCACCCGGGTCAGGTAGGCGAGCTTGGAGCCCAGCTGCTCGGCGCCGACCGTCGTGGCCGGCTTGCTCTTCGTGGTGGTCATCTACTTCCCTTCAGCGGTGGCCCGGCCCGACGGGTCGAGGTCGAAGTTGACGCCGAACAGGGCGTCGTAGTCCGGCAGTGCGCGGATCGCGACCACGTGCCCATCGGGGTGGGACCGGGTCGCCTGCGCGCGCCGGCGGGCGGCGAGGTCTGCTCGCAGGACCCTGGCGGTCTCACGGTGGGCGGGGTCGGTGATCGTCAGCTCCCGGCCCCAGGACCGGGTGTGGTCGGCCACGACCTGCCCGGCGCAGGTGGCCACCACCCGGGCCGGGGTCGCGACCACGTCGACGAACCGGCCGATCACTCGCGGGTCGACCGAGTAGTCGTTGGCTGCGACGCGGACGTAGTAGTCCCGCCCGAGGCGGACCCGGTGGGTCAGCCCGACCGCGGGGGCGACCGGCGGCAGGGGCACCATCGAGGCGCGGTCGGCGTCGAACAGGTCGACGGGGCGGGCGCGGATCACCCGCATCCGGCGCACGTTGGCCCGCTCGGTCAACCACCCGCCGAGCTGGGCGTTGAAGTCGGCCGGGCAGGTGAACGTGCGCCCGGGCAGGAACGAGGTCTCGAAGTAGCCGTTGCGTCGCTCGACCATGCCCTTGAACTCCGGGTCACGCGCAGGGGCCAGGGCGATCTTGACCCCGAGGGTCCCGGCGAACCCGGCCGCCTCAACGGTCAGCTTCCCCTTGCCGCCGATCGCGGACTCCCGGTCCCAGACCAGCGTCCGCGGGACCTTGCCCCACCCGCCGATCAGCTCCCACATCCCGGCCAGAATGTCTCCGGCCTTGCGGGAGGGAATCATCACCGCCGCGGTCATCTTCGAGAACCCCGACGTCATCGCCAGCACCGGCAGCACGCACTCCTGCCCGGGCGCGACCGGGATCCCCACCGGCGGGAACCACAAATCGCACTGGGCGATCTGGCCCGGCTCGTAGTCCGTGCGGTCCGTGGGGTCCACCCCGACGAACAACGGACGCAGCACCCGGATCCGGTCCTTCAAGATCGTCAACGACCCCGTCCAGCCGATCCGCTCAGCGATCACCGTCGCCGGCATCTGGGGGAACTCCGACAACAGCCCCCGGACCCGCCCCTCGACAGCGTCCACGCTCGAACCCCGCGGCGCCCGCACGTACTTCGGCGGCCGATCCGAGGCCAACGCCTTGGCCACCGTGTTCCGCGAGATCCCCAACCGCCGGGCAATCCCCGCCTGCGACATGCCCTCCGACCGGTACAGCCGACGAACCTCAGCCCAATCCTCCACGCTGATCACACCCCAAGCCGTACTCCAGGGTGCTCAACATTCACCCGTCGACTACAGCCCAGTCTTCACGCGTCGTCGACAGGAGCTGCTCGTCGGCCTGGCCGAGGCTGCCTGCGAGATGGAGGTGACCCGCAGCCGAGAAGGGCGTGGCGGGTTGTGCTCCCGGTCCGGGTCGAGCGTCGTCGCGGCGCGGCACGGGGTCTCAGAGGCGACAGTCCGCCGCCGAGCCAGGCGGAGCATCCGGGCGCTTGCCGATGCGTACGCGCGTCAGCTCTCGGCGTGACGCGGTGAGCACCCGTGTGGTGCGGGTGGCCTTCGGTGGCGAGGTGATGATCGTGACCGACGACATGGAGCTGCAGCGGTTGTTGCGAGAGGCGCACGACGAGGCCGCCGCGGTGGCCGGCCTCGAGGACAGCCTGGAGCGCCTGCGCCGGGCCCGCGCCGCGCAGACCGCGTTGGCCGGCCTGCCCGCCGAACAGCTGCGCGAGGCGCTGCGGATGCGTCGCACTGCGCTGGCCGGTGGTCGACGATGACGATCGCAACCCGAGCGGTCGGGGTCGACGAGCTGCAGCGCGCCTGGCATGCGGTCCAGGAGGGGCAGTTCCTCGCGCCGCGACTCGCGGACCGCGGGGCCGTGCCCCTGCCGACCGAGCCGGTGGTGGCGGATGACCGCTACTGGCGTCCGGGGGAGGGCGTTCTGCCCGTCGTCGGCTGCCTGCCTCAGGCCGGCGCGACGAGCCTCGCACTGGCGATCGCCACCCACGCCGCGCCTGCCCGCGTCATCGAGTGCAGCTCGCCCACCGCGTCGGGCCTGGTGGGTGCGGCAACCGCCGAGCTGGGGATCACCTCGTCAGGATGGACCGTCGGACGCCGCGACCAGGTCCACCTCGCCCGGCCAAGTGCCTCCCATCCGAGGATCGGCGAGCTCCCGTTTCCCGACGATGCGGCCATCGGCACGGTCCTGAGCGTGTTGGACGTCGGCTGGAACCTGGAGCAGGTGCTGGCGTCTCACGGATGGGTGGGCGCGACCCTGGACGCAGCGCCGCATGTCGTACTCGTCGGCACGGCGACCGTGCCCGGGCTCCGTCGGCTGGAGGCCGCCCTCACTCTGCTCCACCCCCCGCACGCGGTCGTTGCGGTGCGCGGCCCGGACCCGCGCCGGTGGCCACGCGAGCTGACGGCAGCGATGGGTCCCGCCACGAGGGAGCAGCACGGTACCGGCCGGTGGGTCGCTGTCCCGCATGACAAGCGGCTCGCCCTCCGCGGCATCGACTCCGCACCGCTGCCACCCGCGCTCGTCACGGCCGCACACGACGTCCTGCGCCACGTGAGCGCTGCCGGATATCCACAGAAGGGAAGCTCATGAGGAACCTCGTCGTGAACCAGCTCGGCACCCTGCTGCCGACCGTGTGCCCGGTGGCGCCGCCCGGCGCCCAGGCCTACGCGGACCAGATGACCGGCTACGTCATGTGGGGCGTTCTCATCCTTCTCGGCATCGGCGTGATCGTCGGGCTAGGCGCGATCGTGGGTGGGCGGGTGTTCTCGCTGCCGCACGCGAGCAAGGCCGGGATCGTCTCGCTGGTCATGATGTTCATCGCGGGGATCGCCTACATGGTCGTGCCGCCGATGGTCGCGGGCATCACCGGCGCGGGCTGCGTGTGATGTCGGCGCTGGCCGACGAGACCCCAGGCTGGGGCAGGCGAAGGCTCCTGGCCATCGTCGTTGCCATGGTCCTTGTCCTCGTGAGCGGCCTGGCGGGGCTGGTCTACGCCGTGCACGGCGCCGTCGCGCCTAGCGGCACCTCAGACGACGACGCCGCCTTGGCCGTCGAGGAGTTGCCGAGCAGGCAGGCCCGTCGAGACGCCATCGCTGCGGCGCCGATGCTCGAGGTGACCCCGCAGGACTCCCGGGGCGGCACGCCCGCGGCCAGCCCGGCGCCGACGATCGTCGTGCCCGCCGCGACGAGCCTTGGCCCCGCGGAGGTCCCGACGGGGTTCGACCGCACCACCGAGGGTGCGGTCGGCCAGCTTGCCGCCATCGCGACCACGGTGTTGCAGGGCATGTCGATCGAGCGGACTCGAGCCGTGCACGAGCGGTGGTCCGCACCCGAGGCGCCCGGCGTCGACGAGTGGGCGTTGATGGCCGCGGTCCAGGCATTCCTGGGCAGCGCGTCAGGTCGGCACGTCGACGAGCCCGGCACCTCGATTGTCACCGTCCCCGTGGCCGCGCAGGTCAAGGGCCGTGACGGCGACGACTGGGTCGTGGCCTGCGTGCTGCTCGACGTCACAGTCACGGTCGTCACGGAGGCTCGCGCGGCGTACGGGTACTGCGAACGCCTGCAGTGGGCGGACGACCGCTGGGTCATCGCACCTGGCGAGCCTCCTGAACCCGCGCCGTCGACCTGGCCGGGCACCGACCTCGCGGCCGCTGCCGGATGGCGCACCTGGACGACGAGCACAGAGGAGTGAGGCGAGCATGGACGACTGGTGGGACTACCTCAACCCCTTCGCGGCGCTGGGCAACGCCGCCGCCAGCGTCGTCGTCGACGGCTGGACCGCCGCGATGCTGGGCATCTGGAACGCCGGCCTGTGGATGCTCAAGCTCGCCCTCACCATCGAGGACGCCTTCCTCGTCCCGGATCTGAGCGCCAACGGTCCGATGCGGGAGCTCTACGGCGCGACGTTCTGGATCGCCGGTGCAATGGTGCTGCTGCTCTTCCTGGTGCAGCTCGGCATCGCCGCGGTGCGCCGCGACGGACAGAGCGTGGGCCGGGTGCTGCTCGGCGTCGGTCAGTTCGGCGCCGTGTGGGTCATGTGGATCGTCTTCGCCATCGCGATCCTCGCCGCCGCGGGGGGGCTCACCCGCGCGCTGACGCAGTCGCTGCTTGGCGTCGACTCCATCTCGGCCTGGGAGCCCTGGACGGGATTCTCGACCGCGGACCTCACGGACGGCACAGTCGCCACGGTCCTCGGTGTCCTGGGGATCTTCGTCGTGTTCGCAGCCGTGGCGCACTTGCTTGTCATGCTCGCCCGCGGGGCCGCGCTCATGGTGCTGGCCGCCACCAACCCGGTTTCTGCCGCCGGGCTCGTCTGGGACGGCGGGCGGTCCTGGTTCTGGAAGACGCTCCGCTGGTTCCTGGCTGCCGCGTTCACGCCGGTCCTGATGCTCCTGGTGCTCGGGCTGGGCGTGAAGGCGACCAGTGGCGTGGCGCTGTCGATGGCCGACTCCCTGCAGACGGCGATCGGGACTGCCGTCCCGGGCGTCGTACTGATCTTCGTCGGCAGCTTCGCGCCGTTGGCGCTCTTCAAGCTGCTCGCGTTCGTCGACCCCGGGACGAGCTCCGGGTCGGCCATGCGCGCCGGGTTGGCCGCCCAGGGCGGCTGGCAAGGCCTCCTGAACGGGCGTGTGGACGGCGACACCGCCTCGGACGCGGCGTCGAGCAGTGAGCCCTCGGGGCAGTCCGCCGGCGAGGGCGCCACAGAGGCGGCCACCAACGACCGGTTCACCCGCTCCGCAGGCGGCCTCCTGGGCGCTCTCGGCGGCGGAGGTCAGATGCTGGCGCAGGGCTGGGGGATGGCGCAGGGCCTCGGCAGCCAGGCGGCCGCCGTGGGCGCGGACCTGACCAACCAGATGGGCGTCGGCCACAACACGTACATCCCGGACTTCTCCGGGAGCCGGTCCCGGCCCAGTCAGCGGGGCCGCTCGCGCGACGACGACACCCCGGACATCAACGGCTCGGGGCCCGACGACGACGCCGGCTTCGGTCCCAACCCGAGCGCCACCGGGAAGCCGCCGGTCGGCGGGACCCCGACCGGTGGCACCGCGAGCGGCACGGCTGGTGGCGCCGCCGGCGGTGCCGGAGGTGGCGCAGCCGCAGCGCCCGAGGCCGCCGCCGCGGTCGTCGTCTGAGAAGGGAGCTTGGCCGTGAGTCAGGTCTACAGCGAGTACTCCCGAGCCCGGATCGGCTGGTTCCCGTTTGGGCTCACGGGGTGGCAGGCGACCGTGCTGGCCGTCTGCGTCCTGCCCGTGCTCTGGGCGTTGAGCCGACAAGCGTGGGCGTCGGCCGCCGTCCTTCTCCTGATCGCCGGCGCGGTCGCCGTGGTGACCGTCGTCCCGGTTCGCGGACGCTCGGCCCTCGGCTGGCTGCTGGCCAGCACGGCCTTCGCGGTCGGCGGGCTCGCCGGCTGGACCCGGTTCCGGTCCCAGGCCTCGCGCGGGCAGGCCGACGACCTCGGAGGCGTGGATCTGCCGGGATCGCTGACCGGCATCGAGATCCACGAGGGGCCGCCCGTCGGTCTGAACGCCGCGCGGGTAGCCCTGATCCAGAACCACGTCGCGCGCACCTGGGCGGCGACGGCGGCGATCGTCCACCCGGGCATCGGCATGCGCGGGGTCGACGACCGGGCGCGGATGGCCAAGGGTCTGACCGACCTCATCGATCAGGCCGGGCGCACCGAACTGATCGACGAGGTCGTGCTCCTGGTCCGCACGGTCCCCGAGGACTCCGCCGAACGCGACGAGTGGATCCGCCGGCACCGCCGCCCCGACGGCCCGGCGCAGGTGCGGGCGATCAACGACGACCTGCAGCGAGTCCTGACGCTGGCGTCGGTCCGCACCGAGGCGTTCGTGACGATCGTCGTGCCCGAGACCCGGATCGGAAGGGCGGCACGAGAAGCCGGCCGTGGGGTCGAGGGGCGCGCTCAGGTCATGTACGGGCTCATGGCCGAGGTCGAGGCCCAGCTCAAGGGCGGCCTCGGCGCGGTCGCCGTCGCCTGGCTGACGAGCCCCGAGCTCGCCGTGGCGTGCCGCACCGGGTTCGCCCCCGGCGACCGAGCCGGGATCGTCGACGCGCTCCTCGCCGCAGGCAACGGCGAGGACGTCACCGCGGACGTCCCGTGGGCCATGGCCGGCCCGTCCGGCGCCGACGTGGTCGCCCGGCACTACAGCCACGACGCGTGGAACTCGATCAGCGCCACCATCAAGCTCCCGGTCAAGGGCGCTGTCCTGGGCGCGCTCGCTCCGGTCCTGACGCCAACCGAGCCAGGGGAGCGGCGCAGCTTCCTCGTCGCGTTCCCGATCCTGAGCCAGGCCAAGGCCGCTCGGCAGACGGCTTCGCGGGAGTGGGCCGCGGACATGGGGCAGGGCTTGCGGGAGCGGGCCCGGATGCGCTCGACGACGACGGTCCGTGACGCGGCCGCGCAGGTGCGAGCCCTGGAGGCCAAGCAGGCACGCGGGAGTGCGGTCACCCGCCCCTACGCGGTGTGCACGGTCACCGTGCCCAAGACGGTGCGCGTCGCCGAGTACGGCCGCCGCCTCGACGCGGCGATCCGCCGCGCCGGGTTCGCGCCGCTGCGGCTGGACGTCAGCCACGACGTCGCGTTCGCCGCCTCCGTCGTCCCGCTCGGCGTGAGCCTCACCCGGACGGGGGACGCGTGAGCCCGCGGCCGGCGACGACGGGAAGAGACGTCTCCCGGCTCCTCGCCGACTTCGGCCACGACCTGCCTGCCACTCCCGCTGCGCCGCATGCAGCCGCGCCCGAGAAGCTGTTCCGGCATGTCCGTGCGCGCGGCGACCGACGACGAGGCCGAGGCTGGGCGCCTGCGTCGGCGCCGGTGGTGTCGTACCAGATGACCTCCGACCAGGCCGGGGCGTTCTGGCCGTTCGTCGCAGGGCCCGGGCTGCCACAGACCGGCGCGCAGATGGGCGCCGACACGATGTCCGGCACCGCGTTCTACGCCGACCCGATCGGCTGGGTGCTGCGCGACGACATCCCTGTCACCAACGCCAACGTCATCACCATGGGCAAGCCCGGCACCGGCAAGTCCGCCACGACGAAGGCGTTCGCGCTGCGCATGACCGACTTCGGCTACCGCATCCTCATCCTCGGCGACCCGAAGGACGAGTACGAGCCGCTGTGCCGATTCTTTGGCGTCGACCCCATCGCTCTCGGCCCGGGCATGCCGGCTCGGGTCAACCCGCTGGCGTTCGGGCCCCTCGGCGACGGGTGGGACCGGCTGGACGCACGGCAGGCGCAGCAGCGCGCCGCGATCGTCTTCTCCCGCTGGTTGACGCTCGTCCGCGGGCTGGTCGGCAGTCAGCGGATCGGCGAGCAGCGCGTCCCCTTCGGACCGTCCGAGGAGGTGATCGTCAAGACCGCCCTGCGCGACCTCACCGGCTACGCGCACGCCGCATCGACCCTCACCGAGACGACGATCCCGCGGCTGTGGCACCACCTCGACGAACCCAGCGACACCCTCGTCGAGCAGTGCCGCTTCGCCACCCGCCAGCAGTTCCTCGACGAGAGCCGCCTACTGCGCGATGCCCTGGGCCAGCTCGTCTCCGGGGCGCTGGCCGGCCTGTTCGACGACCACACCAACATCGCCGTCGACTGGACCGCCCCGATCCAGTCGCTGTCGCTGTCGCGGCTGAGCCCGCTGGGCGACGAGGCGATCGGCATCGCCCTGCTCGCGCTCAACTCCTGGGGCCGGGGCATGCGCGAGATCGCCCCGCCGGGAGACCTGCGCGTCGTCGTGCGCGACGAGGTGTGGAAGGTCATGCGCCTCGGCGTCGACGCAGTGAAGTCACTCGACGAGGACTTCCGCCTGTCGCGGGGCGTGGCCGGCAAGGGCGGCGACATCCAATGGGCCAATGCGCACAAGCCCTCGGACATGCTCACGGTCGGCGACGTCGGCTCCCAGGCCGCGAACATCGCACGGGACCTCATGCACTTGGCAGACATCAAGATCCTGCACGGCCAGAAGCCTGAGATCGCGCACGACCTGGACGTGATGCTCGGCCTCGGCCCGCAGGCGACGGCGGCGATCACCGGGTGGGCGATGCAGCGTAAGGGTCGGGCGCTGTGGATGGTCGGCGAGCACCCATACAAGGTCGAGACGCGGCTGCACCCGGTCGAGCAACAGCTGACGTGGACCAACGAGGCGATCGCCGGGGCGGCGTAGGTCATGAAGGCCCTCGTCATCGGGATCGTGGCAGCAGTCGTCATGCCGGTCGCGCTGGTGCTCTTGGGCGCAGCGGCGATCGTGTCCACCGTCTCTGGCGGGGCCGTGCAGGAGCTCTGCACTCTCCCCGACGAAGGCTCGGCCGAGGCGGTGGTCCTCACCGACGGCGATCCGGCCGGCGAGGGTGGGCTCGGCTTCGAGCTGCCGGCGCCGGGCACGCCTCGCCTGGCGTCGCTGCGCAACCCCGCGGCGACCATCCCGGACGACGTCAAGGCGCTCTACCTCGCCGCCGCCGAGCGCTACCACCTGCCCTGGACCCTGCTGGCGGGCGTCGGCATGGAGGAGACCGCCCACGGCCGCACCACTGCGACGAGCTCGGCCGGCGCGCAGGGGCTCATGCAGTTCATGCCCGCAACCTGGACCCGCTACGGCGTCGACGGTTCGGGCGACGGGCGCGCCGACATAGGCAACAACGCCGACTCGGTGATGAGCGCGGCGAACTACCTGACCGCGTCCGGGGTCGCCGCCGGCGTCGTCGGCGTGCGACGGGCGCTGTTCGCGTACAACCACGCCGACTGGTACGTGAACGACGTCCTGTTCTACGCCGCCGCGTACGGGGGAGGGGTGGTCGCCGGCGACCCGTTCGACTGCGGTATCGGTGGGCAGGGAAACCCCGATCTGCCGCCGCTCCCGAACCAGCAGATCGCCACCGTGCTGGAGTTCGCGACCGCTCAGCTCGGCGAGCCCTACGTCTACGGCGCCAACGGACCGAACGCTTGGGACTGCTCGGCCTTCACCCGAGCCGCCTTCGCGCAGATCGGCATCACTCTGCCGCGCACCGCTGCCGCCCAGCGCAACTGGGTCGCCCAGGGCAACGGCTACCAGGTACCGCTCGGCCAGGAGCTGCCCGGCGACCTGATCTTCACCGACAGCTATCTCGGCCCTAACCGGGTCGGACACGTGATGATCGTCTACGACCCGGCCCAGCACCTCACCATCGAAGCCGGCGGGTCACGGGTGGGCCACTACGACTACGGGTACTGGACCGACCACAACCTGTTCTCGATCTGGCGGGTCGGGGCGAGTGCAACGTGAGGGAGCGCTGGGGGACCACCGAGAAGGCTCGCCGGCGGTCTTCCGGAGGGGGACGCCGGACCTTGTCCTCGGTGGTGTTCCGAGTAGGATTGAGTCCTATTCGATCCGGGGAGGTCAACGGTGCGGACGACACGTCAGATGAGCATCACCCTGCCGACGGAGATGGCCGACGCGGTACGCGAGCGGGTGCGGTCGGGCCAGTACGCGAGCGAGAGCGAGGTCGTACGCGACGGGCTACGTGCGCTGATCGCCCGGGACCGGGCCGTCGAGACATGGCTGCAGGGCGAGGTCGCAGCGGCGTACGACGCGATGCAAGCCAATCCAGAGGACGTGATCGAAGCCACCGACGTGAGGGCTCACCTGGCGGCCCGGCGCAAGGCGTGAGTTCCCCGCAGCGCCGGGTGGTCTTCCGACGCGAGGCGCTCGCCCAGCTCGACGAGCTCTACGACTTCGTGGCCGCGGCGGGCTCACCAGTGGCCGCCGCCGACCTGGTCGACGCGATCGTCGCGTTCTGTGAGGAGTTGGCGCCGTTCCCCCTGCGTGGCCACGCTCGAGACGACATCCGTCCTGGGCTGCGGACGATCGGATTCCGACGCCGGGCCGTGGTCGCGTTCGTCGTGCGCGAAGACGTGGTCGTCGTCCTCGGGGTGTTCTACGGAGGACGGGACTACGAGGCGATCATGCGCGGCGAGGACTGGGGCGACTGAGCGACCAGCGATGCGGCCCCGAGTGCCGGCGGCCGGGGGTGTGGCTTTGGCGGGCATGCAGCGCACTCGTCGGATGGCGCCGTTCCGTTCACCTCGGAGTTCCCGGTGGGGATGTGGTCACGGTGCTGCAGGCGCTGTCGCTTCTGGGCGCGGTGCCTCGTCCAGTCCCAACCATCGTTGGCCGGCCTCCCCTCCCGCATTCGGCTAGCAGCCATACCTCGGAGGAGGCCTTCGCAACGTCCGCGCTGAGCGGCATGGCGGCGGCATGGTGGTGGCAGACACGCGCGTTGCAGGGCGTGCCGGGTGCATGAAGCGCGAGGCCCAAGACAGATAGATGATGGGCGCGGGTGCATCGTTTCGTGCGAGCGAAGCGCCGGCGACTCGGTGCTCAGTCGAAGGAGGCAACGTGCGACGCCAGCTGATCATCCTGCTGTGCTTGCTGTCTTCGTTCCTCGGAGGGTGCGCGGGCGCTGATCCATCTGCGGGGCCCGACGCGACTCCCTTCGAGCTCTACACGCACTGCGGGATCTATGAGCTCAAGACCGATGATGGGCGCATCTTCGAGCGTGCCGACGGTCCGCTGACCGATGGCAGCGGGAATCCGCCCCCAGGGTGGGGCAACCCGTCCCAGAGCGGGCAGCTGGTGGTCTCCGATGACGTCGCCGTGTTCACCGACGAACTCGGCCATCGCGAGGAGTTCCGCGTGCGTGAGGGCGCGACCGACTTCCTCCAGAACTGCGCCTAGTGTGCGGGCACCCACGGGTCGTTTCCGTTGACGCCGTGACAGTCAACGGGCCGGTGCGCGGCCGGTGACGCGCTATTCGTCGATCTCTGACGGCGCGTCCGGATCGAAAGTCCTGAACCCGTCAGGTGGAACGGCTCCACCCATCAGGGCCATGTTCTCCAGGTGGTTCCGTGTGAAGATCTCGGTGTAGATCATTCGGTCCTGTAGTGACTGACGCTTGCCGTCCAGGCTGAACTCTGCCCACGCGCGGATCTCGGGCGCGATGGCCACCCCGCGCAGATCCGCCTTGATTTCCCTGGGCTGGATCTGCCGGCTGGCCGTGAACCGTCCGAGGACCAGCTCGCCCTCGATCTGGCTGAACGGCGCGACCGTCTGGTCGAACTGGATCGTGACGCCGGGCGGCGGGGCGACGCGGACACGGTGCTCGTCGACCCGGCCGAGCCCGACGTGCAGCGACCGGTGCCGGTCCTTCCGCGCCAGCTCATGGATCCAGTACGACAGGTTGCTCTCTGGTCCGTAGGGCGACTGGTACGGCTGTGATTTCTCAAGCGCCTCTATGACGTGCTCCGGCAACGTCGAGAGGCGCTTTGCTTGCTTCTTGAAGTCCTCCGGTGTCGTGCAGATCGGGTATTGGATGCGTTCGGCTTGCGGCGGGGGGTTCTGCCCGGACGTCGCTGCCGCCAACGCGTAGAGCGCGTTGTCCAGGGCAGCCCGCAGGGCAGCGAGCCACTCCGAGAAGATGAGTGCCAGCTCCACCGGCGCGGGCTCCCGCGTGACGGCGAGGATCTCCAGCGTGCAGGGGTCGACGTTGCGTACGTCGATGTCCCACGGATGCACTGAGATGTACCTCGCCCAGCACTCAGCGAACTCGCGCCGCTTGTCCCGAGCGCGGTCGTGCCTGGCGAACGCCAGGTAGTACAGCTGTTGCATGTCCTCACGCATCGACGGCGTCTCGTATGACTTCGGCGATCTCGTCGGCGATCTCCGCCACGGTGCTCAGCGCGGTGTTGCGGGCGATCTTGTCGACCAGCGACGGCGACTGCTTGGCGATCTCGTCGCGGGAGATGTCGTGCCAGATGGGCAGCATCCGCTGGTCACCGTTGACGCTCAGACCAACGATTCCGTCCAGCTCGTACTGCGGCCATCCCTTGGCGAAGAACGACTTGGACAGGATCACAACGCCGAAGGTGCTGTGGGCCAGGCCGTAGTCGATCTTGCGGCGCAGGCTGTCCCCGATGCGCAACTCGGTCTTGTCGAGCCAGACTTTGAGCCCGCGGGCACGAAGTTCCACAGCGAGCGGTTCCGCGACGGCTTCCTTGTCCTCGCTGGCGTGGGAGATGAACACGTCCCAGGTCTCGCCGTTGTCATAGGGAACGATCGGTGGGTGCTCATGCCGGATGCTGCTGAGTGACTGGAGCGGTGCGGACTTCGCCGTCGGCAGCGGCGGCGGCTCGACCGTGGCCGAGTGCCGGACACTGGTGGCCTTGAGTCCCATGAGGTCGATCGTCAGGTACCAACTACCGGTGCGGGGCACCCGGATCCGAAACGGTGTCTTCGTGACCAGCCCGCCGGTGTAGCGGTGGTTCCGCCCGTTCTTGTAGGAGTTGAAGTTGGTGCTGTCCATGAGCCGGACGTTGGCGCCTGTGCTCAGGGTGACGACGACCGTCGATCCCTTCTCCAGCCGATTCCAGTGGTACTTGAAGAACTTGGTACCTGCCACGTTGCGACCTCACCCAACCCTCTCGAGGAGGAATCGCAGCCGCTTAGCTCCCTTGCCGGAGACGCCCCGCGCCATGACGTAGGACGCTGCCTGCTCTGGGGCGAGGCGGCCGGCCTGGACGTGGTGTACCAGGTGGTTGCGAGCGTGCTGCCTCTCGTGCTGGCCGGTCCAGCCGTTGTTGCCACCGAAGAACACCGCATGGTCGAGGTCGGCCTTGACGTCGTCCGGCAGGTTGCTCGAAGTGGTGCTGCCATCGAGCAGGTTGACGGCTTCCGCGCCGGCGGCCCACTCGGCGAGCGGGAAGCTGACGGTCTCCACAACGGCCAGCGAGTAGCCGCGAGCCAGGTCGAGCGCGAACCTCAAGGTCCGCTCATCGGGAACGTACGCCAGGACCGGGCCGCGGTCGAACCTCCGCTTGCCCTGCGGGGTGGCCTGACCGCCCTTACGGGCGATCTCGTCCAGGCACTCGATGCCGACGGCGTTCCGGAATGTGTTGGTCACCAGGAGCGGCGTGACTCCCTCGATCCTGCTGTGCTCCCAGATCCAGTCCGCAGCAAGATCCGCGGCGACCTCCCAAGGGCGCTCCGGGTCGTCGTCGGGCACCCAGGCAGCAGCTTGAAGATGCGTCGTCGGGTGCAGGTCGGGCACCGGAGCATCTTCCTCTCGCTCGTGGTCCAGGTCGCGGTCCCAAGCCTGTCACGAGCCACCGACAGTCCCGGAGTAGCGCGACCGCGGGCGACGAGCTCGGCGTCCCGTCGAGCGCCAGCGGCCGGACTGCTGCCTTCGGAGGGCATGCAGCGCACACGTCGCACGACGCCGTATCCCTTCACCTGGGAGGTCCCGGTCGGGCTTGCGCTGGCTGTGCTGATGGCGCTGGTTGTCGGTCTGCAGGCCGGGCGGTCGCTCGCGAACCTGGTGGCCGGCAACGGGTGGGTGTTCGTCGACCGGATTGCGCTCTTCACCACCCTCGCCCCGCTCCTTGGCGGGCAGGCGGGTGCCGGTCTGCCCGCGGTAGGTCACCCGGCGACGCCTGAGCTGCTGTGGGCGTGCGCCGGCGTCGTCGAACTCCTCGTGGTCCTGGTGATCGGCTGGGCGGTGAAGTTCGGGCTCGACCGGTGGGGACCCGCCCGACTGCGCGGCATGGCCACCGCAGCGGAGGCCGAGGCGCTGCTCGGCCGCACCCGGCTGCGCCGGCACGCCAAGGTGATCCGTCCTGACCTGCATGGGGCACCGCGAGGCCCGCAATGACCCACCACCCGCGACGCCTGCGCCCCGCCGACCTCGGCTGGCAGCTCGGTAAGGCGAGCGAGCCCCGCGGCGGGCAGCTGTGGGTGCCGTGGGACCGCACCGCGGGCGTGATCGGCCCGCAGGGCTCGGGCAAGACCCTCGACCTCCTCGTCCCCGCCCTCCTCGACGCGCCCGGCGCCGCGATGGCGACGCTGACGAAGGTCGACGACCTGCTGCTGTCCTTCGGCCCACGGTCCACCGGCGGGCGCCCCTGCGTCGTCCTTGATCCGTTCGGCCTGGTCCCCGGCCTGCCGGAGGTGGTGTGGGACCCGGTCCGCGGCTGCGTCGATCCGCTCGTCGCCGAGCGCCGCGCGAAGGCGTTCACCGCCGGCACGGTCAAGGGTGCCGTCGCCGGTGGCCACGGCGACGCAGCGGCGCGGTTCTACGCCGCGGAGGCCGCGAAGGTCTTGCAGGGCTTCTTCCACGCCGCCGCACTCACCGGCGGCAGCCTGGACGACGTGCTGCGGTGGGTTTCCCGCCCGATGGCCGCGACCCAGCCGACCGAGATTCTGCGCGAGCACCCCCACGCAGCGTCGTTCTGGGACGGCCTGCTGCACGGGGCCCTGCGCGGCGACGACCGCACGGCCGGCAACACGGTGACCACGGTCCAGCAGGCGATGTCGTTGTTCTTCCAGGACGACATCCGCCGTCGGTGCGTGCCCGGTCCGGGCCGCCCAGCTACCGCCATCGCCGACGTCATCGCCGCGCGCGGCACGATCTACCTGCTCGGGCGCGAGGATCCCTACGCCTCCGCGTCCCCGCTGATGACCGCCTTCGCGGAGCACGTGCTCGACACCGCTCTGGAGGCGGCAAACGCGAGCCCGTGGGGTCGCCTCTGCCCGCCGTTCCACGCGGTGCTCGACGAACTGCCTTCGACCGCGCCACTGCCCACGCTGCGAACTCGGATGGCCAACGAGCGCGCGCTGGGTATCAGCTTCATCTGGGCCGCTCAGGCGTGGCCCCAGCTGGCGGCGATCTTCGGGGAGCAGGACGCTCGCACCCTGCTCGGGCTGACCAACAACCTCGTCGTGTTCGGCGGCTCGAAGGACGTCGCGTTCAACAAGGAGATCTCCGACCTGCTCGGCCAGGTCCGCGTCGCACGCACCTCCTGGCAGAGCGGACGCATGGGCGGCCGACAGATGTCCGGGGAGGACATCGCGATCCTTACCCCCGCCGAAGTCCGCCAGCTCAAGGAGCGCCACGCGCTGGTCCTGGCGGAGAACGGTGCGCCGATCATCGCCAAGCTCCACCGCTGCATCGACGGCGAGGCCGGGAGTGCACTGCTCGCCGGCAAGGACGCGCTTCGAGCCAAGGTGGTCGTTGACCGTCGCCTCCAGGTCAGTTCCGAGGCACGAGCCACAGCGGCCCTCGTCGAAGCACGGCGTGGCGGCTTGGTCGGCGAGCACGACGGATCGCGTCCGTGACGGACCACTCGCCGGCACCCGCGCCCGTTCAAGCCCCGAGGCCGATGATCGACGCCTTCCCCCGTGCCGGGCGGCGCATCGAGCATGCGTACGCCGAGCTCGAGCTGGCGGCCGGAGCTGGCACCCGACAGCAACAGGATGCGTTGGGTGACCCCCGCCTGCTGGCTCGGCCCTGGGACCCCGCAAGCTGCGTCGACCCTCAGCTGCGCGCGGAGATCTGGCAGTGGCTTGAGCAGGTCGTGACCTGGCTGAACCGCGAGTACGTGTGGGACCCCGACTCGATGATCCCCTCCTGCTGGCCACGCCACCCGCACTTGGTCCACGAAATCGCGGTCGTCGCCGACCTGCGGCGTCGAGCGGGACTCGCCCTGACGGCCGACGCGCTTGAGGAGTGGCACCGGTACGCGCTGCCCGCTTTCGCTGACCGGACGCGGCAGCGCCTACGTGAGCACTGCCAGGACGGCGGACATCGGCCGTGGCCGGCGCAGGGTCGACAGACCCGTCACCAGGACGAGGCTTCCCGTCGCGACCGCGCCGCGGTCTGCGGCGCCGACGTCGACGCCCCAACCGAGCGCGCCGTCATGAGAGCCGGCACGACGTCGAGTCGCCCCGTCAAGCCGAAGCTACTGGTCATCGACGCGAAGGGAGTGTTGCAGGCTGACGCCCACCCGACGTCCAGCGGGAGGTCGTCCACATGCTCATGGAAGTGACCGTGCTGCCGAGTGGGTCGGAACGCGGCCTCGACCCGAGACTGGCGCGCGTCACCTGCAAGTCCTGCACGCAGCCGTTCGCTAGACAGCCGCGCCGGTTCGTCCCCTCGTCACCGGCCGCGTATAGGCTGCGGACGACCGGGGGGAGGGAGGCCTGTGCTGATGACGAACGCGATCGAGGACCTTCACGGATCGGACCTCGTCTTGCTGATGTTGGCGGCGCCGACTCGTGTTGGTCCCGCGCAGGGCCGCATCAATGGCGTGACGCGGCTGGAGAAGCTGCTGTACCTCGCCGACCGCGAGACCGACGTGTCTGCCGTGGTCGCTGACGACCCGTTGGTGTTCACGGCGTACAACTACGGCCCGTTCTCGAAGGAGGTCTACGAGGCTGTAGACCTCCTTGAGGAGTCGGAACTCCTGACTGAGGAACGGCAAGTTGACGGGCGGACCCTGGACAGCCTCGAGGACCTTGAAGTCACGGGCACGGCTGACGAGGACGAGTACGTCACGCGCTGCTTTGTCCTAACCCAAGCGGGCGAGGCTGTGGCCCAGTACCTGGGGCGTCGGCATCCGGACGTGGTCAAGGCGCTGAGCGAGGTCAAGGACCAGTACGCCGGTCGATCGCTCAGTTCGCTCATCCGGTACGTGTACCAGACCTACCCCGAGTCGGCGGAGAAGTCGAAGATCCGCGACAGGTACCTGTGACCGATGTTGACGGGGGATGCTGGCCGGATCTTCGCGCTGCTGGTCGAAGTGACTGCGCACGACGGCGCCTTCGACTACACCCTGAAGTGGCTTCCGATCGTCCTCCCCGTCACCCTCGCGCTGCTCGGTGCCATCTGGCGCGGCGTGAACGCGAAGGAGCGGATCCGGAAGAAGTACGAAGACGACCTGCGCCGGGTCGCTGACTCGACCCGGGCGGCGTCTGTCGCGACCGTCGCAGGCATCGTGGCCCGTGTCCATCCGTTGATGACCTGGCCCCGCGCGGGCTTCGGCGGCTTGCGCCGCGGAGATCCTGGCGATCCCGAGACGGAGGTGGCGCGCCGGCTGGCTGGTCGTCAGTTCTCGGGCGATCTCACGAGCCTTGAGACCTACGGTGCCGCTGCCCGGGAGGCGGCCAGCGCCAAGGAGCGCATCGCACGGACCGAGCACGCCTGCGCGTGGCTGTTCGGGCTGCTGCTGGTGCCGTGGCTCTACTTCGTGTTCTGGGCCTCCACGACCGGTCTGCCGCTACCCCACGGTCTGACGGTGGGGGCGCTTGCGGTCGGAATGCTCCTCAGCGGAGCGATCGTGACGCTCAAGGTACTAGAGCAGCGAGAGGTCGGCAGGCTGTCCGACGTTGTCGAGTCTTGCGGCAAGACCCCCGTCGATGACGAGGACGCGGACGCATGATCACCCGCCTACCCAAGCCAGGAAAGCGCGCTTCCCAGCAGCACTTCGCGACCGAGACGGACCTCGTCGCCGAGCTGGCCAAGCGGTTCAGCGCGCGGTGGGCCGTGCGAGCGCTGAAGTGGGAGGTCCGTTCGCATGGGCGCAGTCGGACGGACCTGGCCTGTCTGGTCCGGGACATCGGAGCGCCGCACGAGGTGCCCCTCCTGATCGGGATCGAGGCGAAGCTGACCGACTGGCCCCGGGCCATCGGCCAAGCGTCGCTCAACCGCTACGCCTTCGACCTCGCGTTCATCGCCGTGCCGGCGACACTCGGCGCCAAGAGCCTGCTGCCCACTGCCGCTCGGCACGGCGTCGGCGTCCTGGGGGTCATGCCAGGTGCGCTCGACCTGTTGCTGCCCGCTCAGCGTCGCGAGCCTGATCCGTACCTCCGAGCGCGGATCGCCGCGCAGCTTGTGGCGGTCCGCGCACGTGGTCGCAGTAGCGTCGAGGAACTCGTCGCCCCGAGCGATGAATCCGGATGGGGGGTTGCATGACCGGGACGATCGACCGGCACGGCAGGGATGGCTTCCAGCACCTGTTGGCGTTCGGCAACAGCGATCAGGCCAGCTTCCGGCGGAACCCCGTTCGGGACTCCTTCGACATCATGACTGTGCCGGGCACCATCGCCTCGTACTACGAGGAGGCCACCGCGGCGTTCGTGTTGTCCAGCGACATCAGGTACCTCATCGACCCCCGCACGCCCCTCTTTCAGGACCGACTCGAGGCGCCCCGCGCGTCCCACTTCACACTCGCAGCGTGGCATGGCAACCGCGTGACCGATCAGCTCCACGCGGCCAGGGACGGCGTCGCGGAGTACCCGGTCGCGTTCTGGACCCCGACCACAGTCGCGGAGATGGTTCAGGAAGTGGTTGCTCGGCAGCGCGGGTACGCCGAGGGCGCTCCCAGGGTCACCAAGAAGCTGGAGCGCTACGCGCAATTGCTGGCGAAGGCCTTGGCCCAGGACGGCGCTCCGCCCGCCCAAGGCGATCCCCAGGCGCCGTCCGCGATCCTGGCGCCGTACTTCGCGGTGCGGGGTCTGGACGACCCTTGGTGGCGCGTCATGGAGTCGGTCTGGGACGCGTGCAGGGCGTTGGCCGACCCTGTCGAGATCCGGCCAGTGGTCTGCGTGGACATCAAGCACGACGCGGACGTGCTCGCTCGAGTGATCGACAACCTGCCTGAAGGGCTGTCTCTGAGCGCGTTCTTCTGGATCACCGGCTTCGACGAGCGACAAGCGCCCGAGGGCGAGCTGCGGGCCGTCTGGGACGTCGTCGCCCACGCCTCGTCCAGGTGGCGCTTGACCAACCTGTACGGCAGCTTCTTCAGCATCGCGATGCGCTACGCCGGGCTCGCCGGCTTCGGCAACGGCTTGACGTACAGCGAGTCCAGGGCGTGGCCTGCGCTCGCGAGTACGGGCAGCGCGCCGCCGCGGTACTACGTGCGGGATCTCCATGCGTTCATGGGGCCCGCCGCAGCTGCGGACCTCGTGCGGGTCGATCCCAGCTTCGCGTGCCCCTGCGAGGCATGCACAGCACTAGCGGCGAGCGGGCGCACCCTGGCGTCGATGGAGTACCACGACCTGAAGCTCCACTTCGCGCTTGCGCGGACCTGGGAGTTGGAGACAACAGCAGTCCAGTCGCGCGCCGACACAGCAGCGCAGTTGCGCGAGGCGGGCGCCAGGGCGTCTCTGGCCTCGGGGCGTCTGCCGGGGCGCGTCCCCTGGGGACACCTCACACCGTGGGCAAACGTCATCGGCACCTCCTGAGGTCACCTCCGTCCGGGCTCGCACCGATGCGGTGTTTCCGCAGTTCGGAACGGTGTTGCTGCTTGTCGCGGGAGATGGTGCTGAGTTCGGTCTTCGCGCCCACGGGCGCCCGGGCGCCGCGCGTTCGGTGATCCCCGCAGGCCTGCCGGTCATCGGCGCGGGGCACGAGGGCCTGGGGCCCTCAACGTAGGGCCGCGCTCGGTTGGCGGAGAGACCGGGACTCTTCGTGTCGGTGCGGTGATGGGAACCCCATCTGCGGCGGGGCCCGCGGGGCGAGATGCCGCCCCAAGCTCGCCCACGCGCTCGAACACAACCCGACGTGGATCATCGCCCCAGTGCTGGATCGCGTGAGCCAGCTCGCGGCGCACGACAGCCTCATGGATGCCGGTCTCGGCCGCGATCTGCGTGGCGCCCCACTCCCACGCACTCGGTCTGGCGGGGGCGAGCACGTGTGCTGCCTCTCGGAGTGCGTCCAGTCCATCGAGGTTGGCTAGCCGCTCGCGCACGAGGACCTCAGCCAGCGGGGCCGCGCCACGGAGTACCGTTCTCAGACTGTCGGCCCCAGCGGTCCCGAGGATGCTGGCTGGGTCGCTCCCCGGTCGCAGGGACACCGCCATTGGTGCGAGGGCGTGCTGGGTGAGCATCCAGTAGGCGCGCTGCGCTGCGATCTGCCCGGCGATGTCGGCATCTGTGGCGACGATCGGTGAGGCTCCGGTGCGCACGGCCATCGCGGCGAGATGAGCGGCCTGCTCTTCAGTGAGCGAGGTGCCCAGCGGTGCGACGCCGACGTAGCGTCCCCGGCCGGACAGGGAGACGGCGAGGGCGTCCAGCGGTCCCTCGACCAGCACCGGCGTCGCACCCCCGCCGAGCAGGTCCGCTCGTACGGTGAAGAGCTGCGCGCCCTTGTGGAAGAGCGAGGTGTCCGGGGTGTTGAGGTACCTCGGCCCGCCGGTCTGGTCCGTCGCGTCGGGGTGTCGACGGCCGACGAAGCCGAGGGGTTCGAGCTGGCCGTCGGCGGCGAGGCGGGTAATCGGGAAGACGAGGCGGTCTCGGAAGCGGTCGATGAGGCGACCGGTTCGTGCGACGGTGGCCAGGCCGGACTCGGTGAGCTCTCAGGTCGGTGACGCCCTGGCGGCGCAGGTGGTCGACGAGCCGGGTCCAACCGGCCGGGGCGTACCCGGGGAGCACGTACGGGTCGCCCGTGAGGTCGGTACGGAGCCGTTCGGCCAGGTAGGGCTGGGCCCAGGAGCCGGGGAACCGGTGCACGTAGAAGTCTGTGGCCAACCGGTTGAGCTCGAGGACGCGGGCCCGGCTGACGGGTGCCATCGCGGCGTCGAACTCGCGCGACGCCTGGGCGTCGATCATCCGGTCGGTGGGCGGCAGGACGGTGGCGTGGGCTCGCACGGCCGCCGCGAGGGTGAGGAAGGCCTCGACGTAAGCGGGATCGTCGAAGGGGTCCGTCGAGTCGGGCTCGTCCGGCTCGGGTGCGAACGGGTCGTCGGAAGCTTTGGTCGACGGCGGCCAGGTGTTGCCACTCGTCGTCGGTGGGGGCGACGAGCGCGTATTGCGGGTCGTCCTGCCCGAACGGGTCGAGGTCGTCGCCATCGAGCGCGGAGGCGGGCGTGTACGGGTCGGGGTCGTCGATGACGGGGTCGGTGAGGACGGAGATCCGCCAGACGAGCGCCTGGCACGGGTCGACGTCGTCGTCGGCGATCGGGTCTGCGAGCAGGTCCTCGACGGTGGTGCCGCGGGCGATGGCGTGGTCGACCGTGGTGACCAGCGCCGGCCACCACGGGCTGGCCTGCAACATGTCGGCCGCCTCCTGACCGACGAGGCCGGCGAGCCGAGGAGTCCACGGGGTGGCGAGGTGGTGGTCGGACTCGGCCTGCGCGGCGACCGTGGGAGACAGGCGCCCGGTGATGCGCCACCAGAGGGCCGCCGCGGCGTGGTCGTCGGGCAGGGCGCCGTCGGCCATTGCGCGGCGCACGACCCCAGGGGCGTCGAGGCCGGCGCGAGACAGGGCTGACAGCCGCTCGGCAAGGACCGGCACGAACGGGTCCCGCGCGCTGTCGGTGAGCGCGCGGTCGAGCAGGGTCTGCCACTCGGCGAGGGCCGGGGTGTGGTGGGTGGCCAAGCGGGCGTCCAGCGCCTGCTGGTATTGGAAGGCGGCCTTGCCGAGCTGGGGAGCGCCCGTCGGGCACCGGTCGCTGCCAGGGACACCGGTGGCCGCGCGCCACACGGTAACGTCGACGAGAAGCTCCTCGTCGGGGCGGCGCTGCCCCGTGCGAGCCCACTGCGGCATCGACTCGTCCGAGCGTGCGTGCTCGGTGACCTGCTGGGTCAGGTCGCGCACCTGCGCGGCGCGGGCGGCGAGGTACGGACCCCATTGCGGGTCCTCGCGCAGCGATGCGGGGATGCCGGGCAGCCAGGGCAGGGGTCCGGTGCCGGCGTTGCGCAGGCCGGTGTCGTCCAGCCGCCAGTCGAGCACCGCGGCGACGTCGCCGGCAGAGTCCAGCTCCCGCACACCCGCGGCGGCGCGGAGGCGGGCGACAGGATCACCTTCCTGGGCCGCGAGCAGGAGAAGGTGCGCGCGCAGGGTCGGCCAGGCGTCGGCCTGGGTCAGCTCGGGCACGACGAGATCCGCGGCGCGGTCCAGGCGAGCGACCTGCTCGGGTCCGAGCAGTTGCTCGGCGCCGACGTACAGGGAGTCGACGTACCGGGCCGCCGCCTGGCCGAGAAGGGTTGCGGGGTCCTCGGCGACGCGGCGGGTGGTGTGGGCCGACTGGGCGGACTCGTCGCGGGCCAGGATGCGCTCGAGGAGGTCGGTTGCGGTGAGCGGGTGGACGTACTCGGGGCGGATGACGTTGTGCTCGTCGCCGTCGCCGACGACCTCCAGGTACACGTGGTTGGCCGCCTTGCCGCGCGTCACCGCGGTGTAGGCGAGCTGCCGGGACTCCTGCCCGGTCAGCAGGGTGTGGCTGGTGTCCGCCGTGACGCCTTGAGCGGTGTGGATCGTCGTGGCGTAGCCGAGGTCGACCGAGGTGCGCACGTAGTCCGGCGGCAGGTCGACGCCGCACCCGCTGGTCGTGTGCCGGACGGTCAGCGCCCCGGTGGGGTGCACGGCGGTGACGTGCCAGCGGTCGCCGTTCTTGACCCAGTCGGTGCCGGTCACGCGCAGCTGCCGGTTGTTGGCCCGGGTGACGACGGTGTCCCCGGCCGAGGCGGCCGACCCGTCGGCCAGGTGCACGGTCTGGTCGGGTGTCTGCCCGTCGAGCCGGTGGGCGCGGGCTCGATCGTTGAGCTCGCCGACGAGCTCGCGGGTCGGGGCGAGCATGACGGCGTCACGGCCGTTCTCGCGGTCGGCGCGCCAGGCGTCGAAGACGTCGTCGGTGAGGGTGGTGAGGTCCCCCACGTGAACCCGGCGCTGGTCGAGGTAGAAGCCGAGGGACTCGGGCAGTCCGTCGCGCAGGGCCAGGGAAGCGGCGCCTTCGGCCGGGTCGGCGAAGCGCATCAGCTCGGTGAGGTGCAGGGCGCCGTGGGTGGCGCGCACGTCGCGCAGCACGCCGCCCGCACCGACGGCGGACAGCTGCTGGTCGTCGCCGACCAGCCGCACCGACCCACCGCGCGCGGTGACGAACTCGATCAGGCGGTCCAGGGAGAGGGTGTCGGCCATACCGGCCTCGTCGACGACGACGAGGCTTGTCGGGCCGATGCGCCGCGCCCAGCTGGGCAGGTGCTCCGGATCGTGGTCCAGGTGCCAGAGGAGCTTGGCCATGGTGTCGGTTCGGGCGGCGATGGCCTCGCCCAGGACCGTTGCGGCAGTGGCGGACGGCGCCAGTCCGACGACGTCGCCGCCGCCAGCCGTCCACGCGGTGGTGAGGGCGCGCATCGCGGTCGTCTTGCCCGCCCCTGCCGGGGCGATCGCGAGCTGGACCCGCGCGCCTGAGGTGGCCATCTCGGTGACCAGGGCCGCCTGCCCGGCGTTGAGCGGAAGGCCGTCCGTAGCGGACTGGGCGAGCGCCTGCTCGACGGCGTCGGGGGTGGCGCGGGTGCCGTCGTGCTGGCCGGCGTGGGCGACGATGCGCGCCTCGGCCGCGAGCAGGTCGGGGGAGGTGTAGAGGGTCGATCCGGCGACCGTGTAGACGCTCGCGCCGTCGCTGCGTCGCAGCGCGGCAGGGGTGTCGATGTCCAGCTCGGACTGGGTGAGCGGCACTGATCGGCGAGTCAGGACCTCGTCGACCAGGAGGCCGACGAGGCGGTCGACGTCGCGGGAGCGGACGTCGGCGCCGCGGACCCGGCGCTGGGCCTCGGCCTCGACGTGCCAGCGCTGCCAGTAGGAGCGGTGCGCTTGGAGCGTGTCCTGGATGGTGGCGGCGGTCTCGCGCACCCACGCGGCGTCGACGCGGCGAGTGGGTCTCGTGGCCGGGTGCAGCGCGCGGTGCAGCATCGTCTGCACCCCGCGCTCCCCGCCGAGGACCTGCCGCGCCTGGGCCGCCCAGGTGGCGCGCTGCTCGGCGAGGCTGCGCGGCTCGTGCTTGCCCTGCCGGGTCTCCAGGGTGGCCCGCTGGGCCAGCTGCACGGACTCGACGGGCGAGGGCGGGCGTCCGTGGGTGGCCTGGAACGCGCCGGCCAGCTCGGCGCGTCGCACCTCGATGCTGGCTCGTCGGGCAGACCACCGGGCGGCCAGCGCGGGGTCGACGCCGACGATCTCGCGGACCGGGCGCTTGCGCGGGTCGTCGCCCTCGCGAACCTCGAACCGCACGCCGAGGGTGTCGGTGAGGTGCCGCTCGAGCGCGGTGTTGTAGGTCTCGGACGCGGCGACGGTGGCTGCGAACATGAGCCGCCCGTCGATGGCCAGCCACCGACCGTTGTCATGGGTCTGGACCTTGTTGGCGACGGCGACGTGGGTGTGCAGGTCAGGGTCCCCGGCGCGGCTGTCGCGGTGGGTGAACGCGGTGGCGACGAGGCCGCGGGTCTCGACCTGCCGGACGCCGTCGGTGCCCTCGCGAGTGAACAGGGCCGTCTTCTCGAGGAACGCCAGCGCTTCCTGTACCGCTGTGTGGTGGGCCCGTTCGATCGCGGCCGCGGTCGGTCGGTCGGCGATTGCCCACAACGTGCTGACGCTCTTGACCGGGGAGAACGTCAGGTCGTACCCCGCCACGGCGTTGGTGCGCGGGCGGGAGTGCTTGGCGATGGTGGCCGCGAGCTCGCGGGCATCGACCGGCTCGCGGCCGTGCTCCTCGCGAAAGAGCTCGGTCGCGACGTGGGTGCGGATGCGTGCCCGGTCGGCCAGCGGCACCGGGTCGGCGGAGCGCCGTCCGCGGCTGGCATTGAGGGCAGCGACCTCCTTCGCCACCCGGATGCGGAACCCCGAGGTGTCGTTGGCATAGACCCGGAACGGGTTGCCCAGCCACGTGGCGGTCTCCTGCTCGCGCTCGCCGAGCCTGGCGCCGGCGGCGGCGGCGCGCAGGTGCTCGGCCAACGGGTGCTTGCCTGCGCCGAACAGGTTGCGCATCTGCTCGGCGGTGACCTCGTCGCCCTCGTCGAGCCCGTCGATGCCCGCCATCCCGGACCCGATCCAGGTGCCCGGGGCCTCGCCCTTGGCCGAGTAGTACGACGCGAGGCCGGTGTGCCCCTTCTCGGTCGCGTCCTGGGCTGCGACCTGGCGGGTCAGGTAGTCGTACCCGCTCCCGGCCGTCAGCTTGTGGATCGACATGGTCACAACCCCCGAAGGCGCCCGCCGCCGCCCCAGCGGTCGGTGGTCGAGGCGTCTATGCCGGGCATGCAAGAGGTGTGTGGGGCAGTGCCTTGGGGGGTTCGGGTCGTGTCGGTGGGGTTCGGTCGTCGGTCGTCGTCGCGTGGGGGACGTCGTTGGCGGGGTGTGGGCTGGCGGTGGTGAGCGCGTGAGGGCTCGTGTCGGCCTTCGGAGGTGAGGCCACACGAGTAGGGGAGTTCCGATGGCGGATCAGACGGCGAGGCAGCGGGCGAGGCGGACGGCTCTGGATGCGCAGGCGCGGATGCGAGCGCGGCGGGTGGAGCAGGAGCGGCGGCGCGACGCACTCGGGGTGGTGGTCGTCTCGGCGCTGGCCGAGCGGGACGCAGTGGTCTCGGCATGTGAGGCGCGGGCAGGGGAGGCGCTGGTGAAGCTGACCGAGCAGGAGCGGCTGAGCCTGTCGGAGGCGGTCGAGTGGTGCGGCGGGGCGGACCTGCTGACCGTGCGTGAGGCGGCGCGGCTGCGGCAGGCGGCGCAGCCTGCGCCGGTTGCCCGGCCGGTCCGGGTGGCTCGGACGACAAGCACGGACGCGGGGGCCGATGGCGCTGGCGGCGCGGTGGCTGGGGATGCTGGTTCGGGGGGCGGCCGTGCGGCTGGGTGAGGCGGGGTCGACGGCGCTCGCGGCCGGGTGCGCGTCGCCGGAGGTCGTCGCGCGGTACCGGGCGAAGGTGGTTCAGGTGAAGGGCTCCGACTGCCGGTGGTGGACCGGCGCCGTGAGCGGGCGCGGGCACGGCCGGTTCTGGCTGGCGCCGGGCCGGGTGGTCGTTGCGCACCGGTTCGCGTTCGCGCTGGTGCACGGGGTGTCGGCGCTGGCGGCGGCCGAGGTGCTGGGGCACCGGTGCGACAACCCGTTGTGCCAGCGCGTGGGGGCGGGGCACGTGGTCGCGTCGTCGTACGTGGAGAACCGGCGGGAATGGGTGGCGCGGCGGGACGTGACCGGCTCGCCGCTGGGTGACGTGCGCGGAGCTCGTCGTCGGGCGCGCGAGCTGCGGGACCTGGCACGCACCGATCCGGCGTTGGTGGCGGCCGACCTGGCGCGGCTGCGGCGGATGTTCGGTGAGCAGCCGTCGCTGTGGTGACGCGCGACCGCGCCCGGCACCGGGGGAGGGTGCCAGGCGCGGTCGGTGGGTCGGTCAGGCCGGAGTGAGCGCGGTCCAGGCGCGGGCCTTCAGTCGGGCGGGCTCCTCGGTGGTCAGCAGGCGCACGGCGCGCGCGGCGGCGGGGTCGTGACGGGTGCGCACGGGGGCGTGGTGGTCGACGTACTCGGCAACGGCCTGGTAAGCGCCCCACGCGGTGCCCCGGATGCCAGCCTGGGTGTCCGCGTCGTGCCACAGCCGGGCCAGGGTCTGCTGCCGCTCCGTGTGGGCGTGGCGGACGCGGGTCGGCGCGTCGGCGTCCGGGGTGGCGAACAGGTTGGCGACCAGGTCGAAGAACTGCGCATCGGTGGTGGCGGTGTCGATCAGCCGTTCGGCCTCGGCCTGGAAGGCCTCGACGTAGGCGAACGCAAGGCCGAGGGAGTCGCGGGCGGCCTGCACGGCGGCCTTGGCGTTGCGGGTGTGGCGGATCGACCAGGACGACACGTGGTCGCGGAGCGCGGCGTGCTGGGTGTTCGCGCACACGACGCGGACCGGGGTCACCAGGACGCGGAAGGCGCTGGTGCCGTCGTGGCTGTTGAGGGCGGCGATGTTGAGGTCGACGCGGTCGGTGCCGCCGATGGTCAGGTGCTGGGGCAGGCGCATGGTGACGAAGACTTGACGGCCGCCGCGCAGCGATCCGGCGGTGTCGAAGACTGCGCCGGACGCGTCGGCCAGGTGGTTGAGGAACTGCGCGTGCTCCTCGTTCTGCAGCGGGGTGTACCCGGCGCCGACGACGCCGAGGGCCTCGGGGGCGCCGGTGAACGGGTTGGTGCGCACAGTGGCGAAGCCGGGCACGTCCATGGTGGTCACGCCGTCGGCGCCGATCTCGGCGGCGGTCAGCGGGACCTTGCGCACGCGCCACCCGCCCAGGTGCCCGAGGGTCATCGCATCCTCAGCGGTGAACGCCTCGCCGGCGACGGTGGTGCCGAGGCGGTGCCACGGATCGGTGCGGGCGAACAGGGCGGCGGCTTGGCGGCCGTGGGTCTCGATCTGGTGGGCCATGACGGGTTCCCTCCCTGAGTGGTTGACCTGATGAGACGAACCTATTTGATCTATTCGACTGGCGGGAGTTGTCCACCGAGGCAACTCCCGTCAGCCGGGAACTGTGGAGCTGTGGATCAGTCGGCCGTGACGTGCGGCTCGTCGGTGTCGTCGTGCTCGTTGGGCGCAGTCAGCAACTGCTCGACCTCGCTGGCGGGATACCCCCAGCCGACGAGCGCGGCCATGATCGCCGCGTCGTAGTCGCCGGGGTTGCGCCAGGTGTGCACGCCGCTGCGGGCCTCCCACGCGGCCAGGACGGCGGCGAGGGTGCGCATGGTCGCGGCGGCGGGCGTAGTCGCCTGGGCCAGCACGCGGGCGGCGACCTGGGCGCCGGACTGGTAACCGCCGTCGGTGGGTCGCAGGCCGAGCAGGTCGGGCAGCAGGTCGTGCCCGTTGCTCAGGGCGTGGGTCAGGCTGTACTGCCGCTCGAGCACGGCACGGGCGATCAGGGCTTCGGCGCCCTTGGGGACCTGGCGACGGCTGAGCAGCCCGGCCAGCCACTGGCGGCGGACGACCTCGGCCGAGCGCCACGCGGCGTTGTTGGCCAGCACCCGGCGCCGCTCGGCAGACTCGGCCTCGCGGCGGGCCTGTTCGGACTGCTCCCGGGCGGCACGCTCGTCGTCGTCGTCGGCGGCGGCGGGCAGGGTGTCGCGCGGGGGCGCGCCGTCCCAGCGGTGGTGCAGCCCGGCGCCTGCGGGGTCGGTGCACACCCACACCGGCACGTAGACCTTGCGGGGCTCGGCGCCCTCCTGGCCGTCGTCGTCGTCCGGGCCGGTGGCTTCGTCGTCGTCCTGCCAGTCGACGGTGACCACGACGGCCGCGCCGGGCGTGCTCGCCCACTGCTCGGTCGGCACGGGCTGGCCGTCCTGGTCGCGCAGGTCCTCGAAGATCAGCCGCCGGACGGCGGGGGTCACGTCTGCGGGGTCGAGGACCGGCAGGCCCTCGGCGCGCAGGCGCTCGACCTCGGCGCGCAGTGCAGTGCGCTCGATGCGATCGTCGCGCAGTCGCTGGGCGATGTGCGCCAGCCGGGGCCGCTCCCACCGGTTCTCCCACGCGCTCTCCAGCGCGGCGACGGCCTCGGGGTCGTCCTCGAACTCGGCGAAGATCGCCGCCTGCTCCAGGGTCATGCCCTGGGCATCCATCCGGTCCTTGCTGGCCTGGTGCCCGGCGACGGTCAGCGCTGCGTCGACCACCGGGCGGGGCAGGGCCGTGCGCTTGACGATCTGCGCGACCGACACGCCCAGCAGCGCGAGTTGCTCGACGCCGTCGCGGGCCTCGCGCTGGTGCATGTCGGCGCGGTGCAGGTTCTCCACGAGCTGATCGGTGATCCGGTCCGCTTCGTCGGGGGCCGGGACGACTCGGACCGGCACCGTGCCGGACGGCGTGCCGACTTGCGCGGCGACCAGCGCCCGCCGCTGCCCGCGCAGGACGCACAGGTCGCCCTGCTCGTCGACGTGCGCGTCGATCGCGACGATCACGCCGCGCGAGCGCACCGATGAGGCGAAGTCCTTCGCGTCGGGCCGGGTGTCCTTGCGCACGTTCGTGCCGATCCGCAGGTCGCCCGGCGCGACCTCGTACACCCGCCCAACCTCGTAGGCCGGGGCTTCCGTCGTGGTGCTCATCTCTGCTCCTAGGTGTCGAATAGACCGAACTGACATCCCCTATGCTTCCGGGATGAGTCGTCTCGTGGTGCCGCTCCACCGTCGTTGCGGACGACCTTGGGCGCTCCCGGTTGCTGTGGACGACGGAGGCCCGGGCCGCTGCTCCCGGCGCCCCGGCGTCGCGACCCACCGCCGATGCAGGTGGGTGTTAGCGCTGGTGGAGGGCCGATGACCGAGACGCGCGTGGCGACCGGGGCGTGGTGGGACCCGCACATGTGGGCGCGCGCCCGGGCGGCCTACGTGTTCGACCTCGACCATCACCCCGACGCGCCGGCCGGGTTCATCCAGTGGCTGCACTGGGTTCTCGAGGCCCACGTGTCGCGCGGCCCTCAAGGGCGCGCGGCGCTCGCCGTGCCACCGCGAGCCGTCATCGCCGCCACGGCCGGCCTCACCCGGCACCACTCACTGCGCGCCTCGACGCGGGCCGCGATGGAGCAGGCCATCATCGACGACCGGCAGGCGGGTCGAATGATGAGCCGGTCGTCGTGGATCCATGAGGCCGTTGCCGTGGCGGTCGACGACGCGGAGAAGCGCGCCGGCGGCACGCTCACCCCAGTGCCGGACGGTCAGCGCTTGCCGAACCAACCGGCCAAGCCGTTCGGCTGACCTCGCCGACATGGCGTACGCACCGCCAATCGACCATCCGGCTACTGCGCACCCCGTGGGTGTCAGCGACGACTGAAGAGGGCTACTCGCCTCTTCGCTGGTGCCGTGAGGGCTGCCCCCCATTGGATTGCGGTGTGACCCCGTGCCGAGGCGTCTCGAGTTGGAGCGCGCCGCGTTGGGGCTCGACCTCTCGCGGGCGGGCAGGTTAAGGACGCAACGAGGGAGGCCCCGTGTAGTCGCTCTGCGTCGATGCGCGCGTCCGGCACAGTTGACCGTATGAACGTCGATGAGTGCGCCTTCTGTGGGGTCGTCGCTGGCGCCCTCGAGTCGAGCCGCGTGTACGAGGACGAGCAGGTGCTGGCCTTCATGGATCTCCAGCCCGTCACCCGAGGGCACCTGCTGGTCATTCCCAAGGTGCATACGCCGTACCTGGCCGACCTCGATGAGGCGCTCGGCATGTCCATGTTCCGCGTCGCACAGCGGCTGGCCGGTGCCCTGCGTGCGTCCGGGTTGCCGTGTGAAGGTGTGAATCTGTTCCTCGCCGACGGCGAAGCGGCCTGCCAGGAGGTCTTCCACGTTCACCTGCACGTGTTCCCTCGAACCGTCGGCGATGGCTTCCGCATCGAAGCCGACTGGCAGGCTCGGCCCCGGACCGAGCTGGACGAGGCAGCCGCTCGGGTGCGAAGCGGGCTCACAGCGCAGTCGGGTTGATGGTCGGAGTGGTGCCCACGGCTGCTCTCATCACGGTCCGCGGTCAGCCTTGGGCGGCTGCCGGGACGGGTGTGGCGGCGTGCCCGCATCGGACTTGCGGTGTGACGTGATGGTTCCGCCAGCTTCGAACTCGTTTGACGTCGCCACCGCGAGACTCACGACGACGCTGCTTAGCCGAGGTCGACCAGGAACCTGAGCACCGCTGTGAGCGAGAGCCCGTTCGAGAGCCCGCCATCGCGAACCAGCCGCTCCACGTCAGCGCGGGCTACCCAGGCGACACTCTCCGCCTCGGCGGGGTCCGACGGGTCGCCGACCAACGTGGCCCCGTGCGCGACGAAGACGTGGAACGTCTGGTCGCTCGTGCCGTTGGATGGGTGGAACGTGCACAACGGCAGCAACGGACCAGGTCGCCAGCCGGTCTCCTCGAGCGTTTCCCGCGCGGCGGCGTCCATCGGCGTCTCACCCGGCTCGATCCGGCCGGCCGGGATCTCCCAGCCCCAGGTGTCCGTGATGAACCGGTGCCGTCTCAGGAGCAGCAGCCCGCGCTCCGGGTCGTACACCACGGTCCCCGCAGCCTGTGCCGGCATCCGAAGAACGTGGTGCTCAAAGCGCCCGTGACCGGGCACGTCCACGTCGACCAGCGCGACCCGCATCCACGGGCTGTCATAGACGGTGCGCTCACCGAACGTCTGCCACTCCATCGTCCGACCGTAGCCGGGAACCATCCCGGGCGACTGCCAGAGCACTGCTGCGGACGCCGTACCGACGTCACGGCTCGACCCGGAGGCGGTGGCCCATCACACCGCAATCCAATGGGGGGGAGGGCTGAGCGTGCGGTCTAGCGCGTGATCCTTCGGTAGTAGGCGAGGCGACCATGATCAGTCACAGAGATCGTCCTTCGGCGCTGGTCTTGCGGATCAACCGTGTATGTCACCAGGTTGGCGGCTTCAAGTTTCTGTACTCGGACGAGGAGCGGCGGCATCGCGGAGTATCCGAAGTTCGCAAAGTCGCTGGGACTGCAGGCGCCTGACTTCTCCCTCAGGAGAGTCTCAAAGACCGTCCAGTCTGCGCGAGTGATCCCCTTGGCATGGGCCTGGTAGGTGCGGTCTGCTTCGGCCGCAAGCTCCTGTTCAAAGCGTGCATCACGCTCGGCTTCAGTGAGTAGGCCGATGGTGACTGGATCCTGATCAAATGCGTAGCGCTCGGCGAGATTCAGAGCGTACCGAAGGTTGTTTCCAATTGCTCCATACATCTCAGCGAAAGCTGTCGCACTCACCGGCGGGACTGCGTCTTCGCGGATACTCAGGGCCGACGCGCGCGCCGCGACCACCTTTGGCGCGTCTTCATGACGCAGTGGCGCGACTTCGATCGGGTTGAGGAATACGCCGGTCATCTTCGGGCTTGAGTACGCGGCCCGAACCATGCCCTGTGCCCCACTTACAATCCAGCGGAGTCCTGTCCGCTTGAAGAGAGGGTCTCGCAGGGGCTCCATGACTCGAAGCGCGGTTGCGCTGTCTTGGAGTTCCTCGAGGTTGTCGAGAACGCAGATCACCCCACCGGCTTTTCGGTCGGGAAACAGTTCGCGCAGCCAATTGTCAACGATCTCGGTAAGACCGACTTCGCTAAACCCGTGGGTCGTGTTTGCGGCCCGCGACCTTCCTACCCCCAACCCACCGCCGAAGCCTGCCGCGGATGCGTTGGCGCTCGCGCTCCAGCCTCCGGTCTCTGGCGACTTGAGCCAACGCGAAACGCCATCGACGCCCTGGAGTGCACGTCCGAAGTCCTTTAGCCGGCCTGACGCGGCTACTAGGGCACTCGCAACAGCCCGGATGGTGCGGCCCTCGAAACTCTCGCGGGAGTCGTCCGTGCGAAGACTCAGGCGCGTGTCGGCCACCACAAAGAGGGGTCCGCCTGAGTCCACCCAGAGAGAGGCGTCGTAGGCCGCTGATGCCGCGAGGCTGGTCTTCCCAACGCCGAAGTCGCCTTCGAGTGCGACCACGGCGGCGCCGCCCGCGAATTGGCGAGCGATCTTCGCGAGCTCCGCGGCCCGTCCGACGAGGAGTTGCCGGTCCGAAGCACTCGGTGCGATCGGATCGGTCGAGTAGGGGTTGCCCCCGAAACCGTACTCGCTCCAGATGTCGACTGGTGCCTCCACCTCGCCCCCTCTCGAATAGTCAGATGGTGTCACAGATGAGCATCCGCGGACGGTGCGCCATCCGGTGCTCCGCGGGCGCATTCGCGACCCGGTCTGGCGACTCACGGACCGGGCGCGCACCTGCCTGCGCGCGGCGCAGCGAGTGATCGGTGATGTCGCCGACGATGTCGTGCGCGGGTCCGTCGGCCCGGCGGCGGAGGACCTACACCTGCTTGAGCGGCTGTGCGCGATGGTGGACTCGCTGAGCGGGCAGGCCGCGCGGAGCCTCCCCGCGACGTCGAGGGACTCGCCGCGCCGGAGGAGCAGGGCCGCGGCTTGTTGGCGGACCTGAGCAGCACTGGGCAGGCGCGGTCGAGCGCGCCTGCTGCCGCGCGGTTGGCAGCCGAGGTCGCGGCCGACCAACGTCGGGAACCCTTGGTCGCGGCCGAGCGGGTGGCCCAGCGGGTGCGGACCGAGCAGCGGGGTGATCGTCGTCGCGATCCTGGTCGACTGCTCGACTCGCTGCCTCGACCATCGTCAGCGCGTCACCAGGCCCTACGCCGGTCGCTGCGCGCGGGGCGGGACCAGTGCTCGAAGGCGTGCCTTCGTGGCGTCGGTCCTCGGGCACGTGCGCAGGAACGCGACGAGGCCGTCACCGAAGCTGGCACGCGCCACGCCCCCGTCGCCGGCCCGGACGAGCAGGTCGTGCCACCGACGCTCCCATACCGGCACCGCGTAGCTGAACACGCCGATCGCGGCGATCGTGACCGCGAGCCCCACTTGCCCAACCTGGACCGCCTGCGCGACGGCCACGGCCACGACGACGACTCGCAGCCGCCACACGGCCTGAGTGAGGGGCAGCCGCCGTCCCCAGCTGCTGACGGTACGGACGGTTGCCCGCGTCGCTCGCCATGGCGCCGACACGCAACCGATGAGCAGGTCCGCGCGCGTCAGCCCCTCGCGAACCAGAACGGCTGAGTGCGCGACGAGCGCTGCCGCCTGACGGCTCGGCAGATCGCCGAGAACGACGGCCTCGATCAGCCCCGTAGACACGACGACGGTCCTTCGACCGGCGCCGGTCGCCCCGATCACCCGACACCGCTTCACACGGAGCTCCACCAGCGGCGGCCCAAGCCCGACCCGGCACAACTGGGTCAGCACTGCCGCCAGCTCCTCGAGCTCGGCCGGCCGCGGCCGACGGGCGCCCAGTACGACCCTGGCCGCGGACCCTTCCCATGCGCTGCGGCCAGCGGCCGCGACGAGAGCGGCCAACACCACCGTTGCGCCCGCTGCAGTCGGCGCCGGTACGGCCGCGAGCGTGAGCGCGACCATGACGACGCTGACCACCACCCCAGGCCCGACCGCCAGGGCCTTCACCACCCAGACCGGCATCGTCGCCACCTCCACTCGCACAAGTGCGAGACGACGCCCGTGGACGCCAGGTGACCACCCACGCGCCGTCTGCCGGCCTTCGGCCGGTGAGGGAACTGTCCTCCGAGCCACCCACACGACCGCGTTATCCACAACCAGCCCCCGTCGCCCCCACGCGCATGGCCGGGTGAGGCCCATGGGAGCGACCACCCAGAGGAGGGGAGCAGCACGGTGGAGGAGTTCAGCGCTGCCGACACGACGGCCACGCGCCCGTTGCGCCTTCGCTCACGAAGTCTGCGTCCACCACCTCACCCAAACGACGGCCGTCCACAGGCAGGGGACCTGCGCCCCAAAGCACTACGCCCGCATGGCTGGATCGGTGACACCACCCCACTGGAGAGGACTGACCATGAGAGACACCCTGGAACTCGATGTGGAGCCCGCCTGGCTCGAGATGGTCGAACTCCTGACACGCGCAGCCGACCAGGGGATCGGCCGACCCGATGCGGATCTGCGCACTCACTCCTTGGCGCTCGGCGCCCAGCTGGTCGCGACCTGCGCGCTCGCGGCACTCGGTGGACCCGAGCCGGCCGCACACGCTGCACTGGGTCGGAACGCGGAGGGCTCCCCAGCCGACCTGATCCGCGCGGCCGCAGTCGCCGCACGCCGCTGTGAGGTGAACCGGCTTCCGCCTGGCGCGCGCCAAGTGATCGACGCGCTCGAGGCACTGGTGGGGGAGTGCGGGTCGTGAGCCAGACCAGGACCGCCGCCCGGACCGAGGCTGGGGTCCGGCCGGTTGACGAGCGCACGGTCGGTGAACTGCTCCTCGCCGCGGACGTGACGGTGCGGGACGCCTTGTGGGACTCGGGGCGCGTCGTCGCCAAGCAGCGGATGCAGTCGTGGGTCGAGGTTGTCGATGCGGCCGCCGCGCTGTGGGCGGCCGTCCCGGATCGCACGAGGGATCCGGCGATGGAACGCATTCACCGGATCACGTTGGGTGTCGCCAAGACGAATCGCCGGATGGGCTGGCCGCCGGCTGACGTGCCCCCGGACCCGCACCTCGACAAGGTTGCTGCCGACCTGCGTCGGGCGGCTCAACTGGTGTCGTCTCGGCGCCACCCCACAGCGCGCCTCAGCGAAGCCGGCCATCTGGACTCCGAGGCGACCCGCACTCGGGTCATGCACGTCGTCAGCGTCGCGACGCACGGAATGCGGTGGTCGCTCAGCCGCTATGTCCGCGACCTCGAGCGCATTCGCGAAGCCAAGAGCGTGATCGGCGTCGGAGACTCCGTCGTCGCGTCGAGGGACGTGCTGCATCGGACCGCGCCAATCGAGCAGCTCGCTGGCGCGTACCTGCGCGGCCGGTGGCCCGGCGTCTTGGACGGTGAGCACCGAGACCCTGTGCCCGATCGCCTCAGCCAAGCCATGGCCGGCTGGGAGGTGCAGGTGCGCCGAAGCCTGGTCAAGGCACCGACACCGGCGACCTTGCTCTTCGCTGCGAGCGTCGAGCGCCAGCGAGTGCTCGCCGCTGAGTTCGTCATCGGCTCGGCCGCCACGCTCCAACTCGTTGACGGCACCGAGTTCGTCAACCGCATCAAGCCGGCACTCGAGACACTCGGCGGGGCATGGGCACGGCTGGAGCGCGACCTCGCGCAACTGTCCGGGTGGCGGCGGGCGGACCCCGACCTGGCCCGAGCGGCGGAGGAGATGCGCGCCGGCCTACGCGAGCTCACGCACGACGGCGCGCGGCTCGCGTCCCCACAGACGATGACTGACCGCACCGACCTCGTGGTCGCCAGCCGGTCGCTCCAGCTCGGCGCATCGCTCGGCTCCGAAGTCGCGCACGCGATGCGCGAGGCCATCGACGAGATCGTGTGGACCGTTCCCGCCCGCGGCGCGCCCGAGGTCTACCAAGCGCTCGGCGTCGCACCAACTCCCGTGGACAGCGCCGCGGTGCGGACGGGCGCGACTCTGCCTCTCTCGGACGACGGCCTGAGAGCCCTGGCCGCACACGTCGACGATGTCGCTCGGGCGGCCGGACCCGTGGACTCGACGGGCTCCGCGGTCCACACGGCACTCCAAAGACGACCTACGTCCGGCCGCGAGCACCAAGAACGAGCCCTCGCCTACGCCGCCGGCGGCGCGCCGGCGCCCGGGGCTTCTCCCGCGGCCAGTCGAGTCACGGCGCGTGGTGTCTGACGACCATCGGGCTGCCCCCGCATGGCACACCGAGCCAGCCGCTCGTTGATCGAGGGTGGGGTGTGCAAGGCGGAATCCGTCGGACCCAGCACATACGATCAAGCCTGTGAGCCTCGAGTACGACAACCCGGCTGGGCAACTCCACCACCTGCTGACGGTGATGAAGACTGCGCCCCAGAACCACCAGCTCCGCGGCGCATGGCAGGCCGCACTCGGCAACCTCACCGAGGACACTCCGACGATGCTCGAGGCCATCGCTGCAGCACAACGACTGCCGGCGGCCGCAAGAGACACCCTCTTGGCCGTGCCCGACGAGAGGCACGAGTTGCACTTGCGCTGGTGGGAACCCGTCAAGGGTGCGATGAGCATCGCCCATCAGCTAGAGACGGCGACGAGCGCGTTCACCAGCCACTACAACGATGCGCACCTGCAGTCTCTTGAGACCTGCGCAGACATCCTTGAGCGACGGGGCATGAGTCCGCGCCTGGACCACGACGGCCTGACCGAGGCGCTGGCGCTTGTCGGCGAAGTGCTCGACCTTCTGCGACTTGACTCCGATCTTGAACCTGACACCCGCCAGGTGCTCGTCCGGCATGCCGCCGCGCTCCAGTTGGCACTGCAAATGGCGGACGTGACGGGCGCCGAGGGGGTGCGCGATGCGGCCGCGGCTGCGCTCGGCACCGTCATGGTGGTGTACAGAGAGCATCCCGCTGACATCAAACATCCCATCATTGCCCGATTCTGGAGGATGGCGGAAAGGGCCGCCGTCCTCATCACCCTCAGTGATGGGGCCGTCCGCCAGATCGAGCCCGTCATCGAGAGGCTCATTGAGATCACGCAGAGCTGAGGGTGCGCCAAACCGACGGTTGGCTCGTCGTGCAACCGGCTGACTTGCGGCGCGGCGCAGACCCGCAGTGCATGACGTCTTGACGAGGTCGGCGAGGAGCCTCCTCGGACAGTTCGGGGTGGAAGCGGGCGCGTCAGTGCGCGACGTCCCAAGCAGCGACTCGTCTCCTCGTTCGCAGATCGCCGCCCTGCTTCAGGCGTCGACCCCGGCTGCCGATGCAGATCAGGTGACTGAGCCAGTCCTACGACACTGGCAGCGATGCGGCCAGGACCGGCTGCGTGTCGCCGCGCGTGACGGCTCGGCGCTCGGGTGAGTTCACCGCGCCGCGCGCCGGACTTGTCGTTCATCGTCCCGCCCGCCGCCGAGAACCGCTGGAGCGACCTACTTGCCGTCCTGCTCACCGCAGATCCGGCGCCCATGGCCGGGTTGCTCGGCGTCGAGTTCGACCGGGTCAAGCGGGAGCTCACCGTTCCCGGGTCGGCTGCGCGCAAGGCCGACCGCCTCGACCTGCTTCTCCTACGGGCCGAAACGCCAACCGCGGCGATCGAGGTCAAGCTCCTCTCCGGCCTTGGGCCGCAACAGCTGACGCGGTACCTGGAGTCGTTCGCTGGAGCACAGGCCTACGTCGTTCTGCACCTCGAGAAGCTTGCCCGTCACACTCCGCCACGCACACCCGTGGCGTGCGTTGACGTGGGAGGCGGTCCTCGATGCCTACGCCGCGAGCACCAACAGTTGGGTGGCTACGACCGCGCAGGCATGGAAGTCGCAGCTCGACACGCTGGTCCCTGCCGTCGACGCGACAGTCGTCTGGAACGACGTTCCCGACGACGCCCCGGGGATGGAGCTCGCGCTCCGAACGCGGGTTGCATGGCTCTCGCGACAGATGGACGCCTGGTGCCGTGTCGAGCACGACGTCGAACCTTCGTCGGGCGGGGGGAACTGGGCCGTCCGGATGTGGGCGCCCCCGGGGACTCACGGGCACGTCGTCGCCGCCGAGATCCAGGAAGGCATGACCGCCTACGAGTGGAAGCGTGACCCAGATCGCCCATACCGCCAGCGGCTGAGGGGCCCGGTCGTCCTACTCGGTGTGCGCCAGGACGACGTCACGACCTCTGCCGGCTTCGACTGGACGCTGCTCTGTCGGCTCTTTGCAGAACACGTCCTCGACGAGCGCGGCGTCCCCGGGCCCGACTTCGTGTGGCAGCTCACATCGGCGCGGCCGAGCGACCCGACGGACAAGGCGAACTGGTCAGCCGCCGTCGCGGCCGGCGCCCCGCTGTGGCTCGGAAAGGGCTGGGGCATGAAGGTCGCGCGGAGCACGGGCTCGTGCCACTTTGGCGCACGCCTGACCCTTTCTCCGGATTCGACCCTTGGGGAGATCGACGAGGAGCTCCGCCGACTCCAGCCGTTGGTTGAAGCGATGGCCGCGTCCGCGAGCCGGCTGCCATGAGCGGCGGACCGAGCAGCCCGACAGCTGTCCGAGGTGGCCGCCACAATGGACCGGTGACCGAGCAGCTGCTGACCCCGTCGAAGATCACCGCGTGGCTGGACTGCGCTCACTACCTGACGTTGCGCGACGAGGTCGATCGCGGAGCCCGGGAGCAGCCGGCGACCGTGTTCGGCGAAATGGCGCAGATGTTGCTGGACAAGGGAGTCCACCACGAGCAGGAGGTCCTGGCCCGCTATCGCGCGATGGGGCGGACCGTGGTGGAAGTGCCCGAGCGGGAGCGGGGCGAGTCCTTCGCTCAGTGGACCTCTCGCGTGGGCGAGTTCTTGCATGGTGGGCACGACGTGATCTATCAGATGCCGTTCGTTCACGACGGAATCCGGGGCGTCGCCGACTTCCTCGAGAGGGTGACCGACCCTGACGGCGGGGGCGGCTACGAGCCGGTGGACGCGAAGCTTGCCCGTGCCGCCGCAAAGCCAGGCCACGTCCTACAGCTGTGCTTCTATGCCGAGGCTGTCACCGCGCGTCTTGGTCGCGCGCCGGAGCGCGTGCACATCGAGCTCGGTTCCGGAGCGCGCGAGACGATCCGGGTCGACGATGTCGCGCCGTACTGGCGCCGTCTGCGCTCCCAGCTCGCCACCATCGTCGCCGAACCGCCGGCTGTGGCGAGCGCACCGGAACCGTGCGAGCACTGCGCCTTCTGCGAGTTCGAGCAGGTTTGCGATGCCCAGTGGCGCGCCGCAGACTCGCTGATCCACGTCGCCGGGATCCGCAGGTCAGACCGTGCCCTGCTCGACGACGACGGTGTGTCCACGACCGCGGCCCTCGCCGCTCTGCAAGGCGAGGTGGACGGCCTCGATGCGCAGCGCAGGATCCGCCTCACCCGGCAGGCGCACCTGCAGGTTCAGGCACGCGAGGCGCCCGCCTCCGAACAGCCCCCATTCGAGCTCATCGACGCCGTCGTGAAGTCGGACGACAACCCGGCCGGTGACGTGCCGACACCTCAGCTGATCGGCTTTGCCGCGCTCCCTGAGCCGGACGACGGCGACGTGTTCCTCGACTTCGAGGGACACCCGTTCTGGCAGGCCGATGTCGGTCTGTTCTTCCTCTTCGGGCTCATCGAGCTCAATGACCGCGAATGGGCCTACAAGACGTTCTGGGCGCACAACCAGGCCGAGGAGGCTCAGGCGACCGCCGAGCTCGTTGCCCATCTCGCAGAACGACGACGCCGGAACACGGGCATGCACGTCTACCACTACAACCACACCGAACGTTCGGCCCTGTCTGCGCTGGCCAACAAGTACGCGGTGGTCGAGCTCGAGCTCGAGGAACTCATCGCCACCGGACTCTTCGTCGACCTCTATCCGGTGGTGACCGGGGCGGTCCAGATCGGCGCCGAGTCCTACGGCCTCAAGCACGTCGAGCGGCTCACCGACTATCAGCGCAGCCATGAGATCGACCGCGGCTCGGGCGCCGTGATCGAGTACGAGCAGTGGATGCACGACCACGACGAGGGCCGTCTGCAGCGGATCGCCCGCTACAACGACGACGACGTGCGAGCTACCCGCGCGGTGCGCGACTGGCTGGTGGCGCACCGCCCCGAGGGGCTGCCCTGGCGCGACGCGGTCCTGGAGCCGCTCGTCGACGAGTCCGGCCTCGACGAGCGGATCGAGGCCCTGCACGCCTTCGGACCCGGAACCAACGAGCACCTCGCGGGTGACCTGCTCGGCTACTGGCGACGCGAACGACGCGTCGTCGCTGCCGACTGCCTACGCCTGTCCATGGCCGACACGCACGACCAGCTGGATTCCCCCGGCGTGATCGCACGCCTGGAGCTCCAGGGCCTGCAGGACCGGGTGAGCGTGAAGACCGGCAAGCCGCTCAAGGGCAAGCTAGCGACCTTCTCCTTCCCCAACCAGCCCCTGGACCCCGACATCGGGCCCGGCTCGAAGATGATCGTCGCGCTGCAAGAGCGAGAGTGGTCGTTCTTCACCGTGACGGACATCGACCGGGAGCAGCGGACACTCGCCGTCATCGCGAACGACCAGATGAACGCCGGGTACCTCCCTGACCACCTTGTCCACTGGGTCAACTTCCCCGAGGACGCCAAGCGAACAGCGTTGTGCGACCTCGCCGACCGCATGCTCGACGGGGATGCGACAGCGGTCGGGCACGCGATCCTCCGGCGCGACCCCAGCGCCTTCAGCTCCGGCGAAGGACCCGACGGCGGCCTCTTCTCTGGCGGCTACCAGGAGGCGCGCCGGTGGGCGCCGCACCTGGACACCAGCTACGTGCCCATCCAGGGGCCACCCGGCACCGGCAAGACCTTCACCGGCGCGCACATCGTCCACGCCCTGGTCAAGCAGGGGAAGAGGGTGGGCCTGACCGCGATGAGTCACCACGCGATCGACAACCTCGTGCAGGCCGTCGCTGAACGCTTCATCGCCGAAGGCGACCAGCTGCGCGCTGTGCGCAAGGCCGCCCGCGGCCCAGTCGCTGGCGTCGACTACATCGACGACAACAAGAGGTGCGCGGCCGGCAGGTACGACGTCGTGGCGGGCACATCGTGGCTGTTCGCCTCCCAGGCGATGCGCGACAACCCTGTCGACGTCCTCATCGTGGACGAAGCCGGCCAGCTCGCCCTCGCCGACACGCTCGCCGCCACTATCTCCGCGACGAACGTGATCCTGCTCGGCGACCCCCAACAGCTCCCGCAGGTCGCTCAGGCTGCCCACCCCAACCGGTCCGGAGTCAGTGCCCTTGACCACCTCATCGGCGAGGGCGCCCGCACTTTCCCGCCGGAGCGCGGCCTGCTCCTGGACACCACTTGGCGCATGCACCCCGACGTGTGCGGCTTCATCTCCGACGTCATGTACGAGGGCCGACTGATCAGCGAAGCCAACTGTGCCCGCCAGGACACCGGCGCCGGGACCGGGCTGCGGTGGATCCGTGCCGAGCACACCGACTGCTCAACGGAGTCCCCCGAGGAGGCGGCCATCGTGGCCGCCACGATCCGCGACCTGCTGGCAACAGACTGGACCGACCGCGACGGCGTCACGGCCAGGCTCACGGCCGATGACATCATCGTGGTCGCCCCCTACAACGACCAGCGACGACTGCTCATCCGGACACTGGCGGCCGACCCGGCCCTCGGAGGTGTCGAGGTCGGCACCGTCGACAAGTTCCAGGGTCGCCAGGCCGCTGTCGTGATCTTCTCGATGGCCACGTCGTCGGCCGACTTCATGCCACGCGACGCAAGACTTCCTGTTCTCCAAGAACCGCCTCAACGTCGCCATCAGCCGCGCGCGCTGCCTCGCCTACCTCATCTGCACCGACGAACTCCTCAACACCCGACCCCGCGACGTCGAACAGATGACTCTCATCTCCGCACTATGCGCGTTCGTCGAGCGCGCCACGGTCACCTAGGGCGCAAGCCCGCCGGCTACAGCGGCCGCCTCTCTGCCGGTCCCCGGCTCGGGTCTGGTCTGAGTCTCTTTGACTTGTTCGGGTCCGCGGGCGACAGGACCAGGGCGCTCACCGGGGGGCGGGTGTCCCGCTCGTCGGCGTCAGTCCGCAGCCAGTCCGCACCGAGTCCGCAGAAGCACCAGTCGCCGCCATCAACTGTCGTTGGGCACAGTCGAGGTCACCGATGTATCTGCCCAGGTCAGCAGCCGAAACCATCACGGCCCAACGTGGGCCATCAACGACCGTTCCCGGGCGCAACAGAACCCGGCGTATCGGCCGACTCATCCGCCCTCAGGGCAGTGCCAGGGATCGATGCGTCTATCGCCGCGTCGGCACGAGGCGTGGCACCAGGACCGGAGTCCTCCGGGTGTACTCCTCGTAGTCGGGCCGGCCGCCCCATCGGGCCTCGGCCTTCTGCTCCAGGAGCGGCACGCCGCTGACCGTGGTGATCAGAACCGCGACGAAGACCGGCGATGCGAGGACGACCCACTGCCAGCCGGTGAGCACCGGGACGGCGATGACAGCCACCCCGATCCACAGCACGATCTCGCCGAGGTAGTTCGGGTGTCGCGACCGCGACCAGAGACCGGTGGAGATGAACTGGCCGGCGTTGGTCGGGTCCGCCCGGAACCGGGACTTCTGCAGGTCGGCCACGACCTCGAGCGCGAAGCCCGCACCCCACACGACGACACCGACGACGGCGAACGCGTCCAGCTCCGTGCGCTGGGACGACGTGATGCCTACCCACGCTGCCATCGCCGTGAACGTGACCCAGAGGCCCTGGACGGTCCACACCGTGAGGAACCGCAGGAAGGAGGGCTTGATCTCGTCGAACCGGTCGTCACTGCCGGCGCGGCGAACCCGGCGGAACAGGAACGGGCCCAGCCGCAGCGCCCAGAGGACGACGAGGGCGGCGAGGAGGACTGCGCGGGCGTCCCGCACGGGCGTCAGGGCGATCAGGCCGACGGTCACGAGGACATAGGTGACGCTCCCCGTGATGTCGAAGAAGACCTCCGTCTGCCGCGCGAAGGCAGGGATGAACGCGGCCCACTGCACGACGAACGCCGCCAGGACGGCCAGCGCGAAGAGCGGGAGGCTCCCGAGCGTCGCGCCGTGGTGGCTCCCGGCCGCGGCGAGCAGGGCCCCGAGCACAAGCGTGAGAGGAATGCCCACCAGGGCACGGCGTCGACCGTCGTCCATCTCGAGCCTCTCGTCGTCGTGTCGGGCGCAGCGCGTCCGGTTCGGGAACACTGGAGGCCGATGGTGATGTTCCCCCGACGAGCATCCACCTGCGCGCCCGGCGCGCATCGATGAGAGACGGACGACGTGCGCGAGATGTCCACCCCGCCCCGAGCCGACCTCACGGGCGTGCGCAACACCACCGACCTGCTGACGCGCCGCGTTGCCGACAAGCCGGACGCCGTCGCGTTCGACGTCCGCGAGCCCGGTGTCTCGGCGGACGGCCCGTGGCGTCCCGTGACGGCCGCCGAGTTCGAGGCGCACGTGCGCGACCTCGCCAAGGGGCTGGTTGCGGCAGGCCTTGAGCCGGGGGCGGCCGTCGCCGTGATGGCGCCGACGCGCTACGAGTGGGCGTTGATCGACATGGCCGTCTGGTACGCGGGCGGCGTCGTCGTGCCCGTCTACGAGACGTCGGCGCAGGTGCAGGTGTCGGCGATCGTGTGCGACGCGGACGTGCGCCTGGCGGTCGGCGGCGGTGAGCGGCACGCGGAGCTGCTCACCACGGCCCTCGCCGAGGTGGGGGAGGCGTCGCGGGTCTGGTGCATGGATGCGGCGGCGGGCCGGGACCTTGCGGCGCTGGTGGCGCTGGGCGCCGACGTACCCGACGCCGTCGTCGACGAGCGTCGCAGCGGCGCGGACCTCGACGACGTCGCGACGATCGTCTACACGTCCGGCACCACCGCGTCGCCGCGGGGTGCGCTCATCACGCACCGCAACCTCGTCGGGCAGGTGCTCAGCGTCGCGGCCGCCTACACGGACGTGGTGCGTGAGGGCGGCAGCACGGTGATCTTCCTGCCGCTGGCCCATGTGCTCGCGCGTGGGCTCCAGCTCGTCTGCCTCGCCGGCGGGATGCGGGTCGCACACCTCGCCGACCCGCGCGATGTCGTCCCCGCGCTCAGGGTTCTGCGGCCGACGTTCCTGGTCGTGGTGCCGCGCGTCCTGCAGAAGGTGCAGGCGGCGGCTGCCGCGGCTGCCGCCGCCAAGCATCTCGGCCGCGTGTGGGCGTCGGCGCAGCGGACTGCCGTGCAGTGGGGGCGGTACGCGGAGGCGGTCGACGCCGGGTCGCAGACCGGCGCCTCTGTCGGGCTCCGCGCCCGTCGAGCCCTGTACGAGCGGCTCTTCTACCGGCGGTTGAGGGCCCGCCTCGGCGGGCGCGTGGACTACCTGCTCTCGGGGGCCGCCGCGCTCGACGCCGAGCTGTCGCTCTTCTTCCGTGGGATCGGCGTGCCCGTCATCGAGGGCTACGGCCTGACCGAGACGACGGCGCCGTTGACCGGCCACCTGCCGGGCGCGATCCGCTCGGGTTCGGTGGGTGTGCCGATGCCGGGGACGACCGTACGGATCGCCGATGACGGTGAGGTCCAGGCGCGGGGCATCGGGGTGTTCCGCGGCTATCGCAACCCGGCCAACGACGCCGATGCGTTCATCGACGGCTACTTCCGCACCGGGGACCTCGGGTCTCTGGATGAGGCAGGGCGGCTCACGCTGCACGGCCGGGTCAAGGACGTGATCGTGACCTCGGGCGGGAAGACCGTCTCGCCCGAGGACTGGGAGCGGTACGTCGAGAGTGACCCGATGGTGGCGCACGCGATGGTGGTCGGCGAGGGCAAGCCCTATCTCGGCGGGCTGGTGCTGCTCGACCCGGAGTCCGTCGCGGCGTGGGCCGAGCGGCAGGGCATCGTCGACCTCGGCCCGCTGCAGACGCCGACGGGGGGCCGTGCGGTCGAGGTGGAGGACTCGCGTCTGGTCGCCGCGATCGGCGCGGTGGTCGCAGCGGCGAACGCCCGCCTGTCCGCGTCCGAGCAGGTGCGCCGGTTCGCGCTCGTCCTCGCCGATCTCAGCGAGGCCGGCGGCGCGGTGACGCCGACGCTGAAGCTGAAGCGGGCCGCGATCACGGACCAGGTGCGTGACATCGTCGACCGCCTGTACCTCGGGGCCACGAGGCGCGCCTGACGTATCGGCCGACTCATCCGCACTCAGGGCGTCGGCGGGCCCGCCGACGGGATCGCGCCGCGGGGGTCGAAGCTGACCTGGGCGGCGGCCCGTTCGACGGCGTCGAGCCGCTCCTGCTCGTCGGAGCGCAGAACCTCGGCGGCCTCCGTGCGCCGGTCCATCTCGGCGAGGAGCGCAGCGCCGAGGCGGTCCAGCATGGTCCCGATCGCGGCTGCCAGGCCGTCCGCGAGCTGCGTGAGGTTCGTGTTCTTGATGAGGAGCCGCCGATCGGAGACGGCGAGCTCCAGCACGGGGGGCACGCCGATCTCCTCGGCCAGCCGTTGCGCCGTCACCGGGTCCTCGATGTGCTCGCGCTCGGTCGCGGTGACCTGCCGGGAGAACAACGCCGGCACGGTGTAGAGGGGCGGCTCCTCGGGAGTCCCCAGCGTGTCAGGGAGCAGGGACGCCAGTACGGAGAGCAGGCGGAGGGAGCGCGGATCGTCCGCGTCGTGCAGTGGGGTTGTCTCGGCGGACGTGGTCTGGAGGCGCACGGCGCCCTCCTCTGAAGTGCCGGGTGGCGGGCGGAGCGAGTGGCTCGTCCTTCGTCCCGGGACTACCACCGAGTCTAGGCGTCGGCCACGCGCTCGAAGAGCCGCGCGTAGTCGTCGACCATCCGGTCGGCCGAGAAGCGGGCGATCGCGTCCTGGCGGCAGGCGCGCCCGGTCCAGGCGCGCCGCGACCGGGACCGCCGCGACCGCCTGCTCGGTGTCGTCGACGAGGAAGCCGGTACACGCCGGGGCGGACGATCTCGGGCATCGAGCCGCGACGCCGTGCGATCACCGGTGTGCCGGTCGCCAGCGACTCCGACGACCGAGAGGCCGAACGGCTCGTCGAAGTCGATGAGGTGCAGCAGGGCGACGGCGCCGCCGAGGAGGCGGTCGCGCTCAGCGGGACCGACCGGCCCGAGGTAGCTGACGGCACGTCCGTCGACGTGCGGCGCGACCGGCGTCCCGGAAGTAAGCCTCGTCGTGGACGACGCCGGCGATGACCAGCGGGAGGCCTGCCCGGCGGGCGACGTCGATGGCCGTCGCCGTGCCCTTGTCCGGGTGGATGCGGCCGAGGAAGAGCAGGTAGCCGCCGTCGCCGGCGCCGAGGGTGAAGCGCTCGACCTCGATGCCGTGGTGGATCGTCGCGTCGTACGTCAGGTCGGCGTGTCGGTCGGCGTCGCTGATCGAGACGTAGTGCGCGACGTCGTCGTACGCGCGGTAGACCGGGACGATCCGCTCCGACGAGAACCCGTGGATCGTGGTGACGACCGGTGTGGCGACGAGCCGGCTGAACACGAGCGGCAGGAAGTCGAACTGGTTGCTGATGACGTCGAAGCTCGCCGGCGCGCTCGAAGGCCGCCGCGATGTGCAGCGCCTCGTAGACCTTGGCGTCGAGCGTCGGGTCCTCCTCGTAGCCGGCGGGCGCCTCGGCGTGCAGGGTGCGCGGCGGTGCGGGAGTCCGCGGTCGCGAACAGGGTGACGTCGTGCCCGCGGGCGACGAGACCCTCGGTGAGCGTCGACGCGACCTGCTCCCACGGCCCGTAGCGGCGCGGCGGGACGCGGTGGGCGATCGAGGCGAGCACGGCGATCCTGACGGTGGCCTCCCGGTGTCGGGGCGAAGGCTACGCCGGATGGGCGCGGAGAGGCGCCCTGGTAGTCTGAGCGGGCGAACCGATGAAGTGCCGGACTCCGTCCGGACACCCGGCGCCGTGTGCGCCCCGCCCGGGAGACCGGGACTGGTTCTTCTTCCTTCCGTGAACGGCAGCACGCTCGCTGCACCCATTGCACGAGGGAAGAAGGCCTGATGGGCGTCCGCATTCGGATTTCTCTCCACCTACCCCGCCACCCCGTGCGGCATCGCCACGTTCACTGAGGCCCTGGCGACGCAGCTCGACCGGCGAGGGTGCGGATGTCGGCGTCGTGCGCCTCGTCGACGCCCCGCAGGTCGAGGTCGATCCCGTCGTCGAGCAGTGGGTCACCGGGCGCCCCCGGGACGCCGGGCAGGTCGCTGCGATGCTCGACGAGTACGACGTCGTCGTCGTCCAGCACGAGTACGGGATCTTCGGCGGGCCCGACGGGGAGGACGTCCTCGCTGTCGTGGCGCGCCTGAGGGCGCCCGTGGTCGACGGTGCTGCACACGGTCCTGACGACGCCGACCCCCAACCAGCACCGCGTCCTCGCGGGGCTGCTCGAGCACTCCGCGGCTGTCGTGACGATGACCGAGACGGCGCGCGACCGGCTGCTGGCCGGTTGGGACGTCGATCCGGACCGCATCTCCGTCATCCCGCACGGCGCACCGGACAACCGGTCGCCGGTCCCCGCGATCGTGGGACCGGGCACCCTGGGTGACGCGGCCCGCGTGCGCCCGACGGTCCTCACCTGGGGGCTGCTCGGCGAAGGCAAGGGCATCGAGTGGGCCCTGCGCGCCATGGCGGTGCTGGGCGGGCGCATCGACCTGCCGATCTACCAGGTCGTCGGCCAGACGCACCCGCAAGGTCCTCGAGCGTCGAGGGCGAGGCCTACCGCGAGCCGGCTCGTCGCGCTGACCAGCGAGCTCGGGCTCACGGACTCCGTGAGGTTCGACGCCCGGTACCTGTCCGCGCCCGAGCTGCGCGACGTGGTGCGCCGGGCCGACGTGGTCCTGCTGCCCTACGACTCCCTTGAGCAGGTCACCTCCGGGGTCCTCACCGAGGCAGTCGCTGCCGGCAAGCCGGTGGTGTCCACGCGCTTCCCGCACGCCGTCGAGCTCCTCTCCGGCGGCGCGGGGGTGCTGGTCCCGCACCGCGACCCCGCGGCCTTGGCGGACGCCCTCGAGCAGGTGCTCGCCCGCCCCGGCGTCGCGGCCGGCATGGCGGCCGTCTCGCGCAGCCTGGCGGACTCGCTGCTGTGGCCCGCCGTGGCCCAGCGCTACCTGGGGCTCGCCGACACGCTGCTGTCCGAGCGCGCGGCGACCGTCGCGTGATGGACGCCCGCTACGACCACCTCGCCCGGCTCACGACGGCGGCCGGGCTGTACGAGCACGCGCTCGGCACGACGCCGCGCGTCGAGAACGGCATGTGCGTGGACGACGTCGCTCGTGCCCTCGTCGTGACGGCGCGCGAGGTCGATCCCGGACCGTCGCTCGTTGCGATGTCGCGGATCTACCTCACCTACCTGCTGCGCGCCCAGGCCGACGACGGCTCCATGCACAACCGCAGCGACGCGGCCGGCACCTGGCTCGACGAGCCGTCGACGGGCGACCACTGGGGCAGAGCCCTGTGGGCGTTCGGGACGGCGGCAGCGCGCTCGCCGGACGTCCAGGTCGCCGCGGGTGGCCTGCTCGGAGCGCGGCGCGCGATGCTCGCCCGGTCGGCGCACGCGCGGTCGATGGCCTACGCGGCGCTCGGCGCGGTGCAGGTGATGGCGGCCGCGCCCGAGGACCTGGCAGCGCGGCGGCTCCTGCACGACGCGCGGCTCGCGCTGCCGGGGCGGGCGTCGGGCGGTGCCTGGCACTGGCCGTCGGACCGCCTCACCTACGCCAACGCGGTCGTGCCGGAGGCGCTGATCGCAGTGGGCCGTGCCCTGCACGACGAGCGGCTCAGGCATGACGGGCTGATGCTCCTGGGCTGGCTCGAGGACGAGCAGACGATCGACGGCCACCTGTCCGTCGTGCCGGCCGGAGGGCGCGCGCACGACGACGCCAGGCCCGGCTTCGACCAGCAGCCGATCGAGGTCGCCGCGCTCACGGAGGCCGCGGTCACGGCCTTCGCGGCGACCCACGACGTCCGGTGGTCCCGCCTGGTCGCGAGGTGCCTGGGCTGGTTCGAGGGTGAGAACGACTGCGGGCTGCGGATGCACGACCCGGGCAGCGGTGGCGCCTTCGACGGGCTGGAGGACGGCTCGGTGAACCTGAACCAGGGCGCGGAGTCGACCTTGGCCTGGTTGGGGACGCGGCAGCTCGCACGGGAGGTGGCGAGCGACGTCGCGTCCGTCGGGCCATGACGGGCAACCTGACGTGGGTCCGGCGGACGGACCAGGTCCTTCGGGCGGATCCGTCGCGCGTCGCGGCGCTGCTCTTCCTGCCCGGGCAGGAGGCGCCCGCCCGAGGGCGGTCGCGATCCGCAGGGGTTCTGGAGCGGATCCTGGACCTCAGCGCGGAGGAGGTCGACGACGAGCTCGCGGCGGTGAGCGCGGCCTTCGGCCACCGGCACCGCGATCTGCTCGCCACCTGGGACGCCCACTTCGAGCTCGTCGCGCACCGCCTTGAGGAGCCTCAGTCTGCGTCGGTTGCCCGACGCCGGTTGATCGGGGCGTACTTCACGCAGGAGTACGCGATCGAGGCGGCGGGCATCCTCAACCCGTCGATGGTCGCGCACCCGGACCAGTCAGGGTTGCCGCCAGGGTCGACCCGGTTCGTGATGACGGTTCGGGGCATCGGCGAGGGGCACATCTCGAGCGTCGAGCTGCGCACGGGAACGGTGGACCGGGACGCCGTCGTGACGTTGGATCCGGCACCGGGGGTCGTGGTGCTGCCCGCTGTCGCGCGGACGCGCTTCTCGCGCGCAGCTTTCGCGTACCGGATCACGGACGACGTGGCGGGCGACGACTCCGAGGCGGACGCGGACGCGGCCTTCGTCCTCGCCAGGCTGCCGGAGGTGTTCGACGGCGCCGAGCTCGCGGCCGCCCTGGGTGACCTCCACGCGCAGCACCTCACGCGAGGCTCGACCGGCCGCACCGCAGACCGCTTCGCCCGCATCGCCGCCAGCACGTACGAGGTCGCCTTCCCCACGGCGTCCGAGGTCGCCGAGCGCGTGCTCATGCCGCGGTCACCGTGCGAGAGCCACGGGATGGAGGACGTCCGGCTGGTGCGGTTCGCCGGCTCCGATGGCACCGCCGAGTATCTGGGGACCTACACCGCCTACGACGGCCGGAGCATCGCCACGCAGCTGCTGCGGACGGCCGACTTCCGCGAGTTCGCGGTCACACCGCTGAGTGGTCCGGGTGCAGGCAACAAGGGCCTGGCGATCTTCCCCCGGCAGGTGGGCGGTCGGTACCTGGCGCTGTCCCGCGCCGACCGTGAGAACAACGCGCTGACCACCTCGGGTGATCTGCTGCACTGGAGTGAGCCCGTCCGGCTCCAGGTGCCGCTCCAGCCGTGGGAGATCGTGCAGCTGGGCAACGGCGGGCCGCCGGTCGAGACGGAGCGCGGCTGGCTCGTCCTGACGCACGGCGTCGGACCGATGCGCACCTACGGTCTGGGGGCGATCCTCCTTGACCTCGAGGAGCCGGAGCGGGTCATCGGCCGCCTCGATCAGCCGCTGCTCACCCCGACCGACGACGAGCGGTCCGGGTACGTGCCGAACGTCGTCTACACGTGCGGCGCGATGCTGCACGGGCAGAGTCTCGTCGTCCCGTACGGGTGCAGCGACGCCCGGGTGCGCATCGCCGTCGTCGCGCTCGCCCCGCTGCTCGATGCGCTGTGCTCGTCCCGACCGGCGCCGGTCCGCTCCTCGACCTCGGAGACCCGATGACCGCCCTGCCTGCGCCCCCCGCCGAGTTCACGACCGCCGTCGTCCAGGCGAAGCCGTGGGGCCACGAGGCGATCTTCGCCGATGGGGCGCACGGCTACGTCGGCAAGCTCATCACCGTGGCCGCGGGCCACTCGCTGAGCCTGCAGCTCCACCGCGACAAGGACGAGACGATCAGCATCGTCTCCGGCGAGGCGACCTTCGAGCACGGCTCGTCGGTGGCATTGCTCGTGCGACGCACGATGGGCCCGGGCGACGTCGCCCACGTGCCGCCGGGGGCGCTGCATCGGCTCGTGGCGGTCAGCGACGTCGTCTTCGCCGAGGTCTCCACGGCGGCACCCGGCTGGCGGGAGGACGTCGTGCGACTTGCCGACCGCTACGGACGGGGTGGCACCACGGCTCCGTGACCCAGGTTCGGCGCGGGACGCTCTGGGCGCTCGACGACCAGCGGCGTCCGGCCGCCTGAGGGTGGACGAGGCTCAGCCCGGCGCCGGTCGCCCGCCGTGCGCCCACAGCACCTGGCGGTCGTGCTCGCCGGCGACCCACGGGTCGGCCAGCCGCTCGTCCGCCACCTCGCCGGACGTCATGAGCGCGGCCAGGTACGCCCGGTCCGCAGCGATCCGCCGGGTGAGACCTGCGACGTCGCAGACCGTGCCGTGCCCCGGGACGAGCACGCGGACGCCGTAACGCTGGGCCGCCTGCTCGATCCGGCCCAGGGCGGTGTGGTGGTCGCCGACCGGGTCCGCCGCGTCGAGGTCGAGCAGCGGCACCTCGTGGTCCGAGCAGAGGTCGCCCGCGAGCAGCACCCCGCGGTCCGGGAGCACCAGGGCGGCGCTCCCGAGGCAGTGCGCGCGGTGCGGGACGACGACGGCGCGCGGCCCGTCCCAGGGGATGGCGGCGGCGTCCGCCAGGAGCGGCGTGAGACGCCCCACGAGCCGCGGGTCGTGGCCGGGCGCATCGGCGCTCGCCTCGGCGAGGATGTCGGCGCGGTGCACGTGCGCCGTCCGGACGGCCGCGGCGGTCGCCCACCGGGGGACGTCGCCGAGCTCGTCGCACCACAGCACGTGGTCCCAGTGCGGGTGCGTGGAGAAGCCCACGACGGGCCGCCAGCCTCGGGCGCGGATCTCCGCCGCGAGAGCCTGCACCTCGTCGAGCGTGATGCCGGGGTCTACGACGAGGCACCGGCCGTCGTCCGCCACGACGACGGTGCTCGACGTCGACCACGTGCTCGCCACCGCGACCCAGACGCCGGGCGCGACCTCGCCCAGGCTCATCCGCGATGGCTCCTCGTCATGTCGGTCCGGCGCGTCAGTCGAGCGCCACGCCGCGTGCGGCCAGGGCGGCCGCACCGACGATCCCGGCCGCGTTGCGCAGGTCGGCCGGGACGATGGGGGTGCGCAGGTCGAGCAGCGGCAGGAAGTTCTCGTGCTTCTTGCTCACCCCGCCGCCGACGACGATGAGGTCCGGCCACAGCAGGTCCTCCACGACACGGAAGTACCGCTGCAGGCGCTCGGCCCAACGCTCCCAGTCCAGGTCGTCGCGCTCGCGCGCAGCGTCGGACGCGCGCTGCTCGGCGTCGTGGCCGTCGATCTCCAGGTGGCCCAGCTCGGTGTTCGGGACGAGCGTGCCGTCCACGACCAGGCACGAGCCGATGCCGGTGCCGAGCGTGACGACGAGCACGGTCCCGCCGCGGCCCTTCGCCGCCCCGTAGAGCGTCTCGGCGTACCCCGCGGCGTCGGCGTCGTTCACCGTGAGGACGTCGTGGCCGGTCGCCTCACGCAGCACGGCCGAGACGTCCTCGCCGATCCACGAGTCGTCCACGTTGGCCGCGGTGCGCGCCACGCCGTGCTGGATGACGGCCGGGAAGGTCACCCCGAGCGGCGTCGTCGCCGGCAGGTCGTACGAGCGAACGAGCTCGGCGACCGTGGCGGCGACGGCCGTCGGGGTGGCGGGCTGCGGCGTCGGGATGCGCAGCCGGTCGGCGCTGAACTCGCCGGTGGTCAGGTCGACGGGCGCACCCTTGATGCCGCTCCCGCCGATGTCGATTCCGAATCCTGTGCTCATGGCAGTGTCAGGACCTCCGCTCCGGTCTCGGTCACCACCAGCGTGTGCTCGAACTGGGCGCTGCGCCTGCGGTCGCGCGTGACGACGGTCCAACCGTCGTCCCACATCTCCCACTCGTGCGTGCCCAGATTGAGCATCGGCTCGATGGTGAAGACCATGCCCACCTCCATGGTGGTCGAGTGGTGAGGGGCGGCGTCGTAGTGGGGCACGACCAGCCCCGAGTGGAACGACTCGCCGACCCCGTGCCCCGTGAAGTCGCGCACGACGCCGTACCCGAAGCGGGTGGCGTAGCGCTCGATCACGTGCCCGATGACGTTGATCTGGCGCCCGGGCGCGACCGTCCGGATCCCACGCTCCAGCGCGGTCCGGGTGCGCTCCATGAGCAGGCGCGACTCCTCGTCGACATCGCCCACCGCGAAGGTGACGCACGAGTCCCCGTGCACGCCGTCCTTGTAGGCCGTGATGTCCACCTTCACGAGGTCGCCGTCGGCCAGGACCGTGGAGTCCGGGATGCCGTGGCAGATGACCTCGTTGACGGAGGTGCAGATGGACTTGGGGAACTCCACCGAGCTGGGGTGCGGGCGGTAGCGCAGCGCGGACGGGTACGCGCCGTGGTCGCAGACGAACTCGTGGCCGATCCGGTCCAGCTCGTCGGTGGTCACACCGGGCACTGCGTGCCGGCCCACCTCAGCGATGGCTCGGGCGGCGATCCGCCCGGCGACCCGGATCCGCTCGACCGTCTCGGGGTCCTTGACCTCCGAGCCGGTGAACGGGCGCTCGCGGTCCTTGCCGACGTACTCCGGCAGCTCGACCCGTGACGGCACCGGCCGTAGTGGGCTGATCGTCCCCGGCGTCAGCCGGCCCTCCGGCGCGTGCGTGAGCGACATGCCTGGCAGTCTACGGAAGGACGCCGCGCCACCTGCGAGGGGGGAGCCCCGATGAACGACATCCTCGGCAGCCACCACGACGAGTTCTGGGTCAACCTGGCCACCGGGGAGGTGGAGCAGGGCCGGCTGAGCCCCGCGACGCAGCGGATGGGCCCGTACGCCACGCGGGCCGAGGCGCAGCACGCGTTCGAGACCGCAGCGGCGCGCAACGAGGCGTGGGATGCCGCCGACCGGGCGTGGCGCGACGACGACGAGGCCGACTGGCCCAAGGACGCGGGGCCCGCCGCCCCGTGAAGGGTCACTCGGCGAAGCTGTGCGCGTCGTCGGGGAACGTGCGACCGCGCACGTCGTCGTTGTAGGCCCGGGCGGCCTGCACCAGCTCCTCGCGGAGTCGGCCGTACGTCTTGGCGAAGCGGGGCGTCCAGGTCGACAGTCCGGCCATGTCCGCCCACACGAGCACCTGACCGTCGCACGCGGCGCCGGCGCCGATGCCGATCGTCGGGATCGTGAGGATCTCCGTCACCCGCTCGGCCAGGGGGGCGGGCACCATCTCGAGCACGATCGCGAACGCGCCCGCCTCCTGCAGCGCGCGGGCGTCCTCGCTGAGGCGCTCGGCGGCCCCCTGCCCGCGGCCCTGGACGCGCTTGCCGCCGAAGGTGTTCTCCGACTGCGGCGTGAACCCGAGGTGCCCCATCACGGGGATGCCGCTCGAGACGAGGAGCTTGACCTGCTCGGCGACCCGCCGACCGCCCTCGAACTTGACCGCCGTCGCGCCCGTCTCCTTGAGCACGCGGACGGCCGTGGCGTGCGCCTGCTGCGGGGATGCCTCGTACGAGCCGAACGGCAGGTCGACGACGACGAGCGCGTGCCGCGTGGCGCCGGCCACGGCGCGGGCGTGGTGGATCATCTCGTCGACCGTCACGGGGATCGTGTTGGCGTACCCGTAGAAGTTGTCGCCGAGGGAGTCGCCGACCAGGAGCACGTCCGTGCCGACCTCGTCGAAGATCGCGGCGGTGGGCGCGTCGTACGCGGTGAGCATGGTGATCTTCTCGCCGCGCTCCTTCATCTCGCGCAGGTGGTGCACGCGCACGCGGCGCGGCTTGGCCTCGGGCGTGGCGGGCGGCGTCGTCCCGGGCGGGGTCTGGTCGTTCATCGGGCATCTCCCATCGGCTCGCGCCACCGGTTGGTGACCGGCAGCCTGCGGTCCCGGCCGAAGGCGAGCGCGGTCACCTTCGGGCCCGGCGGGTACTGGCGTCGCTTCCACTCGGCGCGGTCGACGAGCTGCAGCACCCGGTCGACGACCGCGGCGTCGAAGCCCCGGGCGAGCAGCTCCGCCCGGCCCTCGGCGTGCTCGACGTACGCGTCGAGCACCTCGTCGAGCAGGTGGTAGGGCGGGAGCGAGTCCGTGTCGAGCTGGCCGGGTGCGAGCTCGGCCGACGGCGGCTTGGTGATGGAGCTCTCCGGGATCGGTGGGATGAGCCCGGCGTCGAGTGCCGCCTGGTTGCGCCACCGGGCGAGCTCCCACACGCGGGACTTGTCGACGTCCTTGATCGGGGCGTAGCCGCCGACGGCGTCCCCGTAGATCGTGGAGTAGCCCACCGCGAGCTTCGGACTTGTTGCCGGTGGCGAGCACCAGGTGACCCTCGACGTTCGACAGCGCCATCAGGATGACGCCGCGCATGCGCGACTGGAGGTTCTCCCCGGCGACGCCCGGCAGGTCCATCTGCCCCTCGAACGCCTCGACCATGGGGCCGATCGGCTGGACGCGGTAGTCGGCGCCGAGGCGCTTGGCCAGGTCGGCGGCGTCGTCCCTGGAGTGGTCCGAGGAGTGCCGGGACGGCATCGAGACGCCGACGACGTTCTGGCCGCCCAGCGCGTCGGCAGCGATGGCTGCGACGAGCGCGGAGTCGATCCCGCCGGAGAGCCCGAGGGCGACCGAGCGGAAGCCGTTCTTCTGGGCGTACCCCCGCAGGCCGGTCACGAGCGCGGAGTAGACCTCCTCGTCCGGCTCCATGGGCGGCGTGACGGTACCCGGCTCGGCCGGCTGCCCGGCGTCGGGCAGGTCCCAGACCAGGGTGTCCGCGGTGAACTGCGGCGAGCGGGCCAGCATGGCGCCGTCCGCGCCGACGACGAACGAGCCGCCGTCGAACACCAGGTCGTCCTGGCCGCCGACCATGTTCACGTAGGCGACGGGCGCTCCGACCTCGGCCGCGCGCCGGGCGGCGAGCTCGGCGCGGACGTGGACCTTGCCCTCCTCGTAGGGGGAGCCGTTGAGGACCACCAGCAGGTCGGCGTCGCCCATGGCGGGCAGTGGCCCGCCGTCGATCCAGATGTCCTCGCAGACCACGACGCCCACGCGGCGGCCGTCGACCTCCACGACGCAGCCGGCGCGCCCGGGCTCGAAGATGCGGAACTCGTCGAAGACGCCGTAGTTCGGCAGGTGGTGCTTGTCGTACCGGGCGACCACCCGGCCGCCGTGCAGGACGACGGCCTGGTTGGTGGGGCGGCCGGTCGCGCTGCGGCCGAGCGTGCCGAGCATGACCACGACGTCGTCCAGCCCGCGCTCGGTCAGTGCGGCCAGGAGGTCCTCGAGGGCGGACTGCGCGCCCCGGGCGAACGAGTCGCGCAACGCGAGGTCCTCGATGGGGTAGCCCGTCATCGTCATCTCGGGGAACGCGACCAGGCGCGCGCCGGCGCGGGCTGCGGTCACCGTTGCGTCGAGGATCCGCTCGGCGTTGCCGGCGAGGTCGCCCACGCAGGTGTCGATCTGGGCCAGTGCGATGCGCAGCGACATGGGCAGAACCCTAGTCGCGAGCGGGGACGTCGCCCTCCCGGGTCGCCTCGGCCTCGAGCCCGGCCAGCAGCGCGGCGACCAGCCGGTCGACCAGGTGCGGGGCAGCGAGGCGGACCGTCTCCGACTGGGGTCGCGTCACGATGCCCACGGCGACGACGAGCTCCAGCGCCGCGAGGTCCGCAGGGACCAGCCTGGCTGCGCGCACGTCGACGAGCAGCGCCTCGACCGCGGCGAGCGAGCGCTCCTGGGCGTCGCGGAGTGCGCCGTCGAGCCCGTCGCCCAGGTCGGGCGACAGCGCCTCGGTCAGCGCGCCGAGGTCGAGCGCCACGAGGTCGTCGACGTAGGCGCGCCACGCCTCGGCGGGGTGGTGCGGCAGCTGGGCGGCGGCGCGCGCCGTCGCGGCGTCGACGTCCGCGAGGATCGCGAGCCCGACCTGCTCCACGAGTGCGGCGCGTGACTCGAAGTTCCGGTAGAGGGTCGCGATCCCGACCCCGGCGCCCTCGGCGACTGCGTCGAGGGCGACGTCACCGCCGTTCTGGGCGAAGAGGCGGCGAGCCTCCCGCAGCAGGGCCTGGCGCCGCCTGGCTGCATCGGCCCTCATCGACTCCCTCTCGCCTGCACCGTGCGGATGTGACGAACGAAGCGTAACCGGAGGAGTTTCATCCGGTAAACTGGAGAGGATTCCTCCGCTCACAGATTGGCCCCAGACCTGTGCCCACCATCGCACCGCGGCTCGCCCCTGACCCCGTGGACGTCACCGACCCGGCTCCCGTCCGTACGACGCCGCACCCCGCCGTGCCGCTCACGGCCATGACCGCCGGCCTCGGGGCGATCCTCGTCCTGCTCCTCGCGGTCTTCATCCTCCCGTCGCTGAAGAGCGGGGCGCACGACCTGCGCATCGGCCTCGTCGGTAGCCCCGCAGCCGTCTCGCAGACGGAGGAGTCGCTGGCGTCCCTGACGCCCGGCGACTACGCCACGCGACCGTTCTCCTCCGCGGACGAGCTGGCCGCGGCCATCGAAGCCCGGGAGGTCGTCGGCGGCCTCGTCGTCACCGGCGACGGCGTCCAGGCCCTGGTGGCGAGCGCCGGGTCCACCGCCATCTCCGGCACCCTGACGGGGACGGCACAGCTCGTGGCGGCCACCGGCGGCGTCCCGTTCACCGTCACCGATGTCGTCCCCCTGCCCGCCTCCGACCCGAGCGGCATCGGCATCGGCGGCCTTGCGTTCCCCCTGGTCTTCGGCGGGATCGTCCCGGTGGTGGCGTTCCGCACCGCGTTCCCCAGGCACCACAGCTGGCGCCTCGCCGGGATCCTCACGTTCTCGGTCGTCGGCGGATCCCTCGTCGCCGCCGTGCTGCAGCTCTGGTTCCACAGCGTCACGGCGGCCTTCTGGCCGGTAGCCGGGTCGATGGCGCTCGGCATCGCCGCCCTCGGCGTGCCCCTCGCCGGCCTGCAGGAGCTGTGGGGCGGCAAGGGCTTCACGATCGGTGCGATGAGCATGATGTTCCTGGGCAACCCGCTGGCCGGCATCGCGACGACGGGTGCCTGGCTCCCGGCGGGCCTCGGCGCCTTCGGTCAGCTGCTCCCGCCCGGGGCGACGGGCTCCCTGGTCCGCTCGGCGGCCTACTTCGACGGTGCCGGTGGCCTGACGCCCACTCTCACGCTGGCGGCCTGGATCCTGGCCGGTGCGATCCTCAACACCCTCGGGTACCGGCGCACCGCCGCGACGGAGCCGGAGCCGGCCGACGCCGGGTGACGGCCCGGTCCGCCCATGGTCGGCCCGGTTGGCGGGACGTGCGCTGGTCGACCGGGGCGGCGACACCGGGCCGCAACATCCGTGGGGCAGGATGTGCTCATGGACAGGCAGCAGGAGTTCGTGCTCCGCACCGTCGAGGAGCGGGACATCCGCTTCATCCGCCTCTGGTTCACCGACGTCCTGGGCGTCCTGAAGTCCGTGGCCGTCGCGCCCGCGGAGCTGGAGTCCGCGTTCAGCGAGGGCATCGGCTTCGACGGCAGCGCGATCGAGGGCCTGACCAGGGTCTTCGAGGCGGACATGCTCGCCAAGCCGGACCCGTCGACCTTCCAGGTACTGCCATGGCGCGGCGAGACCCACGGCACTGCGCGCATGTTCTGCGACGTCCTGACGCCCGACGGGCAGCCGTCGCTGGCGGACCCGCGCCACGTCCTCAAGCGCGCCCTCGCCCGGGCGGCGGAGAAGGGCTTCACCTTCTACACGCACCCCGAGGTCGAGTTCTACCTGTTCGAGAACCCGGCCGACCCGACCAAGCCGCTCGTCCCCGTGGACCAGGCCGGCTACTTCGACCACGTGCCGCGTGGGACGGGGCACGACTTCCGGCGCGCCGCGATCTCGATGCTGGAGTCCATGGGCATCTCGGTGGAGTTCTCCCACCACGAGGCCGGGCCGGGTCAGAACGAGATCGACCTGCGCTACGCCGATGCCCTGACGACGGCGGACAACATCCAGACGTTCCGGACCGTCGTGAAGGAGATCTCGCTCGAGCAGGGCGTCTACGCCTCCTTCATGCCGAAGCCGCTCGCGGACCACCCCGGCTCGGGCATGCACACGCACCTGTCGCTCTTCGAGGGTGACCGCAACGCGTTCTACGAGGCCAGCGCGCCGATGGAGCTGTCCCAGACGGGTCGCCGCTTCATCGCCGGGCTGCTGCACCACGCCGCGGAGATCTCGGCGATCACCAACCAGTACGTCAACTCCTACAAGCGGCTGTGGGGTGGCGCGGAGGCGCCGTCGTTCATCTGCTGGGGTCACAACAACCGCTCGGCCCTGGTGCGCGTGCCGCTGTACAAGCCGGGCAAGGGCAACTCGACCCGGGTCGAGTACCGGGCGCTCGACTCGGCCACGAACCCCTACCTCGCCTACGCGGTGCTGCTCGCGGCCGGGCTCAAGGGCATCGAGGAGGGCTACGAGCTGCCCGACGGCGCCGAGGACGACGTCTGGGAGCTCACCGAGTCCGAGCGGCGCGCGCTGGGCATCCGGCCGTTGCCGTCGTCGCTCGAGCACGCGGTGTCGATCCTGGAGACGTCGGAGCTCGTGGCGGAGACGCTGGGCGAGCACGTGTTCAACTTCGTGCTGCGCAACAAGCGCGAGGAGTGGAACGCGTACCGCTCCCAGGTGACCCCCTTCGAGCTTCCAGCGGTACCTGCCGGTGCTGTGAGCGCTGGGTCCGCTGGCTCGCGGAGCGGGTCCGGCAGGCCGGCCGCGTCGCTGCGCGGCGCGCTCGTGCGGCTCGGGTTCGCCGACCCCGACCGGGCGTGCGCACTCCTGCAGGAGCCGGAGGTGCGGGCCGTCGTCGGGGACGTGGACGACGGCGCCCCGGTGCTGCACGCGCTGGGCACCCTCGCGTCGCCCGACGAGGCGCTCCTGACGCTGAGCCGGGTGCTCTCCGCGGCGGCCGGTACCCCGACCGCCGCCTACCTGCACGACCTGCTCGCCGCACAGTCGGTCGTGCGCGACCGGCTGCTGGGTGCGATCGGCGCCTCGACGGCTCTCGGCGACCACCTCGCGCGCCACCCCGACGACGTCCGGGCCATCACCGACGGCGACCTCCTGGCCTCCGATCCGGGCGAGATCCGGGCCGAGCTCCTTGCCGCGGTCGGCGCCACCGACGTCGAGGTGCCCGGTGGCGATCCGGCGCCGGTCGCGACGATCACGGGGGAGGCGGGCACCGACGCGATGCGGCGCGCCTACCGGCGCCGGCTGCTGACGATCGCCGCGGGGGACATCGCCGCGCGGGAGCCGTCCGCCGCCGTCCTCCCGGAGGTCGCGGCCGCGCTCGCCGACCTGGCCGCGGCGGCGCTGGAGGCCGGGCTTGCCCTGGCCCGGGCCGACCACCCGGATCACGTGACCACGCGCCTCGCCGTGATGGGCATGGGCAAGTGCGGTGGTCGCGAACTCAACTACGTCTCCGACGTCGACGTGATCTTCGTGGCCGAGCCCGCCGAGGGTGCCGACGAAGCGGCCGCTCTCGCGGCGGCGACGCGGCTGGCGGCGGGCCTCACGCGCGCGTGCTCCGCGGTCTCGGGTGAGCCGGCCCTCTGGCCCGTCGACGCCGCCTTGCGGCCGGAGGGCAAGCAAGGCCCGCTGGTGCGGACGGTGGCCAGCCACACCGCGTACTACCAGCGCTGGGCGAAGACGTGGGAGTTCCAGGCGCTGCTCAAGGCGCGCGTCGTGGCCGGTGATCGCGGTGTGGGCGAGGCGTACCTCGGGGCGATGACGCCGATGGTGTGGGCGGCCGCCGAGCGGGAGCACTTCGTCGAGGACTCCCAGGCGATGCGACGCCGGGTCGAGGAGCACGTGCCGGCCGCCGAGGCGGACCGGCAGATCAAGCTCGGTGCGGGCGGCCTGCGCGACGTCGAGTTCACCGTGCAGCTGCTCCAGCTGGTGCACGGCCGCGCGGACGCGTCGCTGCGCAGCTCGACGACGCTGGAGGCGCTCGCCGCGCTGTCCGACGGCGGGTACGTGGGCCGCGACCACGCCGCCCGGCTCGGCGTCTGCTACCGGACGCTGCGCGTGCTCGAGCACCGCATCCAGCTGCACCGGCTGCGGCGCACGCACCTGATGCCGACGGCGGAGCCCGAGCTGCGGCGTCTGGCCCGGTCGGTCGGGCTGCGCGGCGCCGACGAGGTGCTGGACCTGTGGCGCGGCGTGCGGCGGGACGTCCGGCGCCTCCACGAGGAGATCTTCTACCGGCCGCTGCTGCCCGCGACCGCGCGGCTGTCGGCCGAGGACGTCAGCCTTGCGCCCGAGGCCGCGCGCGCCCGGCTCGCAGCGATCGGCTACCGGGACCCGGCCGGCGCGATGCGGCACATCACGGCGCTGACGGAGGGCGTCAGCCGCCGCGCGGCGATCCAGCGGCAGCTGCTCCCGGTGCTCCTCGGCTGGTTCGCGGAGGGCAGCGACCCCGACGCCGGGCTCCTGTCGTTCCGGCGGCTCTCCGACGAGCTGGGCTCGACGCACTGGTACCTCAAGCTGCTGCGCGACTCCGGCGCAGCGGCGCAGCGGCTGGCGCGCGTGCTGTCGTCGTCGCGGTACGTCGCCGACACGCTCGCGCGGTCGCCGGAGTCCGTCGCGTGGCTCGACGAGGACGCCGACCTGCGCCCCCGGGACCACGACCGGCTGTGGGCCGAGGCGGACGCCATCCTGCTGCGGCAGGACGACGTCGCGGAGGCAGCGGTGCTGCTGCGGGCGCTGCGGCGTCGGGAGCTGGCGCGGACGGCGCTGGCCGAGGTGCTCGCGCTGGCCTCCGTGCCTGTGACCTCGGGGGCGCTGACGGCGGCGACCGACGTCGTGCTCGAGGGCGCCCTGCGGGTCGCGCTGTACGACGTCGCGCCCCAGGGTGCCCTGACCCGGATGTGCGTGATCGCCATGGGCCGCCTGGGCGGTCAGGAGGTCGGCTACGGCTCCGACGCCGACGTGCTGTTCGTGCACGACCCGCTGCCCGGGGTCGATGCCGCGCAGGCCCAGGCGCAGGCCACGGCGGTGGCGGCCCGGCTGCGATCGCTGCTCTCGGCGACGGGGCCCGAGCCCGCGCTCGAGGTCGACGCGGACCTTCGCCCCGAGGGGCGCAACGGACCGCTGGTGCGGTCCCTCGCCTCGTACGCCGAGTACTACGGCCGCTGGTCGTCGCCGTGGGAGAGCCAGGCGCTGCTGCGGGCGCGGCCCGTGGCGGGCGACCGGGACCTGCAGGAGCGGTTCCTCGCCGTCGTCGACCCGGTGCGCTACCGCCCCGGCGGTGCGGATCCCGTGATGGTGCGGGAGGTGCGTCGCCTCAAGGCCCGCATGGAGGCGGAGCGGCTGCCGCGCGGAGTCGACCCGGCGAGGCACCTCAAGCTCGGGCGCGGCGGCCTGAGCGACGTCGAGTGGACCGTGCAGCTGCTCCAGCTCGAGCACGCCTGCGACGTGCCCGGCCTGCGGACGCCGGCGACGCTCGAGGCCCTGGACGCGGCGGCCGCCGCGAACCTGCTGGACGAGGGCGACGCGGCGATCCTGCGTGAAGCGTGGATCATCTCCTCGCGCCTGCGCGACGCCATCGTGCTGTGGACCGGGCGGGCCGGCGGGGCGACCGGCGACGTCCTGCCGCACGACCTGCGCGCGCTGAACGGCTTGGCGCGCATGCTCGGCATGCCGCCCGGCTCGGGCAGTGAGCTCGAGGAGACGTACCTGCGGACTGGGCGTCGGGCGCGTGCCGTGATGGAGCGGCTCTTCTACGGATGAGCGCGCTCGACTCTCGTGAGCGTGCGGCGCGTCGGTTGCTCGCCGAGCGCGACGCAGCGCTGCTTCGTGTTCAGGGGCCCGAGGACTGACGGCCCGGAGGCGTCAGAGCCCGCGCTTGCGGCCCTCGATCTTGGGGCACGTGTCGACGACGACGGGCAGCCCCGCTGCCCGCGCCCGGGCCTCCGCCGCAGGGTCTGCGACGTCGAGCTGGAGCCAGACGGCGTCCGCCCCGACGGCGATCGCCTGGTCGATGATCGGGCCCACCCGGGCGGAGTTCACGAAGAGGTCGACGACGTCGATGTGACCCGGCACCTCGGCGAGGGTCGCGTAGCCGCGAGCCCCGTGGACCGTCTCCGCCCGCGGGTGCACCGGGACGATCTCGTGGCCCAGTGCCTGCAGGTATGCGGCGACGCCGAACGCGGGGCGGTCCTCGTTGCGCGACAGCCCGACGACGGCCCACCGGCCCGGGATGGTGAGCAACCGGTCGATCACGGTGGGGTCGTTCGCGGGCATGCCCCCATGCAAGCATCCGCGCGGCCCGGCCGCCCAGGACTGCGGCCGATCAGGGAGTGCGCGTCCGACCTCCTCTCACCCGAGGGACTGTTGCCGACGTGGGACGGGGATGCCCTGTGTCGCGGCCGCTCGTGGGGACGAGCGTTGGTGACGTCCAGACACCAGTGGACGAAGGAGCCGGTCATGAGTCAGACGCCCGAGCTACCGCCATCGGGGACGACGGACACGCCGAGCCCGCCCCCGCCCCCGCCGCCGTTCGCGCCCCCTCCGCCGTTCGCGGCGCCCGGCGCCTTCAGGCCGCCGCCGCCGTCGCTCGGCGGCCCACCCGGGCCGCCCTTCGCCTCTGCGCCTCTGCTGGGCGCCATGGCTCCCGTCCCCGCGTGGATGCCCGCCACCCCGCCCCGCCGTGGCGGCGGGTGGCTGCTCTGGGTGGCGCCCGTGGCTGCGCTGGTGCTCGGGTTCGGAGTCGGGCTGGTGGCGGGCACCCGAGGGGGCGCCGATGTGACGCACAGCGACGAGTACCGAGCCTTGCAGAGCGATCTCGACGACGCCGTGGCTCGCGCCGAGGATGCTGAGGCCGCGGTCCGGGACGCGGAGTCGGGTGCGGAGAGTCCCGACCCCGACGAGGAGTCGTCTCCGCCTGCGATGGACGAGTCGTCCCCCGACACGCCGACGTACCCGACGTTCGGTGAGCCCTTCGCGTACGAGAACGAGATGACGGTGACGGTCTCCGGCGCTACGGCCTTCACGCCGTCGGAGTACTCCGTCCACTCGGACGCGCCGAACTTCCTGATGTTCACCGTGACGCTTCACAACGGCACCGACGAGGCGTTCGAGCCCTTCGCCCTGACCGAGACGCTGCAGTCGGGCGGCGTGGAGGCGGAGGAGGTGTACGACTCCGAGCTGGGCATCGGTGACACGCCGAGCGGCACCCTCTTGCCCGGAATGGACGTGTCGTACGTCGTGGGATTCGGGGTGGCGGACCCGGCCTCAATGGTGATGCAGGTCAACGTCGGCTTCGAGTACGAGGACGCCATCTGGACCACGTGATCGGGTCAGTCGGCCATGAGGTCGCCGTCGGCGGCGAGGCGTGCGACGACGTCGTCCGGGCCGAGCTGGACCATGCCCGGTTCGACCTCCGCCCAGGTGCGGGGAGCCGCGACCCGCGGCTGCTCGCGACCGCGCAGCGAGTAGGGCGTGATCGTCGTCTTGGCAGGGTGGTTCTGCGACCAGTCGAGGAGGACCTTCCCGGGGCGGAGCTCGCGCTTCATGACGGCCAGCACCTCGCGCGGGTGCCGGGCGGCGAGCTCCTCGGCGATGTTCTTGGCGTACTCGCGCACCTGAGGGGCGGTCAGCGTGCCGTCGAGCGGGGCGTAGAGCTGCATGCCCTTGCTGCCGCTGGTCACGGGGAAGGTCGTCGTGAGCCCGTCCTCGGCGAGGCGGGCGCGCACCCGGTGCGCCAGTCGCGCGCACTCGTCGAGGCCGGCCGGAGGGCCCGGGTCCAGGTCGACGACGAGCCGGTCGGGGTGGCTGACCGCGCCGTCGGGCTGCACGCGCCACTGGGGGGTGTGGAGCTCCAGCGCGCTCTGGTTCGCCGCCCACACCAGGCCGGGCAGGTCGTCGAGGAACGGCAGGTCGAGAACGGTGCCGTCGTCGTCGCCCGGGCTCGCCGGCAGCCGTCGGTGCCGCAGCCAGTCGGGCGCACCCGCGGGGGTGTTCTTCTCGAAGAACCGCTCGCCGCCGACGCCCGTCGGGAAGCGGATGCGCGTGACCGGGCGGTCGCGCAGCTGGGTCAGGAGCGGGCCGGCAACCGCGGTGTAGTAGGCGACGACCTCGGCCTTCGTGTAGCCGGGGTAGACCTCGCGATCCAGGTGCGTGAGCCGCACCCGCCGTCCCTCGACCTCCACCCACTGCTGCGTCATGGCACCTCCCACGGGTCGATCGGCACGTCCCAGCGCATCCCGCGCACGACCGGCTGGCGCAGCCGGCCGCTCGCCATCCGCTGCAGGTAGGCGACGTCGACCGTGACCTGCGGCTCCACCCAGGTGACGTGCCGCGCGTCGGCGGCGGGCACCTCGTCGTCGAGCGCCGGCCCGGTCCTGCCGAACGGGGCCAGCTCCCGGAGCAGGTCGACGCCGCGTCGCCCGCCCAACCCGCTGCCGGCCTTGCCGAGGTAGCGCCACCGGCCCTCGGCGTCGGGCGCGGCCAGCAGGACGGCCCCGAGGCGGTCGTGGGGTGTCCCGTTCGGTGTCGCGGCGCCCACCCCCTCCGGCCGCCATCCGGCGACGGCGGCCACGCGGGTGCCGCGGTGGGCGGCCTTGACCCAGTCCGGCGAACGGCGGCCCGGCTGGTACGTGGACCCCCGGAGCTTGGCCATCACGCCCTCGAGCCCGTGCTCGAGCGTCACCTCCCAGAGCACGTCGAGGTCCGGGTACACGGGGGAGGGCTGCGCCCGGTCGGGCAGCGCCATGCGGGCCAGGGTGGCGCGGCGCTCGTCGAGCGTGCGCCGCGTGATGTCGACGCCGCTGTGCACGAGGATGTCGAAGACCAGGTAGGTCGCGGGCGTCTGCCGGGCGAGCCGCTGAGCCCTGGCCGCGTCGCGCACATTCATGCGCTCGGCGAGCGCTTCGAAGGACGGCGCCGCGCCCGCCATCACGACGACCTCGCCGTCGAGCACGACCCCGGGGAGCGCGCCCAACCCGGCGAGCTTCCGGGTAGGTGACCGTGACCTCGCGGCCGGACCGGGCCCACAGTCGGAGCTGCCCGGTGGTCGTGTCGGCGAGCACCCGGACGCCGTCCCACTTGACCTCGTAGGACCAGTCGGCCCCGCGAGGAAGATCGGTTCTATTCGCCGCTCGGGTAGCGAGCATGGGCTGCACGGGTCCATCCTGCCTGTGGGGGCGGACACCCGCGCGGGGGCCGCGCGACCGGCGGACGGAGGGACCATGCGAGCCATCTGGAAGGGCGCCGTCGCGTTCGGCCTCGTCAACGTGCCGGTCAAGGTCTACGCCGCGACCGGGGAGACCCAGGTGCCGCTGCACCAGGTGCACCGCGCCGACGGCGGGCGCATCCGGTACCGCAAGGTCTGCTCGGTCGACGGCGAGGAGGTGGCCGGCGAGGACATCGCCAAGGGCTACGAGACCGACGACGGTCGCATGGTCGTGCTGACGGAGGAGGACCTCGACCAGCTCCCGCTCGCCACCGAACGCGAGATCGGGGTCCAGGAGTTCGTGCCCGCCGACCAGGTGGACCCGATCATGCTCGGCCGCACCTACTACCTGGAGCCGGAGAAGACCGCCGCCAAGCCGTACGCGCTTCTTCGCGAAGCGCTCCAGCAGACCGACCGCATGGCCGTGGTGAAGGTGGCGCTGCGCCAGCGCGAGAGCATGGCCGTGCTCCGCGTGCGCGGCAAGGTCATCTGCCTGCAGACGCTGCTCTGGCCGGACGAGGTCCGGGAGGCGGACTTCCCGATCCTCGACGCCGAGGTCACCGTGCGACCGCAGGAGGCCACGATGGCCGCGTCGCTCGTGGAGTCGCTGGCGGCCGACTTCGACCCGTCCGACTTCTCCGACGCCTACCAGGCGGCGCTCGAGGAGCTGATCGAGGCCAAGGTGTCCTCCGGCCGCACGGTCTCCGTCCCGACGACGGAGGGCGAGGAGCGTGCGGACGGCGGCGACGTCGTCGACCTGCTCTCCGCGCTGCAGCGCAGCGTCGAGCGGGCGCGGACCGCCCGTGCGGCCGGCGCCCCCGAGGCCGCACCTGCCGACGCTGCAGCGGACGCGTCGACCGCGCCGAAGCCGCGGACGCGCCGCAAGGCCGCTGACGCGGGGACCGAGCAGGCAGCCCCCGCCAAGAAGACGACGCGGCGCCGCGCCTCCTGATGCCGGACGCGCCCGACCGCGGAGACGTCGTCCGCACCCTGCACCGGATCGCGTTCCTCCTCGAGCGTGAGCAGGCCTCCCGCTACAAGGCGGGCGCGTACCGGCGCGCCGGAGACACGGTCCGCGACCTGCCCGACGGCGTCTGGGCTGTGCGGGTGCGCGACGGCCGCTGGCGCGACCTGCCCGGCGTGGGGGAGAGCACCGCCGCCGTGATCACCGCGGTCCTTGCCGGTGACGTTCCCGAGGTGCTCGCGCGGCTGCAGTCGGAGGCGCGGCCGGTGAGCCCGGCGGGCCGGGCCCTGCGCGACGTCGTGCGGGGAGACCTGCACGCCCACACGGCGGAGAGCGACGGCGTCGCGTCACTGGGTGACATGGCGGTCGCGGCCGTGGCGGCCGGGCACGAGTACCTGGCGATCACCGACCACTCGCCGCGCCTCACGGTGGCGAACGGTCTGTCCGCGACCCGGCTCGCCGCGCAGATCGACCTGATCGACCGCGCCAACCCGGTGCTGGCGCCGTTCCGGGTGCTGCGCGGCATCGAGATCGACATCCTCGACGACGGCACGCTGGACCAGGAGCCGGCCATGCTCGACCGGCTCGACGTCGTCGTCGCGTCCGTGCACTCGAAGCTGCGGATGGAGCGCGCCGCCATGACGCGCCGCATGCTTGCCGCCGTGGCGCAGCCCTGGACGGACGTGCTCGGGCACTGCACCGGACGTCGCATCGCGGGTCGCCCGCGGCCGCAGAGCGAGTTCGACGCCGCGGCCGTGTTCGAGGCGTGCGCCCGCCACGGCGTCGCGGTCGAGGTCAACTGCCAGCCGGAGCGTCAGGACCCGCCGGACGACCTCATCGAGGTCGCCGCTGCGGCGGGCTGCCTGTTCAGCATCGACACCGATGCCCACGCGCCGGGCGAGCTGGAGTGGCTGGTCGACGGCTGCGAGCGACTCGCCGCGCACGGTGTCGATCCGGACCGCGTGGTCACGACCTGGCCCGTGGGGCGCCTGCTGGAGTGGACAGGACGCCGGGCCAGGTCGTGACGCGCGCCGCTCAGTAGCGGAAGGCCGAGACGCGCGCGCGCAGCTCGGAGGCGAGACGGGCCAGCTCGTCGGTCGAGGTGCTCATCTGCGCCACGACGATCGTCGAGTTCGTCGCGGCGTCGGCGACCCCGACGATGTTCGCGGCGATCTCGCTCGACCCGGTGGCCGCCTCGCCGATCCCGCGCGTCATCTCCAGCGTGGTCGCCGTCTGCTGCTCCACCGCGGAGGCGATGGTCATCTGGAAGTCGTTGATCGCCGCGATCACGTCGCTGATCTCGCCGATCGCCGCCAGCGCGGCCTCGACCTGGGTCTGGTTGCCCGCGACGCGGTCCGCGATGTCCTCGGCCGCCCGCGCGGACTCCTGCGCGAGCTCCTTGACCTCACCGGCGACGACGGCGAAGCCCTTGCCTGCCTCGCCGGCGCGGGCCGCCTCGATGGTGGCGTTGAGCGCGAGCAGGTTGGTCTGCTCAGCGATGGTCGTGATCACCTTGACCACGTTGCCGATCTCCTTGGCCGACTCGCCGAGTGCCGCGACGGTCGCGGACGTGGTCCGTGACGTGGTGACGGCGCGCGCCGCGACGTCGGCGGCCTCGTGGGCGTTCTTCGCGATCTCGCGGATGGAGGCGCCCATCTCCTCGGCGCCTGCGGCCACCGTCTGGACGTTGCGGCTGACCTGCTCCGCCGCTGCCGCGACGACGCCAACCTGAGCGCTGGTCTCCTCGGAGCCGGCGGCGACCTCGTTGTTCGCGGCCGACAGCTCCTCGGACGCGGCGGCGACGACCGTCGCCGAGTCGACGGTGCCCGAGACCAGGTCGCGGAGACTTGCCTGCGCCGTCGCCAGGCTTTCCGCCATGCGGCCGATCTCGTCGGAGGAGTGCACGACGGGCGTCACGGTCAGGTCGCCGGTGGCCATCGCGTCCGCGGCCCGCTTGACCTCGAGGATCGGACGCCGGATGGAGCGGGCCAGGAGCACACCGAGCGCTGCGCCGACCACCAGACCGACGGCGAGCATGCTGAGCGTGATCACCAGCGCGCGCTGGGCGTTCGCGTCGGCGGTCGCCGTGGCATCCGCGGCAGCCGCGGTCACCTCGTCGCCGACGGTGGTGAGTGCCTCGATGAGGGCGGCACCGGTCTCGGCGAGCCCACTCGTCTTCCGGGCCTGCGCCCACCAGACGCCGTCGTCGGCGAGGGCCGCCTCCATGAACTCCCCGTCGATGAGCGGGGTGTACTTGGCGTACGTGCCCGTGAACTCCTCCCAGCCCGTCGGCACGTGCCCGTAGGCAGCGGTGAAGGCGCTGGCGAACGCTTCGGAGGCGACGCCGAACTTGTCGTAGGAGGCGTGCAGCTTCTCGAGCTGGGGCTGGTTGTCCGCCCCCACGTACGCCGCCATGAGGTTGGCATCGCTGCGCACGTTCCAGAGGGCGTCCTTGAGGGCGGCGAGCGCCTCGGTCACGGTCGCCTGGGTCTTCGCGAGGTTCGAGGCCTCCTGCTTCAGCTGGCTGATCTGCACCGAGGCGACGCCGCCGATGGCGATCGAGAACAGCGACAGCACGGTGACCAGGCCGATCATCTTGCCGAGGAGAGAAGCACGCCCCAGCAGGGACGAGCGGGCCCGCTGGGGCGTGGGTGACCAGGTGGCGGCAGTGCTCATGGGGACGTCCTCGGGTGGTGGCAGTGGGCAGGGTCGCTGTCTCTTCGATCGACAGCGCGCCGGGGGAATCAGTGCCCGCGCGGGTGAACTGGGGGACGGGCCGGGTGAGATCTCCGGTAGGCCGGCAGCCGGGCCCGGTGCACCCGCCCCCGTGCGTGGCCGCCGGGCGTAGCGTCGTGCCATGTCGCGGCCGGACGACTGGATGGTCCAGGTCGAGCTCGTCGAGGAGCCCGACGTGGCGGTCGCCCGCGTCGGGGAGCCCGGGGACTCCTGTCCCGCCGACGATGACGACGGGTCGCGTCCCGTCCGGCGTCGCCACGTGAGGCGCGTCGTCGTCGGGGGGCTCGTCGCCTCCGTGGTCGTCGTCGTCGCCGTCAGTACCACGCTGTCGAACGGCGATCCGGCGCCGGGGCGGTATGACCACCCGCTCGCGGAGCGGTGGAACCTGCCGCGCGGAACGGTCCTGGGCGTGGCGGACGGCGTCGTGGCGGTGCTGGCGGAGACGACGGTGGCGGGCCGCGCGGAGGCGGACGGACGGCCCCTCTGGGAGCGGTCGCTCGGCATCGGCATCGACAGCTGCACGACGGCGGTGACGACGGACCCGGGCACGTTGTGGTGCTGGCGTGAGCCGACGGACGAGGGGTCGACGCCGCAGGGGCGGCCCGCCTCGATCGTCGCCGTGGCGCTCGACGACGGTTCGCTCACCGACCGCGGCACGCCGCCGGCGGACCTCGTGGCTGTGGGTGGCGACGTCGTCGTCGCCGTGCGCGACGGGTCGACCGCCGTCCTGGAGCGACGTGACGGCAGCACCTGGGAGCGCCGGTGGACCCGTGAGCTGCCGTTGCTGCCCAACCCGGGCACGGGCGCCTACGGCGTGCGGCTGGAAGCGGTGGCGGGCGCCGTCGTCGTGCATGGTCCGACGACGGCGGTGGTGGACGCGGACGACGGGACGCTCCTGGGGTCGTGGTCGCCATCGGACAGCCGCGTGCTCGGCATCGACGGCGCGGACGTCGTCGTCACGCCCGCTGGCTTCGCCGTGTCCACCAGGCTGCGCCACGGCGTCCGGCTGCCCGAGGGCGTCTGGTACGACACCGGGGGCCGCGAGCTGACGGGGTACTCGGGCGTGCCCGCCGAGCCCGCCGCGTCCGACGGGTCGGAGCCCGGGGTGCTGCTCGTGGCGCGGGACGGCGAGCGGCTGCTGGCCGCCGTCGACGTGACGACGGGCGCGGACCTCTGGACCGTGGCGCTGGCCAGCGGCGGCGGGGTCGTCCTCCGCCACGACGGGTCGGTGGTCGTGGCCGTGAGCGACTCGACGCTGCGATGCGTCGACCTGCTGACGGGGACGGAGCGCTGGAGCGCACGGGTGGACGGGGTGCGGGGTGCGGCGGGAGCGTTGAGCGACGGGAGCGTCGTCGTCGTGCTGGCCGTGCAGGAGCGCTACTGGATGCTGGACGCCCTCGACGTCCGCACCGGGCGCCTCGCGTGGTTCGCCCGCGCTCCGGGCACGCCGCGCCTCGACGAGCTCTTCTGGGCCGAGGGCGCGCCGGAGCTCGGGATGCTCGGGGACGCGGCGGTGGTGCGGGCGACCGGGGCGGTCACCTGGTTGGGCTGAGGAGCGTCAGACGACGAACTGGCCCACGAGCGAGCGCAGGTCCGCGGACATCCGCGCGAGCGAGGACACGGACCCCTGCGTGTCGCTGATGCCCTGCGTGGTGAGGTCGGCCGCGCCCGCCACGCCGGCGATGTTCACCGCGATCTCGCCGGACCCGACCGCCGCCTCACCGACGCTGCGGTTGATCTCGGCAGTGGTGACGGTCTGCTCCTCGACCGCCGAGGCGATGGTGAGCTGGAAGTCGTTGACCTGGCCGATGACCTGGGCGATGTCGGCGATCGCGCGCACGGCCCCGGTCGTGTCGGCCTGGATGGCCTCGACGCGACGGCTGATGTCCTCGGTGGCCTTCGCGGTCTCCTGCGCCAGCTCCTTGACCTCGCCCGCGACCACGGCGAAGCCCTTGCCGGCGTCCCCGGCCCGTGCGGCCTCGATGGTCGCGTTGAGCGCGAGCAGGTTGGTCTGCTCCGCGATCGTGGTGATGACCTTGACGACGTTGCCGATCTGACGGCTGGAGTCGCCGAGCCGGTTGACCGTCTCGGACGTGACCTCGGTGGCGGTGACCGCCTGGCGGGTGATCGCGGCGGCCTGGGTGGCGTTGGTGGCGATCTCCTGGATCGAGGACCCCATCTGCTCCGCGCCGGCCGCGACGGCCTGCACGTGCCGGGAGACCTGGTCGGCGGCGGCGGACACGACGCCGGCCTGGGCGGAGGTGGCCTCGGCCGTCGCCGCGGTCCGGCTGCTCGACGTCGACATCTCCTCGGCGGCCACGGCCAGGGCGGCCGCTGACTCCTCGATGCTGCCGACGGTTCCGCGGAGCCGCCCGACGGCGGTGTCGAGCGCCCGGCCCATGCGACCGACCTCGTCGCGGGAGCGGAGGTTCGCGGTCACCGTGAGGTCGCCGTCGGCGAGGGCGTCGCAGACCCGCTCGACCCGGCGCAGGCCGCGCACGATGCTCCCCGAGATGAGGATGCCGAGGGCGACTGCTGCGACCAGACCGGCGGCGACGACGATGCTCACCTGCAGGCGGCTCGCCTGGTACCCCGAGCGGGCGGAGGCCGCCGCGGCGGCGGCCTCGTCCGTCTCCTTCTCGACCAGCAGCATGACGCTGTGCGACATCTGGTTGACCTTGGGGCCGGCGGTGCCGCGCAGCTGCGACCAGGCCTCCGTGTCGTTGTCGCGGCTCGCGGCGAGCATGTCGTCGATGAGGGCGGAGTACTGCTCGAAGCCGACGGTGAACGCGTCGAACGCCGTCGCGCGCGCACCCGTGAGGCCCTGGGCGGAGTAGGTGTCCAGCTCCTTCCGGATGGCGTCGAGGTCCATGGTGATCCCGCGCTCGTACTGGCTCTGCGCGGTCGGGTCGTCCGTGAGCGCGTGCGCGGTGACCTGGAGCTGGAGGTCCGTGACGTCCTGCCGCAGGGCGGTGGCGGAAGCGAGGCCGGCGAAGTTCTGCCCGTACAGGTGCTCGGTGGCGTCGTTGGTGCGGCCGAGGGCCGCGATCCCGAGGATGCCCACCGCCGCCGCGGCGACCGCCGCGAGGAGCACCGCGCTGAGCACGCGCGCCCGTACGCCGACGTCGGTCAGCCAGGCCGGTACCCGGAGACGGGGGCGTCGTGGAGTGTGCGTCGTCGTCATCTACCTGGCCTCATCGCTCAAGAACGCCGCCCGCATGCGCGCGTTTCGTCGTCCGTCGATCGCCCGAAACGTTCTGACTTCCATAGGACGTAGGTCACGAGATGGGAGCGTGCGTCCTGGTGGAGCCTTGCGCGGGCGCACTGGGCGCCCACGGCCCACGGCGGGCATGCTGAGACGAGCGCCCGTGCTGGGCCCTGGGTGACCGGGAGGTCGACGTGAGTCCGACGACGATGGACGACGAGCGACGGCGCGGCCCGCTGCGCAGGAAGAGTGTGGAGGCCTCGCTGGCCTCGGTCGACGACCCCGAGCGCCATCTGCGGCGCGAGCTCACCGCGTGGGACCTCGCGGTGCTCGGCGTGGCCGTGGCGATCGGCGCGGGCATCTTCTCCGTGGGTGCGACTGCCGCGGCGAACTACGCCGGCCCGGGCGTGATCCTCTCGTTCGTCATCGCGTCCGTCGTGTGTGCGCTGGCGATCATGTGCTACGCCGAGTTCGCGTCCACGCTGCCCGTCGCCGGATCGGCCTACACCTTCTCCTACTCGACGATGGGGGAGGTCGTGGCGTGGATCATCGGCTGGGACCTCATCCTGGAGATGCTGCTGGCCTCGGCCGTCATCGCGAAGTTCTGGGGCGTGTACCTCGCGGACGCGTTCGGCCTGTTCGGCGCGGACCTGTCGACGACCCTGCACCTCGGCCCGGTCGACGTCGAGTGGGGACCGGTCGTCATCGTCGCCGTGTTCACGGCGCTGCTGGCGGTCGGCACCAAGCTGAGCGCGCGCGTGAACAGCGTGTTCACGATCATCAAGGTCGGCATCACGCTGCTCGTCATCGTGACCGGCTTCTTCTACGTCAAGGCTGAGAACTTCACGCCGTTCATCCCGCCGTCGCAGCCGGCCGTCGGCAAGACCTCGCTCGACCAGCCCCTGACGGCGTTCCTCCTGGGCTTCGAGCCCTCGACCTACGGCGTCGTCGGCGTGCTCTCCGGGGCCGCCCTGGTCTTCTTCGCGTTCATCGGCTTCGACGTCGTCGCGACGACGGCGGAGGAGACGCGGGACCCCCAGCGCACCATCCCGCGAGGCATCCTCGGGGGCCTGGCCATCGTCACCGTGCTCTACATCCTCGTGACCGTCGTGGTGACCGGCATGGTCTCCTACCGCGACCTCGCGAAGGAGAAGACGCCCTCGCTGGCGTCGGCCTTCGAGCTGGTGGGAGCCGACTGGGCGGGTCGGATCATCTCGGTCGGCATCCTGCTCGGTCTCACGAGCGTGCTCATGGTGCTGCTCCTGGGGCTCACGCGCGTCGTGTTCGCCATGAGCCGCGACGGGCTCCTGCCGCGCGGCCTCTCGCGGACCTCCCCGCGGCACGGGACGCCGGTGCACCTGCAGGTGGGCGCCGGCGTGGTCGTGGCCGTCATCGCTGGGCTGTCCCGCGTGGAGCTGCTCGAGGAGATGATCAACATCGGCACGCTGTCGGCGTTCGTCCTGGTCAGCTTCGGGATCCCGGTGCTGCGCCGGACGCGGCCCGACCTGCCGCGTGGCTTCCGGGTGCCGTGGTCTCCTGCGCTCCCGGTGGTGGCGGGTGTCGCGTGCCTGTGGCTGATGGTCAACCTCACGACACTGACGTGGCTGCGCTTCCTCGCGTGGCTCGCCGTCGGCATGGTCGTCTACTTCGGGTACTCCTACCGCCACAGCCTGCTGCGCCACCCCGACGCCGCCGACCCGGGTCCGGGTGCGGGCGCGGGCGCGGGTGCGGGCGCGGACACCGCCGCAGCCGACGCGAGCTGACCGACCGACGCCGGACATGCCGGTGGGGGGCGCGCCTCGAGACACGCCCCCCACCGGGGTCCAGCTGCCGGATACTCTCGCCGCGAGAGTTGGCTAGCGCCGCTGGTAGCGACGTCCTGCGTACTCGTCCACCCAGTTCCGGCTCGAACGCCACTGGCCGTCCGCGCCCTTGGTGGCCTGGAGTGCTCCGCGTGCGGCGGCAGTGCGGAGAGCTCCTGCCGACAGTTCGTCGCTAGCGAGCGCCCCAAGCGGAACGAGGCGCGCCGGCCCTGCTACAGCGGGCACAACGAACTTGTAGAGGTTGTCGAGGATCGCGCGGGCGATGAACTCGCCTAGAGCGCCGAAGTCGCCAAGGTCCGCCCGACGGAGGGCCTTGAGGTAGGAGGTTCGCTGGTTCGCGTAGACGATCGCAGGTGGGTAGCCCAGGCGCACGAGGAGCAGGTTCAGGAGCAAGCGTCCGGTCCGACCGTTTCCGTCGAAGAACGGATGGATCTGCTCGAACCTGCAGTGAAGCTCGGCCACGGCCTCGGCGAAGTTGTCTGCACGCGCCTTGAGGTCGTTCGCCTCTCGCACCCACTGCTCAACCGTCGAGTGCACGATGGGCCACGTCGGGGGCTGCATCCCCTTTGCGAACGGCGCGATCTCAGACTCTCGGAAGAGGCCAGGGCCTTCGGAGTCCTTGGCGCCGATGGGAGGGATTACCTTCCAGAGGGGGCCGACCGCGAGTTCGTGGATCGTGCGCACGTCCCGCATCGTGATGCTCTCCGGTCCCCGGTCGTGCTGGAGCGCCTGGCCATATACCCACCCGGAAGCGTCGGCGTAGCCACGCACCTCGAGGTACTCGGCCAGCTGCTTGTCACCCACGGCGACTCCGGCGCGGAGCAGTTCCTCCACTTGGTCCTGGCGGAGCGTGTTCCCCTCGATCGCCGTTGAGTGATGAGCCTCTGCGTACCAGATGCCATCCCACACGTCGCGCGCCTCGGCGGGGTTGGGGAGTCCGCCCATCCTCTGCCACAGCTCAGCGATCTGCGTGTCGAGTCGCTGGTAGACGACATCTCGTGGCGGACGTCCGGGGGGCACATGTCCTCCAGGTGTGCGGGACTGCGCGGGCGAACTGCACCGCACACTCTACGCGTGAAGTGTGCGGTGCAATTGGCTCTGGGGACAGCGCACACTTTGGGCACGGGAGTCTCGGCCTCCACGCGCCCGCGAGTGCGGCCCGACTCCGGCGCTTCAGTCGGCCGAGTTGAGGAGTCGCTCGCTGAGGAAGCTGACGACCTGCCGGGCGCGCTCTCGAGTCTCGGGGTTGTCGATCGTGTGCCCAGGTACTTCAACGACGGGGGTAGTCCGCGAAAACGGCCCACAGCCGTGACGTTGCCACGCCAAGGGGCCTTGCCTCCCGTGACCCGGTCGTCCCACGGGTCAGCAGTCGCCAAGACCTCGACCGACTCAACCAGGAGTGGCAACGCCCTCACGGTTGCGGGGACGCTCTCCATTGCCGCCTCGGCTCGTACGGCGATCACTCCGAGCCGGTCTCGCACGGAGGCCGCAAACCCATTGCGGGTCCTCGATGCAGCACGAGACGCCGCGACCGCGATGTGGGCCGGACATGCCGGTGGGGGGCGCGCCTCGAGACACGCCCCCCACCGGGGTCTAGCTGCCGGCCGGGGCCGGCGACGACTCAGCAGTCGTAGTAGAGCTCGAACTCGTGCGGGTGCGGCCGCAGGCGCAGCGGGTCGATCTCGTGCGTGCGCTTGTAGTCGATCCACGTCTCGATGAGGTCGGGCGTGAAGACGCCGCCCTCGGTCAGGTAGTCGTGGTCGGCCTCGAGCGCGTTGAGGACCTCCTCCAGCGAGCCGGGCACCTGCTGGATGGAGGCGTGCTCCTCCGGGGGCAGCTCGTACAGGTCCTTGTCGACCGGCGTCGGCGGCTCGATCTTGTTCTTGATGCCGTCAAGACCGGCCATCAGCATCGCGGCGAACGCCAGGTACGGGTTCGACGACGGGTCGGGCACGCGGAACTCGATGCGCTTGGCCTTCGGGTTCGAGCCCGTGACCGGGATGCGGACGCACGCGGAGCGGTTGCGGGCCGAGTAGACCAGGTTGACCGGGGCCTCGAAGCCGGGGACCAGGCGGTGGTAGCTGTTCATCGTCGGGTTCGTGAACGCGAGCAGCGACGGCGCGTGGTGCAGGAGGCCGCCGATGTACCAGCGGGCCATGTCGGACAGGCCGCCGTAGCCCTTCTCGTCGTAGAACAGCGGCTCGCCGTTCTTCCAGAGCGACTGGTGGCAGTGCATGCCCGAGCCGTTGTCACCGAAGAGGGGCTTCGGCATGAACGTGACGGTCCGGCCGTTCCGGTGGGCGACGCTCTTGATGATGTACTTGAAGAGCATCACCTTGTCGGCCGACTTCGCCAGCGTGTCGAAGCGGTAGTTGATCTCCGCCTGGCCCGCGGTGCCGACCTCGTGGTGGGACCGCTCGACCTGCAGGCCGACCTTGTCCAGCTCCAGGCACATCTCGTCGCGCAGGTCGGCGAAGTGGTCGACCGGCGGGACGGGGAAGTAGCCGCCCTTGTAGGGCGTCTTGTGCCCGAGGTTGCCACCCTCCTCCTTGCGCCCGGTGTTCCACGCGGCCTCGACGGAGTCGATGTGGTAGTAGCTCTCGGACTGGCTCGTGAAGAACCGGATGTCGTCGAAGATGTAGAACTCCGCCTCGGGGGCGAAGAAGGCGGTGTCCGCGATGCCGGTCGACTTCAGGTAGGCCTCAGCCTTGGCGACGATCTGGCGCGGGTCGCGGCTGTAGGGCTCGTCCGTGTACGGGTCGACGATCGACATGTTGATGTTCAGCGTCTTCTCGACCCGGAACGGGTCGATGTACGCGGAGCTGATGTCCGGGAGCAGCTTCATGTCCGACTCGTGGATCGCCTGGAAGCCACGGATGGACGAGCCGTCGAACGCGGCGCCCTCGGTGAAGAAGGTCGCGTCGGCAGTCACGGCGGGGATGTTGAAGTGCTGCATGACACCGGGCAGGTCGCAGAACCGGACGTCGACGAACTTGACGCCCTCCTTCTTGATGAAGGCGATGACCTCGTCGGCCGAACTGAACATCCGGGTTCTCCTTGTGTCGATGGTCTGAGCTGTCCGGCGGTGCGCTGCGCCGGCTCCGACGGTAGGGGCGCGTGGTTTCCCGACCGTGTACCTCATGTTTCCGCCGAGTTACCTTCGTGCACAGCGTGGAAACGCGGCCACCCGGCGTCGTCGTACCCTGACGCCGTGGCACGTCGTCGGGAGGACCTGGGGTCCTGGCTGGAGGGTACGCCCGCGGGGTTCGGGCGCGGCAGGCTCGATCTCCCCGTGAGCGGGCCCGGCGCGCGGGCCCCCGTGCTGCGGCGTCTCGCCGGCGTCGCGGTGGACTGGGCGGCCAGCATGGCCGTGAGCGCGCTGTTCTTCCCCGACCCGGCCGCCCCGGCCGGCGGCGTCCTGCGCGGGCAGCCCGCCGCGACCCTGGCGGTCTTCGCGGTGTCCACGATCCTGCTCGTGGGTCTCCTCGGCACGACCATCGGTCACCGGCTGGTCGGCATCCGAGTCGTGCGGGTGCGGGACCTGGCGCGGCCCGTGCCGCCGGGGCTCGGGGCCGCCGCGATCCGCACCGTCGCGCTGTGCCTGGTCATCCCTGCCGTCGTCTGGGACGCCGACGGCCGCGGCATGCACGACGTCGTCGCCCGGACCGTCCTCGTCAGGGCCTGACCGGCGCCCGCCAGACGACGGAGTACCGCCAGTAGAGGTGGTGTCGGAGCCGAGACCCGGGAAGCAGGCGACCGGCCGCGGTGCGCACGTCGGTGTACGTCTCCTCGGGGTCGCGCACCGGCGCGCCCGGATCCCAGCTCCCGCGCAGCCACCTGGCCGGGCCGTTCGCGACGAGGCCTAGCGCGGACCAGGCGTGGTCGCGGGGGGTGGCGGGACGGGCCAGCCCGACGACGACCAGGGTTCCGCCGGGAGCGACGAGGTCGCGGAGCCGCTCGAGCCCGTGCTCCAGGCCGAGGTGGTGCAGGACGGCGACGCACGTGACCAGGTCGAAGGGCGCGCCGAGGTTGAGCGCGCGCACGTCGCCGTGGACGTACCGGATGGCCGGCGCCGACGCCCGGGCGCGGTCGATCATCGCCGCGTCGACGTCCACCCCGGTCACCTGCTCGGCGAACGGGGCGAGGCGACGCGTCAGCAGCCCCTCGCCGCAGCCGACATCGAGCACCCGGCCCCACGGCGGGGGCGCCCAGCGTGGGAGCTTCCGGTGGTAGTGGGTGTTGTGGTTCCAGGCCTCACGCGTGGCGAGCGCGTGGCCCGCGGACGTCATCGGCGTCAGCGGCCGCGCATGCCCTTGCGGTCCGGGCGTGCGCGCATCGGGTCGACGCCCTTCGGAACGGGCAGCGACGCCCCGCCGAGCGACGTGAGGCGCTTGGTCACCTCGGCGACGACCTGCTTGGTGAGGACCGGGCGCAGCCGCTGCACGTGCCGGCTCAGCTTGCGCAGCGGGACCTGACCCTCGCCGTCGCCGCACTGGACGAGGATGACTGGCACGTTCGGCACGACGCGGTTGACCCGCTTGCGCTCCTTCTCGAGGAGCTTGGCCACGCGCTGGGCGGGGCCCTCGCTGATGAGGACGACGCCGGCGCGACCGATGCCGCGGAACACCAGGTCCTGCGTGCGCGCGTCGAGGGCGACCGGCTCCTCCGGGAAGTCCCACCCGCGGCGGATCATCCGGAGGGCGGCGAGCGAGGCGCCGGGCTGGCCCTCGATCGCCTTGTAGTTGGCGGCCTCGAGCCGCCGGGCCAGCAGGGGCAGCATCGCGATCAGCGAGATCGGCAGACCGAGGAACGCGAAGTAGACCGGCTGGTCCAGCACGAAGCCGACCGCGACGGCCGCACCCATGATGACGACGAAGGTACCGAGCAGCCACCACGTGACGGCCGGGTCCAGCTTCCGCGTGACCTGGTAGGCCTGCCAGAGGTTCTGGTACCAGCGGGTCTTCTTCGGCGTGGCGCCGGGCGCGGCGGAGGACGAGGTCTGACGGGCCATGCGCAGGAGTGTAGTTGTCGCGGGAGCCCGTCCGGCGCGCCTGACGCCGTGGCCTCAGCGGGCCAGCAGGCTCGACGCCTCCTGGCGCGCCGAGCCGGGGGTGGCGAGGTGCGCCAGCTCTGCCGGGATGGCGCGCCTGTGCCGGTGCATCGCCTGCGCCCACAGGCGTCCGGCGCGGTACGACGAGCGCACCAGCGGCCCCGCCATGACGCCGAGGAAGCCGAGTCGGTCCGCCTCCTCCGAGAGGGCGACGAACTCCTCGGGGCGCACCCACCGGTCCACCGGGTGGTGGCGGACGGACGGGCGCAGGTACTGCGTGATCGTGATGAGGTCGGTGCCTGCCGCGCGGAGCGCCGCGAGCGCGTCGACGGTCTCGTCGTAGGTCTCGCCCATGCCGAGGATCAGGTTCGACTTGGTGACCAGGCCGGCGTCGCGGGCGGCCGTGAGTACCGCGAGGGAGCGCTCGTAGCGGAAGCCCGGCCGGATCTGCTTGAAGATGCGCGGCACGGTCTCGAGGTTGTGCGCGAGCACCTCGGGTCGGCTGCGGAACACTTCGGCGAGCAGCTCGGGGACCGCGTTGAAGTCCGGGATGAGCAGCTCGACGCCGGTGCCGGGGCTCGCGGCGTGGATCTGGCGAACGGTCTCGGCGTACAGCCACGCGCCGCCGTCGGGCAGGTCGTCGCGCGCGACGCCGGTGACGGTCGAGTAGCGCAGGCCCATCGTGCGCACCGACTCTGCGACCCGCCGGGGCTCGTCCGCGTCGAAGGCGGCCGGCTTGCCGGTGTCGATCTGGCAGAAGTCGCAGCGCCGCGTGCACTGGTCGCCGCCGATGAGGAAGGTGGCCTCGCGGTCCTCCCAGCACTCGAAGATGTTGGGGCAGCCGGCCTCCTCGCAGACCGTGTGCAGGCCCTCGCCGTGCACGAGCTGCTTCAGCTCGCTGTACTCCGGCCCCATGGTGGCTCGGGTCCTGATCCACTCGGGCTTCTTCTCGATGGGTGTCGCTGCGTTGCGGGCCTCGACCCGCAGCATCCGGCGTCCCTCGGGGGCGATCGTCACCGGGTCAGCGTATGTCAGGCCGAGACCGTGTGTTCTACCGGCTCGGCGGCGCGGACGGGGGCGAGCGCCGCGTCCAGGTGCGCGGTGAGGAGCGGGACGGCGTCGGCGATCGTCACGGTCCTGCCGAGCTCGGCGGTCAGGGATGTCGGCTCGGAGTCGGGCAGCCCGCACGGCACGATGCGGCCGAAGTCCACGAGGTCGCAGTCGCAGTTCAGTGCCAGACCGTGCATCGTCACGCCGCGCGCCACGCGCACACCGATGGCGGCGACCTTGCGCACCGGGACCGGCTCGGTCGGGATCCAGACGCCCGAGCGGCCCTCGAACCGCGTCGTCGTCAGGCCCAGCTCGGCGCAGACAGCCATGACGGCCGCCTCGAGCGCGCGGACGTAGGCGACGACGTCGGCCGGCTCGCGCAGCCGCACGATGGGGTAGGCCACGAGCTGTCCGGGGCCGTGCCAGGTGATCTTGCCGCCGCGGTCGACGTCGACGACGGGGGTGCCGTCGAGCGGTCGGTCCCAGGTCGCGGTGCGGCGGCCGGCCGTGTAGACGCTCTCGTGCTCGACGAGGAGCACGGTGTCGGGCCGCTCGCCCGCGACCACCGCGGCGTGCACGTCGCGCTGGACGGCCCATGCCTCGGCGTAGGGCACGAGGCGCCGGCCGAGGTCGAGAGGGACGAGCTCCATGCTCGGCACGCTACCTGGCGTCCGGCGGCTCGGCCGGGTGGGCGGCGAGCATCGCCGCGAGGAGCACCCGCAGCGCCTCGACCTGCTCGGCGTCGAGGCCCCGGATGCTCATCTCCTCCGCGACTGCGGGGTCCCCTGCGGCGGTGAAGACGGCCCGCCCGTGCTCGGTCAGCGTGACGCGGTGGCGGCGTGCGTCGTGGGCGTCGGGCTCCCGCGCGACGTACCCGGAGCGCTCCAGGCGGGTGACGATCCTGCTCATCGTCTGCTCGGTGACCCCCGACGCGCGGGCGAGGTCGCGCTGGGACAGGGGCCCGCGGGACAGGAAGGCCAGCACGGGCAGCGAGGCGTGGTTGAGGTCCCAGTGCGCGAGGTGGGCGTTCCACTCGCGCTCGATGCGCCGCGCGACGGCGGACAGCATGCGGCCCGTCGGCCACTCGCCGCGTCCGTCCATCCGTGGATCCTCCCGCCGTTCACCGCATACGGCCGGGTGGGGTCCGTCGTCCGGTGCGGGGACACGCTAGAGCACCCGACCGTCCGATGCGGTACGGGCGCGCAAGATTTGTGCTGGGACCGACCGTGCTTCATTATAGTCAGCATGCTGAGCAAATTGCGACAGGGGCGCCGCGGCGGCTTCCTGCGTGGGGGCCTGGTGCTGGTCGTGATCGTCGTCTGGTTCGGCGTCGGGGGGATGGGCGGCCAGGCGGTCGGCAAACTCTCCGAGGTCCAGGAGAACGAGGCGGGTGCGTTCCTCCCGCAGAGCGCGGAGTCCACCCGGGCCGCCGAGCTCGACAAGGGCTTCACGGACACCACTGTGCTGCCCGCCCTCGTGGTGCTGGTCGCCGACGACGGCGCCGCGCTCACGTCCGACCAGGTCGCGGCCGCGCAGCGCTGGACCGCAGGCCTCGGGGCGCTCGAGATCGGTGGCGGTGAGCGGATCGGCAACCTGCTCGTGTCCGAGCCCATGGCGATCCCCGCGCAGGACGGCGAGGCCGTGCTCGTCACCCTCCCGCTCGACTCCGCCCGCGCCAGCGAACAGCTCGGCGAGGAACGGGTCGTGAACCTCGTGGTCGAGGCCGTGCGCGGCGCCGACGCGCCCCTGGCCGACGCCGGTCTGCGCAGCTGGGTGACCGGCCCGGCCGGCTCGATCGCCGACCTGGTCACCGCCTTCGGCGGGATCGACGGCCTGCTGCTGCTCGTCGCGCTCGCCGTCGTCTTCGTCATCCTCGTGCTCGTCTACCGCTCGCCGAGCCTGCCGTTCACGGTGCTGCTCACCGCGCTGTTCGGGCTCGCCGGAGCCGCGCTCGTCGTCTACCAGCTCGCCAAGGCGGGCGTGCTCGTCCTCAACGGCCAGAGCCAAGGCATCCTCTTCATCCTCGTCGTCGGCGCCGCGACGGACTACTCGCTGCTCATCGTGGCGCGGTACCGGGAAGAGCTGCGGCGCATCGAGTCCCCGTACGCGGCCATGCGTCGCGCCCTGCGCGCGTCGTTCGAGCCGATCGCGGCGAGCGCCGGCACCGTCATCGCCGGCCTGCTCTGCCTCCTGCTCTCCGACCTGAAGTCCAACGCGAGCCTCGGGCCCGTCGCCGCGATCGGCATCGGCGGCGCGCTGGTCGCCGCCCTCACCCTGCTGCCGGCTCTTCTGCTCGTGGCCGGGCGGCGCGCGAGGTTCGTCTTCTGGCCGCGCATGCCGCACCCCGCGCCGCTGGACGAGCAGGGCAACCCGCGCGACGAGACCCTCGCCCACCTGGAGGAGCGGGCGGGCGTCTGGGGCCGCGTGTCGGCCCTCGTCGGCCGCCGGGCCCGTCTCGTGTGGGTCGCGACCGCCGTCGGGCTCCTTGCGGCGGCGGCATGGGTCCCGACGCTGGACGCCGGTGGGACCAGCGACAGCGACATCTTCCTCACCGAGGTCGACTCCGTCACCGGCGGCGACGTGCTCGCCCAGCACTTCGACGCCGGGCAGGTCGAGCCCGTGCAGGTATTCGTGCCCGAAGCTGCGGCGCAGGACGTGATCGCCGCCGTCGAGGGCGTCGACGGCGTGACGTCCGCGGCCGTCCACACCGGGGTGCCGGGTGCGCCGGGCGCTCCCTCGGACGCGCCGCCGCTCGTCGTCGACGGCCTCGTGCGGATCGACGCGATCACGCAGGCCGCGGCCGAGTCGCAGGAGGCCACGGCCGTCGTCGGGGACGTACGGACCGCCGCGCACGGGGTGACCGCGGACGCCGTCGTCGGCGGCGCCGCTGCGCAGCGCCTGGACACGCAGGAGACGAACGAGCGCGACCTGCGGGTGATCGTGCCGTCGATCCTCGCCGTGATCCTGCTGGTGCTGGTCCTGCTGCTGCGCTCGTTGGTGGCCCCGCTGCTGATCGTCGCCGCGAACGTGCTGAGCTTCGGCGCCACCATCGGCCTGGGCGCCCTGGCGTTCAACCATCTGTTCGGCTTCCCGGGGACGGACGCGTCCGTCGCCCTGTACGCGTTCGTCTTCCTGGTGGCCCTCGGGATCGACTACTCCATCTTCTTGATGACCCGGGTGCGTGAGGAGGCGCTGGCGCACGGGACGCGCGACGGCGTCCGGCGGGGGCTGGCCGTGACGGGCGGCGTCATCACGAGCGCCGGGCTGGTGCTCGCGGCGACGTTCGGGGCGCTCGCGGTGCTGCCTCTGCTGTTCCTGGTCCAGCTCGCGTTCCTCGTTGCGCTGGGCGTGCTCGTCGACACCTTCGTGGTCCGGACGCTGCTCGTGCCCGGGCTCATGCACGACGTCGGCGGGGCGGCCTGGTGGCCCTGGCGGCGCCGTTTCCCGGAGCGCGCGGTGGCCTGAACCGGCGCCTCGGGGCGACCCCGGCCTGTGGACAACCGCCGTGAGGGCCGGCCGGGGTGATGGCATGGCGTCGTGACGGAGACCCTGCGACGGGCGGGCCTCGTCCCCGACGGTGCCCTCGGACCGGCGGGGGACGGGGTGCGGCGGCGCGTCCGCGACGCCGACGGCGCGGCATGGGTCGTGACCGTTGTGCCGGCTGACAGCGCCGACGCCGCGCGGGAGCGGGTGGCGCTGCTGCGCGAGGTGGACCACCCGCACGTCGCAACGCCCGAGCGGTGCGTCGAGCTGTCGGACGGGTCGCTCGCCGTCCTGCAGCCCGAGGTGCCCGGGGCGGACCTGACGACCCTGCGGGGGTCGCGCGGGGCGTGGCCGCCCGGCGAGGTCGTCACGGTCGTCGTCCCACTGGCGGGGGCGCTCGCCGCACTGCACGGCGTCGGGCTGGCGCACGGCGACGTCGCCCCCGGCAACGTGGTCCTCCGGCCCGACGGCCGACCCGTGCTGGTCGACGTGGTGCGTGGGGCGGAGCCGACCGAGGCTCGGGACCCCCCTGACCGCGGCGCCCGAGCGGGCCGGGGGAGCGACGGCAGCCGCCGACGTCCATGCCCTCGGCCGGCTCGGCCTCGTCCTGCTCGGCGGCGCGACGGAAGGGGGTGACCCAGGTCTGGGTGCGCTGGCCCGTGTGCTGCGTGCCGCGTGCGCCACCGCACCCGGGGAGCGGCCGTCGGCCGACGAGCTGGCGCTGGCCGTCTACGCCGCGTGCCCGCCCGCACCCGTCCGGCTGCCGGACCCGGCCGTCCTGGCGCGGCTCAGCCTGCGTCGTCTGGCGCGCGGCGACGAGGCGCCGGAGACCCTGCGTCGGGTCGCCCCGGGTGACTCCCGTGACCCGACCGCCGGGCGGGGGCGGACGGGCGGGCGGCACCGTCGGCCCGTCCGGACGGGCACGGGGGCCCGGCTCGCCGTGATCGCCACCGGGGCGGCGCTGGCCGCGGCGGGCGTGCTCGCGGTCGTGGCCGACGGCGAGGCGTGGCCACGGGCGGGGGAGTCGAGGACGGACGTGCCCGAGCCCGTCGCGGCCGCCGTGCGGCTCACGCAGGTGCGGGCAGACGCCCTCGCCGACGGCCGGCCCGGCGGACTCGCGGCCCTCACCGTGCCCGGGTCGCAGGCGGGGCGCTCCGACCGCCGCGCAGGTGCGCTCGCCGCGGTCCGCGGGCCGGTCGAGGGGGCCGCCCTCAGGGTGCTCGGCGCCGGCCGGGTGGCCGCACCGTGGTGCCAACGGCCAGGCGCCGGGAGCGCGTCCGTTGCGCCCGCCCGCGCCGGCGAGAGCTGCGTGCCGACCGTGCGGGTGCGGGTGGCGACCGAGGCGGTCGGGCCGGGCGCGCCGGCCTCGCGTGACGTGGTCGTGCTCGTGCTGGTGCGCTGGGGCGGCGCCTGGCGCGTCAGCTCCGTTGCGACCGGACCGTGACCCAGGCCGCCGCCGACGCGAGGTCCGGGTGGTCGAACCGGAAACCGTCGGTGAGCAGCACCGCCGGAAGGGCCCGCTGCGATGCCAGGATGTCGTCCGCGAACGCGCCGACGGCCACGCGAAGCGCGACGCGAGGGACCCGGAGCACCGCGGGTCGGTGCAGGGCGTGCGCGACGGCGCGGACGACGTCCTGCTGCCGGGCCGGGGCGGGCGCCGTGAGGTTCACGGGCCCCCGCACCTCGGACGTGAGCAGGTGCTCGACCGCCCGGGCGTGGTCGGCCACCGTGATCCAGCTCCACAGGTTGCGTCCGTCGCCGAGCGGCCCGCCGACGCCGAGGCGCAGCAGCGGCATGAGCCGGCCGAGCGCGCCGCCACGGGGCGCGAGGACGATGCCCGTCCGCAGGTGCGCCACGCGTACGACGTCGTCGGCGGGGTGCGTCGCCGCCTCCCACGCCCGCACGACCTCCGAGAGGAAGCCGTCCCCCTCGTCCGAGGTCTCGTCGAGCTCCTCCTCGCCGCGGTCGCCGTAGTACCCGACGGCCGAGGCCTGCAGGAGCACCCGCGGGCCGTCGGTCATCGACGCGAGCGTCGTCGCCAGCAGGCGCGTTGGCACGGTGCGGGAGTCGATGATCTGCTGTCGGTAGTCCTGGGTCCAGCGGCGGTCGCCCAGGCCGGCCCCGCCGAGATTGACGACGGCGTCCACCCCGGCCAGGTCGGCAGGGTCGAGCCGTCCCGCGACCGGGTCCCACGACACCTCCGCCGGTGAGACCACTGGGCGGCGCACCAACCGTCGCACCCGGTGGCCCGACGCCACCAGCTGATGGGTGAGCGCCGTGCCGAGCAGCCCGTGGGAACCCGCGACGAGGACCTGCATGGTCGTCACGCTAGGTCACCGCGCCGGGCGCTGCCTCAGATCCCGAGCTCGGACTCGAAGTCCCCGTCCTCGAGACGCTTCTTCACGGTCGCCAGGTACCGGGCGGCGTCGGCGCCGTCGACGAGGCGGTGGTCGTAGGAGAGCGCCAGGTAGCACATCGACCGGACGGCCATGTAGTCGTCGCCGTCCTCGTCGGTGGCCACGACGGGGCGCTTGACGATCGCGCCGGTGCCGAGGATCGCCGAGGTGCCCACGGGGACGATCGGGGTGTCGAAGAGGGCCCCGCCCCAGCCCGTGTTGGTGACGGTGAACGTCGCCCCGCTGAGCTCGTCGGGCGTCACCTTGTTCGCCCGGGTGCGGGCGGCGAGGTCGGCGATCTTCCGTGCGATGCCAGCGAGGTTGAGGTCGCCCGCCTCGCGGATCACCGGGACGACGAGGCCGCGCTCGGTGTCCACCGCGATCCCGACGTTCTCGTGACCGTGGTAGGTGATCCGGTCGCCCTCGAGCACGCCGTTGATCTTCGGGTGAGCCTTGAGCGCCTCGGTCGCCGCCAGCACGAAGAACGGCAGGTAGGACAGACCGACGCCCTCCCGCGTCTTGAAGTCCTCCTTGGCGCGCGAGCGCTGCCGCGCGATCCGCGTCACGTCGACCTCGACCACGGTCGTGAGCTGCGCCATCGACTGCATCGACTCGACCATGCGCGAGGCGATGATCTGCCGCAGGCGGCTGGCCTTCTCGGTCGTCCCGCGCAGCGGCGAGACCTCGGGGGTGCGGGCGGCCGCCCGGTGGGAGCGGCGCGTCGGGGCGCCGTCGGTGGTACCCGCGGCCGGCGCCGGTGCGGACGCGGCACGCCGGGCCTCGGCCTCCGCGCGCTCCGCCTCGGCCTGCTCCGCAGCCGCCAGGACGTCCTCCTTGCGGATGCGGCCGCCGACTCCGGTGCCGCCGACCGCGGCCAGGTCGACGCCCTTCTCCGCGGCGAGCTTGCGCACGAGCGGTGTGAGGTAGCCGCCTGCGGGCGCAGCGGCTGCCGCTGTCGACCCAGCCGACCCAGCCGACCCAGCCGACCCAGCCGACGGTGCGACGACGGCGGCGGCGGTCTCGGCAGACCCGCTGATCGGGCCCGCCGGCTGCTGCGGTGCGGATTCGGGCGCGGCCGCGGGCGCGGGCGCGGGCGCGGGCGCGCCCGCGGCCTGGGGCTGCGGCGCGCTCGGCGCACCCGAGCCCACCCGGGCGAGCGGGGTCCCGACGGCGACGGTCTCGTCCTCGCCGACGAGGACCTGGAGCAGGGTGCCGGCGACGGGCGAGGGGATCTCGGTGTCGACCTTGTCGGTGGACACCTCGAGGAGAGGTTCGTCGACCGCGACCGTGTCGCCGACCTGCTTGAGCCACCGGGTGACGGTGCCCTCGGTCACGCTCTCGCCCAACGCGGGCATCGTCACGTCTTCGGCGTCCCCGGAGCCCGTCGGCGGCACGGGCGCAGGCTGCGGCGACGGCGCCTGAGCCTCACCCGTGACCTCGGCGGGGATCTGCGCTGCCTGCTGGGCGGCGGCGTCGGGCGCCTGCGTCGCCTGCTCGGCGGGAGCCTCGTGTTCGGGCTGTGCGGGCGCCGGCGCCGCGCCGCCCTCGTCCGGCGCGCCCACGAGCGCGAGCTCCGTCCCGACGGCGACGGTCTCGTCCTCGCCGACGAGGACCTGGAGCAGGGTGCCGGCGACGGGCGAGGGGATCTCGGTGTCGACCTTGTCGGTGGACACCTCGAGCAGGGGCTCGTCGACCGCGACCGTGTCGCCGACCTGCTTGAGCCACCGGGTGACGGTGCCCTCGGTCACGCTCTCGCCGAGTGCCGGCATCCGCACGGAGTCAGACATGACCTGGCGTCTCCTTCGATCGGGTCAGTTGTGGGCGTGCAGCGGCTTGCCGGCGAGGGCCAGGAAGGCTTCGCCGAGTGCCTCGTTCTGGGTGGGGTGGGCGTGCACGAGGGCGGCGACGTCCTCGGGGTACGCCTCCCAGTTCACGACCAGCTGGCCCTCCGCGATGAGCTCGCCGACGCCCGCGCCGATCATGTGCACCCCGACGACCGGTCCGTCCTTGGCGCGGACGAGCTTCACGAACCCGGCGGTACCCCGGATCTGGCTGCGCCCGTTCCCGCCGAGGTTGTACTCGAGGGTCTCGACGGCCTCGTCGCCGTAGAGCTCCTTGGCCTTGGCCTCCGTGACGCCGACCGAGGCGACCTCGGGGTCGGAGTAGGTGACGCGCGGGATGCCCGACTCGACGATGGTCGCCGGGTTGAGCCCGGCGATCTCCTCGGCGACGAAGATGCCCTGCTGGAAGCCGCGGTGCGCCAGCTGCAGGCCCGGCACGATGTCGCCCACCGCGTAGATCGAGCCGACGCCGGTGCGCAGCCGCTCGTCCGTCAGCACGAAGCCGCGGTCGACGCGGACCCCCTGCTGCTCGTAGCCGAGGTCGGCGGTGCGGGGCCCCCGGCCGACGGCGACCAGGAGGTACTCGGCGTCGAACGTGCGCCCGTCCTCGAGACTGACGTGGACCCCGGCGTCGTCCTGCGTCACGCCGGAGAAGCGGACACCGGTGGAGAACTGGATGCCGCGCTTGCGGAAAGCGCGCTCGAATGCCTTGGAGAGCGCTTCGTCCTCGTTCGGCAGCAGGTGGGGGAGCGCCTCCACGATCGTCACCTCGGTGCCGAAGGACTTCCAGGCGCTGGCGAACTCGCAGCCGATGACGCCGCCGCCCAGCACGACGACGGAGCCAGGCACGCGGTCCAGCGTGAGGCTCCTCGGAGGTGATGACCCGGCCGCCGATGTCGAGGCCGGGCAGGGTGCGCGAGTAGGAGCCGGTGGCCAGGACGACGTTCCGGCCGGTGTAGCGCTGCCCGTCGACCTCGACGGTGTCGGGGCCGACGAGGCGGCCGTAGCCCTCGACGTAGGTGATGCCGTGGGCCTTCACGAGGCCCTGGAGGCCCTTGTAGAGCCGACCGATCACCGAGTCCTTGTACTGGTGCAGCGCCTCGATGTCGATGCCCTCGAGGGTTGCGCGGACGCCGACCTTGGCGCTCTCGCGGGCAGCGTCGGCGACCTCTGCGGCGTGCAGGAACGCCTTCGTGGGGATGCAGCCGTAGTGCAGGCACGTCCCGCCCACCTTGTCGGCCTCGATCAGCGCCACGCTCAGCCCGAGCTCGGTCGCTCGCAGGGCGGTGGCGTAGCCGCCACTCCCGCCACCCAGGACCACGATGTCGTACGTGTCGGCCACGTGACTCTCCCCGTCGGTGATCAGTGCTCCGGTCATCTTGTCATCACAGTGCAAAAGGCGGGAACCGTAGCCGCACCGGCCCGCTGCGCGCCGTGTTAATCATCCTACGTCTGCGGCGACCTAGGCTTCGACCATGGCGCTGTTCCGGTCGCGCAAGCGGCATGACGACTCCGAGGCCCGCGGGGCCACCCTGGCGCACCTGCGCCGCTTCGCCTCCGAGAAGGCAGGCGTCGAGGCGTACATCGAGCCGCCCACCCACGTCACCCCGACCACGGTGGTGCTCGTCGCCGTGTCCGGGGAGTGGACGCGGCGCAAGGTGCCCGACGCGCGGACCGCCCGGGAGATCGCCCGCGAGCTGGGCATCCCCGTGTACGACGTCCAGCTCACCGGGTACCCCCGCCGCATGCGCGAGTGGTCCGCCCGCCAGAACCAGGGCTGACGTCCCGCCTCAGCCCTCCAGGAAGCCCAGGAGGGTGCGGACGCCGAAGCCGGTGCCGCCGGCGGGCGTGTAGCCCCAGGGCGCGCCCTCGTTGAAGGACGGCCCCGCGATGTCGACGTGTGCCCACGGCGTGTCACCGACGAACTCCCGCAGGAAGAGCCCGGCGCGCAGCATCCCGCCGTTGCGGTCCGCGGCGACGTTCGCGATGTCCGCCACGGACGACCGGAGGCCGTCGCGCAGGTCCTCCGGGAGCGGCATCGGCCAGGCGAGCTCGCCCGTGGCGCCCGCGGCCGCGACGACCTGCTCGCGCACGGCGTCGGTGCCCATGACGGCGCTCACGCGGGTGCCGAGCGCGACGAGCTGTGCGCCCGTGAGGGTTGCGATGTCGACGACGGCGTCCGGGTTCTCCTCGGTGGCCGCGACGAGCCCGTCGGCCAGGACGAGGCGGCCCTCGGCGTCGGTGTTCAGCACCTCCACGGTGGTGCCGCCGCGCTGGGTGATGACATCGGAGGGGCGCTGGGCGTGACCGGACGGCATGTTCTCGGCCAGGCACAGCCAACCCGTGACGGCGACGGGCACCTCGAGCGCGGCCGCAGCCAGCACCGTGTGCAGCACAGCCGCGGCACCCGCCATGTCGCTCTTCATCGTCTCCATCGACTTGGCCGGCTTGATCGAGAGGCCGCCCGAGTCGAACGTGATGCCCTTACCCACCAGGGCCACGTGCCGCTTGGCGCGTGCGGGGGAGTAGGTCACCTTGACCAGGCGCGGCGGGCGGGCCGAGCCCTGGCCGACGGCGACGAGGCCGCCGTAGCCACCCGCCACGAGCGCCTTCTCGTCGAGCACGGTGACCTTGACCTTCGTGCCCTTGGCCGCAGCGCGGGCGTGGTCGGCGAACGCGCCCGGGTACAGGTCCGCCGGAGCGGTGTTGACCAGGTCGCGGACCGCGTGCACGGCCCGCGCGAGGACCTCCGCGCGCTCGACGGCGGTCCGGGCGGCCTTGTCCTTGGCGAGCGGTGTCACGACGTCGACGCGCTCGGCGGGGCGGGCACCGGCCGCGGCCTCGCGGTACCGGGCGAAGACGTACGCCCCGAGCAGGGCGCCCTCCGCCACGGCGGCCACCTGGGCGACGTCGGCGGCAGGGAAGGCCAGCGCGACGACCCCGACCCCGGTCACCTGCCGGACGACGGCGCCGGCCGCGCGGCGCAACGCCTCGGCGTCGGGCTCGGTCGTGGCACCGACGCCGACGAGCGCCACCACGGGAGCGGTCGCGTCGCCGTCGGTGGTCGCCCGGCGCACCTCGTCGACCTCACCGGTGATGCCCAGCGCACGCGCCTGATCCGTCAGCCGACGCCGCAGCTCCTCGGGGAGCGCCGGGCCGAGGAGGACCGGACCTGTGGCGCCGGCGGCGACGGGGACGGCCAGCACGTCGGCGGCGATGCGGGCAGGGTCGGACGAGGTCAGCGTGACGGTGGTCATGCCCGGATGCTAGCTGGAGCGCCGTCGTGCTGGCCCTCGCGGCCGAGTAGGTTGCGCTCGTGTACGGCTTCTTCTTCACCCACGTCCTGCGGCGTCTCGACCCCGAACGAGCCCACCACCTGGCCTTCACGGGCATCCGGTGGGCGGGTCTCGTGCCGGGCGTGAGCCATGTGGTGCACGCCGCCTGCTCGCGCGGGCACCGCCCCGTCCGGGCGCTGGGTCGCGAGTTCCCGGCGCCGTTCGGTGTCGCGGCGGGGTTCGACAAGGACGGTACGTGCGTGCGGGGCCTGGCGATGCTGGGGTTCGGCTTCGTCGAGATCGGCACGTTGACGGCCCTGGCTCAGCCCGGGAACGACCGGCCGCGCCTGTGGCGGGTCCTGGACCAGCGGGGCATCCGCAACCGGATGGGCTTCAACAACGACGGCTCGGCCGAGGCCGCGGAGCGGATGGCGCGCCTGCGCCGGGGTCGCGCCGGCCGCCGGCTGGTCGTGGGCATCAACATCGGCAAGAGCAAGGCCACCCCTGCCGCCGACGCCGCCGGGGACTACGCGACGAGCGCCCGCCTGCTCGCTCCGTACGCCGACTACCTCGTCGTGAACGTGTCGTCGCCGAACACGCCGGGGCTGCGCGACCTGCAGGCCGTCGACCTGCTGCGACCCATCCTGCAGGCGGTGCGGGCGGCGGCGGACGAGGCGACCGCGCCGGGCGCTGTCCCGCTGCTCGTGAAGATCGCGCCGGATCTCGGCGACGAGGAGGTCGACGCCGTCGCGGACCTGGTCGCCGAGCTCGGCCTGGACGGCATGGTGGCGGTCAACACGACGATCGCGCACGACCTCGGCCCGGGGGGTCTCTCGGGGCCGCCCCTGCTGCCGCGGGGCCTCGCCGTCGTCGCTCGGCTGCGTGCGCGCCTGGGCGCCGGGCCCACCATCATCGGGTGCGGCGGCATCACGACCGCCGAGGACGCCCGGGCGTATCTCGAGGCGGGGGCGGACCTCGTGCAGGGGTACACGGGTTTCATCTACGAGGGCCCGTTCTGGGCCGCACGCGTGAACCGGGGGTTGGCATGACGACGGGAGCCGCGTGGGACTGGCAGCTGGTGGACGCCGGTGGCCGGCCGATGGACCAGCCGATGAGTCCGGCCTTCGGCACCCGGTTCGACGCCGAGCAGTGGCTCGGCGAGCAGTGGCGGCGACTGGTCGAGCAGGGCGTGGCGAGTGTCGTGCTGCGCAGCCACGACGCCGCGGTCGCGGCAGCCCTCCCGCTCCGGGCGGCGCTCGGCCCGGCGCACTGAGCGGCAGCGCGCCGGGCCGAGCGCCGACGCTCAGGCGGTGAAGGAGCGGCGCGGCGGGGAGTTCTCCGCCGTCTTGCCGGGGTCCCGCTCGACGCTCTCAGCGCCCAGGACCTCGTCGATGCGCGCCATCAGCTCCGGCGGGATGACGACGCCGGAGGCTGCCACGTTCTCGGCGACCTGCGCCGGCCGGGACGCGCCGATGATGGCCGCGGTGACGTTGTCGTTCTGCAGCACCCACGCGACGGCGAGCTGCGCCATCGTGAGCCCGAGCTCGGCTGCGACGGGCTGGAGCCCCTGCACCCGCTCGAGCAGGTCCGGGCGGTCGAGGAAGCGCTTGACGAACATCGCGCCGCCGCCCTTCTCGTCGGTCGCGCGCGAGCCGGCGGGCGGCTGCTGGCCGGCCCGGTACTTGCCGGTCAGCACACCCTGGGCGACGGGGGAGAAGACGATCTGGCTGATGCCGAGCTCGACGGACGCGGGGACGACCTCGGCCTCCACGACACGCCAGAGCATCGAGTACTGCGGCTGGTTGGACACGAGCGGCACCCGGAGCTCCCGCGCCAGGGCCTGACCGGCGCGCAGCTGCTCGGCGGTCCACTCGCTGACGCCGATGTAGAGCGCCTTGCCCTGCCGGACGACGTCGGCGAACGCGACCATCGTCTCCTCGAGGGGCGTCACGTCGTCCCAGCGGTGTGCCTGGTAGAGGTCGACGTAGTCGGTGCGCAGGCGGCGCAGCGAGGCGTCGATCGACTCCATGATGTGCTTGCGTGAGAGGCCCGAGTCGTTGGCGCCCTTGGCGCCGGTGGGCCAGAAGACCTTGGTGGTGATCTCGACGTCCCGGCGCTCGAGCCCCGCGAGGGCCGCGCCGAGCACCTCCTCCGCCGCGCCGTTCATGTAGACGTCCGCGGTGTCGAAGGTGGTGATGCCCGCGTCGAGGGCGGCGTGCACGCACGCCGTGGCGGCGTCGGCCTCGACCTGGCCACCGTGCGTGATCCAGTTGCCGTAGGCGATCTCCGAGAGCTGCAGCCCGCTGCTGCCGAGGAATCGATGCTTCATGCGCGGCAGCCTAGCGCGGCGGCCGCGAAACGATTCGACCGTCGCGCTCGTGGATGGCGTGCGATGTTGCGGAGGGGGATCGGGCGGCCGACGCCGGACGCGTCAGCTGACGGTCGCGCCGCGGTCGACGCGCGGCCGGGGGAGCCGGCTGCGGCGCAGCATCAGCGACCGGGACAGCGCGTACATGCCGAGTCCCGGCGGGAAGCTTGGCGATCCCGAACTTGGCCGTGGCCAGGCGCTTCACCTTGCGCACGTACAGCACCGAACCGACGATCATCGTCACGAGGAGCACCCAGATGAGCACGTTGACGATGAGGTAGAGGTACGGGTTGGCCGTCGACACGATCGACAGCAGGAACGCCACGACGGCGATCGGAACGGCCCACTCGCGCCAGTCGCGGCGGGCGTCCACCCAGTCGCGGGCCCAGGCACGGACGGGGCCCTGGTCCCGCGGCGGGAAGTTGCGCGAGTCACCCTGCCGCAGGGCCTGGTACTCGCGGTCCCGCTGCTCCCGCGCCTTCGCACGCGACTCCTTGGCGGACGTCTTGGCGTCCTGCACGAGGGGCCGACGGTTCGCGGCCTGAGCGACCTTGCGCTTCGGCGTCGGCCGTCCCTTCGCGCCCGGCCGGTTCGGCTGGGGGACCTCGGGGACCTGGGACGGGCGGATGCGGGGAGGCACGGGCCCAGGGTAGTCGAGCCCGCGGGTAGCGTTGGACGCCGTGACCACGACTCCCACGCACCAGAGCCCCGACGTCGCCCACCTGTGCGACGTCGTCCATGCCGGCTTCGCCCGCACCCGCGCCGACCTCGAGGGCCTGGTCCGGATCCCCGGGGTCTCGAGCCCGACCTTCGACCAGGCCGAGATGGCGCGCTCGGCGGAGGCCGTCGCCGAGCTGCTGCGCGGGGTGCTGCCCGAGGTTCAGGTGCTGACCGCCCGCCGCGCCGACGGCCTCGAGAGCCGGCCCGCCGTCGTCGGGCGTCGTCCTGCCCGCGACGGAGCCCCGACCGTCCTGCTCTACGCCCACCACGACGTGCAGCCGGCGGGTGCCCGCACGGACTGGCAGACCGAGCCGTTCGAGCCGACGGAGCAGGACGGGCGCCTGTACGGCCGCGGTGTGGCCGACGACAAGGCCGGGATCGTGGCGCACCTCGGCGCGCTTCGTGCGGTCGGTGACGGGCCCGTGGGCGTCACCGTGTTCGTCGAGGGGGAGGAGGAGGTCGGTTCACCCACGTTCGTCGACTTCCTGCGCGAGCACCGCGACCTCCTCGCGGCGGACCTGGTGATCCTCGCCGACTCGGTCAACTGGAAGGTCGGGGTGCCCGCGTTCACCACGAGCCTGCGGGGCCTGGTGGACTGCGAGGTCGAGGTGGCCGTGCTCGGGCACGCCATCCACTCCGGCATGTACGGCGGCCCGATCATGGACGCCCTGACCGCGCTGTGCCGCCTCATCGCGACGCTGCACGACGACGCCGGTGACGTCGCCGTCGCGGGCCTGGTCAGCGCCCCCGACCCCACGGTCGACTACGCGGAGGCCGACCTGCGCGCCGACGCCTCCGTGCTCCCGGGCGTCGGGCTCATCGGGAGCGGGCCCCTCACCGCGCGGCTGTGGACCAAGCCGGCCCTCTCCGTCATCGGGCTCGACGCGCCCACGGTGGCGCTCTCCTCCAACACGCTGCTCCCGACGGCGCGCGCCAAGCTCTCGCTGCGCATCGCCCCCGGACAGGACCCGGCCACCGCGCTCGCGGCGCTGCGCGCGCACCTGGAGTCGCACGCCCCCTTCGGCGCACGCGTCACGGTGCACGACGGCGAGCTGGGACGCCCCTGGGCGGGTGCGGCCGACTCCGACCTCGCGCGAGAGGCCCGCGCCGCCTACGGCGAGGCGTGGGGGACCGACGTCGTCGACGTGGGTCTCGGCGGTTCGATCCCGCTGGTCGCGGACCTGCTCGAGGTGTTCCCCGGCACGACTGTCCTGGTCACGGGCGTGGAGGACCCGGACTCGCGTGCCCACTCCGCCGACGAGTCCGTCCACCTGGGCGAGCTGGAGAAGGCCGTCCTCGCAGAGGCCCTCCTGCTCAGCCGGCTGGGGTGAGGTCGCGCGTCGGGCGGTCCGCCGGGCGCGGGCCGTCCGACGCCCCGCGCCGGACCCCGCGGGCCCATGCCGAGGTGAGGCACGGGCGTTCGAGCCACCGCCAGGACGCGCCGGCGACGGCGTAGGTCAGGACCAGGACGAGGGTTGAGAGAGCGGCGAAGCGACCGACGTCGGCAATGCCGCCGTACACGAAGTCCCCGGTCCGGCCGGCGACCATCTCGATGATCAGGTAGTGCCAGACGTAGATCCCGAACGACACCCTGGCGGTGTACCGGGCGGCCCGGTTGTCGGCGAGCGCACCGAGGACCCGCGACTGCGCCAGGCCGACGAGGCCCACCGCCATCAGGACCGCGAAGAGCGGGAAGTGATACGGCTGCCCCTGGAAGTTGGCGAGGTACTCCGGCTCCGGGGGTTCCCGGACGAGCCACGTCAGGATGCCCGCCCCACCCAGCCCGGCCGCCGCGAGCACGTCGAAGGCCCAGTGCCGGCATCCGCCGCGGCGCACGCGCCACCACGTGATGGCGGCTGCTGCCGCGATCCCCACGCAGAAGTGCGCGTAGAAGCCGACCGGGTTGTAGGACGGCATCCACTCCTTCGCGCCGCCCACCATGCCGTACTGCCAGCCGCGCCCCTCGGCGTCGGGCACGAGCGTCGTCACGACCCACTGGTTGACGGCGAGGACCACGCCGACGACGAGCACCCAGTAGCCGAGCGCAATCCCGGCGCCGCGACGCCGCAGCCGGAACATGCCCCACATCGCCACTGGCATCAGGACGTAGCTGACCACCTCGAACCCGATGGACCACAGCGGGCCGTTGATCGGGACGGGGAAGAGGGTCGCCCAGTGGAAGGCGGACGTGAACGTCAGGCCTGTGAGCAGGCGTACGAGCCGGTACGGCGCGTCGGCGGCGACGCACAGCGCCACCACGGATGTGACGAGAAGGCTCAGGTAGTAGCCGGGCGCGATCCGGGCGAACCGCCGCCGGGCGTAGTGACGCAGGTCCGGGAACGGGCGGTCGGCCAGGTAGGCGCCCCAGAACGGCAGGCTCAGCAGCATCCCCGACAGGACGAAGAAGACGCTGACGCCGAAGGCGCCCTTCATCATCACGAGCTGCACGTCGCGCAGCCAGGGCTCCTGCGACTCGAGCCGGAGGCGCTGGAAGAGGTGCGAGCCGACCACCCAGAGGGCGGCGAAAGCGCGCAGGCCGTCGGCGCCGGTGACGCGCCCGTCGCCAGCGGCGGGGGAGGCCGAGGTGGGGGCGGACGGCGCGGGGGCACGCAGGGGCACGGGGGGACCGTAGCGGTGGGACGTTCGCGCGGGGGCGCGCGGACGTCACGACTCGGTCACGGGCGGCGTCCGGGTCAGATCGGGGGAGCGGGGTCGTACTGGATGCCGCGGCGCACGGCTCGTGCCGCCGCGGGTGAGTCGAGCCGCGCGACGAGGTGCAGCGCCATGTCGATGCCGGCGGAGACGCCCGCGGACGTGATGACGTCGCCGTCGTCGACGAACCGCGCCTCGGTGTCCGCGAGCACGGACGGGTCGATCGCGGCGAGCTCGTCGAACGCCGCCCAGTGGGTCGTGGCGGGCCGTCCGGCGAGCAGACCGGCCGCGGCGTAGACCAGGGCGCCGGTGCACACCGAGGTCATGAGCGGGGTGTGCGCCCGAACCTCGCGCACCCAGGCGAGGTGGTCGACGTCGGCGGCAAGGCGTCGGGTGCCCTGCCCGCCCGGGTACACGAGCACGTGGAGGGGCCCGACGTCTTCGATGGAGTGGTCGGGGACCAGGCGGAGGCCCTTGGCCATCCGCACGCCCCCGCCGTCCGCCGAGAAGGTGATCACCTCGGGGCGCAGCGAGCTGTGCTGGGCCCAGAGCGCCAGGACGTCGTAGGGCCCGACGACGTCGAGCTCCTCGGCGTCGTCGAAGACGAAGATCCCCACACGCATCGGACGGGTCGTCATCGCAGGATCACACTCCGGGCAGCGCAAGCATCTGGTCGAGGGCCACGCGGGCCCAGTGGGCGTCGTCCGGGTCGACGACGACGCGGTTCGGTACCCGGCCCTCGACGAGCGACTCGAGCGTCCACACCAGGTGCGGCAGGTCGATCCGGTTCATCGTGGAGCAGAAGCACACAGTCGAGTCGAGGTAGTGCACCTGCTTGTCCGGGTGAGCGTTCGCGAGGCGCCGGACGAGGTTGAGCTCGGTGCCGATGGCCCAGGCCGAGCCGGCCGGGGCGGCGTCGAGCGCGCGGATGATGTACTCCGTCGAGCCCACCATGTCCGCCGCCGTGACCACCTCGTTCTTGCACTCGGGGTGCACGAGGACGGTCACGTCGGGCACCCGCTCGCGTACCTGGGCGACGTTTTCGGCGGAGAAGCGGCCGTGCACCGAGCAGTGGCCCTTCCACAGGATCATCCGCGCCGCGGCGAGCTCGGCCGGCGTCAGGCCGCCGTCGGGCTTGCGCGGGTCGTAGACCACGCAGTCCTCGAGGCTCAGGCCCAGCTGCTGCACGGCGGTGTTGCGCCCGAGGTGCTGGTCGGGCATGAACAGGACCTTGCCGTCGCCCTCGACGCCGCCGACCTGGTCGAATGCCCAGCGCAGCGCCACCTCGGCGTTCGAGGAGGTGCACACGGTGCCGCCGTGCCGGCCGGTGAAAGCCTTGATGGCGGCGGTGGAGTTCATGTAGGTGACGGGGACCGTGCGCTCGGCGACCCCCGCCCCGGCGAGGACGGCCCAGGCCTCCTCGACCTGGTCGATCGCGGCCATGTCGGCCATGGAGCACCCCGCGGCCAGGTCCGGTAGGACGACGGCCTGGTTCTCCGCCGTGAGGATGTCCGCCGACTCCGCCATGAAGTGGACGCCGCAGAAGACGACGAACTCTGCTTCGGGGCGCGCCGCGGCCTCCCGCGCGAGCTTGAAGGAGTCGCCAGTCACGTCGGCGTGCTCGATGACCTCGTCGCGCTGGTAGTGGTGCCCCAGGACGAAGACGCGGCTGCCGAGGGCGGCCTTGGCAGCGCGGGCCCGCTCGACGAGGTGCGGGTCGCTCGGTGCGGGCAGATCGCCAGGACACTCGACGCCGCGTTCGGACGCGAGATCGGTGCCGCGCCCGAGGAGCAGCAGGGCCGACGGGACGGGCTCCGTGAAGGTGGACGTCACGGCCCTGATTCTCCCACACGGGTGCCGGCGCGCCGAGGCCGGGCAGGATGGGCCCGTGCGCGTCCTCATCGCCCCCGACTGCTTCGGCGGCACCCTCACAGCCGCCCAAGCAGCGGATGCCCTCGCGGCAGGGTGGTCGCGGGGAGCGCCGGGTGACGTCCTCAACCTGATGCCGCTGGCCGATGGCGGGCCCGGCTTCGTCGACGTGATCGCGGCGGCGACCGGCGGCGAGCTGGTGCCCGTCGTGGTGACCGGTCCGCTCGGCGACCCGGTTCCGGCGACCGTGCTCATGGCGGGCCTGCCTGCGGGCCCGCTCGCGTACGTGGAGTCCGCCCAGGCGGTCGGGCTGCACCTGGTGCCACCGGAGCGGCGTGACCCGACCCGCACGACGTCGCGCGGCGTCGGGGAGCTGGTGGCGGCCGCGTGCCGGCTCGGCGCCCGGCGCGTCGTCGTGGGGCTCGGTGGGTCCGGGACGAACGACGGCGGCGCGGGCCTGCTGGCGGGGCTCGGCATGGCGTCGACTGTGCTCGGGGGTGGCGGGGGAGCGCTGGCGGGCGTGACCGCGGACGACGTCGGGGACCTCGCGGTGGCGCGCGCGGCGGTCGCGGGGGTCGATCTCGTGGTCGCGTTCGACGTCGACGTGCCATTGCTGGGCCTGCATGGCGCGAGTGCCGGGTTCGCGCCGCAGAAGGGGGCCACCCCCGAGGAGGCGCAGCACCTGGAGCGGGCGCTCGGGCGGTTCGCGGCCGTGGTGGGGGAGGCTGCGCACGACGGCCCGGGGGTGCCGCCCAGCCTGCCCCTCGTGGGGGCTTCGGGTGGGGCAGGCGGCCTCACGAGCGGGCGTCGTTGGGCGCAGCTGCCGGGGGCGGGTGCCGCCGGTGGGCTGGGCTTCGCGCTCGCCGTCCTGGGTGCGCGGTTGCTGCCCGGTGCGGAGGTGGTGGCCGATGCCGTCGGGCTGGACGGAGCGGCTGCGGCGGCTGACGTCCTCGTGACGGGGGAGGGGACGCTCGACTGGCAGTCCCTGCACGGGAAGGTGGTGGCGGCTGTCGCCCGGCGTGGCGTGGCGCGCGGTCTTCCGGTGGTCGCGGTGGCGGGGCAGGTCGCGTTGGGGCGGCGGGAGTGGGGCGCGGCGGGGATCTCCGGCGCCTATGCGGTCGCCGAGAAGCCGGCGGACGTGGCGGCTGCCCTCGCCGACCCGGCCGGTACTCTGGCGGCCCGGGCCGAGCGGGTCGCGCGCACGTGGTCGCGCTGATCCGGCCGTGCCGCGCCGGGACCTGTGACGCGGACCTCAGCAGCGAGAGGTCGTACCCTGGAAGAACAGGCCCGGGCCGGGCGTTTTCACCGTTGACGGCCCCCACCGAGGAGACACCATGACCGAGACCACCCAGACAGCAACGCACGGCGTGAACCTGACCGACGTCGCCGCCGCCAAGGTGCGCGCGCTCCTCGAGCAGGAGGGTCGCGACGACCTTCGTCTGCGCGTGGCGGTGCAGCCCGGCGGGTGCTCCGGCCTGATCTACCAGCTCTACTTCGACGAGCGGACGCTCGACGGTGACGCGGTGCGCGACTACGACGGCGTCGAGGTCGTGGTCGACCGGATGAGCGTGCCGTACCTCGAGGGCGCGACGATCGACTTCGCCGACACCATCGAGCGGCAGGGCTTCACGATCGACAACCCGAACGCGGGCTCGTCCTGCGCCTGCGGGGGCTCGTTCGCCTGACACGTCTCGACACCACGAGGGGCTGCCCGGTCACCGGGCGGCCCCTCGTCGCGTCTCCGGGTACGGGGAGTAGGCCAGTCAGGTTGCCGCAATCACACGATCCAGTGGTCGGACGAGACTCGGTGCGGGGGAAGGAAGGGTTCTACGTCGGGGCGGGACCACTCGGCGAACCGGTCGTAGACCACCAGCTCACCGTTGAGCCGCGACATCATCACGACGTCACGCCCCCACAGGAAGAGGAGAGACGCGTCCAGCTCGACTGCCATCCGGGCCACCGTGACCATCAGAAGGCGCTCGGCCTCGTAGTAGGCGTTCTCGTCACCTCGGTTCTCGACGTGCCACCAGACCTCGCCGAGAACCTCGCCGCCCAGCGTCTCGTCGTAGTCCTCGGTGTTGAACACGCCGCGCGGCCAGACTCGGCAGTCCAGCGCGCCGAGCTCGATTCGCCACGTGTCGTCGGCGTCAACGCCCAGGGCCGAGGCGAGCCAGCCCACGATCTCCTCGAGCGTTGCCGTGCAACGGACGAGGGTTGAGTACGAGTGCATCGGGTGGCCTCCTTTCTCTGTCAGGGGTATAGCGGGCGAACGCGGTTTCCATCGACGACGATCGCTTCGAGAAGCCCCTCGACGGGATACCTGAACTGCTCACGCAGCTGCTCGAACGTCACAGCGGTGTCCCGCAGGTTGATCACGACCCTCACGGTCTGCTCGTGCAGGATCTTGTCCTGAACCGCCGACCAGATGTTCCTGGCCGAGTTCGACGTCGGTGTGTAGTTGTCGAAGATCTGCCCCTCGATGCGGAAGTCGGGGTTCTTGGGCCCCTCCGTCCACGGATGGCGGTCGACGTCGTAGCCCGCCTGCGCCATGGTCCACGCCGACTCTTCCTCCCCGCTGAGGCCCTGGCGCTTGTCGCGCCGATCCCGAGAGGAGGGCAACTCGGCTCGCCCACGCGCGACGGCGTCGGCGTCGGGAGCCTTCGACGGACGGGTGACACCCGTGCAGGACGGTAGCGGTCCACGCTCGACGGCCGAAGGCCGCGACGTGCGCGATCGCGGGGGGACGACCGGAGCGACGGCCAGACTGCCCGCGGCGTCCGCTCCGGTGTCAGTGGACGCCGCCCGGACCTCCGCGAGGTCGCCTGCGCCGTGGTGGGCGGCGCCGATGGCGGTCGCGGTGGCGGTGGTGGTGGGCAGGTGGTGGCCCAGGGCGCTGATCGTGGTGGTGAGCTGGGTGAGCAGGTCGCGTAGGGCGTGGCTGGAGGTGATCGTGGCGGTGACCTGGGTGCCCACGTGCACGGCCAGGGACGCGACCCGGGTGGTGACCTGCTCGATGACCAACGGGGTGGCCAGGCCGACCGAGCAGACCAGTTCCGCGGCCCAGGAGATCGCCGCGCCCACGACCTTGGCCAGGGCGTCACGGACCACGTCATGGACGACCTGCACGATCATTGAGGCCAGGCCCAGACCCGTGGCGATCGCTGCGGCGTTGTCGGCCAGGCCGCCCATCACCTGGCTCATCTCCCCGGCGCGCAGCCGGTAGGCGGCCACCGCGTCCCCGCTCATGTCCTCTAGGTCCACCCGCACGACCCGGTCCAGCTCCCTGGCACCCGCCCTGAGCCGCTGGTCCAGGCCCTGCCAGGTGCCGGCGTAGGCACCGACCCGGGCCGCGTCCCCGGTCAGGTCGTTCAACCACCCGTGCAAGGGGTCCAGGTGCTCCATCAACCAGCCCAGGCCCGCACCCAGCAGCTCCCCGAGGGGGTCCGAGACCGCCGCCGCCACGTCCGCGGGTCTGCCCCGGGTTCGGTTGACACCTGAGCTGTGAGGATCTGGTCCTCGCACGGAAGGATGTCCCCGTGGCAAAGCCCTATCCCAAGGAGTTCCGCGACGATGTCGTGGCTGTGGCCCGCAAGGGTCAGGCACCGCTGTCGCAGATCGCGAAGGACTTCGGTATCTCCGAAGGCTCGCTGGCGAACTGGATGAAGAAGGCCGACATCGAGGACGGTCATCGTCCCGGCCTGACCGACGCCGATCGCGGCGAGCTTCGCGAGCTGAAGAAGCGCAACCGGCTGCTCGAGCAGGAGAACGAGGTCCTGCGCCGGGCGGCGGCGTACCTGTCGCAGGCGAACCTGCCGGGAAAATAGTCTTCCCTCTCGTCCGTGAGATGGCCGCGGCCGGCGCCCCCGTCAGGGTGCCGGTCGCGGTGGCGTGCAGGGTCCTGGGGTTCTCGACCCAGGGGTACTACAAGTGGCTCAAGGATCCGGTGTCCCGGCGGGACTGGGACGACGCCCATCTCATTGACGTCCTCTATGACCTCCACGACGACGATGCCACGCTGGGCTACAGGTTCCTCACCGACGAGTTGGCTGACGAGCACGGCATCAGGGTCGGGGAGAACCGCGTGCACCGACTGTGCCGAGTCGCCGCCATCGCCGCGAGCCACCACAAGACGCGGACCAGCAAGGCCGGGTCCACGGGCCCGGCACCCCATGACGACCTGCTCGCCGTGGTCGACGAGCACGGCGTCGTGCGGCACGAGTTCACCGCCACCAGCACGAACCAGGTCTGGCTCTGGGACATCTCCGAGCACCCCACCCGGCAGGGGAAGGTCTACGTCTGCGCGATCAAGGACGTCTTCTCCAACAAGATCGTCGGCTACTCCATCGACTCACGGATGAAGTCGAGCCTGGCCAGAGCAGCGATGCGCAACGCGATCGCGTTGCGCTCACCGGCCGGCACCGTGTGTCACTCCGACAGAGGCGGTCAGTTCAGGGCCAAGAAGACCCAACGACTCCTCGCGAACAACGGCCTGGTCGGATCGATGGGCCGCTCCTACGGCGCCGGAGACAACGCCAGCATGGAGAGCTTCTTCAGCCTCCTGCAGAAGAACGTGCTCAACACAACGCGATGGGACACCCGCGAAGACCTCCGCCTCGCGATCGTCACCTGGATCGAGACCAAGTACAACCGCCGACGCCGCCAACGCGGCCTCGGCAAGCTCACCCCGGTCGAGTTTGAGATGATCTACGCGGCCGCACAAGCAGCCTGACTACCGCAAACCCCGAACGTCAACCGAACCCGGGGCAGACCCCGCGACCGTGCCGACCCCGGCCAGGGTGATGTCCAGCCACGCCCCGTCCCCGACCGCGGTCGACAGGTCCGTGACCGACTCCACCAACCCCGCCCCCGCCCACGGCGAGACCGCCACCCCCTCCACGCCCGCCGTCACCAGCCCACCCCCACCAACACCAACGCCAACACCGACGCCGACGTGCGGGCTGGTCTCGCAGCAGAAGTGGTGATCACGGAACGCGACCGTAGAGACCCGCCATCGGGCACCGAAAGGCCGACCGGCTCACCTGTGGACAACACCCCGCCGTCCACAGCACCCGAACATCCCTGTCCGGTTTGTCCCCGCTTCGGTAGGTTGCAGACATGCCCAGGGGGAACACACCACACCGTCCGACCCGGCACGACGCCGCCCGCGCGCACCCGTCGCGAGCACCACGCCGCTACCGCGCAGGCGCCCGCGCAGCGGTCCTTGTCACCGCCCTCGCCCTGGTCGGCGCCCTGACCGGGTGCACCGGCACCGACCCCGCACCTGAGTGGACTCCCACCCCAGCAACACCCATCACACAGCCCACTCCCACCCCATCCGCGGACCCGGCCACCATCAAGCCCGAACGCCCCACCGCCATGAACACCATCGACTCAGCCGGCGCCGAAGCAGCAGCCCGCTACTTCCTCGCCCTCTATCCCTACGCGTATGCGACCGGAGATCTGAGCGAGTGGCAGGCGCTTTCGCACCCTGACTGTGTCTTCTGCGGGAGCGTCGTCACCAACGTGGAGGCGCTGAAGGCGGCTGGTCATCACAACCGTGGTTCGGAGATCTCCGTGCTGTCCGTGAGTGTCCAAGAGCTCGCACCTGGGCGCCGTTATGGCGCGGAGCTGACTGTGACGGAGGGGCCTTCGGCTGAGGTGGATGAGTCGGGCGCGATCGTGGGTGAGCATCCCGAGTCGCGCAAGGTGAGCATGGTCCTTGCCCTCGCCTACGAGGATGGGTGGAGCGTGCTCGAGGTCGACGCGACGCCCGCTGAGTCATGACGGTCCGCTCGGCAGGGGTCTTCGCCCTGCTGATCGCTGCAGCGATGGCTCTTCCATCTCCGCACGGGAGCGATCTCGTGGGGGAGGTTGACGCATCCGCGAGTGCGGGTGCGGTCGAGCTGAACGGCAGGAGCGCGGTTGACCACCCGTCGGCCGACGCGTCAACGGGGGCGTCGGCGCCCGCCCCGGAGTTGACGGAGTACGTGCGCGAAGACCTGTGCAACCCGCCGTCGCCAACCATGCCGGCGATCTGCCTGACCTCCGTCGCGCTGACACACATGCCCATCTGCGACGGTGAGGGCCTCGTGCCCCCGCTATGGGCGCGCACGCGTGGGAGCGTCACCGAGTCCTGGTCGGAGTGGGAGCCGCTCACCGGCTGGACCTGCCCCGGCCAGGCCCCGGCGGTCCTTACTCAGGCGGACTTCCGGCGTCTGCCGATCGCGCCGTCCGCGCTGCATGTGCAACCGAACCGTCCCGAGGTCCTGGTCAACAAGCCGACCATCGTCTACACCGACCCCGCCACCCAGACCTTCACCCCGACCCTGCTCGGCCAACCCCTCGACGTCGAAGCCACCCCGACATCGTTCAGCTGGGACTTCGGCGACCACACCGACCCCATCACCACCACCAGCCCCGGCCACCCCTACCCCGACCACGACATCGCCCACCCCTACCCGTCCCTGGGCACCTACACCATCACCCTGACCACCACCTGGACCGGCCGCTACCGACCCACCGGCACCACCACCTGGCTCCCCGTCACCGGCACCGCCACCACAACAACCACCAGCCCACCCATCACCACCATCGAAGCCCCCACCCACCTCGTCTCCGGCAACTGCCACCACCACCCCCACGCCCCCGGCTGCTAACCCCGCCGCACTCACCGAGGCGGGCCGCGCACATGCCCCGTCGAGGCTGGGAGGGTTCGCGCGCCCGAAGGGACGTAACCCTCCCAGCTTCCGCGCTGAGCGGCGTCGGGCACTCCCGCGCCGGCGACGCCCCGCCCCCCCATCGCACGCGCCCACGCGTCCCGCAGGGGCGCACCGCCGAAGCTGGGAGAGTTCGCGCACCCCGCGGGACGCAACCCTCCCAGCTCTCGGGGTGGTGGGTGTGGCGTGGCGGTGGTGGGTGTGGCGGGGCGCGTGCGGTGTGGCCGGGCCGGACAGGGGCGCGTGCGGTGTGGCGGGGGCGGGCGGGGGCGCGTGCGGTGCGGCGGCGCGGGGTCGGCCCGCGCGGGGCGTCCTCAGGGGCGCGGCGCGGGGGTGGCGGCGCCGATGCGCACTGTGGTCACGCCTGCGGCGGGGTCCGTCGGGTGCCGGCCGGCCGCGAGGAGCGTGTGCCCGCGCATGCGCGCCCACGCCGGGATGTCGTGCTCGGCTGCTGGGTCCGTCCACCAGACCTCGACGACCGAACCCGGGTCGAGCGACCGTGCGGCCTTCGCGAGCTCCACGATCGGCAGCGGGCAACGCAGCGCCCGCGCGTCCAGCACGACGTCGGGCTCCGGCGGCCGCGACTCCGCGTCGCCAGCCGCGGGCCCGGTCGCGTCGCCAGCCCCAGGCCCGGTCGCGTCGCCAGCCCCAGCCCCAGCCCCAGCCCCAGGCCCGGTCGCGTCGCCAGCCCCAGCCCCAGCCCCAGGCCCGGTCGCGTCGCCAGTCCCAGCCCCAGCCCCGGTCCCGACCCCAAGCCCGCGGCCGACGCCGCTCACAGCCCCGCCACCCCGGCCAGCCCCCGCACGTGCCGGACGGCGTCGGGCAGCTCCGTGCAGAAGTGCTCCACGTCCTCCGCCGTCACCGCCGGCGCCAGGGCGATCCGCACGTTGCCGTGCGTCAGGAGCCCCATCGCTGCCAGCACATGGCTCGGCTCCAGCGTGCTCGAGGTGCACGCGGATCCCGAGCCGACCGCGAACCCGCGCCGGTCGAGCTCGGTCACCAGTGCCTCGCCGTCCACGTACAGGCACGAGAACGTGACGACGTGCGGCAGGCGGGCATCGGGGTCGCCGGCTACCTCGACGTCGGGAACCGTGGCGGCGCAGGTGCGGATCCGCTCGACGAGCGCCGCGGACGCCGCCGCGACCGTCTCGCGCTCCCGCAGCACCGCTTGGAGCGATGCCGCCGCGGCCAGGGCTGCGGGCACGCTGATCCCGCCGGGTGCCCATGGGTCCTCGTCCTCGGGCCCGACGGGTGTGGCCCGGACGCGGGTCCGGACCGCGAGCAGGCCCACGCCTGGGACGCCGCCCCAGTCAGCGGGGTCGGCGGCGAGCGCATCCCACTCCGGCCCGACAGGTACGTGGCCCAGGCTCGCCCCTGCGTCGACCAGGAGCGGCACGTCGAGCGCTGCGGCGGCCTCGTGCGCGGCGCCCACCGGCTGCAGCGTCCCGACCTCGCCGTTGGCGTGCTGAAGGGCCGCGAGCGCGACATCGGCCGCGAGGGCTGCGCGCCAGGCCTCGACGTCGACGCGCCCCAGGCGGTCGACCGGAACGCGGGCCACCGCGTCGGCGGTGTGATCGGCCGCGGCGAGGACGGTCGCGCGCTCGACCGCGGAGACGCAGATCCGGCGACCCACCCGGCGGCGCGCCCGCGCGATCGCCTGCACCCCGGCGTGGAGCGCGGCGGTGTGGCTGGGGGTGAGGTGGACCTCGGGCGTGCGGGCGCCGAGGCTCGGCGGCGAGCGCCTCCCGTGCGCCGTCGAGGAGGAGGCGGGCACGGCGGCCCTCCGCGTGCAGCCGCCGAGGGTCCGCCCAGCCCTCGTCAAGGGCGGCGAGGAACGCCTCGCGCGCAACGGGGTGCACGGGCGCCCTGCCCCCCGCGTCCAGGTAGGTCCGCACCACGCCACCGTAGCCCGGACGGTGCACCGTGCGACGGCCCACGAACGGCGGCTCGCCGCCCTTCGCACGGTAGTGTTCGGGGAAAAGGACTAAAGTCCCGGCAGGATCTGTTGATCAAGCACCGCACCCGGACCACCTGAGAGGCCTGAGTGGACGTGGAAGAACCGCGGCGTCGCAGACGGGCCGTCGGCCTCGCCCTGACTGCTGCTGCCGTCCTGGTCCTTGCCGGTTGCTCGTCGGAGGAGGTCGGCCGGGGCTTCCTGCCCGGCAGCCCCGACGGTGAGGTCACCGACAAGACCGAGCGGATCACGAACCTGTGGACCGGCTCGTGGATCGCGGCACTCGCTGTCGGCATCGTCGTGTGGGGCCTCATCCTGTGGGCCGTCACGGTCTACCGCAAGCGCAAGGACGACGACGTCCTGCCTGTTCAGCTGAGATATCACATCCCCCTCGAGGTGATGTACACGGTTCTCCCGATCCTCATGATCGGTGTCCTCTACGTGTTCACCGCGCGCGACACCACGGCCATCGAGGACGTCTCCGCCACACCCGACATGACCATCGAGGTCTACGGCAAGCAGTGGAGTTGGGACTTCAACTACCTCGACGACGACGTGTGGGACTCGGGCGTGCATGTCGCCGACGTCGGCAAGGCGGGCAACCCGGAGACGCTGCCGACCCTCTACCTGCCCGTCGGTGAGCGCGTGGAGTTCCGCCTGGAGTCCCGCGACGTCATCCACTCGTTCTGGGTGCCGGCCTTCCTCTACAAGAAGGACGTCTTCCCGGGGCAGACCACCGTGTTCCAGGTGACCCCGACGCTCGAGGGTGTCTACCAGGGCAAGTGCGCGGAGTTCTGCGGCGAGCACCACTCCGGGATGCTCTTCCAGGTCGCTGTGGTCTCCCGTGACGAGTACGACGCGCACGTCCAGCAGCTGTCGGCCGCCGGTCAGACCGGGCGCCTCGGCCCCGAGCTGGACCGCCTGCAAGAGACCGGCGACGACAACGCGATCCCAGCCGGGGAGGGCTGATGACCAGCTACGCCGAGGGGGCGCGCTACGCCCCGACGCGCGCCGCGCGGCCCGTCAGCTCCCCGGGTCGCGCGATCGTGCGGTGGATCAGCTCCACCGACCACAAGACCATCGGCTACATGTACCTGGCGACGTCGTTCTTCTGGTTCTGCTTCGCCGGTGTGCTCGCCCTGCTGATCCGCGCCGAGCTGTTCGAGCCGGGCATCCAGGTCGTGTCCAGCAAGGAGCAGTACGACCAGCTCTTCACCATGCACGGCACGATCATGCTGCTGCTCTTCGCGACGCCGCTGTTCGCCGGCTTCGCGAACGTGATCATGCCGCTGCAGATCGGCGCTCCCGACGTCGCGTTCCCGCGTCTCAACGCGCTCTCGTACTGGCTGTACCTCTTCGGCGGCCTCATCGCCGCCGGCGGCTTCCTCACCCCGCAAGGTGCCGCCTCGTTCGGCTGGTTCGCCTACACGCCCCTGTCGACGACGACGTACTCCCCGGGACTGGGCGGCGACCTGTGGGTCTTCGGACTGGCTCTCGGCGGCTTCGGCACCATCCTCGGTGCCGTCAACTTCATCACCACGGTCATCACGATGCGCGCGCCCGGCATGACGATGTTCCGGATGCCGATCTTCACCTGGAACACGCTGGTCACGAGCCTGCTCGTGCTGATGGCGTTCCCGCCCCTGGCCTCGGCGCTCTTCGCGCTCGGCTCGGACCGCCGGCTCGGCTCGCACGTCTTCGACCCCGAGCGCGGGGGAGCGGTGCTCTGGCAGCACCTCTTCTGGTTCTTCGGCCACCCGGAGGTGTACATCATCGCGCTGCCGTTCTTCGGCATCGTGACCGAGGTGCTGCCTGTGTTCAGCCGCAAGCCGGTCTTCGGCTACAAGGGGCTCGTCTACGCGACCATCGCGATCGCAGCGCTCTCGGTGACCGTCTGGGCGCACCACATGTACGCGACGGGCGCCGTCCTGCTCCCGTTCTTCTCGCTCATGACCATGCTCATCGCGGTGCCCACCGGCGTGAAGTTCTTCAACTGGATCGGCACGATGTGGCGCGGCAAGCTCACGTTCGAGACGCCGATGCTCTGGGCCATCGGCTTCTTGGTCACCTTCCTCTTCGGGGGCCTCACCGGCGTCATCCTCGCCTCGCCCCCGCTCGACTTCCAGGTGACGGACACCTACTTCGTCGTCGCCCACTTCCACTACGTGGTGTTCGGCACCGTCGTGTTCGCGATGTTCTCGGGCTTCTACTTCTGGTGGCCCAAGTTCACCGGGAAGATGCTCGACGAGCGACTGGGCAAGGTGCACTTCTGGCTGCTGTTCGTGGGCTTCCACACGACGTTCCTCATCCAGCACTGGCTGGGTGTGCGCGGCATGCCCCGGCGCTACGCGGACTACATGCCCGAGGACGGCTTCACCTGGATGAACCAGGTGTCCACCGTCGGCTCGGTCGTTCTCGCCGCCTCCACGCTGCCCTTCCTGTGGAACGTCTACCGCACGGCGCGCTCGGCGCCCCGCGTCGCGGTCGACGACCCCTGGGGCTATGGCAACTCGCTCGAGTGGGCCACGTCGTGCCCGCCGCCCCGGCACAACTTCACGTCGCTGCCCCGCATCCGGTCCGAGCGACCCGCCTTCGATCTGCACCACCCCGAGGTGGCGGCGATGGACCACGTGGAGCCCGACGCCGGGGGCGTCCTCGACTGGGAGGCCGACCGTCGCGGCCAGGTGGACCTCGGTCGCGAGCGGCTGGCGACCGGCGAGGGGCGCGAGGACCGTTCCAGCACGACCATCGTCGACGACTCCGATCGACCGCCCCCGGACACCGACAGACACGACGGGCACGGGGAGGCCCTGCGATGAAGCTCGAGGCGCGTCTCTTCCTGTGGTTGACGCCGTTCTTCCTGGCGGTGTCGGCCTGGTACGGCTGGTGGAGCAAGTTCGAGCCCGTGGGCACGTTGGCGATCCTCCTGCTGGCCGGCCTCGTCGGCATGATCGGCGCCTACCTGGCGCTGGTCGCCCGGCGCATCGACGCGCGGCCTGAGGACGACCCGTACGGCGAGATCGAGCAGGGCGCGGGCGATCAGGGCGTGTACAGCCCCGGCAGCTGGTGGCCCATCGTGTGTGCCGCGGCTGCGGCGGTCGTGTTCCTCGGGCTCGCCGTCGGCTGGTGGTTGGTCGGCGTCGGCGCGGTGCTCGGGCTCATCGCCCTGGTTGGCTGGGTGTTCGAGTTCTCCCGCGGGCAGCACGCCCACTGACCGGCCCGCGTGGCGCTCCCTGACATGACGCGAGGGCGGTGCGACGTGCGCACCGCCCTCGCGTCATGGACGGGGGTCGTCAGACCGGGACGATGAGTCCCGCGGTCTGCGTACGCGCGCGGGCGAAGCGCTCAGCGGCGTCGGTCCAGTTCACGATGTTCCACCACGCCTTGACGTAGTCCGCCTTCACGTTGACGTAGTCGAGGTAGAAGGCGTGCTCCCACATGTCGAGGAGCACGATCGGCACGACGCCCAGGGGGATGTTGCCCTGCTGGTCGTACAGCTGGAAGACGACGAGCTTGCCGGCCACCGAGTCCCACGCGAGGAGCGCCCAGCCCGAGCCCTGGATGCTCGTCGCGACCGCGGCGAACTGCTTCTGGAAGGCCTCGAACGACCCGAAGTACTCGTCGATGGCGGCGCCCAGCTCGCCGTCGGGCCGCTGCCCGAACTCGGGCGTCAGGTTGGCCCAGAAGACCGAGTGGTTGAGGTGGCCGCCAAGGTTGAACGCGAGGGTCTTCTCCAGGCCCATGACGGCGTCGAAGGCGCTCTTCTCCCGTGCCTCCGCGAGCTTCTCCAGCACCGTGTTCGCACCCGAGACGTAGGCGGCATGGTGCTTGTCGTGGTGCAGCTCCATGATGCGGCCGGAGATGTGCGGCTCCAGTGCCCCGTAGTCGTAGGGAAGATCGGGCAGGGTGTACTCAGCCATGTGGCTCCTTCGGCTCGTCGGGCCTGTGGTCCGGTCGTACCTTCGCTATGTCTGGGCGAACGCGCCGATCAGGGCGCGCATTCCCACTCTCGCCCAAGATCAGGTGTGGCGCACATCCGCCTCGCCCACGTCCTCGGCGGGGTGGCGCGCCTCGAGGTGCTCGGGCGCGTCGGACGACCCCACGGCGTCGTGCTCGCCGTGCGTCTGGGCGGCGGCCAGTTCGGCGGGTGTGACCGGGTCGACCCGGTGGCTGTAGAAGAACGACGAGAGCCGCGCGCGGACCGCGTCCTTGCGGTAGCCCTTGCGGCGCACGCCCCGGTCGTCCTCGGCGGGCAGCAGCGGCAGCGGGGGTCGCGGGTCGTGCGCGACGAGGGGCCAGCGCTCGTACTCGTCCAGCGGCCGGTGGACCTCGGTGTACTCGCCGTCGGTGAACCGGACGATCCGGCCCGTCTCGTGCCCATGGAGCACGAGGTCCCGGTCCCGCCGCAGGAGTCCGAGGCAGAGCCGGCGGGTCAGCCAGAACGCGACCGCGGGTGCCACGAGGACGAGGACGCGCAACGTCCACGTGATCTGGTTGATCGACAGGCCGAAGTGCGTGGCGAGGATGTCGTTCGAACCGGCGACGGCCAGGACCACGAACCCGGTGAGGATCGACACGCCGAAGGCGGTGCGGGCGGGGTTCACGCGGGGCCGCTCGGCGATGTGGTGCTCACGGCGGTCGCCGGTCACGTACGCCTCGATGAACGGGTACAGGGCGAGCGCCGTGAAGAGGATGCCCGGCAGGATCACGGCCGGGACCAGCACGTTGAGCGACAGGGTGTAGCCGCCGATCACCCACTCCGTGCCCTGGCCGGGCATCAGGCGTAGGCCGCCTTCCAGGAACAGCATGTACCAGTCGGGCTGGGCGCCTGCGGACACGGGGGAGGGGTCGTACGGCCCGAAGCTCCACACCGGGTTGATCGTCATCGTGGCGCCCATGAGGGCGAGCACGCCGAAGACGACGAAGAAGAAGCCGCCAGCCTTCGCGACATACACGGGGAACAGCGGGTAGCCGACGACGTTCCGCTCCGTCCGGCCCGGCAGCGCGTAGTGCGTGTGCTTGTGCAGGACGACGAGGAACAGGTGCAGACCGACGAGCGCGAGGATCAGGCCCGGCACCAGCAGGATGTGAACGGTGAAGAGCCTCGGGATGATGTGCTCGCCCGGGAACTCGCCACCGAAGAGGAAGTACGACAGGTAGCTGCCGACGATCGGGATGGACCGGGTGACGCCATCGGCGATCCGGAGGCCGTTGCCCGACAGGACGTCGTCGGGCAGGGAGTAGCCGGAGAACCCGGCGGCGAGGCCGAGGATCATCAGCGTGAACCCGACGAGCCAGTTGACCTCCCGCGGCTTGCGGAACGCCCCCGTGAAGAACACACGCATCATGTGCGTGACGATCGCGGCCATGAACAGCAGTGCCGCCCAGTGGTGGATCTGGCGGATGAGCAGGCCGCCCGTCACCTCGAACGACAGGCGCATCGTGGACGCGAAGGCCTCGGACATCTCCTGCCCGCGCAGCGGCTCGTACGGCCCGTCGTAGGTGACCGGCGTCATGCTCGGGACGAAGAAGAGCGTCAGGAACACGCCGGTCAGGAGCAGGACGACGAACGAGTAGAGCGCGATCTCACCCAGCAGGAACGACCAGTGGTCGGGGAAGACCTTGCGTGCGAAGCCTTTGACCGCCACGCCGATGCCGGTGCGCTGGTCGAGGTAGTCGGCTGTGGCGGCCGCTCCGCCGGCGGTGCGGCTCACTTCAGGCGCTCCCAGTAGCTCGGTCCGATGGGTTCGGTGAAGTCGCTCTGGGCCACGAGGTAGCCCTCGTCGTCGACTGTGATCGGCAGCTGGGGGAGCGCCCGGTTCGCGGGCCCGAAGACGACCTTCGCGCCGTCGGAGATGTCGAAGGTGGACTGGTGGCACGGGCACAGCAGGTGATGGGTCTGCTGCTCGTAGAGGGCGACCGGGCAGCCCACGTGGGTGCAGATCTTCGAGTACGCGACGATGCCCTCGTACGACCATCCGCGCCGGTCGGGCGCCTCCTTGAGCTGGTCGGGCTGCAGTCGGACCACGAGGACGACGGCCTTGGCCTTCTCCTCGATCCAGTGGTCGGCGTCCTTCAGCCCGTCCGGGATCACGTGGTAGATCGAGCCGAGGGCCACGTCCTTCGCCTTGATCGGCCGGCCCGAGGGGTCCTGTGCCAGGCGGGTGCCCTTGCGCCACAGCGTGTGGCGGAACGCATTCGTGTTCCAGTCGCCGCCGACCTCACCGACGAGCGGGACGGCGGCGGCGAGCGGGGCGAGGGCGAGCGCGGAGAGGAGCGCGCCCTTGAGGACGCCGCGGCGTGCGATGCCCGAGTCGGCCGCACCCTCCCGCAGGACGGCCACGGCCGCGGCCCGGTCGGCGTCGGAGCTTCGCTGCGGGTGGCGGGGCTCGGCGACCTCGTGGTCGGACATGATGGTCCGGGCCCACTGGATGGCCCCGGCGCCGATGCCGAACATGGCCAGGAACAGCGCCAGGCCCAGCAGGAGCGTCGACGTGCGGATGCCCGCCGTCGTGCCGTCACCCGGGACGACGACGTAGGCGACGATGAAGCCGACGCTGCCGATCGCGGAGAGGCCGAAGAACAGGGCCACGCGCAGCGTCGCACGGCCGGCCGCGGCCGGGTCGCGATCCGTGACGCGGGAGCGGTGCGGGGGGAGCCCAGGGTTCTCGAACCGCTCAGGGAGCGCGGGTGCGCCGTCGTCGGCGGGCGTCGTCAGGTCCGTCGAGTGCTCGTTCATGATGCCTTCGCCCCGATCCACACCGCGCACCCGATGAGCAGGCCCATCCCGACCACCCACACCCACACGCCCTCGGACACCGGACCGACACCGCCGAGGTCGGCCCCGCCCGGTGAGCCGTCGCGCTGCTCGTCGAGGAAGGCGATGACGTCGCGCTTCTCCTCGGCGGTGAGGTTCGCGTCGTCGAAGACCGGCATGTTCGACGGGCCCGTGAGCATCGCTTCGTAGATCTGGGTGGGGGAGGTCGCGGCCAGCGACGGCGCGAACCTGCCCTCGGTGAGTGCGCCGCCACGTCCGGACGCGCCGTGGCACATGGCGCAGTTCGTGCGGAAGACGGCCATGCCGTTCGCCGGGTCGCCCTGGCTGGGGTCCACCTCGGCGTCCGTGGGAATCGCCGGGCCGGGTGCCAGCGACGCGACGTACGCGGCGAGCTGGCTGATCTCCTTGCGGTCGAACTGCGGAGGCTTGGCCAGTGCCTGCGGGCCCGTGCCCTGCATCGGCATGCGGCCGGTGCTGACCTGGAAGTCCACCGCCGCGGCGCCGACGCCGATGAGTGACGGGACCTTGTCACGACCTTCGGCCTTCGTGCCGTGGCAGGTCGCGCAGTTCGCCTGGAACAGAGCTCGCCCGGCATCGACGTCGCTCGAGGCTCGCGACGTCGGCGCGGGCCGACGTCGGGCTCAGGGCGGCGTACGCGGCTCCCGTGAGCACGAGCGCCAGGAGCAGGAGCAGCATCGGTGCCGCCCGGTGGTGCCGTCGATCGGCGATGGCCTTCACGCAGCAGTCCCCAGCTTCTTGGTCAGGCCCGTGCGGGCGGTCACCGGATCAGGTAGATCGCGCCGAAGAGTGCGATCCACACGACGTCGACGAAGTGCCAGTAGTAGGAGACGACGATGGCTGTGGTCGCCTCGTGGTGCCCGAAGCGCTTCGCCGTGAACGAGCGTCCGAGGAGGAACAGGAAGGCCAGGAGGCCGCCGACGACGTGGAGGCCGTGGAAGCCGGTCGTCAGGAAGAAGACCGAGCCGTACGGGTTCGTGGAGATCGTGAGCCCTTCGCGCGCGAGCTCGGCGTACTCGAAGACCTGGCCGCCGATGAACACGGCGCCCATGAGGTAGGTGAGGGTCATCCACTCGTTCATGCCCCAGCGTGTGACCTGCAGCAGGCTGCCGGCGCGGCGTGGCTGGAACCGCTCGGCGGCCCAGACGCCCATCTGGCAGGTGACGGAGCTGAGCACGAGGACGGTTGTGTTGGCCGCCGCGTACGGGAGGTTGAGCATCTCCGACGCCTCTGGCCAGAGGTCCGGCATCTGGGAGCGCGTGGTGAAGTACATCGCGAACAGCCCCGCGAAGAACATCAGCTCGCTCGCGAGCCACACGATCGTGCCCACCGCCACGGGGTTCGGGCGGTTCACGCTCAGGTGCGCCCGGGTCGGGGCGGCGGTGGTGGTCGACACGACGCCATTATGCGCGAAGTCGGGACTTTCGGCCTAGGCGACGATCATGACGCGCCGGATTTCCCCCGGTGCTCCGCGGTGCGCGCCCGCGGAAAGGCGCCGGGCGTCGTCGTCGTGGGTCGTCCTGCGGACAGACCACCGGTCCCGTGCGCCGACGCGTGGGAAGATGCGACCTGGCACGTGCCGGACGACGGGAGCGAGGTTGGCATGCGGGACGAGTGGGACGAGGCCGAGGGCACCGGCGCGCCGCGGGTGCTGCACGTCCTCCTCTACAGCGACCACCCCCAGATGCGCGATGCCGTGACGACCGGTGTCGGTCGCCGCGTCGCCAAGGACCTGCCGCCGGTCGAGTGGATCGAGGTCGCGACGCACGACGCCGCGGTGTCCCGCGTCGAGCAGGGGGGTCTGGACCTCCTCGTGCTCGACGGCGAGACCGGGAAGATGGGCGGCATCGGCCTGTGCCGCCAGCTCAAGGACGAGATCTTCCGCTGCCCGCCCGTGCTCCTGCTGCTGGGGCGTCGCGAGGACATGTGGCTCGCTGAGTCGGCCGAGCCTGAGGCCGTCGTGGCCCGCCCGCTCGACCCGATGGAGCTGCAGGAGACGGTGGCGCGCCTCCTGCGCGCGGTGGAGGCGGCGCGGTGAACGCAGGCAGCCCCGGCGCGCCCGAGGTCGACCGACCGGCGGTGACGTGGCCCGGGTTGCTCATGGCACTGATCCGCCGCGACGACCTGACGGCTGAGCAGGCGCGGTGGGCCATGGGCCAGGTCATGGGCGGTGAGGCGAACCCGGTGACCGTTGCGGGCTTCCTCGTCGCGCTGCGGGCCAAGGGGGAGACCGTCGCCGAGCTGACGGGTCTGGCGGACGAGATGCTGGCGCACGCCAACCGGATCACGGTGCCCGGCCGGTCCGTCGACATCGTCGGCACCGGCGGCGACCTCAAGCACTCCGTCAACATCTCCACCATGGCTGCGATCACGGCGGCCGGGGCGGGCCTGCGGGTGGTGAAGCACGGCAACCGTGCGTCGTCGTCCTCCACGGGCACCGCGGACGTGCTCGAGGAGCTCGGGCTCCGACTCGATCACCCGCCGCAGCGCGTCGTCGAGCTCGCCGAGGAGGTGGGCATCACCTTCTGCTTCGCCCAGACGTTCCACCCGTCGATGCGGCACGCCGCCGCCGCCCGCAAGGGCCTCGGCGTCCCCACCGTCTTCAACTTCCTCGGCCCCCTGACCAACCCGGCGCAGCCCCCGGCCGTCGCGATCGGGGTGCCCGACCCCCGGATGGCCGCGCTGATGGCGGGGGTCCTCGCCTCGCGGGGCACGTCCGGCCTGGTCTTCCGGGGCCCTGAGGGACTCGACGAGCTCGCGGCCGCAGGGCCCTCGCAGATCTGGTGGGTGCACGACGGCGAGGTGACCGAGCACGTCGTCGACGCCGCGGCTGAGCTGGGCCTCGAGCCCATCGCCATCGACGACCTGCGCGGGGCGGACGCGCGCTACAACGCCGACGTGGTGCGGCGGTTCCTCGCGGGCGAGCCCGGTCCGGTGCGTGAGACGGTCCTGCTCAACGCGGCGGCGGCCCTCGTGGCAGACGGCTCGACGCCGGGCACCGGCGCGGGGCCGCTCGTCGACCGGCTGCGCGCCGGGCTCGTCGCGGCGGCACGCGCGGTGGACGACGGCCGGGCCGCCGCCGTGCTCGAGCGGTGGGTGGCGGCCTCGCGACGCGACGCCTGACCGCGCCCGGCGCGGGTGCAGGGCTGCGCGGAGCTAGTCCTCGAGCCCGAGGGCGAACGCCTGCTCGAGGTCGCCCGAGGAGTACGCGCGGAACGCGATGTAGGTCTGGGTGCGGATGATCCCGTCCACCTTGCTCATGCGGTCCGCGATGACGTCCGCGAGCTGCTCGTGCTCGCGTACCCGCACCATCGCGATGAGGTCGATCTCGCCGGTGACCGAGTAGACCTCGGTGACGCCCGGGACCTCGGCCACCTCAGCGGCGATCTCCGGGATGCGCGCGGGGTCGGCGTCGATCAGGACGATGGCGGTGATCATTGGTGTCCCTCCGGTCGGTGCGTTGGGACCCCATCATGCCGCGCTGTGGGCGTCGGCGTCCGACGCGGGCCGAGCGGCGACGGCGACCGGGTCGGCCGCGACGAAGGCGTCGATCCCGGCATCGGGGTCGGTCGCTTCCCTCATCGCGCGACGCAGGGCCGCGGCCGGCGTGGCGCCCGAGGTCGGCCGGTACGACTCGGCCCCGCGCACGGGGCTCGCCCAGCCGTCGGCGACCTCGACGAGCCGGACGCCGGGCTCCTCCAGCCAGCGCAGCACGATCTCGGTCTCCTCCGGGTGGGCGCTCGAGGCAGGCAAGCACGGGGCGTCCACGTGCTCGGCGGTCGCGAGGAGGGCCTCGAGGGAGCGTCGCGGGTCGGCGCCGCGCGCGGTCGTCGCCGTGGCGCACAGCCGACCGTGCCGCACCACGACGAGCTCCCAGCCGCCGTCGGGGTGCCGCCGCGCCGCGACCAGCTGCGCCTGCGCGGCCACCCGGCGGGAGCGCTGCGCGCGGGCCGCGCCGCGCAGGAAGGCGTCGAGCTGGTCCCGCCACTCGGCCGCCTCCTCGAACCGCTCGTCCTGGGTGAGCGCGGAGATCCGCTCCGCGTGTGTGCGCACCACCGGCGTCGGGTCCCCGAGCATCGCCTCCCGGACCGCGGCGACGACGTCGGCGTACGCCTCGAGGGACTGGCCGCCGATGCACGGCGCCCCGCAGCGCCCCATGTCGGCGAGCGCGCACGCGCCTGCCCCCGGAGCGGGCGTGCGGGGGAGGCGCCGGGCGCATTGGCGGAGCGCGAAGGTGACCTGCAGCGCCTGGAGCGCCTGCGTGGCGGACGCCTGACCGGAGAAGGGGCCGATGTGCGCCTCCGCCTCGCCGGGCCGCGGTCCGCCGTCGGCCCGCACGGACCGGACCACGGACAGACGCGGGAACGGCTCCACGGTGAGACGCACCCAGGGCGCCCGCTCGGGGTGCCGCGACCGGCGGTTGTAGCGCGGTGCGGCACTGGCGATCAGCCGCAGCTCGCGGACGCGCGCTTCCAGCACCGTGCCGCAGACGATCGGGACGACCCGCTCGGCCAGGCCCACCATCTCGGTCATCCGACGGCGGTGCTCGGCCGCGGTGAAGTAGCTGCGGACGCGCGTGCGGATCGACGTCGCGGTCCCGACGTAGAGCACCTCGTCCGCCGGCCCGATGAACTGGTAGACCCCGGGCGCGTCCGGCAGCCCATCGGCGAGGTGCCGTTTGCGGCGGCGCACCGCGGGGACGGGGTCCGTCGCGGTCGCCAGGTCCTCCAGGTGGGTGATGCCCAGCGGGCCGAGACGGGCGAAGCATCCGTGGAGGACGTCGACGGTCGCCCGGGCGTCCGCGAGGGCGCGGTGCTCCGGGACGACCGTGGCGCGGAAGAACGCGGCGAGGGCGCTGAGCTTGTGGTTCGGCACCTCGTCGCGGGTGACGGCGCGGCGGGCGAGCGCGACCGTGTCGACGACCTGGTTGCCGGGCCAGGGATACCCGAGCTCGCGGGCGGCGGCCTTGAGGAACCCGATGTCGAAGGGCGCGTTGTGCGCCACGAGCACGGCACCTCGGCAGAACTCGAGGAAGGCGGGCAGCACCTCGGCGATGCGCGGCTGGCCGGCGACCATCGACGTGGTGATGCCGGTCAGGGTCGCGATGAAGGCGGGCACGGGCCCGCCCGGGTCGACGAGCGTCTGGAACTCGCCGAGGATCTCGCCACCACGGACCTTCACGGCGCCGATCTCGGTGATCGCGGCGCCGCCGGGCGAGCCGCCCGTTGTCTCGAGGTCGACGACGACGAACGTGACGGCCGCGAGCGGCGTGCCGATCTCGTCGAGCGTCGGCTGGACCGTGCCCTGCATGAGGGCGACGGTACGGCCGCCCTCCGACAGGCCGGCCGGCGCCGCGCCGCGGTCCGGGCGTGTCGGTGGGCGGCCGTACCGTGCCGGGCATGATCATCGACTGCGGCAGCTGCGCGGTCTGCGGCCAGGCGTGCGCGGACTGCGTCGTCACCTTCATGACCGTCCCGGTGCGCGCGTCGGCGGGCCCGCCCGCCCCGCCCGGCGCGGTGGACCTGGACGCGGCCGAGCGAGACGCCCTCGGCGTGCTGGCCGACTCCGGGCTCGTCCCGCCGCTGCGGATGCGCCCCGCGGGGTAGCGCCCCGTCAGGGGGCGGTGGGTGCCGTGGTCTGGGTGTAGAGGGCGTCGACGTGCTCGCCGAAGTCCTTCAGCACCCGATCGCGCTTCACCTTGAGCGACGGCGTGAGGTAGTCGTTGTCGACGGTGAAGTCAGTGGTCAGCACCACGTACTTGCGGATCGACTCCGCGCGCGAGACGGCGCGGTTCGCGCGCTCGACCGCGCGGTCGAGGTGTGCCCGCACCTGCGGGTCGGAGGCCGCCGTGGCGACGTCCATGGGCGGCAGCCCGCGGGAGGAGAGCCAGCCTGGGAGGGCCTCGGCGTCCAGGGTGATGAGCGCCCCGATGAACGGGCGGGCGTCCCCGACCACCACGACCTGGCTCACCACGGGGTGGCCGCGCAGGCGGTCCTCCAGCACCGCGGGAGCCACGTTCTTGCCGCCCGCGGTGACGATGATCTCCTTCTTGCGGCCGGTGATGCGCACGTAGCCGTCGTCGTCGATCGACCCGAGGTCGCCCGTGTGGAAGAACCCGTCCGCGTCGAAGGCGTCGGCCGTCGCGGTGGGGTTGTCGTGGTACCCCCGGAACACCTGCACGCCCCGGACGAGGACCTCGCCGTCGGGAGCGATCCGGACGTCGGTACCCGGCAGCGGCGGCCCCACCGTCCCGATCTTCGTCCGCGTCGGCACGTTGACGTTCGTGGGCGCCGTCGTCTCCGTGAGCCCGTAGCCCTCCAGCACGGTCAGGCCCATGCCCCGGTAGAAGTGCCCGAGTCGCTCGCCGAGCGGTGCGCCCCCCGAGATCGCCCAGGCGACCTGGCCCCCCAGCAGAGCGCGCAGCTTGTGCAGCACCAGGACGTCGGCGACCTTGTGCTGCAGCCGGAGCCACGGCCCGGGACCGCGTGGGGTGTCCAGCGCTCGTGAGTAGACGATCGCCGTCTTGGCGGCGCGCTGGAAGATCCCGCGCTTGCCGCCCTCGGCGGCCTTCTGCTCGGCGGAGTTGTAGACCTTCTCGAAGACGCGCGGCACGGAGAGGAGGAACGTCGGGTGGAACGAGCCCAAGTCCGCCAGGAGGTTCTTGGCGTCCGGCGTGTGGGCGAGGATGGCGCCGGCGGGCACGACGAGCACCTCGATGAAGCGGGCGAACACGTGGGCGAGCGGCATGAAGAGCAGCATGCGGGAGCCTGGCGGGCACACCTGCTCGCCCAGCTCCGCGATCGCGTTGAGCGTGAGGCTCACGAAGTTGCCGTGCGTGAGCTCGACTCCCTTGGGCCGCCCGGTCGTCCCCGAGGTGTAGATGATCGTCGCCACGTCGTCCGAGCCCATCAGGCTGCGGCGCCGGGCGATCTCCGCATCGGCGACGTCGGCGCCGTCAGCGACCAGGCGCTCGACGGCGCCTGCCTCGAGCACGAGGGTGTCGGTGAGGTCCGGCAGGTCGGACGCGACGTCTGCGACGAGGGCCGCGTGTGCCGCCGTCTCGACGACGGCCAGGCGGACGTCGGCGTTGGAGAGGATCCACTGCACCTGCTCGGCGGAGGACGTCTCGTACACCGGCACCGGCACGGCGCCGGCGGCCCAGGCCGCGAAGTCCAGCAGCGTCCACTCGTAGCGCGTGCGGCTCATGATGCCGACCCGCTCGCCCGGCTGGATGCCGCGGGCCACGAGGCCCTTGGCGACGGCGGTGACCTCTGCCTCGAAGGCGCGCGCCGACAGGGGGGCCCAGGCGCCGTCGGGCGTCTTGCGCTCGATCAGGGGGAGGTCGCCCGACGTGGCGACGCGCTCAGCGAGGAGGCGTGTCGTGCTAGCGGCCGGGTCGGGGGTGACGACGGCGGGCGCCCGGTACTCATCCATGGTGACTCCTTCGGCACACCTGGGTGTGCTGACTGTACCGACGCAACATCGTTTGTGCCGGGCGAGGCCGTGCCAGGTTCGGGGACCGATCGTCCCGGCGCATGCCTCCAGACCTCGGTAGCCTGCCATGGATCCACCCTCAGCCCGTGATCAGCCGCGGGTCCTCAGCCAAGGACGGACATGTACGCAATCGGAGTGGACATCGGCGGGACCAAGATCGCCGCCGGTGTGGTCGACGAGGAGGGGCGGATCATCGCCCAGACGCGTCGCGGGAGCGCCGGGCTGGAGGTCGACGCCCTGGACGCCGCCATCGTCGACGCCTGCCGCGAGCTCGCCGCCGCGCACCCGATCGGGGCCATCGGCCTCGCCGCACCCGGGTTCATCGGCGCCGACCAGGCGACCGTCCGCTTCACGCCGAACCTGCCCTGGCGGGACCACCCCTTGCGCGACCGGGTCGCCCAGGGGCTCGGCATGGACGTCCCGATCGTCGTCGACAACGACGCGAACGCGGCCGGCTGGGCGGAGTTCCGCTTCGGTGTGGGCCGGGACGTGGAGGACATGCTGCTCCTGACCGTCGGGACGGGACTCGGCGGCGCGGTGATCGCGCAGGGCCGCCTCGTCCTCGGCGGATTCGGTGTCGCGGCCGAGGTAGGGCACATGCGGGTCGTCCCCGACGGTCACCTGTGCGGCTGTGGCCAGCGGGGTTGCTGGGAGCAGTACGCCTCCGGCAGCGCGCTGGTGCGCGAGGCCAGGGCGATCGCCGACGCCGACCCCGAGCGGGCGGCGGGCCTCCTCGCCTCCGTCGGTGGCGACGTCGAGCGGATCACCGGCCCGGACGTGACGCGGGTCGCGCTCGAGGGCGACGAGCTCGGCGTCGAGCTGCTGGCCGAGGTCGGTCGCTGGGTGGGTGAGGGCAGCGCGGCCGTCGCGGCCCTCCTCGACCCGGCGCTCGTCGTCATCGGCGGTGGCGTCGCCGCAGCGGGGGACCTCCTGCTCGCACCGGCACGCGAGGCGTTCGGCACGCACCTGTCGGCGCGCGGCTACCGCCCCGAGGCGCGCATGGCGCTCGCCTCGATGGGCAACGACGCGGGGATCGTCGGCGCCGCCGACCTCGCCCGCAGCTGACCTGACGAGGTCCCGCGTCGTCGTTCACACGACGGCGCCGGACCCGGGGTCGTCCTCCTCGTCGCGGTCGCGCGGCAGGCGTCGCAGCAGCACGAGCACGCCACCCAGGAAGGCCGCGCCCGCGGCCTGCAGCAGCCACATGGGCGGGTCCTGCCAGAACGCGGCGGCCAGTACCACCAGGAGCGGCACGCCGAGGACGGCGACCAGGGCGAGGCGGAGGAACGGGTCGGCAGGCAGGACCGGACCGGGGTCGGGCTGCTGGAAGTGGGTCTCGGCCTCCTCGACCGCCGGGTCGGGTGCCCAGGCCCGCGGGTCGGTGGGGGAGCGCAGCTGGGTGACGAGCTGGTCCCACCGGCTGGCCACCTCGCCCTCGTCGAGGTCGTCGGGCACGGTCGCGGCGTCGGGATCCGACGCGTCGGCCGGGTCCGGTTCGGGTCGCCCCTCGTCGGGCGCCTGGTGACCCTCGGGGTCGTCCCCGGGCGGCACACCGTCGGCGGGCTCGCGGGGTTCACCCGGGGAGGGTTCGTCGGTCCCGTGTGAACGTGCCGGCATGCAGAGCACTCTAGAGTCGGGAAGGACGCGGCGCGCCAGCGCAGGCGCCGCAGCGGAGGTGACGGGTTGTTCTACTGGGTGATGAAGGCGCTGGCTTGGCCGGTCCTGCGGGCGTTCTTCCGGCCGTGGGTCCGCGGTGCCGAGCACGTGCCGACCGAGGGCGCGGCGATCCTGGCGAGCAACCACCTGGCCGTCATCGACTCGTTCGTCCTGCCGATCGTCGTCACGCGCAAGATCAGGTTCATCGGCAAGGCCGAGTACTTCACGGGCCGCGGTATCAAGGGCCGGCTCAAGGCCGGCTTCTTCCGCGGGGTCGGCACCATCCCCGTCGACCGTGGCGGTGGCAAGGCCAGCGAGGCGGCCCTGCACACCGGTCTGGGCGTGCTGGAGGAGGGCAACTTCTTCGGGATCTACCCCGAGGGGACGCGGAGTCCCGACGGGCGCCTCTACCGCGGGAAGACCGGGGTGGCGCGGCTCGCGCTGGAGTCCGGCGCACCCGTCATCCCCATCGCGATGATCGGCACCGAGCGCGCCCAGCCGCTCGGGCGCGTGATGCCGAAGCCCGTCCGGATCGGCGTCGTCATCGGCGAGCCACTGGACTTCAGCCGCTACGCCGGCATGGAGAACGACCGCTTCATCCTCCGCTCGGTGACCGACGAGATCATGTACGCGCTCATGCGACTCTCGGGCCAGGAGTACGTCGACATGTACGCGGCCACCGCCAAGGCCCGGATCGCGGCGGGTCACCGCCCCGACGAGGTGCCCTCCGCCGACCAGGGCCACGGTGGGCCCGGCGGACGACTGGTGACCGACGTCCAGGTTCCGGTACCGCCTCAGGAGACCGAGCCGCCGTCAGTAGGATGAGCCTGTCGCCGGAGACGATGGCGTCCGGGACGAACGGCCCGCCATCGTTGCCGGCCGTGCCCCATGCTTCGGGCGTCCCGAGCCGCTCCAACGGAAGGTGTCGTGCCATGTCGGTTCGCCGTGTCGCCCTGCTGACCGCCGGCGGTTTCGCGCCGTGCCTGTCCTCCGCGGTCGGTGGCCTGATCGAGCGGTACACCGAGATCGCGCCCGAGATCGAGATCATCGCCTACCAGCATGGCTACCACGGCCTGCTGCGTGGCGACTCGATCGTGATCGACGCCGAGACCCGGGCGTCGGCCGGCCTGCTGCACCGGTTCGGCGGCAGCCCCATCGGCAACTCGCGGGTCAAGCTCACCAACGCTGCGGACTGCGTCAAGCGCGGGCTGGTTGCCGAGGGCCAGGACCCGCTCCAGGTCGCGGCCGAGCAGCTGAAGTCCGACGGCGTCGACGTCCTGCACACCATCGGCGGCGACGACACCAACACGACGGCGGCGGACCTGGCCGCCTACCTCGAGGAGAACGGCTACCACCTGACCGTCGTCGGGCTGCCGAAGACGATCGACAACGACGTCGTGCCGATCCGTCAGTCCCTCGGTGCCTGGACGGCCGCCGAGCAGACCGCCGGCTTCGCACGGAACATCATCGGCGAGCACCGCTCCGGGCCGCGCATGCTCATCGTCCACGAGGTCATGGGCCGGCACTGCGGGTGGCTGACGGCCGCGTCCGCCGCGAAGTACCGCGAGTGGCTCGACACGCAGCAGTGGGTCCCGGGCATCGGCCTGACCCGCGAGCGGTGGGACATCCACGCCGTCTTCGTGCCGGAGCTGCCCCTCGACCTCGACGCCGAGGCTGCTCGCCTGCGCACCGTCATGGACGAGATCGGGAACGTCAACATCTTCCTGTCCGAGGGCGCCGGGATGCACGAGATCGTCGCGCAGCTCGAGGCCGCCGGCGAGGAGGTGCTGCGCGACGCGTTCGGGCACGTGCGCCTCGACACCATCAACCCCGGCCAGTGGTTCGCGAAGCAGTTCGCCGCGAAGCTCGGCGCCGAGAAGGTCATGGTCCAGAAGAGCGGCTACTACTCGCGCGCCGCGGCTGCCAACGCCGAGGACCTGCGCCTCATCAAGTCGATGACCGACCTCGCGGTCGAGTGCGCGCTCGACGGGCGCGCCGGTGTCATCGGCCACGACGAGGAGGACGGTGACCGCCTCAAGGCGATCGCGTTCCCGCGCATCGCCGGCGGCAAGGCGTTCGACGTCAGCCGCCCGTGGTTCCGCGCGCTGCTCGAGGGGATCGGGCAGCCGATCCCTGCGGCCTCGGCATGAGCGTCGAGCCCGACCCGGGCGTGCTCGCCGGGCTGGACGCGTGGGAGTCGCTGCCGCTGCGGCAGCAGCCCGAGTGGCCCGACCGTGATGCGCTCGCCCGGGCTCGGGCGGAGCTTCGCGGAGATGCCGCCGCTCGTGTTCGCGGGCGAGGCCGACGTGCTCACCAGCCGGCTTGCGGCTGCGGGCCGGGGCGAGGCCTTCGTCCTCCAGGGCGGCGACTGCGCCGAGACCTTCGCCGACGCCAAGGCCGACACCATCCGCAACAAGATCAAGACGATCCTGCAGATGGCGGCGGTGCTCACCTACGGCGCGAGCCTCCCGGTCGTCAAGGTGGGCCGGATGGCGGGTCAGTACGCCAAGCCGCGCAGCTCCGACGCCGAGGTGCGGGACGGCGTGCAGCTGCCCGCCTACCGCGGGGACGCGATCAACGGGCACGACTTCACGGTGGACTCCCGGACGCCGGACCCGTGGCGTCTCGTGCAGGCGTACAACCGGTCGGCGGCAACGCTCAATCTGATCCGGGCGTTCACCACCGGTGGCTTCGCGGACCTGCGCCGCGTGCACGAGTGGAACCGGGGCTTCATGGCGAACCCCGCCTACGCGCGCTACGAGCAGGTCGCCGGCGAAATCGACCGGGCGATGCGGTTCATGGCGGCGTGCGGCGCGGACTTCGACGCCCTGCGGATGGTCGAGTTCTTCTCGAGCCACGAGGCGCTGCTGCTCGACTACGAGCGGCCGCTCACCAGGATCGACTCGCGCACGGGCACGCCGTACGACTGCTCGGCCCACTTCCTGTGGATCGGGGAGCGCACGCGCCAGCTCGACGGGGCGCACGTGGACTTCCTGTCGCGCGTGCGCAACCCGATCGGGGTCAAGCTCGGTCCGACGACGTCCGCCGACGACGCGCTGACGCTGATGGACACGCTCAACCCTGACGACGAGCCGGGTCGGCTCACGTTCATCACCCGCATGGGTGCCGGGCGGATCCGGGACGCGCTGCCCCCGCTGGTGGAGAAGGTGCACGCCTCCGGGCGGCCCGTCACGTGGATCTGTGACCCGATGCACGGGAACACCATCACCTCGGGCTCGGGGTTCAAGACGCGGCGCCTCGGCGACGTGCTCGACGAGGTGCGCGGCTTCTTCGAGGTGCACCGCGGCGTCGGCTCCGTGCCGGGCGGGCTGCACGTCGAGCTCACCGGGGACGACGTCACGGAGGTCCTCGGCGGCTCGGAGGAGATCGACGAGGACGGCCTCGCGCTGCGCTACGAGACGCTTGTGGACCCGCGCCTCAACCACCAGCAGTCGCTCGAGGTGGCGTTCCAGGTCGCGGAGATGATCCGCGGGGCCTGACGGGCCTTGCCGGAGATGTGACAGAGGGGGCGTGCCTGCGGGCGCGCCCCCTCTGTCACATCTCCGCCGTCACGGAGCGTTCGTCAGCCAGATCTCTACCGTCGAGCCCGAGGCGAGGGACGTCCCCGGCGCGGGAGACTGCCGCTCAACGACGCACGACTCGTATCCTCCGCCGCTCTGGAGGTTGGTGCAGCCCTCGTCGTGGTGGACCCCGGTGAACCCGGCGCCGGAGATCGCGTCCCATGCGGGGTACTTGAACATGCCGACCAGCGACGGCACCGTGCCCATCGCCGATGTCGTGCCCGCCGGGTTCGTCAGCCAGATCGTGACCGTGGAGCCCTTCGGCTGGCTCGTGCCGGCCGCGGGGACCGACTTGTAGACCACGCACTGCGCCCACTCGACGGTGCAGGTGCCGCGCTCGTAGCGTGCGTCGAACCCCTTGGCCTTGAGCAGGTCAAGGGCAGGGAACTTGGTCATCCCGACGACCTTCGACGGGATCGTGACGGTCGTGGGTGCCGGGGGAGCGGGCTCTGGGCCGAGCGAGACCACGACGGACACCGTGTCGAGCCGATAGGCGCCGGCGCCCCCGGCCGGGTCCTGCGCCTTGACCACTCCGGCGGGGATGTCGGGGCTGTACGCCTGGCTCTCGCTGGCTGCCAGACCAGCCGCCGCGAGGGCGGCGAGCGCCTGGTCACGGGACACACCGACGACGGTCGGGACCGTGACGGGCTGCCGTCCGTCGGAGCAGTGCAGGACGATCGGCGTACCGACCGGGTAGCTGTCGCCCAGGGCCACCGTGGTGCCGTCGTCCAGGGTCATGGCGATGATCGCTCCGGCCGGCACGGTGTCGGAGTACTCGTGCACGCTCTGTGGCTCGAGTCCCGCGGCCGTGAGCGCGGCCTCGGTGGCCGCCAGCTCCTCGCCGACCCCTGCGACGTCGATCGCACGCAGGTCGGGGCCCTTCGACACGGTCAGGGTGACCTCGGCGCCCTTGCGGATCTCGGTGCCCTCCGCCGGGTCCGCGCCGATGACCGCGCCGACCTCGGCGGTGGCGTCGAACCGCTCGAGCGCGACGACGTCGAGCCCGGCCCGCTCCAGGAGCGCGCGGGCCTCGGTGACGGTCGCGGTGCGGAGCCCGTCCGGGACGGATGTGTAGGCGCCCGGGCCGGCGGCGAGGTACCACCAGGAGCCGCCACCGGTGGTGACGACCACGGCCGCCGCCGCGGCGGCCGCCACGACGATCCAGCGGCGCCGCCGTGGTGCCGCCTGGCCGACGAGGTGCACCTCTGCGAGTTCGGGGCCTGCGTCCGCCGGCGGACGGGCCGCCCGGCGCCAGAATGTCGCGGTCATGGACGAAGGGTCCCAACACCGGAGCCTCGCTGGGATGGGCCGAACCGGTTATCCCAAAGAGCGCAACCAGGCCCACATCGTGCGATTTCGGTGCTTGGGCACGAGCCGTCAGACGACGGTGAGCGTGATCGTCGAGCCCTTCGGGGCCGTCTGGTCCGTCTCAGCCCAGGTGGATGGTGACGGTCGAGCCCTTGGGGGCCGTCGTGTCCTTCGTCGGCTCCTGCTGCACCACGATCCGGTCCCACGGCCAGGTGCGCTTGACGTCGACCAGGAAGCCGGCCTGCGTGAGGAGCGTCGTCGCCTCGTCAACGTCCTTGTTCACGACGTTCGGCACGGGGAGCAGGGGCGGTCCCTTCGACACCACGATGGTCACGGAGTCCATGCGGTGCGCGTCGGTGCCGGCCGCCGGGGACTGCGAGATGATCGAGCCGGCCGGAACGGTCTCGCTGAAGTCCTCCGTCGGGACCTGCACGACGAGTCCCTGCGCCTCGAGGGCGACGATGCCGGCCTGCCGCTCGGCGTTGACGACGTCGGTGATCACGACGGGCGCGGGGCCGTCCGACACCAGCAGCGTCACGGCCGAGTCGACCGCGAGCTGGCTCCCGGCCTCGGCGGAGACCGCGATGACGCTGTCCTTCGGCACGCTGTCGCTGAAGTCGCGCTTCGGGTCGGGGACCGTGAACCCGGCCGCCCTGAGGGCCGCGACGACGTCTGCGACGGGCTTGCCCACGAGGTCCGCCGGGACCGTGCGCATGTCGGGGCCCTTCGAGACGACGAGCGTCACCGTGCCCCCCTTGCGGACGTCGTCGCCCTCGGTCGGGTCGGCGGAGATCACCACGCCCGGGGCCGCGGTCGGGTCGAAGGCCTCGGTGACCGCGGGGTCGAGGCCTGCTGCCGCGAGCACGCCCTCCGCGGTCGATCGGTCCGCGCCCACGAGACCGTCGGGCACCGGGAGGTACGAGCCCGGCCCGGCGACGGTGTACCACCAGGCCGTGCCGCCCAGGCCCAGGACGAGGAGAGCGGCCGCCATGAACGCGACGAGGCGCCGCCGACGGCGCACCTGCTGTCCGGGCCCGGCGGGCCGGCCGGGTGGTGCAGGCGTCGGGCCGGTGGCGGGCGCGGCGACGCCGCCACCCGGGCCGTGCCCGACCTTGAGCGCGATGGTGCGGCTCAGGCCCTCGCCGGCGAGCAGGAGGGCCTCGGTGGCGTCCGGGTCGCCAGGCTCCGCGTCACCGTGCTCGCCGACGCCGATCCCGTCGCCTGTGGCGGGCTCCGGCCGCGGGGGTGCCTCGGCCCGGCGGCCGAGGACCTCGGTGTCGAGCTCGGCGCGCGTCCGGCGCACGAGGGCGAGGGCAGCCGCGGCGTCGGAGGGCCGATCGGCCGGCTCGCGCGCGGCGAGCGCCGCCACCAGCTCGTCGATCTCGGTCGGCAGCCAGGCGACGAGCGTCGACGGTGCCGGGACGTCGGAGTTCACGTGCTGGTAGGCGACCTGGATCGGCGTGTCGCCGGTGAAGGGCTGCCGTCCCGTGAGCACCTCGAAGAGGAGGATCCCGACGGCGTACAGGTCGGTGCGGGGGTCGCTGGTGCCGTGCGCGACCAGCTCGGGCGCCAGGTAGGCGACGGTGCCGAGCACGGTGCCCGTCGTCGTCCACGTGACCTCGGTGACGGCGCGGGCGAGACCGAAGTCCGCGACCTTGATCCGCTCGTCGGCGGCGATGAGGACGTTCTCGGGCTTGACGTCGCGGTGCACGAGGCCGCTGCGGTGCGCGACGGCCAGCGCGTCGAGGACGGCCTCCACGGTGCGCAGGGCGTCGCCGACCGCCAAGGGGCCGTCGTCGACCAGGCGGCGGCGGAGGTTGGTCCCGTCGACGTACTCCATCGCGAGGTAGCTCGTCTCGCCGTCGACCCCCTGGTCGAGGACTCCGACGAGCCCGGGGTGCGTGAGCCGTGCCGCCGCCCGGGCCTCGCGACGGAAGCGTGCGATGAACTCGGTGCCCGCCGTGCCCTCGGCGAGGTGCGCGTGCATGACCTTCAGGGCGACCTCACGGTCGAGCCGGCGGTCGACGGCGAGGTACACCGTCGCCATCCCGCCGCGGGCGATCCGGGACAGGACCTCGTACCGCCCGTCGACCAGTCGGCCGATGAGCGGGTCGGTGAGTGTCGCTGCCACGCCCGCAGTCTACGTTTCGCGCCGCTCGAAACCGGTCAGGCGAACCGCGACATGAGCGTCCGCACGTTCGCGACGTACCGACGGGTGTCGTCGAACATGCCGTTGACCCTCACGCTGCGCTGGCCCTGGTAGTACCCGGCGATGGCAGTGGGCAGGTCGGGGCTCGTCTGGACGAGCCGGCGCAGGATCGCGCAGCCCGCGACGACGTTGTCGCGCGTGTCGAGGAGGTTCAGGTCACGACCGACCAGGTCCGAGGCCCAGTCGCCCGAGCTGGGGATGACCTGCATGACGCCGATCGCGTTGGCGGGGGAGACCGCTGTCTGGTCGAAGCCGGACTCCTGGTAGGCGATCGCCTGGGCCAGCGCCGGGTCCACGCCCATCTCGCGTGCGATGGAGGCCACGAGGGCGCGCGTGTCCGCGGTGCCCGGCGCCCCGGCGGCCAGCAGGGTCGCCTTGTTCTGGTTGGCGGCCGCCACGGTCGCGTCGGGGTAGGTGCGGCCGGCGAACGTGTCCCCGACGAGGCCCGACGCCCGTCCGCCGGGGATGGCCAGGACCGCGCCGATCCGGATGCGCGAGGGGTCCGCGATCCCGTTCGCGGACGTGATGGCGCCGACCGTCGTGCCGTACCGGCTGGCGAGCGCCGACAGCGTGTCGCCGGCGACGACGGTGTGTGTCGCGTTCGTCGGGGTGGCGGCCGGCTGGACCGGCGGGCTTGCGACGGTCGGCGCGGTCGCGCCGGCGGTGCCGGGGATGGTCAGGGTCTGGCCGATGCGGATGGTCGCGCGTGGGTCGAGCCCGTTCGCCGCGACGATGGCCTCGACGCTGGTCCCGGTGGCGCGCGCGATGGCCCACACGGTGTCGCCTGCCGCGACGGTGTGACTCAGGGCCGCGGGCACCGCGACGGGTGCGGGCGCCGCCGCGGGGATCGTGAGGGTCTGCCCGGCCCGGATGGAGGCGCGGGCGTCAAGGCCGTTCGCCTGGACGATCTGCTGCACGGTCGTGTGGCTGCGCAGCGCGATGTGGCTGACGGTGTCGCCCGGCTGGACCACGTAGTCCTCGGCCGCGGCGGCGGTCGCGGATCCACCGACACCGACGGCGGCGAGGGCGAGGCTGGCGCCGACCCGGCGGCGTAGGCAGGACGTCTCGGCGGCGGCTGTGCTCATGGTGGCGTCCCTGCTCTGATGTGCGGTGGCTGTTCCTGCTGTGACCACTGTGACTCATGTTGAAGAAGTGACAGAAGTACGCTACCTGAGCGTTCGCGACCGCGAAAGACGTGGCCCCCTACGCTGGGCGTCGTGAGCACCGAACAGCACGTTCCCGCCGTCCCCGAGCCCGCGCCGGATGCGGCACTGCCCGTCGACAGCTGGCTGCCCCTGCCCGACGTCGCCGACCGACTCGGCACCGACGTCGGCCGCGTGCGCCGCATGCTGCAGGAGCGCCGCATCAGCGCCGTCCGGGTGGGGGAGCGGCGCATCCTCTCCGTCCCCGAGCGGTTCCTCGTGGCCACCGCCGCCGGCGGCTGGCAGGCGGTGCCGGCGCTGCAGGGGACGCTCGTCGTCCTCGACGACGCGGGCTGCACGGACGAGGAGGCCATCCGCTGGCTCTTCACGCCCGACGCGAGCCTTGCCGTCCAGGGCTGGTCGATCGGGCGCGTTCCCGCCCCGATCGACGCGCTCGCCGCAGGTCACAAGACCGAGGTGCGGCGGCGGGCGCAGGCGCTCGGCCTCTGAGCCTGCGCCGTCGGCGTCAGGCGGTGCGCTCGACCGCCGCGCGGGCGAGCTCGTCGAGCATCGACAGCCCGGGTTCGGTGAGGGGCGCTGCGCGGAGCTCGTCCAGCGCCGGCCCGGCGAGCTCGCCGATCAGTCGCTCGACCGCGGCGTCCGCTCCCGTGCGCCGGATGACCTCGCGGAGCACCGCGACGTCGCCGGGCGAGAGGTCGGCTCGGCCGAGGCCCGCTGTGAGAACCTTCCGGTCGCCCGGCGCGGCGGCGTCGAGCGCACGCGCCACGAGCACCGTCCGCTTCCCCTCCCTCAGGTCGTCGCCCGCCGGTTTGCCCGTGGCAGCGGGGTCGCCGAAGACCCCGAGCAGGTCGTCCCGGAGCTGGAACGCCTCTCCGAGCGGGAGCCCCACCCGGCGCATCCGGGCCAGCGCTGCGTCGTCGGCGGCCGCCGCGGCCGCGCCCAGCACGAGTGGGACCTCGACGCTGTAGCGGGCCGTCTTGGCCCGGATCACCGAGCGGGCCAGCGCCTCCTGCGCCGCCGCGTCCGCCGCGGGCGGTCGCACCTGTCCCAGGAGGTCGAGGTACTGGCCGGCGATGACCTCGGTGCGCATACGGCCGAAGGCCTCGGTCATCAGGCCGCGGGTGCGTGGCGCGAGCCCGGCCACCGCTGACGCGAAAGCGCGCTCGCCCGCGATGAGGGCGAGGTCGCCCAGGAGGATCGCCACGGACTGGCCGAAGCGTTCCGCCGGACCGGCCCAGCCGGCGGCACGATGACGCGCGGCGAACCCGCGATGCGTCGCGGGGCGGCCACGGCGGGTGTCGGAGTCGTCCATCACGTCGTCGTGGACGAGCGCCGCGGCCTGGAAGAGCTCAAGGGCGGCGCCGACGGCGAGCACGACGTCGGCGGTCGCGGCGCCGTCCGCCGCAGGGCCACCGTGGGCCCGCCACGACCAGTAGCAGAACGCCGCCCGGAGCCGCTTGCCGCCGCCCGCCAGGGACCGCAGCTCGGCTACGAGGTCCTCCGCGGCGCCGACGTCGGCGAGCTCGGCCGAGAGCCCGCTCAGGTGACCGGCCACGGCGGCGTCGACGCCGCCTCGCAGGTCGTCCACGTCGAGCAGCTCGGTCACCGCCCCAGGGTAGGCCCGGGTCAGTGGCGGACGCGGCCGCCGATGGTCACGGTGCGTGCGCCGTCGACGTCGAGGACGCCGATCGAGACGATCTCGTCGCCGTCGGAGCGGACGAAGGTCACGTCCACGGCGAGGTCGCTGTCCGAGGTCTGCGAGGTCACCTCGGAGAACCCGGCGGCCGTGAGCGCGGAGCGGTAGAGCGCCAGGAGGTCCTCCGGGGCGGCCTGCGTCCGCAGGTTGAGCGAGACCTCCTGGACGTCGTCGGCGTTGCCGACAGGAACCGCCGAGGTGACGAGGATCACGGCATCGGCCGGCACGGGCAGCAGGTCGACGGGGAAGCCCGAGACGAGCTGGCCGACCTCGGAGTACTGGTCCGGCGACGCCGTGACGAGGGGCTCCGGCTGTCCGCTCGCCGTGTCGGTGGTGGGCTCTGCCGTCGGGACCGAGGCCGTCAGACGGTCCGCGGCTGCTCCGACGGCCTCCGTCGGCTCCGGCGCGGCCGGGGAGTCGCTGCCCCCGCACCCGCCGAGCAGGGTCACGACCACGGCAGCGCCGACGAGCGCGGGCGCGCCACGACGCCAGAGCGCTCGGCGTGCCCGGATGGCCATGGATCAACCGTAGACCCGGTGCCCGGAATGCACAGGAACCGCCGTACGGGTGAAATCCACAGGTGGCGCGGTCCGTGGTGGCCGCCGCGGCCGGTGACCGCTTGCATCAGCGTCCATGACGACGACGATCCGTACCGGCGAGGCCCGCGAGCTCCTTGCACTCATCCCGTACCAGCTCGGCTTCCGGCCGTCCCTCAGCGCCGTCGGTGTCAGCCTGCGCGGGGACCGCGGCCGGGTCGGGCTCGTCGTGCGGATGGACCTCGCCGACCTCGCCCATCCAACGGGTGGGAAGGCCGCGGCGGCAGCGCTCGTCGCACACCTGGTCGCGGACGGCGCCGGCCGCGCGCTCGTCGCGCTGTACGCCGACGACGCCGGGCGGCCGGGACGCACCGCCTGGCGGGTCGCCCTGGAGCGCCTCCGGGAGGCGGCACGGGCCGACCTGGGTGAGCCTCGACGCGTGGGTGGTGGGAGCGGACGGGTACTTCGGGGCGGACTGCACCGACCTCTCCTGCTGCCCACCCGCCGGCCGGCCGCTCGCGGAGCTGGAGGCGACGCGCGTCGGGGCGCAGATGGTGCTCGAGGGCGTGCCGGTGGCGGCGTCCCGGGACGAGCTCGCGCGCACCACGCGGACGGACGCCACCGAGCGGAAAGCGGCGCGCCGCGCCCGGGCACGATGGCGACGGCACGCGGAGGCGGGGGACAGCGCCGTCGGGCTGCACCGGTGGCGCCGCGACAGCCTCGCGCTGTGGCGGCAGCTGATGGCGGATGCCGACGCGGCGTACGCGGACGTCCTCGCCGCCGACGGCGAGAGCGCCCTGCGCGGCCGTTGCCCCTGGCCCGACCCACCTGCCGCGACCGACGCCGGCCGGCTGCTCGCCGCGCTCGACGACGTCCTGGTGCGCGATGCCGCGTTGCTGACCTGCGTGCCGGGCGCGGAGCGCGTCGCGGACCGCGTGCTCACCGGCGACCGGGGTGCGGACGTGGAGGGAGCCCTCGGTGCGATCGTCGACCCTGTGGCCGGGCGCCGGCCGGACGCCCGCCGGGTGGCGTCCGCGCGGGCGGTCCTGGAACACGTGGCCGGGCACGCGGGGCGCGGCGGCCACGCCCCGTCGCTCACCCTGCTCGGCCTGCTCTCGTGGTGGGAGGGCGACGGAGCCCGGGCGAGCGTCTACGTGGACCGGGCGCTCGCGGCCGACCCGGGCCACCGCATGGCGAACCTCCTGGACGAGGCGCTCGTGACCGGCATGCCGCCGGGCTGGCTCGGCGACGGGCGACTGGTCTAGGTGGTCTCGATCCGGTCGCGATACCGCCGCGACCTGGGGTTTCCGGTACCGTCGACCAGATCGGGAGCGTCGGTTCGGGGTCGGAGGCGCCATGAGCGTTGTGGTCGGGTACGTGTCGACGCCGGAGGGCGACGCCGCCCTGTCGGCCGCGGTCGCGGAAGCCCGCTCACGTGACGTCCCGCTGGTGGTCATCCTCAGCGAGCGCGGGCACCGTTTCGGCACCGAGCCCACGGAGCTCCAGTCGCAGGCGGACGAGGTGCGCCGACGTCTCGACGAGGCGGGCATCACCTATGACGTCCGGCTCACGAGCCGAGGGCGCGACGTCGCCGAGGACATCATCGCGGCGGCGGCGGAGGAGCAGGGGGACCTGATCGTCATCGGGCTCCGGCGACGGAGCCCGGTCGGGAAGCTGCTGCTCGGCTCCAACGCCCAGCGAATCCTCCTGGATGCGCCCTGCCCCGTGCTGGCCGTCAAGCCGGAGCAGGCGCCGGCCTGAGCCGCACGCCGCGGCGACGCCGCCCGGGACGGTCGGCGGAAGCGGCCGGGAACTCGCGGACGTTACAATGGTGGCCCCAACCGCGGACCTTCTCCCCGATCCGGGCGCTGCCGAAAGGTTCCCTGTGCCATCCCAGTCTTCACGTACCGCATCCCTGCGCGACTTCGAGCACGAGGCTCTTCTGAGCCTCGTGCAGGTCGGACGCGCTTCCGGGGCGGTCACCCCCGCCGCGCTCCACGCGGCAGCCCAGCACGCAGGTCTCGGCGCCGCTGAGATGCCCGCCCTGCTCGGCTGGCTCGCCGAGCACGGCGTCGCCGTCGCCGACAACGCGCACCGCGTCGCCGCTGCGGCGGCCCGGCGCGCGGCGACCACCGAGCGCCCCGCCCGCGGCAAGGGCAAGGCGGCCGCCCCCGCGGCGGCGGCCGCGTCCGACGACGACGCGGAGGACGCCGAGCCCGAGGACGTCCAGCCCGAGGAGCTCGACGAGGCCGAGGTCGAGGTGGACGTCGTCGAGGTCGAGGAGGAGACGCCCGACGAGGAGGCCTCCGACGACGAGGCGACCGAGGAGGTCGCGGAGGTGGTCGCGCCGGTGAAGCCGGCAGCCGCCGAGGAGGAGACCGAGGACACCGGCTTCACCTACTCCGATGCCGACGACGACGACGCGCCCGCGCAGCAGGTCGTCACGGCGGGTGCCACCGCAGACCCGGTGAAGGACTACCTGAAGCAGATCGGCAAGGTCGCGCTCCTCAACGCGGAGCAGGAGGTCGAGCTCGCCAAGCGCATCGAGGCCGGCCTGTTCGCGGAGGAGAAGCTGGCCAGCGGCCCCAAGATGGAGCCCAAGCTGCGGCGCGAGCTCGAGTGGATCGCGTCCGACGGGCGTCGGGCCAAGAACCACCTGCTCGAGGCGAACCTGCGTCTCGTCGTGTCCCTGGCCAAGCGCTACACGGGTCGCGGCATGCTCTTCCTGGACCTCATCCAGGAGGGCAACCTCGGTCTGATCCGCGCGGTCGAGAAGTTCGACTACACCAAGGGCTACAAGTTCTCGACGTACGCCACCTGGTGGATCCGCCAGGCGATCACGCGCGCCATGGCCGACCAGGCGCGGACCATCCGCATCCCCGTGCACATGGTCGAGGTCATCAACAAGCTCGCCCGCGTCCAGCGGCAGATGCTCCAGGATCTCGGGCGCGAGCCCACCCCGGAGGAGCTCGCCAAGGAGCTCGACATGACCCCTGAGAAGGTCGTCGAGGTCCAGAAGTACGGCCGTGAGCCCATCTCGCTGCACACCCCGCTCGGCGAGGACGGGGACAGCGAGTTCGGTGACCTCATCGAGGACTCCGAGGCCGTCGTCCCCGCGGACGCCGTGAGCTTCACGCTCCTGCAGGAGCAGCTGCACCAGGTGCTCGACACGCTCTCCGAGCGGGAGGCGGGCGTCGTCTCGATGCGGTTCGGCCTCACGGACGGCCAGCCCAAGACGCTCGACGAGATCGGCAAGGTCTACGGCGTGACGCGCGAGCGGATCCGTCAGATCGAGTCGAAGACGATGTCGAAGCTGCGCCACCCGAGCCGCTCCCAGGTGCTGCGCGACTACCTGGACTGAGAGTCCCGCTGGCCCGTGAGGGAGGAGATCGTGGCCTATGGCCGCGAGGTGATCCTGGCCGCTGCGAACAGCAGCAGGAACCCCTACGCGAACGAGGCCATGCGGCAGATCCGCGGTCATATCGACCGGGCGATGAGAGCCAGCATCCGCGAGAACGCGAGCAGCATCATCGAACAGCTCCGACCGACGTTCGACCCCGCGGCCGACGGCATCCGCGAGGCGCTCGCGGCTGGGGTGAAGTGGGACGACACCATCGAGAGCCTGTTCACGGCACCCGACGCCCGGCGCAAGGCATGGCTGGCCTCCCAAGCGCACGCCCAGGTGCTCGATGAAGTCCTCGAGGTTCGCCAGATGCTCACCTACGTCGCGGACGTCTATCCGAGCATGAGCAGCCTCACCCACACCGAGCTCCAGAAGATCCGAAGGGACGGCCCAGACGACGACGTCTTCAACTGGGGAGCTGTCGTGTCCCAGACCCGCAGCCTCGCGCCGCGGAACAGGAACGCCCCCTGGCAGCGGTGGCTCAAGATCGGCGCCGACCTCATTCTCGTGGACCCCGCCGGCCTCACCAACTTCGGCTCACTCCAAGCCCGCCGAGGCGGCCGAGCACTGGCCGAGCGCCTCAAGGCCACCGCCAACACCTTGGCCCGGGCGGGGCTGGAGTAGACCTGTGACGCCCGGTTGGTTGCCGGGCACCACGGCCTGAGAGCGGCTCAGGCGAGCAGCACGACGCTCTCAGGCACGCGAAGGCTCCGGCGGGTGGAAACGCCGGAGCCTTCGCCGCGCGGTCGCCCGACACGCGGGCGCTCCACTACGTTTTGGTGATGCGCAGAGGCCTCTTTGGCGTCGCGACCGTCGCACTGCTCCTCGCCGGGTGTTCAAGCGGCACGGAGGACCCGTCAGCGCCGACAACGCCGACGGTGGCGCGGCCAACTACCGAGCCGGCGGCTGAGCCCGTCGAGTCCGAGCCGCCCGCGAGTGAGTACCCGACGCCGACGCCGACCGCGGCCACCGTTCCTGCCCAGTGCCTCGCGGCCACCAGTGCGCAGACTGAAGGCGACCCGATCGCGGAGGCGGCGGCGACGGCCGCACTCCCTGACGGAGTGACGCTGCAGCTCGGCACGCAGGTCATCCCATCCATCGACCTACCTGGGGAGTTCGAAGCGGTCTCACGCATCTGCTCGTCAACGCTCACAGAGTACGAACATCGAGCCATCGCCACCGAGATCGCCCGAGCCATCTACGCATCGGGTGCCGGCGAGTCGCTCGCGAGCCTCCGAGTCACGTCGTGGGTGCCGGACGGGGATGCGATCGCTGACGCCGGGTCGCTCCGAGTCGAGGACTACGGGCTCGTTCTGTGGGACTCGACGACCGCGAACCTCGACGCGATGTGGAAGACGCGCAGCGAGGAGTGATCGACCCTCTCGGACTCAAGGCGACGGCTGAGCGTCAGAGAATCCGGACACCCCTGCCCGGGGGGCCGACCCTTCGGGGGGCGCGGCCTCTCTCCCCGGGGTCATCGGGTGGGGGGTCGCGCGCGCGAGGGGAGTCTGACGTGAGCCGTCAGGCCTTGGCGTTAGCCGCCCAGTGCCGCCCGCAGCGCGTCGAGTTTGGTCTGATCTGCCGGGGCCGCTGCGATGTTCCCCACATGCACCATCTGCGCTTCGGTCACTCCGTACGCCTCCACCTGGTCGAGGAACCCCGCCCAGGCTTGGTCGTCGGCGAACGAGTAGAGCTGCACACGCTGGCCGTCGAGCTGGCACTCGCCCCACGCGTCGGCGAACGGCGCCGCGGTGGTCGCCTGCGCGAACCCTGTGCACCCGATCGCCGTGGCAGCTGCCGTGAGCGCTTCGACGGGCGTCCCGGGTTTGGGCGCCGCGGTCGGCGTGGGTATGGGGGTGGGGGCAGGTGACGAGGCAGCCGGCGACATCTCGCTCGAGGTGGCCGTGGGCGACGTGGACGTGGCGGGCGTCTCCGTGGTCGACGAACAGCCGGCGAGGAGCAGGACGACGATCAGAACCGCGGGGACTCTACGCACGGCACATGCATACTCCTGGTCGCCGAACGCGCAGCAGCCCTTGCCCCTGGCTCGAGCATCACAACACTCGCAGGCGCCACAGCGCACTCGGCGGCCTGCCACCGACCAGCCGACTGTCACCAACGTGATGGCCGAGTACATCTAGCGGGCGTCGCGGCTTCTCAACGGCGCCACAGCGCCCACCATGGTCGGCGATCTAGCAGAACCTCTTCGCGCTCAGCTGTGATTGTGCGTAGAGCTGTGGCGAACTCCGCTCGCATGGTCTCGAACTCGGCGTCAGGCAGTCCGAACGCGCGATTGGCAGCGCCCCATTTCGGCGGCATCGGTGACGAAGCCACCGCGACGCCGCTCGTGACCGCGCCTCGAATCGCGTCTGCGGCCCGGACGAGCCGTTCTCCGGCACGCGGGTTTGCGCACAGAACTTCGCATGCTGCGAGCATCGCGCCGATCGTCGCAGTGCCGTCGACACTGCCCACGGAGGTCAAGAAGTTGCGGTAGTCCTCGCGCAATTGCTCGACCTGGGCGTCGAGCATCGCAACACGATGGTTGACACTCACGACCGCTCGCGCACTCCTGCTCGCATGTGCCGACGCCACCGAGGCGACGACGGCGGCGCCGACACTCGCGGCCGCGGCGATCACCGCTACGACGATGGCGGGATCGTCCGTAGCCATCAGTTGCCGGCCGGGTAGTTCACGTTCGGATGACTCATGATCCGCACGCTACCGCCGCGCGCGGTGGCGTCCGGGCGAAGGCTCCGGCCGCCTCACGTAGCAACGCCGCCACTGCCCACGGCAGGGGTCCGCCACCAACCCGCGGGCCCCCGCTCGATCAGATGATCTTGCGCACCGGGTACCGCATCACGACGGTGCCGTCGCGGTTGGTGGCCACGATCGGCGCGCCGACCTCGTAGCCCTGCCTCGCCAGGTCCGCCAGCCACTCTGCAAGGCCCGGCTCTCCTGCGGGAAAGTCCCGCCAGCCATCAATCATGGCCAGGACGCTACAACGCCGCCCCTGTCGTCGGCAGAGGCGGCGTTGTTGTTCTAGTGCGGATAGAACGTCACCGCTTCCGGAGTTCCTCCACGAGCCATCGGGCAGCGCCATCCAGCTGCTCGGGCTTGAGGCCTGCGCTGACGATCAGGCGCGACCCTTCGGCGTCGAACAGGATGGGGATAGGCAAGACCTCCACCGCGTGGATCAGGTCAAGTCCGAAGGCCCGCGCGGTGGCCTCTAGATGTACTGACCACGAAGGTTGTTGACGTAGCGAGAGACCTCCGGGTCGAGTGGGAACTGCTCAAGGAACCCGCTCGAACCAACGGAGGTCTCTCGTGTCTCACGCTAACGCCCGGTTGAACCCTGCGGGCAGGCTGGTCATGGTCCAGCGCATCGCGGCCGGCCGTCCGGTCGCGCATGTCGCCGCGGAGATGGGTATCTCACGCACGACGGCGTGGCGGTGGTGGCGTCGGTATCGTGAGCTGGGTCGGGCCGGGCTGGTGGACCGGCCCAGCCGCCCTCGGTCCCACCCTCGCCAGACGCCGGCGTGTGTGGAGACCAGGGTGCGGATCGCGCGGATGCTCGCGCGGCGCGGCCCAGTCTGGATCGCCCGACAGGTCGGCCTTCCGGCGTCCACGGTCGGGCGAATCCTGGCCCGCCACCACACCCCGCTGCTGCGTGAGTGCGACCCGCTGACCGGCCAGGTCATCCGTGCCAGCCGACGCTCGGCCCAGCGCTACGAACACCCCTACCCGGGGTCGTTGGTGCACATCGACGTCAAGAAGCTCGGACGCATTCCCGACGGCGGAGGATGGCGCGCGCACGGACGCAGCGAGAAGGTCCGCGGGCGCGGGACCGGCTACGACTACGTCCATACCGCGATCGATGACCACTCCCGCCTGGCCTATGCCGAGATCCACCCCGACGAGACCGGCCCCACCGCCGCAGCGTTCCTGGCCCGAGCGACCGCGTTCTTCAGCACCCACGGCATCACCGTCGAGCGCGTGATCAGCGACAACGCCTTCGCCTACCGGCGCTCGACGGTCTTCCGTGACACCGCCGCCGACCTGGGCATCAGCCAGAAGTTCATCCGCCCACACTGCCCTTGGACCAACGGCAAGGTCGAACGGTTGAACCGCACCTTGGCCACCGAATGGGCCTACTCCCAGGTCTGGTCCACCAACACCGACCGCGCCGACGCCTTGCCCGCCTGGCTCGAGCACTACAACCTGGAACGACCCCACCTCGGCATCGGCGGCCTACGACCCATCGACCGCGTCAACAACGCAGTGGGTCAGTACATCTAGAGCGCCGGTCTTCGGCTCGGCCGCGCGCCTATCCCTCTCCTCGGCATGGTTGCGGTGCCGGTCGTCATCCCGGCGGATGATCGCGTGCCGGGTGATCTTGCCGCACGGCGAGCACTTGAGGTCCTCGAGCATCCGCTCCTGGTTCTCGCTGTCAGGGCTCGGCTCGGGCTGGTGGTGCCGCGGAGACGACGCCGCCTTCACGGTGCGCAGGTTGCCGCACTCACAGCACAGTGAGCGACGAACGTCGGCGGCGCTCATCGCGACCTCACCACCCGTAGACCAGGCCCAAGCGGGTCGGGCGACTCGCCGACCTTGATGTCATGGCGCTCGAGGCGTCGCCCGTAGTCGATGCCCTCGTGCCAGGTCTGGAGCACCCCCGGCAGGTTCTTGAGGACCGCGGACACCGTCATGCAGGTGACGGCCGCCCCAACGGTCAGGATCGTGAAGGCGGTCAAGGGCAGCCCGAAGGCTGAGGCGACCGCCAGCGCCACCGACGCCGTCCAGCTCACGACTGCTGCGACATCGAGCAGCTTGGCTTGGTCATGCGGCTGTTCGGGGAAGATCGACATTGCCCTACTCCTTGATCTGGTCGGCCCACTCGGGGCACAGATGGGTGATGGAGATGTTCCAGAGGTCGCGCCGTGCCGGGTTCCCGTTGTCCCACGCGAGCCACCAGGACTCTGGTGCGCCGGCCTCGCACAGATGCTCGGCCGTGGCGACGAACTCCGCCCGCTCCGATGCGGGCGTGCCGGGGTAGAGCGCGGTGTAGGCGGTCCAGAAGTCGGCCGCAGGGTTGGGGCGCGTCAGGACGACGGCTGCCACCGCTACGGCGAGCGCCGCGAGGAGCGCGATGATGAGCCACGTTCGTGGCTGGCGGACGGTGGTGCGCATGGTGCCCCCTCAGTCGGGGAAATTCGCACCCACAGCGCTCCTGACCTGCACACTCACCGTGCGGCGACGCACAGCGCATAGTCGCTCAGAGTGCGCGACTACCTCGACTGACGGGTTCGCGCGGCCCAGGTCAGCCCTGGGCCGTGGCGAGGCCCTCTTCGAGTGCGGTCCACAGGTCCTCGGACGTGGACGCTGCGGCGTCCGACCACGAGGCGTCGAGTGCCGACCAGGTTTCGGCGTCGTTCGTCGCGATCGAGACGACCGAGTACCAGCCGATCTCGTCCTCGAGCGCGGTGGCGAATGCCTGCGCCGGGTCGGTGGCGTCCTCGGGCCATGCCTGGGCGAGCACCTCCGTCTGGAGGGTGCGCAGCGCGTCCGCGAGGCGACCTGAGACTTCGCGCACGGCCGCCCAGTCCTCGGCGTCGACCGCGGAGTTCCAGGAGTCGATGAGGGCGTCCGACGGGCTGATGAGCCTGTACAGGACGTCGTAGGCCTCCTGAGGCGTGAGCGCGCGCATCGGTACGGTCTCGCTCGCGGCGACGACCCCCTTGAGCCGCACGGTCGGGTCCGGTGCGGCGGCGCTCTCGGCAGCCGGAGCGTGCGACGGGCTCACGGCGCTGCTCGGGTCGCCCTGCCCGCACCCGGCAACCATCGCGACGAGCGCGAGTCCCGTCAGGGCTCGCACCGCCATCGTCCTTGTCTGCGTCCGCACGCCGAACACCTCCACCGAGGAACATCGGCGGGGTACCCGGAGTGCTTGACGGATCGGAGCGGGTGAGGCGTGGCCCAATCGTTCGTCGACGCTCAGGCGTCAGGTGCGCCGTCGGACTCCTCCGCCTTGTCGGCGCACTCCGGCAGACCGGCCTCGTCGGCGGGCGCGACGGCCAGGAGGTCACCGGGCTGGCATCCGAGCGCGTCGCAGATCGCGGTCAACGTGCTGAACCGGATCGCGCGCGCCCGGCCGTTCTTCAGGACCGAGAGGTTGACCACCGTGACGCCCACGCGGTCGGCCAGCTCGGTGAGGGTCAGCCCGCGTTCGGCGAGCAGCTGGTCGATGGCGACGGTGACCCGGTGCAGCTCCTCAGCCGGCACTCAGATCACCTCGTCCAGCTCGGAGCGCAGGGCGAGGCCCGTGCGGACCACCTCCGCGACGGCGAGGAAGCCCAGGCCCAGGAGGAGCCACTCGAAGGTGACGTGCGGCGCGACGTCGCCGCCCGTCGAGAGGACGCTGCGGGTGAGGAGGGCGTTGGACACCGCCTCCGCGGCGATGCCGAGCGGGCCGCCGACGAGCGCGACGACGGCGACCGCGCGCAGGCGGTGCACCGTCGCCGTCGTGAAGGGGCCGTGGCGTCGGGCGTCGCGGACGAGGCGCAGGAGCAGGATGAGGGCGACGACGGTCATCGCGAGGGCGGGCATCCAGCCGAGGGCGAGGGCAAGGGACTGGCCCACGGACGGGTCCGTGATCTCGACGCCGACGGTGCCGTCCGCGGAGAGGTGCGCGCCGGGGTCGAGCACGTCCGGGTGGACGGAGGTCAGCTCGGGCAGGACGTCCGCCGGGACCTGCACGGTGAAGCCGGCGTTGAAGCCGCCGACGAGTCCGACGAGTGCGGCGAGCACCGCGAGTCCGACGAGCGATGCGAGCACCCGCTCGGTCCACGTGAGCCAGCTGACGGGCTGCCGTTCCATGTCTGCTCCTCGGTCATATCGAAAGTCGAGGTATCGAGTATCGATATGACCGCGCGCGCTGTCAAGATCAGCGAGGAATCAGGAGCCGACTCCGGCGAGCACCGCGACGAGCCAGGTCGCCGCCGCCACGAGCGCGGCGGAGAGCTCCAGCAGCATGCCGAGGGCCGTCATCCGAACGGCGAGCCACGCGGACGCCCACGCGGCGGTGTGGTCACGCAGCCGGCGGTACTCCATCAGGTACAGGCCCGCGGGGAAGAAGACGATCAACCCGACCACGGGGAGGACGAAGAAGCCGACGACGCCGAGCAGGCCCGCCACGACGAACGTCGAGCGCGGGACGCCGGAGGCGGCGACGCGACGCCCGGGGACGACGTAGCTCGCCGCCGAGCCGGCGGCCAGGAGCAGGGCCACAGCGGCGAACACCGCCCAGGCGCCGCCGCCGCTGTCGATCGCCCAGACGAGCACGGCCGCCGCGATCACGAGCGACCCCGGGAGCGCCGGCAGGACGATCCCGACCAGGCCCACCAGGATCGCGAGACCCACCACGATCTCGACGACGTCCACCTGTCACTCCCTCTGTCGATCGGCCGCGCGGTGGCGAGCCTGCCACCCCGGCCGGACGCCCGGGCGGCCCGGACGAACGAAGGCCCGGCCGGATCGACCCGACCGGACCTTCACCTCGTGCTCAGCGCAGGGACGCGCCGTGCTCCTCGTGGAGACGCTCGGTCTCGTCCTGGACGTGCACGGCGACATCGGCGTACGCGGCGGCGTGCGTCCGCGCGTGGTGCGCGCAGAACAGCAGCTCACCGCTCGCGAGCATCACCCGCACGTAGGCCTGCGCGCCGCATCGGTCGCAGCGGTCGGCTGCGGTCAGCGGGGTCGGGGTCGTCGTGGTCACGACTCCATACAACCATCCGGATCCGGCGTCGGCTGCATCAGGAGCGGGTGGTTCGCTGTCCGCGTAGCGTCCCGGCGAGGCGCGACAGGGGCGCTCCGAGAGGTCACGTACCCTCATGTCGTGACAAGCACGCTGTCGGAGTCGAGCTACACCGCACGCCATCTCTCGGTCCTCGAGGGCCTGGAGGCGGTGCGCAAGCGCCCGGGCATGTACATCGGGACGACCGACTCCCGCGGCCTCATGCACTGCATGTGGGAGATCATCGACAACGCGGTCGACGAGGCCCTCGCTGGGCACTGCGACCAGATCGACGTCGTCCTGCACGCGGACAGCTCGGTCGAGGTGCGCGACAACGGGCGCGGTGTCCCTGTGGACATCGAGCCGAAGACGGGTCTCACGGGTGTGGAGGTCGTCTTCACCAAGCTGCACGCCGGCGGTAAGTTCGGCGGCGGGTCCTACACGGCGTCGGGCGGCCTGCACGGTGTCGGTGCGAGCGTCGTCAACGCGTTGTCCACCCGGCTGGACGTCGAGGTGGACCGTGGCGGCCGGACGCACCAGATGTCGTTCCACCGGGGCGAGCCGGGGCGGTTCGCCGATGCGGGCGAGCCGAGCCCGGATGCGACGTTCACGCCGTTCGTCGACGCCTCGGAGCTCGCCATCGTCGGCAAGGTGGCGCGCGGCGTCACCGGTACGCGGGTGCGCTACTGGGCCGACCGCCAGATCTTCCCCGCCAGCGCGGCGTTCTCCTACGACGAGCTCGTCTCGCGTGTGCGGCAGACGACGTTCCTCGTCCCGGGGCTGCGCGTCACCGTGCGGGACGAGCGGGGGATCGCCGGCACACCGGGCGCGGACGGGCCGCACGAGGAGACGTTCCAGCACCACGGCGGCACCGTCGACTTCGTCGACTTCCTCGCGCCCGACGGTGCGCTGACGGAGATCTGGCGTCTCACGGGTTCCGGGATGTTCACCGAGACGGTCCCGATGCTCGACGACCGCGGCCACCTCACCTCCCAGGAGGTGGAGCGGATGTGCGAGGTGGACGTCGCGCTGCGCTGGGGGACCGGCTACGAGACCGAGGTCCGCACCTTCGTCAACATCATCGCGACGCCCAAGGGCGGCACCCACCTGCAGGGGCTCGAGCAGGCCCTGGTCAAGACGCTGCGCAAGCAGGTCGAGGCCAACGCCCGCCGCCTCAAGGTGTCGACGAAGGACGTCGGAGACCGGATCGAGAAGGACGACATCATGGCCGGCCTCACGGCCGTGCTCACCGTCCGGCTGGCGGAGCCGCAGTTCGAGGGCCAAACGAAGGAGGTCCTCGGCACGGGGCCGGTGCGCGGCATCGTCGCGAAGGTCGTGGAGACCGAGCTCACGGCGCGGCTGACCTCGACCAAGCGCGACCTCAAGACGCAGGCCACGCTGGTGCTGGACAAGGTGGTAGCGGAGATGCGCGCGCGCATGTCGGCGCGCAAGCAGAAGGAGATCTCGCGCCGCAAGAACGCCCTCGAGACCTCGGCGCTGCCGGCCAAGCTCGCGGACTGCCGCAGCGACAACGTCGACCGCAGCGAGCTGTTCATCGTCGAGGGCGACAGCGCGCTCGGCACCGCGAAGCTCGCCCGGCAGTCGGACTTCCAGGCGCTCCTGCCGATCCGCGGGAAGATCCTCAACGTCCAGAAGGCCTCGATCACCGACATGCTGCGCAACGCCGAGTGCGCCGCGATCATCCAGGTGATCGGTGCCGGGTCGGGCCGCACCTTCGACATCGAGCAGGCCCGGTACGGCAAGGTGGTCCTGATGACGGACGCCGACGTCGACGGCGCGCACATCCGGACGCTGCTGCTCACCCTCTTCTTCCGCTACATGCGCCCGATGATCGATGAGGGTCGCGTCTACGCAGCCGTGCCACCCCTGCACCGCATCGAGCTCATCGGCGGCGGCGGCAAGAAGAACGAGTACCTCTACACGTACTCGGAGGCCGAGCTGACGTCGACCCTCAAGCGACTCGAACGCTCCGGGCGCCGCTACAAGGACGACATCCAGCGGTACAAGGGCCTCGGGGAGATGGACGCGGACCAGCTGGCCGTCACGACGATGGACCCCCGGCACCGCACCCTGCGGCGCGTCAACGCCAGCGACGCCGCCCGCGCCGAAGAGGTGTTCGAGCTGCTCATGGGCTCCGACGTCGGCCCGCGCCGCGACTTCATCGTCGCAGGTGCGGCCGCCCTGGACCGCGCCCGCATCGATGCGTGACGGCTGCGGGTCGCTAGGTTGGTCACCGTGAGCACGCCAGAGCCCCTCGCCGTCCGGGCGGACGCGCCGGCCGCGCTCGACGTCCCGCCCGCGCACCTCGAGCTCACGTGGCGGCCGCTGCAGCTGCGCGACGCGCCGGCGCTGCACGACCTCGTCGAGGCCGTCGCCGACGCCGACGGCGCGCGCGAGCGGTTCTCGCCGGAAGAGGTCCTGGAGCTCCTCACGGCGCCGGACCTGGACCCCGCCAGCGACAGCCTCGGCGGGTTCGATGACCGCGGCACGCTGCGTGCCTACGCGCTCGTCGAGGTCCGACCAGGCAGCAGCGTGCTGCGCGCCTTCCTTCGCGGCGCCGTGCACCCCGCCTGGCGTGGCCGCGGCATCGGCCGCGCGGTGCTGTCGTGGATGGAGGGACGCGGACGTCAGCGGCTCGCGGCCTCGGGGCAGGACATCCCGGCCCGGCTCGCCGTGATGGTGGAGGAGGCGGCGCGCGACCAGCGGCGCCTCTACGCCGCCGCCGGCTTCAGCCCGGTGCGCTGGTACACGACGATGCGCCGCGACCTCGGGGCGCCACTCCCGACGTGCCCGCTGCCGGAGGGCCTGCGGGTGGTGCCGTTCACGGCCGAGCTCGACGAGGCCGTCCGCGTCGCGCACAACGAGGCGTTCGCCGACCATTGGGGCTCGGAGCCGTTGACCGTCGAGGCATGGGCCCACCATGACGCGCACTTCGCGCCCGCGTGGAGCTTCGTCGCCCTGACTGCGGGCGACGAGGTGGCCGGCTACCTTCTCTCGGGCCGCTACGCCCAGGACTGGGCGGCCCTGGGCTACACCTGCGGCTACACGGACCTCCTGGGCGTGCGGCGCCCCTGGCGCGGACGCGGCCTGGCTGCGTCGCTCCTGACCGCCGCCATGGAGGTCTACCGGGCGGACGGCATGGCGTACGCGGCGCTGCGCGTCGACACCGCGAACCCGACCGGCGCCGTCGGGCTCTACGAGCGCCTGGGCTACGCGCCCGCGTACGGCTACGTGATGTACAGCGTGGAGATCTGACCTCAGCCGATCGTGTGCAGGGGCGCGGCCAGCGCCCGGCCCGACATGTCGCGCCGCGGGTCGATCTCGGGGAGGTCGACGGCCTGGCCGCCGGAGCCCGAGGCTCGCGCCGGCGCAGGGCCCACCCAGCCGAGGATGAGGGCATCCTCGCCGCGCAGGAACCGGTGCGCTCGGACCCCGCCCGTCGCGCGGCCCTTGCCGGGGAACACCTCGAACGGTGAGACCTTCGCGGAGCCGGCCTGCGTGCCGGGAAGTGCGTCCGCCGACCCCGCAACGGTCACGACCACGGCGTCGGCAACGGCGTCCGCGGTGAGTGCACCGAAGTAGACGACCCGGGCGCCTGCGGCGAGCTTGACGCCCGCCATGCCACCCGCGCGACGCCGCTGGGGACGCACCGCGGCGGCGGCGAAATGCAGCAGCTGCGCGTCGGTGGTCAGGAAGACGAGCGTCGCGTCGTCGGCGACCGGGACCGCGCCCACCACCTCGTCGCCCTCGCCGAGCTCGATGACCTCCCACGCGTCACCGCGGGGCAGGTCCTCGGACACGACCCGCTTGACCGTGCCCGACGCCGTCCCGAGCGCCAGGGTGGGCGCGTCCGGTGCGAGGCTGGCCAGGGCGATCACACGCTCGCCCGGCTGCAGGTCGAGGATCTCCGTCGCCGGGACGCCGCCCGAGAGCGACGGGGCGCCGTCGGTGGGCGGGATCGCCGGCAGGTCGACGACCGGGAGCCGCACGAGGCGCCCGAGCGAGGTGACCGCGCCCACGTCGCCGCGCGTCGTGGCCGCGAGCGACGAGACCACGACGTCGTGCGCGGCTCGTCGGCCCTCGCGCACCGGGGCGGCGTCGTCGGACGTGCGCGCGAGCAGCCCGGTTCCCGAGAGCATCGCCCAGCACGGGGTGTCGGCGATCTCCAGGGGCGTGGCCGCCGCCGTGGCCTTCGCTGCGACCGTCTCGGCACCGCCCGCGGACTCCAGCAGGATCGTGCGTCGCGGCGTCCCGTAGGTGCGCGCAACGTCCGCCATCTCCTCGCTGACGACGGCACGCAGCCGCACGTCGGACGCGAGGATCTCCTCGAGCTCGGCGATCTCCGCGCGCAGCTCCTCGGCCTCCCGCTCCAGCTCGAGCCGGGAGAACTTGGTGAGGCGGCGCAGGCGCAGCTCGAGGATGTAGTCGGACTGGAGCTGCGAGAGGTCGAAGACCTGCATGAGGCGGTCCCGTGCCGCCTCGACCGTCTCCGCCGCGCGGATGACCTGGATGACCTCGTCGATGTCGAGGATCGCGATGAGCAGGCCGTCGACGAGGTGCAGGCGCTCGCGGCGCCGGCGGAGGCGGTCGGCCGAGCGGCGCTGGACGACCTCGAGCCGGTGGCCCACCCACACCGTGAGGAGCTCACGCAGACCGAGCGTGCGCGGCTGGCCGTCGACGAGGGCGACGTTGTTGATGCCGAAGGAGTCCTCCATCGGCGTGTGGCGGTAGAGCTGCTCGAGAACGGCGTCCGGGTTGAAGCCGGACTTGATCTCCACGACGAGGCGCAGGCCGTGCTGGCGGTCCGTCAGGTCCATGACGGCGCTGATGCCCTGGAGCTTCTTGTTCTGCACGCCCTCCTTGATCTTCTCGATCACCTTCTCGGGCCCGACCATCGGCGGCAGCTCCGTGACCACGATGCCCTTGCGCTTCGCGGTGACGTTCTCGACCTTCGCCGTCGCGCGCGTGCGGAACGTGCCGCGGCCGGTCCGGTAGGCGTCCCGGACGCCGTCGAGCCCGACGATCTTGCCGCCGCCGGGCAGGTCCGGCCCCGGGACGAAGCGCATGAGGTCCTCGAGCGTCGCGTCGGGGTGCTCGACGAGGTGGCGTGCCGCGGTGACGACCTCGACGAGGTTGTGCGGCGCCATGTTCGTCGCCATGCCGACGGCGATGCCCGCCGCGCCGTTGACCAGCAGGTTCGGGATGGCAGCGGGCAGCACCGCGGGCTGCGTCAGCTTGTTGTCGTAGTTGGGCACGAAGTCGACGACGCCCTCGTCGAGGTTCGCGACCATGGCCATGGCCGCGGGCGCCAGCCGGGCCTCGGTGTACCGGGCTGCGGCAGGGCCGTCGTCGAGCGAGCCGAAGTTGCCGTGCCCGTCGACCAGCGGCAGGCGCAGGGAGAACGGCTGCGCCAGGCGCACCAGGGCGTCGTAGATGGCGGAGTCCCCGTGCGGGTGGAGCTTGCCCATCACGTCGCCGACGACGCGCGCCGACTTCACGTAGGGGCGCTCGGGCCGCAGTCCCATCTCGGACATCTGGAAGAGGATGCGCCGCTGCACCGGCTTGAGGCCGTCGCGCGCATCGGGCAGGGCCCGGGAGTAGATGACGGAGTAGGCGTACTCGAGGAACGAGCCCTGCATCTCCGTCGCGACGTCGACGTCGACGATCGTCTCGTCGACGGGGGCGGGGTCGGCGGGACCGGGGGAGCGGCGGACCATCGGTGCGGGGTTCTCCTTCTGATTCGGGCGCCCCATTGTCCCCCGTGCGGGACGGTGGGCCGCCGACCGACGCGCCCGCCCCGGCGGCTCGCGCGGCGCCGGCCCCCGGGACGTGCCGGGTCTATAGCCTGGTCGCGTGGCAGAGGACGACGACGCCCGCGGGGCCGCGGACTACCCGGTGCACTGGGAGGCGGACGTCGTCCTGCGCGACGGTGGCACGGCGCACGTACGGCCCATCCGCCCCGACGACGCCGCCGCGCTGCAGGCGTTCCACGTCGGCCAGTCGCAGCGCTCGACGTACTTCCGGTTCTTCGGCCCGTTGGAGCGGCTCCCCGAGCACGAGCTCGAGCGGTTCACGCGCGTCGACCACGTCGACCGGACCGCGCTGGTGGCGGTCGTGGGCGGCGACGGGGGCGAGCAGATCATCGGCGTCGCGCGCTTCGACCGCACGGGGCCGACGACGGCGGAGGTCGCGTTCAACGTCTCCGACGCCCACCACGGTCGCGGCCTCGGCTCGGTGCTGCTGGAGCACCTCGTCGCGGCTGCGCGCGAGCGCGGGATCCACCGCTTCACCGCGGAGGTCCTGCCGCAGAACGGGAAGATGCTGGCGGTGTTCCGCGAGGCGGGCTTCGTCGTCCAGGCCGGGCTCGACGACGGGATCGTGTGGGTGGCGTTCGACGTGGACCCGACGGCGCGCTCGCTGGCGGTCATGGCGGACCGCGAGCACAGCGCGGAGGCGCGCAGCGTGGCGGCGCTGCTCGCGCCGCGACGCATCCTCGTCGTGACGGACCCGTCGGGCCGGGACCACGACGCGGGCTGCGCGGTCGTGCGCCATCTCGTGGGGCTGCCCGACGCCGACGCCGACGCCGGCACGGTGGCGGACGGCTCGCCCGGCACGACGCCGCCGGTGGTCGACGTCGTCGGGTGGGACCGTGCGCCCGCGCCGGCCCGTGTCTGGCTCGACGTCGACGAGGTGCCCGGTCCCGTGGACCTCCTCGTCCTGGCGGTCCCGGCAGCGCAGTGCGCCGTCGCCGTCCGGCGCTGCGCCCGGCTGCGCCCCCACGCCGTGCTCGTCCTCTCGACGGGCTTCGCCGAGACCGGTCCGGACGGCGTCGGCCACCAACGGGAGCTCCTGCGGGCGGCGCACGGCGTCGGTGCGCGCGTGCTGGGGCCCGGCTCCTTCGGCTTCGTGCGCGGCATCAACGCCTCCCTCGCCGCCGAGCCGCCGTCGCCGGGCCGGGTGGGCCTGTTCTGCCAGTCGGCCCCGCTGGCCGTCGGCCTGCTGGCCTCGGCGGGGCGTCGCCACCTGGGCCTGTCGACCTTCGTGTCCTCCGGCCATCGCGCGGACGTGTCCGGCAACGACCTCATGCAGTTCTGGACCGAGGACGGCGCGACCGACGTCGTCGCGCTCTACCTGGAGTCGATCGGCAACCCGCGCAAGTTCGCGCGGGTGGCCCGCCGGCTGGCGATGGCCAAGCCCGTGGTCGTGGCAACGGCAGGGAGCTCGGGCCACGTGGTGCCGGCGGGTCACGTGCTCCGCGAGACGCACGTCCCGCGCCGTGCGCTGGACGAGATGCTGCGCCAGGCCGGCGTCGTGCGCGTGACGAGCCAGCACCAGCTCCTGGACGTCGCTCAGCTGCTGGCGCACCAGCCGGTGCCCGCGGGCGACCGGGTGCTCGTGGTCGCGGGCTCGGAGCCGATGGCGGCGCTGGCGGCCGAGGCCGCGGAGTCTGCCGGTCTCGTCGTCACAGGGCGGCGCGCGATCCTCACCACGGGCGACTCCCGGCCGGAGGACCTCGCCCGGCTGGAGGCGGACCTGGCGGACGCCTTCGCCGACCCTGCCGCGGACGCCGTCGTGCTGCTCCACGTCCCGGCGCTGGGCGCGCCACACCCCGCGGTGGCGTCGTCGGTCGCGCGTGCGGCGGCAGGGTCGGGCCGCGCCGCGGTCGCCTGCATCCGCGGGCTCAGCGGCGTGACCGAGGAGCTCACCGCGCCCGGGCCGGACGGCGCGCCCGCGACCGTGCCTGCCTACGCCACCCCGGAGGACGCCGTCCTCGCCCTCGCCGCGGCCGCCCGCCACGGCGCGTGGCGGCGCACCGACCACGGGCGGACGCTGGCGCCCGAGGGCGTCGACGCCGGCCGCGCCCGGCGCCTGGTGGGCCGGGTCCTGGGAGCCGGTCCCGGCGTCGGGCGGGTGCCGCTCGGTGCGGCGGACACGGCCGAGCTCCTCGCCTGCTACGGCGTGCGCGTGTGGCCGAGCCGGACGGTGGCCGACGAGGCCGCCGCGGTGGCCGCCGGGGCAGAGCTCGGCTGGCCGGTCGTGCTGAAGAGCTCGGCGACGGGCCTGCGGCACCGGATCGACCTGGGTGGGGTGCGCCTCGACATCAGCGGCCCTGCGGCACTCGTCGAGGCGATGGCGCAGCTGCGGCGCGTGCTGCTCGCGCACGGGCTGCCCGACGGCCCCTTCGAGGTGCAGGCCATGGCCCCGACGGGCGCGGCATGCGTCGTGCGGTCCACGGAGGATCCCCGGTTCGGCCCGGTCGTCTCGGTGGGGTTCTCGGGGGACGCCGTGGACCTGCTTGACGACGTGAGCCACGGTGTGGCGCCCCTGACGGACGTCGACGTCGCGCAGATGGTGCGCCGGCTCCGGGCGGCGCCCCGCCTGCTGGGCTACCGGGGCCTTCCGCCGCTCGACGTGGCGGCGCTGGAGGACGTCCTCGGGCGGGTCGCCGTCCTGGCGGACGACACACCCGAGCTGGCCGCCCTCGAGCTGCACCCGGTGCTCGTCGGCGAGCAGGGCGCGGCCGTGCTCGCGGCCCGGGTGACCCTGGCTCCCGCGGAGGGGCGTGCCGACGCGCCGAGGCGCGCACTGCCGGCCTGAGCGTGCCCCGGGTCGGGGCCGGACGGCGGGGACGTCGTCCCCAGGCGCGCTGCGCGCGGCGCCCGGGGTGGAAAGATGGCGGCTGTGCCACGCATCGCTGAGCTTCGCCTGAGCCTCGACCACGCCGGCTACTACCCGGAGCTCGTCGAGGACGTCGTCGACGTCGCACTGGCCGGCGAGGAGGTCGTCGGCCACCTCGTGCACCCGGAGACGACGTTCGACGCCGCTGAGGTCCGGCGCCACGTGACCGTGCTGGTCCTGACGCCGACCCGCCTGATCATGGCGCACGTGGACGACCACCCCGCGGACAGCGAGAACCCGTCGGTCAGTGCGTCCGCCACGACCGAGTCCGTGCCCATCCGGGCCGTGCACACGGTGGCCCTCACGCACGTCGTGTCAGGGCCCGAGCGCCACCGGCCGGGGGCGACCCCGGCGGAGCTCACGCTCGCGATCGGCTGGGGCGGCGTCCAGCGCATCGACCTCGAGCCGGCCACCTGCGGTGACCCGGCCTGCGAGGCGGACCACGGCTTCACGGGCTCCATGACGCCCGACGACGTCGTCGTGCGCGTCTCGGTGGAGGCGGAGGGCCGCGACGCCGTGCGCCAGGCGGTTGCGTTCGCGCGCGCCGTGTCGGCGGCGACGGCGCGCTGAGATGACGGTTGATCTCGCCCGCGCGGCGCGGGCCGCCGGGTTCTGCCTGCCCGACCACGGTGGGCGCAGCCTGGGCAGTGTCCTGCCGGCCGTGGCGGACGCGCTCGGGGTCGAGCGCCCCGGGGGAGCGGCTGCGCGCGGGCTCCTGGGCCTGCCGACGGCGGACCGGGTGTGCGTCGTCCTCGTGGACGGCCTCGGACGTCACATGCTCGCCGAGCGCGCCGGCCACGCGCCGTTCCTCCGCGCGCGCCAGCCCGAGACCTCCGAGCTGACCGTGGGCTACCCGTCGACCACGGCCGCCTCGATGGGCCTGTTCGGCACCGGATGCGCCGCGGGGCGCACGGGTCTCGCCGGGTACACGGTGCGCAACCCGGCGACAGGCGGGCTGGCCAACCTCGTCTCCTGGCAGGGCACGGAGCCCGGTGACCAGTGGCGGCGCGTACGGCCGGTGATGGCCGAGGTGGCCGAGCACCTGCCCGTCGCGTCCGTCGGTCCTGCGCGGTTCGCCGGGTCCGGGCTGACCGTCGCTGCGCTCGCGGGCGGCAGCTACGTGCCGGCGGAGACGCTGGCGGACCGCGTCGACGCCGTCGTCCGGACCCTGCGTGAGCCTGGTCTCGTCTACCTGTACTGGGGCGACGTGGACAAGGTGGGCCACCAGCTCGGCTGGCAGTCGGCCGAGTGGGGCGACGCCCTGGGTGAGCTCGACGCCGAGCTCGGCCGCCTCGCCCGGCGGCTGCCGGCCGGCGCGATGCTCGTCGTGACCGCCGACCACGGGATGGTGGACGTCGACCCGGCGGCGCTGGTCGACGTCGCGCGCACTCCTGCGCTCGCCGCGGACGTCGCGCTCGTCGCGGGGGAGCCGCGTGCGAGCCACGTGCACCTGGTCCCGGGCGCGGACCCCGAGGTCGTCGCCGCGCGCTGGCGTGAGGTGCTGGGCGCGAACGCCGTCGTGGCCGCGCGTGACGAGGCGGTCGCGGCGGGCTGGTTCGGCGTGGTCGACCCCGAGGTGACTCCGATCCTGGGCGATCTCGTGGTCGCGGCCGCCGGTCGCGCGGGCGTGACCGACTCACGGACCCAGACGCCGCACTCGCTCGAGCTGATCGGCATGCACGGATCGTTGACACCGGGGGAGATGCTGGTGCCCCTCCTCGTGGTGGCCTGAGGGAGGACCCATGGCTGAGCTCGCGTTCTTCTGCGGCACGATGGACTCCGGCAAGTCCACGTTGGCGCTCCAGATGGACCACAACCACGCCGCGGCGGGTCGTGGCGGTGTCATCTACACGCGCAACGACCGCGCGGGGCAGAGCGTCCTGTCCTCGCGACTCGGCCTGCGCCACCCCGCGTCCGAGGTGACGGACGAGACGGACTTCTGGGACGACGTCGTGCAGCGGCGCACCCGCGGCGACCGGGTGGACTACCTGGTCTGCGACGAGGCGCAGTTCTACACGCCCGGACAGGTCGAGCAGCTCGCCCAGCTCGTCGACGAGATGGGCGTCGACGTGTACGCGTTCGGCATCACGGCCGACTTCCGTACGCGCCTCTTCCCGGGGTCGGCCCGCCTCGTCGAGCTCGCCGATCGTGTCGAGGTGCTCCAGGTGCAGACGCTGTGCTGGTGCGGCGCCCGGGCGACGCACAACGCCCGCTCCGTCAACGGCACCATGGTCGTCGAGGGTGAGCAGGTGGTGGTCGGCGACACGGGTGGTCTCGAGGTGATCGCCTACGAGGTGCTCTGCCGCCGGCACCACATGCGCCGGATGACGGGCGCGGTCGCGCGCGCCACCGCGGTCGGGCCGCAGACGCTGGCGCTGGGCATGGTCGGGGACCCCGCCGCGGGGGAGTAGGCCACCGCGGCGTCAGTCGTGCTTGGCGCCGAAGACGATCTCGTCCCAGCTCGGCACGCTCGCCCGGTTCTTGCGGCTGCGGGAGCGTGCGGGGTGCGCCGGGTGAGGCTCCGCCCGGGGCGCGTCGTCGTCGGCGGGCACCACCGCCTCGGGCACCGCCACCTCAGGCGCCACGGCAGACGGCTCCTCGGCGGCCTCCGGCCGTGCCGAGGGCATCTGCAGCACCCGTGCGTCGACCGCCTCGTGGGGCCGGGACGCCGGCGGGTGTGCGGCCGGGGCCGGTGCCACGCCCGCGTCGGGGTTCTCGAAGTCGAACGCGTGCTGCGGGCCGAACCCGGGGAACTCCTCGTCCTCGTCCTCGCCCTCGAGGTCCACCTCCTGGCGGACCCCGCGGCGGCCGGCGAGGTCGTCCAGGAGCGCCTCGGTGGGGTCGTCGACCGGCTCGGGCTCCGCGGCGGCCGGCACCGGAAGGTCGACGTGCGCCAGGAGCGGGCGCAGCGCCTCGTCGACCTCGATGTCGAACACCCGGTCACGGACCGCGGTCAGGTGCCGCGCACCCCGGATCGGTTCGTCCGGCAGCTCGGTCTCCGAGAGCCAGCGCGCCTCGTCGTCGAGTGCCCGCACCCGGCGGTTCGCCGCGTCGTACGTCCACCGGGCGGACCGTGCGGCGCCGCCGACGACGAAGCGCACCTCGACCGTCCAGGGCGACTGGCCCTGGCGGAAGGCGTCCCACTCGATGGCCGTGGGCGCGACGTCACGGGTCGCGAGCCGGTCGGTCACCAGGTCGCCCAGGACCGGGGCACCGGACTCGTGACCGATCCTCGTGCCCATCGCCTGCTCGGCGACGTAGCGGCGTTCGGCGAGCACCGGGCCGTCGTAGCGGCGGACGACGTCCACCGACATGCCCGTGTCCTCCGCGACGTCCTCGGCGGTCGCGCCGGCGCGGATGCGGGTCTGGATCTCGCGCGGTGGCAGGCCCGCGTGCTCGGCCCGCTGCTGCTCCAGCTGCGGTCGGTCGCGTCGGACGGCGGCACGGAGCGCCTCGTCGATGCGCACCCGGAACCGCTGTCCGTCCGGGCCCTCGAGGACCACGCGTTCGCCGTCCTCGTCCAGCCCCACCAGGGTCAGCTCGGTCATGGCACCTCCACCACAGCAGGGTGCCATCCCGGGAGCGGCCACGCCGGGAGGCGCGCGGTGGGTCCGGCACCCGGTGCGTCGGGCAGGATGGCGTCGTGACCCCCGACGACGCCACCCTGACCGAGCTCGCCGCGCTGGCCGAGCACCTCGCCGTGACGGCGGGGGCGCTCGTTCGGGAGGGCAGGCCCCGCCGCGTCGACGTCGCGGCGACGAAGAGCAGCCCGATCGACGTGGTGACGGCCATGGACCTCGCCTCGGAGGAGCTGCTGCGGCGCACCATCGCGGAGCGGCGCCCGGGCGACGGAGTGCTGGGCGAGGAGGACGGTCTCGCGTCGGGGAGCACGGGTGTGACCTGGGTGGTCGACCCCATCGACGGCACCGTCAACTACCTGTACGGGATCCCCGCCTACGCGGTCAGCGTGGCCGCGGTCGTCGGGCCGCCGGACCCGGCGCGATGGACGGTCGTCGCGGCGGCCGTGCACGCCGTCGCCGACGGCCGGACGTGGACGGCCGCGCTGGGCCGCGGCGCCCGTCTCGACGGTACCCCGCTGCACGTGAACGACGCCGTCCCGCTCGCCCAGAGCCTGGTGGGCACCGGGTTCGGCTACACGGTGGAGCGCCGGCGCGGCCAGGGGCGCGTCGTCGCGGAGGTGCTCCCGCTCGTGCGCGACATCCGCCGGATCGGCTCCGCGGCCCTCGACCTGTGCACGCTCGCCTCGGGCGGCCTCGACCTGTACTACGAGCGTGGGCTGCAGCCCTGGGATCTCGCCGCGGCCTCGCTGGTCGCCCGCGAGGCGGGCGCGGTCGTCACCGGGCTGCACGGCGCGCCGCCTGGTGAGGCCATGACCGTCGCCGGCCCGGAGCCCACCGTCGGGGAGCTCGTCGGCCTCCTCGAGACCCTCCGTGCGGACGAGGACGTCGTCGTCGGCGCGTGACCGCGTCCTGAGCGATTGCTGTGAAGATCGTGTGCCCTCGGGTGAACCACGCCGGAGAGGTGTGCGGATGATCGCGCGATAGGGCAGAATCACCGCGCCGACGGCGCCGGGAACAACCGGCGCGTCCCACGCATTGAGTACGTACCGACGCCGCGCGGACCGCGCGGGCGACCCAGACACGGAGTGTGGACCACCCTCATGGCGACCGATTACGACGCCCCGCGCAAGACCGACGAGGACCTGAGCGAGGACTCCCTGCAGGAGTTGCAGGCCCGCCGGTCCGACAAGAACTCGGGCGTGGTCGACGAGGACGAGACCGAGGCCGCTGAGGGCTTCGAGCTCCCCGGAGCCGACCTGTCCGGCGAGGAGCTCTCCGTCCGGGTGCTGCCCCGCCAGGCCGACGAGTTCACCTGCAGCCGCTGCTTCCTGGTGCACCACCGCAGCCAGCTGGCCTACGAGAAGGACGGTCAGATGGTCTGCACGGAGTGCGCCGCCTGACCCGGCGCGGCCGCCGCACGGACGGCCGCCAGCAAGGACTCGGGCCGACGGCTCGACACGAGCCATGCCGGTGTGGGGTCGACCGGGTCGACCACGGCGAGTCTCAGGGCCCCGGAGATCCACGGCCGCACGCACGCGAAGGTGCGGGCGTCGGACCCGGGGCCCAGCGCTACCCGCACCCCCGCACGGTCGAGCACCTCCGCGTCGCCCAGCAGCGCCACCGGGATGTGGGCGCGCCCGACGTGCAGCTCGCCGTCCCGCACGACGACGGGTGCCGCCGTCGCCACGGCGGCAAGCCCCGCCGCCCCGCCGCACACGAGCGCACCCGCCGCCGCGGCGCCGAGCCCCACCGGGGTGAGTGCCAGCAGCCCGAAGGCGGCGAGACCCAGGACGCACAACCAGCCCAGCGGTCCCGGCCAGAGGCGCTCGCGGTAGGCCGCGACGGCCGCATCGGGGGAGGGCTCTGGGCTCACCGTCCCAGCATGGCAGGCGCCGACGGAGCCCCGCCCGCCCGCCGCTAGAGTGCCCACCGTGGACGACGGACTCGCGGAACCTGTGGACGTGCTGCTGGTCATGCTCGACGACGGCCTGCCCGAGCCTGCGTACGCGCACGCCGGCGACGCCGGAGCCGACCTCGTGACCGCGGTCGACATCGACCTCCCGCCGCTCGGGCGCGCCACGGTGCCCACCGGGGTGAGCATCGCCCTGCCGGACGGCTACGCGGCCTTCGTCCACCCGCGCTCCGGGCTCGCGGCGCGGCACGGTCTCACGATCGTCAACGCACCCGGGACGGTCGACGCGGGGTACCGCGGCGAGATCCAGGTCACGCTGCTCAACACCGACGCCGTCGAGGCGGTCCACCTGCGCCGCGGGGACCGGATCGCCCAGCTCGTGGTCCAGCCCGTCGCACGGGCCCGGTTCGTGCGCGCCGAGCGCCTGCCGGGCTCGCACCGTGGCACGGGTGGGTTCGGCTCGACGGGCGGGTGGCGGGCGGCAGATGCGGCCGACACCGCGCGCGGCGACTAGGCTTGTGCGGTCGATCTGGAGGCAAGAGTCGTGGGTCTGTTCCGCAAGTCGCGCGAGGAAGATCTCGCCGAGACCGATGAGGTGGACGGCGACGCCGTCCCCGGCCGTGAGCGAGGTCCCTGGGACGTCGGCGAGGTCGACGGTCCCGGTGACCGCATCGACGTCGGCGCCCTCTGGCTGCCGCGCCGCGAGGGCATGGAGCTGCGGATGGAGGTCGACAAGGCCTCCCAGCTCGTGACCGGGGCGTCGCTGCAGCTACACGGGTCGTCGCTGCAGGTACAGGTGTTCGCCGCACCCAGGTCTGATGGCATCTGGGACGACATCCGGGCCGAGATCGCAGAGTCGGTGACGAAGCAGGGCGGCACCGTCGACGACCTCCCCGGGCCGTTCGGCCGGGAGCTGCTCGCACGGCTGCCCGTCCGCACGCCGGAGGGCCGCACGGGCCATCGGCCGGTGCGCTTCATCGGCCATGACGGCCCGCGCTGGTTCCTGCGCGGCGTCCTGAGCGGCCGCGCAGCGGTCGACCCGGAGCGCGCCCGGGAAGCTCGAGACGCTCTACGCCGACGTCGTGGTCGTGCGCGGCGCCGAGCCGCGCGCCCCGCGCGACCTTCTTCCCCTGCGGCTGCCGGGCGCCACGCCCGTGGGCCAGGCGGCCCCGGGCCAGTCGTTCGACCCGCTCACCCGCGGGCCTGAGATCACCGAGGTGCACTGATGGCCAAGGGACCGAACGTGACCGGGGGTCGGCTGCGCACCGGCCTGCGCACCGTGCTGGCCTCCCGCGCGGAGATCGAGGCGTCGGAGGAGCGCAAGCACCACGAGGGCAGCGGGTGCACCGCCGTGGCTCAGGCGAAGTACCGCGTCCGCGTCGACCTGTTCGGCGTGCTGCGGAGCGTCACCCTCCGGCCCCGACTGGGCGTGCCCGCCCTGGAGGCCGAGCTCTATGACGGCACCGGCGCCGTCCGGCTCGTGTGGCTCGGTCGGCGCACCATCGCCGGCATCGAGCCCGGCCGCCGTCTGCGGGCCTCCGGCCTGGTCTCCTACGTGGACGGCCGGGCGCTGATCTTCAACCCCCGCTACGAGCTCGCGCCGAAGCAGGGCGAGTGAGCGGGACGCCCGACGGCGCCGCGCCGGACCGCGTCGAGGAGTCCGGCCAGGAGGCACCGTTGCGGGGGCTGCGCGCCGTCGCCGGTGAGGACTTCTCCTTCGCCGCGGCCGTCGGGGGCACGCGCGGGTTGGTGGAGTCCACCGCGCCGGGCCTCGTCTTCGTCGTGGTCTACGTCGCGACGAGCGCCCTCGTGCCCTCGTTGGTGGCCTCGATCGTCGTCGCCGTCGGCGCGGTGGTCGTCCGCCTGGTGCAGCGGACGCCGGTGACGCAGGCGCTCTCCGGCGTCGTCGGTGTGGCCGTGGGTGTGGCCTGGGCGTTGTGGACCGGTCGCGCGCAGGACTACTTCGCGGGCGGGCTGCTCGCCAACGCCGGATACCTGGTCGCGACGGTCGTCTCCGTCGCGGTGCACTGGCCGGTGGTGGGCATCGTCGTCGCGCTCGCGCGCGGGGAGGACATGGCCTGGCGCACGGCGCCGGAGCGCGCGCACGAGCGTCGCCGGTTCGTCTGGGCCACCTGGGTGATGGCCGCCGTCTTCGCGCTCCGGCTCGCCGTGCAGGTGCCCCTCTACCTGGCCGGGGACGACGCCGTCGGCGCGCTCGGGACCGCCAAGCTCGCCATGGGCGTGCCCCTCTTCGCCCTGGCGCTGTGGGTCACGTGGCTGCTCGTCGGGTCGCGAGCAGCGCGCTCAGACCGTCCAGATCCGCATCCGACCCCGCAACGATGAGCAGCTCGTCGCCGCCCTCGAGCGTGTCGTCCACGCTCGGGGCGATCGGCTGAGCGCCCCGCACGATCGCGGCCAGCACGGTGTCGCGCGGCCAGACCACCTGACCGATGCGCGTGCCGACGACCGGCGACTCGTTGGGCAGGGTGACCTCGAGGATCTCCGCACCGGACTGGTGGAAGGTGAAGATCTTCACCAGGTCGCCGACGGCGACGGCCTCCTCGACCATCGCGGTCATGATCCGCGGGGTCGAGACGGCGACGTCGACGCCCCATGCCTCGTCGAACATCCACTCGTTCTTCGGGTTGTTGACGCGCGCCACGGTGCGCGGCACCCCGAACTCCGTCTTGGACAGGAACGAGACGACCAGGTTGACCTTGTCGTCGCCCGTCGCAGCGACGACGACGTCGCACTCGTCGAGGCGGGCGTCCCCGAGCGAGGAGAGCTCGCAGGCGTCCGCGAGCAGCCAGTCCGCCTCCGCGACCGACGCGACCCGCATGGCGGACGGCTGGCGGTCGATGAGCGTGACCTGGTGGCCCGCGGCCAGCAGCTCGTGGGCGATGGATCGGCCGACCGATCCCGCCCCGGCGATGACGACGCGCATCACTCCACCTCCGGAGGAGTCCGGGTGAGGATCCGCTCGACGCGCGGCGTGTCCTCGACCAGCAGCAGCAGGTGGACGATGTCGTTCTCCTGGAGAACGGTCGTCCGGTCGGCGAGGATCCCGTCGCCGAACCGGGTGAGATAGGCGATGCGTGCTCCGGTCGCCTCCTCGAGCTGGGAGACCGGGCGGCCGAGCCACCCGGGATGCACGTCCATCTGCGCGATCGCGACGCGACCGGAGGCGTCCCGGAACTCGTCGCTCGCGCCCATGGGGAGCATGCGACGGAGCATCTGGTCCGCGGTCCAGCGGACGGTGGCGACCGTGGGGATGCCGAGGCGCTGGTAGATCTCCGCCCGCGCAGGGTCGTAGATCCGGGCGACGACGTTGTCGACGCCGTACGTCTCGCGCACGACGCGCGCCGAGATGATGTTGGAGTTGTCGCCGTCCGAGACGGCCGCGAACGCGTAGGCGTCCTCGATGCCGGCCTGGACCAGCGTCTGCCGGTCGAACCCGAGCCCGGTGACCTTCTTGCCGCTGAATGCTGCATCCAGGCGGCGGAAGGCCTCGGGGTTCTGGTCGATCACGGCGACCGAGTGGCCGCGCTCCTCCAACGACTGGGCGAGAGTCGCACCGACCCGCCCGCAACCCATGATGACGAAGTGCACGTGTGCTGACGCTACAGGTTCCGGCTCGGGACCGGGACGCGCGCGCGGAGAACAGGTGCGCCGCCGTCGGCCCGGCGGCGGGCCTAGCATGGTGCCCCGTGTCTGACATCGCTGGTGCCGCGAAACGCCTGGTGCTGGGTCGTCCCGTCCGGAGCGACCGGCTGGGCCACACCCTGCTGCCGAAGCGCATCGCCCTGCCCGTCTTCGCCTCGGACGCCCTGTCGTCGGTCGGGTACGCGCCGGACGAGATCCTCCTGACCCTGTCGCTGGCAGGCCTGAGCGCGACGATGATCTCGCCGTGGGTGGGCCTCGCCGTCGTGGTCGTCCTCATCACCGTCGTGGCGTCGTACCGGCAGAACGTGCACGCGTACCCCTCGGGCGGCGGCGACTACGAGGTCGCGACGACGAACCTCGGCAAGTTCGCCGGCCTGGGTGTCGCGAGCGCGCTGCTGGTGGACTACGTCCTCACGGTCGCGGTCTCGATCTCGTCGGGCGCGCAGTACGCCGCCGCAGCGATTCCCGGCCTGCGGGGCCACGAGGCGACCCTGGCGGTCGCGCTGATCGGGCTGCTCATGCTGGTCAACCTCCGGGGCGTGCGCGAGTCCGGCACGGCGTTCGCGATCCCCACCTACATCTTCATGTTCTCGATCGGCACGATGGCGGTGGTCGGGTTCATCCGGGCTGTGACGGGGAACCTGCCGATGGCGGAGAGCGCGGGGCTCGACGTCGCCTCGACGCCGGGCTTCGAGCAGGGCCTCGTCGGCGTCGCCGGTGCGTTCCTGATCCTGCGGGCCTTCGCCTCCGGCTGCGCCGCGCTGACCGGTGTCGAGGCGATCAGCAACGGCGTGCCGATGTTCCGCAAGCCGAAGAGCAAGAACGCCGCGACGACGCTGCTGCTGCTCGGCGGGATCTCGGTCGCCATGCTGATGTCGATCCTGGCGCTGGCGCGGGTGACCCACGTGCGGTTCGTCGAGGAACCCGCGATCCACCTGCTCCGCAACGGCGTGCCCGTCGGCGAGAGCTACGTCCAGGACCCGACGATCGGCCAGATCGCCCGGTCGGTGTTCGAGGGCTTCTCGCCCGCGTTCTATCTGGTCACGGCGGCCACGGGCGTGATCCTCGTGCTCGCGGCGAACACGGCGTTCAACGGTTTCCCCGTGCTGGGCTCGATCCTGGCCCGGGACGGCTACCTTCCCAAGCAGCTGCACACGCGCGGCGACCGGCTGGCGTTCTCCAACGGCATCGTGACGCTCGCGGCCGGTGCGATGGTCCTCGTCTGGGCATTCGACGCCGAGGTGACCCGACTCATCCAGCTCTACATCGTGGGCGTGTTCGTCTCGTTCACGCTGAGCCAGCTCGGCATGGTCCGGCACTGGACCCGCCTCCTGCTGTCCGAGGCCGACCCCACTCGCCAGGCGCAGATGAAGCGCTCGCGCGTGATCAACGGCATCGGCCTGGGTCTCACGGCGACCGTTCTCGTCGTCGTGCTGATCACGAAGTTCACGCGGGGCGCGTGGATCGCGATCCTGGCCATGGCGGTCGTGTACGGGGTCATGCTGAGCATCCGGTCGCACTACGACCGCCTCGCGACGGAGCTCGCCGTCGACGCCGACCCGGGTGCCGCGCGGGCCCTGCCCAGCCGGGTCCACGCGATCGTCCTGCTCGGCCGCATCCACAAGCCGGCCATGCGGGCCGTCTCCTATGCCCGCGCGACGCGACCGTCGGTCCTCGAGGCCGTCACCGTGAACGTGGACCAGGAGGCGACCGAGGCGCTGCGGGCCGAGTGGGAGGCGCTCGACATCCCGGTCCCGTTGCGGATCCTCGACTCGCCGTTCCGTGAGATCACCCGGCCCGTGCTGGGTTACGTGAAGTCGATCCGCCGGGAGAGCCCGCGCGACCTGGTGGTGGTGTACGTGCCCGAGTACGTCGTCGGGCACTGGTGGGAGCAGCTGCTGCACAACCAGAGCGCGCTGCGCCTGAAGAGTCGGCTGCTCTTCCAGCCGGGTGTGGTGGTCGCATCGGTGCCGTGGCAGCTGGACTCCTCGGCCGGGCAGGCGGCGAAGGGCGGCGCGGCGTGACGGTCACTCTCGAGGTCGGTCCCGTCGCGCACGGGGGTCACTGCGTCGCGCGGCACGAGGGCCGTGTCGTCTTCGTCCGGCACGCGCTGCCCGGGGAGCGCGTGGTCGCCCGGCTCACCGACGCCGAGCCCGGTGCGGCCTTCTGGCGCGCGGACGCGGTCGAGGTCCTCGATGCATCGCCGGACCGTGTGCCGTCCGCATGGCCCGCGGCCGGACCCGGCGGGGTCGGCGGCGGCGAGCTCGCCCACGTCGCGCTGCCGGCCCAGCGGCGCTGGAAGGCCGACGTCGTCGCCGAGCAGATAGCCCGGCTCGGCGGTGTGACCCGCGAGGTCGAGGTCGAGGCCGCGCCGGGGGAGCGGGACGGTCTCGGCTGGCGCACGCGCATCGAGCTGACCACCGATGACGCCGGTCGCGCGGGCATGCACCGGCACCGCTCGGAGGCGGTGGTCCCGCTGACCTCGATGCCGCTCGCCGTCCCGGCGATCGCCGAGCCTCGGGTTGTTCGACCGCCGGTGGCCCGCGGCAGCCCGCCTGACGGCGGTGGCCCCGGACGGGCCGGATCGGCCGCTCATCCTCGTGGACGGGACGCCGTGGGGCTCGGGTGGGCCGGACCGCCGGCCCAATGCACGCACCTCGGTGCGTGAGCATGCGACCGTCGCAGGGCAGGCCCAGGTGTGGCGTGTCGCCGCGACGGGCTTCTGGCAGGTGCACCGCGCGGCGCCGACGGTGCTGGCCGAGGCGGTGCTCGAGGCCCTCGGCGGGCCGGCGGCGATCGCGGGCGCGACCGTGGCGGACCTCTACGCCGGCGCCGGGCTCTACACGTTGCCGATCGCCGACGCCGTCGGGACGACCGGGCGCGTCGTGGCCGTCGAGGGCGACGCGACGGCCGTCCGGGACGCGCGCCGGAACGCGCACGACCGGCCCCAGATCGAGCTGCACCAGGGTGGTGTGGCACAGGTGCTGGGCGCGGACGTGCTGGCGCAGGCGGACGCCGTCGTCCTCGACCCGCCGCGGGTGGGTGCGGGTCGCGCGGTGGTCGAGCGCGTGACGGCGCTGCGGCCCGGGCGCGTCGTCTACGTGGCGTGCGACCCGGCCGCGCTGGGCCGCGACGTCCGCTACCTCGGCGAGCGCGGCTACGCGCTCACGGGTCTGCGTGCTTTCGACCTCTTCCCGATGACCCACCACGTGGAGTGCGTCGCGACGTTCGAGCGGGTGTGACGCGAGGCCGGGCGGCACCCGCCGACCTGGTCACCGGCGTGCGCCTCGTGGCGGCGCCCGCGCTTCCCGCGCTCGTGGGGCGGCCGACGGCGTTCCTTGCCGTGGCCGCGGCGTGCGCGGCGAGCGACCTCCTCGACGGCCCGCTGGCGCGGCGGACGGGCTCTGCCGGGCCGCGGGGCGCCCTGCTGGACTCCGCGGCCGACGCGGTGCTCGTCGCGGCGCTGCTGGTCGCCGTCGTCGTCGCGGAGCCTGGTGCGGTCCGCACCCTGGCGCCTGCGGCCGCCGGCGTCGCCACCGTGCGGATCGTGGCGCTCGTCGTGGGGCTCGTCCGGCACGGCCGCGCCGTGCTGCTGCACACCTGGTCGAACAAGGCGGCGGGGGTGCTCGCCGTCGTCGGCATGGTGGCGCTCGTGGTCGGTGGCGTGCGCTGGCCGGTCGTCGTCGCGCTGGTGGCGGCAGCGCTGGCCGCGACGGAGGAGCTGGGGACGCTGGTGGCCGCTCCCGCGCCGGACGTGGACGACCCGGGCATGCTGGGCTGGGTAGCCTCTCGCGTCGTGACGCGCCGGGCGGTCGGCCGCTCAGGTACCATCTATCTTGACGTCAAGATACATGCGGGGCCGCCGGAGGGCGCGGCAGCGAAGCCGAGCAGAGAGGGAGTCGACGTGAGCGTGGACACGTTCCGGTCCAGGGGATCGCTCGAGGTGGGCGGCACGAGCTACGAGGTGTTCCGCCTCTCGGCGGTGCCCGGCCTCGAGCGGCTGCCGTTCAGCCTCAAGGTGCTCGCGGAGAACCTCCTGCGCACCGAGGACGGCGCGAACGTCACCGCCGAGCACGTGCGGGCGTTCGCCGGCTGGGACCCGGCCGCGGAGCCGAGCACCGAGATCCAGTTCGCGCCCGCGCGGGTCGTGATGCAGGACTTCACGGGCGTGCCGTGCGTGGTCGACCTGGCCACCATGCGCGAGGCCGTCGCCGAGCTCGGTGGCGACCCCGCTCGGATCAACCCGTTGGCGCCGGCCGAGCTCGTCATCGACCACTCCGTGCAGATCGACGTGGCCGGGCGGCGCGACGCCTTCGAGCGCAACGTCGCACTCGAGTACGAGCGCAACCACGAGCGCTACCAGTTCCTGCGCTGGGGGCAGACGGCGTTCGACGACTTCAAGGTCGTGCCGCCGGGCACCGGGATCGTCCACCAGGTCAACCTCGAGCACCTGGCGCGCGGGGTGATGACCCGCGAGGTCGCGGGGCCGGACGGGACCGTGCTGCGCGCCTACCCGGACACCGTCGTGGGCACCGACTCCCACACCACGATGGTCAACGGCCTGGGCGTCCTCGGCTGGGGCGTCGGCGGCATCGAGGCCGAGGCCGCCATGCTCGGCCAGCCGGTGTCGATGCTCATCCCGCGCGTGGTCGGCTTCCGGCTCACGGGCGCCATCCCGGCCGGGGTGACCGCCACCGACGTCGTCCTGACCATCACGGAGCTGCTGCGCCGGCACGGGGTCGTCGGCAAGTTCGTGGAGTTCTACGGCGAGGGTGTCGCGCAGGTTCCGCTGGCCAACCGCGCGACCATCGGCAACATGAGCCCGGAGTTCGGGTCGACGTGCGCGATCTTCCCGATCGACGACGTCACCCTGGACTACCTGCGCCTCACCGGCCGCTCGCCCGACCAGGTTGCGCTCGTCGAGGCCTACGCCAAGGAGCAGGGCCTGTGGCACGACCCGGCGGCGCCCGGCTACGTCGAGCCCGCGTACTCGGAGTACCTCGAGCTCGACCTGGCATCCGTCGTCCCCTCGATCGCCGGGCCGAAGCGACCGCAGGACCGGATCCCGCTCTCGGTGGCCAAGGAGGCATTCGCGGCCGTCATCGGCGACTACGCCGACGACGGCGCGCCGGGTGAGGAGTCCGGGCTCGACGAGTCGGTGGCCGAGACGTTCCCTGCGTCCGACCCCATCGCGGCGGGCGAGCACGCCGACGCCTCGGCCGGACCTCACGCGGTGGGCCACGGCGACGCCGCCCGGCGACCACACCGGCGGGTGCCCCTGACGTTGGCGAGCGGCGCGACCACCGAGCTCGACCACGGCCACGTCGTCATCGCCTCGATCACCTCGTGCACCAACACCTCCAACCCGGAGGTCATGCTGGCGGCCGGCCTCCTGGCCCGGAACGCCGTCGACCGCGGGCTCGTCGCGCGCCCGTGGGTGAAGACCTCGATGGCCCCCGGCTCCAAGGTCGTGACCGACTACTACGAGAAGGCGGGCCTCTGGCCGTACCTGGAGAAGCTCGGCTTCCACCTGGTCGGGTACGGCTGCGCCACCTGCATCGGCAACTCGGGCCCTCTCCCGGAGGAGGTTTCCGCGGTCGTCAACGACAACGACCTCGCGGTGGTCTCGGTGCTCTCGGGCAACCGGAACTTCGAGGGCCGGATCAACCCGGACGTGAAGATGAACTACCTCGCCTCGCCGCCGCTCGTGGTCGCGTACGCGCTGGCCGGGACGATGGACTTCGACTTCGACCTCGAGCCGCTGGGGATCGGGTCCGACGGCGAGCCGGTCTACCTCCGCGACATCTGGCCGACCCCGGCCGACGTCCAGTCGACGATCGAGAGCTCGATCGACGCCGAGATGTTCGCGAAGGACTACGCCGACGTGTTCGCCGGCGACGAGCGGTGGCGGGGCCTGCCCACGCCCCAGGGCGACACGTTCGCGTGGGATGCGTCCTCCACCTACGTGCGCAAGCCCCCGTACTTCGAGGGCATGGGCCGCGAGCCGGAGCCCGTGACCGACATCGTCGGCGCCCGCGTGCTCGCCAAGCTGGGCGACTCGGTCACCACCGACCACATCAGCCCGGCCGGCTCGATCAAGGCCGACAGCCCGGCCGGTCGCTACCTCGCGGAGCACGGCGTCGAGCGCAAGGACTTCAACTCCTACGGCTCCCGGCGCGGCAACCACGAGGTGATGATCCGCGGCACGTTCGCGAACATCCGGCTGCGCAACCAGCTGGTCCCGGGCGTCGAGGGCGGCATCACGGTGAACCACCTCACCGGCGAGCAGACGACGATCTACGACGCCGCGATGGCGTACCAGGCAGCCGGCGTCCCGCTCGTGGTCCTCGGCGGCAAGGAGTACGGCTCGGGCTCGTCGCGCGACTGGGCGGCCAAGGGCACGGCGCTGCTCGGTGTCCGCGCGGTCGTCGCGGAGAGCTTCGAACGGATCCACCGGTCGAACCTCATCGGGATGGGGGTCCTGCCGCTCCAGCTTCCCGGCGGGGCAGACGGCCGACTCCCTCGGCCTGACCGGCACCGAGACGATCGCGATCACCGGCGTGACCGCCCTCAACGAGGGCACGACGCCGCAGACCGTCCGGGTGACCGCGACGCGGGCGGACGGGAGCACGGTCGAGATCGACGCCGTCGTGCGGATCGACACCCCCGGCGAGGCTGACTACTACCGCAACGGCGGCATCCTCCAGTACGTGCTGCGCTCGCTCGTCTGAGGTCGGCCGGCCGGTCCGCGTGCCCTGGGCTGCGGACCGGCCGGAGGAGGTTCGCGTGGCGCACAGCTACACCCAGACGATCGAGGTGGCGACCCCGCCGCAGCAGGCGGAGGCGGCGGTCCACCACGCGTTCGTCGTCGCCGTCCCCGTCCTCTAGCCAGGCGTCTCGCTGCTAGGCCGATGCCTCGGCGAGCAGCTCGCGGACGGCGTGCCGGCCGATGGCGGAGATCACGCCCTCGGCCTCGGGGAGCTCGGCCATGTAGGCAGCCAGGGCGACGGCCCAGCCGCGGGAGCGCCGCCAGGTTGCCTTGTCCAGCGCGCCACGGGCCTCGAGGCGGGCCCGGAACGCGCGGCGCCCGACGGCGTCGAACGTCAGCCAGGCCGCCGACAGGTCGGTCGCCGGGTCGCCCGACGTCATGTCGCCGAAGTCGACGATCCCCGCCAGGTGCCCGTCGCGGACCAGCAGGTTGGCCGGGTGCGGGTCGCCGTGCAGCCAGACGGCCGGGCCGGCCCAGTCGGGTGCCGCGAGGGCGTCCGACCAGAGATCCAGCAGCCCGGCCCGCTCGGTCCCGGCCAGACGCGACCGGACGCGGTCGTCGCGCTCGGCCAGCGGGCCACCGCGGAAGGGGTTCTCCGGCGCGTCCGGCGGCGCGGGCGCGTGCAGGTCCGCCAGGGCGTCCGCCAGGTCACCGGCCCACGCCGACCGCTCCGGCACCGGCTGGCGCCACGCGGGCGTCCCCACCACCCAGCGGACGACGCTCCAGGGGTACGGGTAGCCGTCCGCCGGGGCGCCGGACCGCACCGGCGCGGGGATGGCCACCGGGACAAGCTCTGCGAGCCGCGGGAGCCAGCGCTGCTCGTGCGCGGCCAGCAGCGCGCCCGGCTCGCGCCGCGGCAGGCGCACCGCAAGCTCCGGCCCGAGGCGCCACATCTCGTTGTCCCAGCCGCCGCCCGCGTGGGTGAGCGGCAGCTCCGCCAGGTCGGGGTGCTGGCCGGCGAGGAGAGCCCGGACGAGCGGTTCGGTGACGACGACGTCGGCCGGGGGCCGATGCCCCTCCGCGGTCACGCCCGCTCCTGGACGGCTGCGGCGAAGGCGGCGAGCCCGGCCAGCGCGCGCGGCGCGAGGTCGGGGAGGGTACGGGCGGCCTGGTCGGCCAGGTCGTCGACGCCGTGGGCCGCCAGCTCGGCCGCCGCGGGCGGGGCCCCCAGCCAGGCGGCCAGCAGCGCGTCGTCCATCTCGAGGTGGAACTGCAGTCCGAGCGCGCTCCCGGCGCGGAAAGCCTGGACCGGCGTCGTCGGCGTCGTGGCGAGCAGCGTGGCCCCGGCGGGGAGGTCCGCGGCGTCGGAGTGCCAGTGCAGGACGGTCGGCCGCGCCCCGAGCGGGTCCAGGACGGGATCCGCCGCGAGCACCTCCACCGGGCCGAAGCCGAGCTCGGTCCCGTGACCCGCGTGCACCGGGGCGCCGAGGGAGCGCGCCAGGAGCTGCATCCCGAGGCAGACGCCGAGGACGGGCACGTCGGCATCCACCGCGTTCGCGAGGAGGCGGCGCTCCGCAGGCAACCCGGGGTGACGGACGTCGTCGTCGGCGTTCATCGGGCCGCCCAGCACGACCAGGCCGGCCAGCTCGCGCGCCGGGGGAAGGTCCGGGGCGGCGTCGTGCGCCACGGTCCGGGAGCGGACGCCGATCCCCGGGGCGCCGTGCGCCAGAGCCGCGGCGACGAGGCCGGGTCCTTCCCAGGGGACGTGCTGGAGGACGAGGACGTGGCGCATCCGGAGAGCCTACGGGTGTTGCGAGACCGTAACCGGACGGTGACCCGTCGTCGGGCAACGTTCGGCGCGTCCGCGACACAGTCCTGGTAGGAACGAGCCAGGAGGCACCATGACCAGGACCAAGGCCGTCGCGGCAGCGGCGGCGCTCAGTGCAGGCGCGCTCGTCCTCGGCGGATGCGGTGGGTCGGCCGCACAGGCGGACCGGCTGGACCCCGACGTGGCCTTCGTGGGGGTGGTCGACGGCAGCTGGCACGGGCAGGAGATGGTCGATGCCTCGGGTCGGCTCGCGTCCGAGCTGCTCGGGACGGCGGACGGCAACGTGGTGGTGTCGCCCCTGAGCCTCCAGCTCGCGCTGGCCCTGCTCCGCGAGGGCGCCACCGGCGCCGTGGCCGCCGACATCGACGCGGCCGCGGGGCTGTCCGGCCGGAGCCAGGATGTGGCGGACCTCCGGGCGATGCTGGCGCGGTACGAGGGCGACGTGGCGGGCATCGACGCCGACGACCCGCCTGACGTGCCCCTCCTGCACGTGGCCGACAGCGCGTTCGTGCAGCCGGACGGCGACGTCGCGCCGAGCTTCCTCGAGCGCGTCGGCCGGTTCCACGGGGCCCACGTGTACGCCGCGGACTTCGCCGGGGGCGACGCCAAGCCGCTGCTCGACGCGTGGGTGAAGGACGCGACAGGCGGCCTGCTGGACAGCTGCCCGGTGCAGCCGGACGCCGGGACCCGCCTCGTCCTGATGGACGCGGTGACCTTCGGCGCCTCGTGGCAGAACCCGTTCGACCCGAACGCGACGTCCGACGCCCCGTTCACGCGGGCCGACGGCACGTCCGTCGGCGTCGAGACGATGCACCAGGAGCTCCGCGCGGCGTATGCGACCGGTGACGGCTGGGTCGCCGCCGAGCTTCCCTACACCGCCGGCTTCGCCATGCAGGTGCTCATGCCTGACGACGTCACCGTTCCTGCCGGTGCGTGGGCGGCGGCGGGCGATGCGCTGGGCGCGCAGCAGGGGACGACCCTGCAGCTGTCCATGCCCACGTGGCGCACGGACACGACCGTCGACCTGTCGGGCGCGCTGCGCGGTCTCGGGCTCGCCTCGCTCACCGACCCCCAGGGCGGGCTCGACGGCGTGTTCCCGGGTGCCTACGTCTCGGCCGTGGCCCAGGGCGCCACGATCACGGTCGCGGAGAAGGGCACCGTCGCGGCGGCGGTGACGGCGATGGGCATGGCGGGGTCCGCGGCGCCGCAGGACCTCGTCGAGCTGCGCTTGGACCACCCGTTCGAGTACCGGGTGGTGGAGGAGTCCACGGGCCTCGTGCTCTTCGCGGGGCGGGTCGCCGACCCGTCGGCGTGAGCCGCGTCAGACGGGCACCTCGACGCTGTGGGCGGCGTCCCACGGCTCGGCCCAGCCCAGCTCGTCGAAGAGCCGGTCGAGGATCATCGCGGTGAACCCCCACACGAGGTGGTGCCCGGCGTCGTGGGGCACGAGGAAGGCCGGGCCCGTGTAGGGGCGCCCGGGCACGACGGCGGTGCGTCGGTTGGCCGGGTCCAGCAGATCGGCGACGGGCGCGCGGAAGACGGTGGACGACTCCCGCCGGTCCACGGCCGCCACGACGGTCGGCCGCGCCCACCAGCCGAGCACGGGCACGACGACGTGGTTGCTCACGGGCAGGGGGAGCGCCGGCAGGGCGCCGAGGACCTCGACACCTGCGGGGTCCAGCCCGGTCTCCTCCTGGGCCTCGCGCAACGCAGTGCCCGCCGGACCTTCGTCCTCGGGCTCGGCGCGCCCGCCCGGGAACGCGACCTGGCCCGGGTGGTGCGCCAACGAGGCCGCGCGGGCCAGGAGCAGCACGTCGAGCTCGGCGGGTACTGCCGCAGACCGGTACTGGGCCGGCGCAGCGTCGAGGCTCCCGAGCAGGACGAGCACGGCCGCAGCGCGCGCCCCGGCAGGAGCGGGTCCGAGCCGCGGCCAGTCCACGCCGCGCGCAGCCAGCGCGGCGAGCCGGTCCCGCGGCCCGTCGGTCACTGCCAGCCGGCCGGGAGCGGGCGGCCCTCCTCGTAGCCGGCCGTCGACTGGACGCCGACGACGGCGCGCTCGGCGAACTCCGCCAGCGTCGTGGCGCCGGCGTACGTGCAGGCGCTGCGCAGGCCGGCGGTGATCTGGTCGAGGAGGTCCTCCACGCCGGGCCGGTGCGGGTCGAGGTACATGCGCGAGGAGGAGATGCCCTCCTCGAACAGCGACTTGCGGGCCCGCTCGAACGGGCTGTCCCCGAGGGTGCGCGCGGCCACCGCGCGAGCGGACGCCATGCCGAAGCTCTCCTTGTAGGGCCGCCCGTGCGCGTCCGCGTGGAGGTCACCGGGGCTCTCGTGCGTGCCGGCGAACCAGGAGCCGATCATCACCTGCGACGCGCCGGCCGCCAGGGCGAGCGCCACGTCGCGCGGGTGCCGCACACCGCCGTCGGCCCAGACGTGCGCCCCGAGCGCGCGCGCCGCCTCCGCACACTCCAGGACGGCGGACAGCTGCGGGCGGCCGACGGCCGTCATCATGCGGGTGGTGCACATGGCGCCCGGGCCCACGCCGACCTTGACGATGTTCGCGCCGGCGGCGATCAGATCGCGGGTGCCCTCGGCGGTGACGACGTTCCCGGCCGCGACCGGGACGTCGGGGGAGAGCGACCGGACGGCGGCGACGGCGTCGAGCATCTTGGTCTGGTGGCCGTGGGCGGTGTCCACGACGAGGAGGTCGACGCCCGTGTCGAGCAGGGCGGCGGCCTTGGCCCGCACGTCGCCGTTGATCCCGACGGCCGCAGCGATGCGCAGCCGCCCGTCGTCGTCCAGCGCTGGGCGGTAGATGCTGGACCGCAGCGCGCCGGTCCGGGTGAGGACCCCGAGGAGGCGGCCGGCACCGTCGACGACGGGCGTGAAGCGCCGGCGCGAGCTGTGCAGCCGGTCGAACGCCGCGGCGAGGCCCCCGGGGCCGTCGAGCACGCTGACGTCGACGACGGTCGGGTCGGGGGTCATCACGGCACCCACCTGGGTGAACCGGTCGACGTCCTGGCAGTCGGCCTCGCTCACGACGCCGACCGGCCGGCCGTCCCGGACGACCACCGCGGCGCCGTGGGCGCGCTTGCCGATGAGGGTCAGGGCCGTGTGCACGGTGGCGGTCGGCTCCACGACGACGGCGCTCTCCACGACCGGGTGCCGCGCCTTGACGGACGCGACGACGTCGCCGACCACGTCCGGCGGGATGTCCTGCGGGATGACGGCGATGCCGCCGCGGCGCGCGATCGTCTCCGCCATCCGCCGGCCGGAGACCGCCGTCATGTTCGCCACCACGATGGGGATCGTGGTGCCCGACCCGTCGTCCGTCGTCAGGTCGACGTCGAAGCGGGAGGTCACGTCCGAGCGGGTGGGGACGAGGAAGACGTCCCCGTACGTCAGGTCGGCGGCGGGCTGGTGGCCGGGCAGGAATCGCATGCCACCAGAGTAGGTGCGGACGACCGGGGGAGGCTCTGTGCCCGACCGGACCGGTCCGGTCGGGTCGCCGTACGATGGCCCGATGGCCATCCTCCCGCGGATCACCTCGCCTGCCGACGTGCGAGCCCTGGGAGCCGTGGAGCTGGACCAGCTGGCAGCGGAGATCCGCGAGTTCCTCGTGCAGTCGGTGTCCCGCACCGGCGGGCACCTGGGGCCGAACCTCGGGGTCGTCGAGCTGACGTTGGCGATGCACCGGGTGTTCGAGTCGCCGCGCGACACGATGGTGTTCGACACGGGCCACCAGGCCTACGTGCACAAGCTCCTGACCGGCCGGTCCGACTTCTCGGCGCTGCGGCAGCGCGGCGGCCTCTCCGGCTACCCGAGCCGGATGGAGTCGGAGCATGACGTCGTCGAGAACTCGCACGCCTCCACCGCGTTGTCCTGGGCGGACGGCATCGCGAAGGCCTACGCGCTCGCCGGCCGGGTCGACCGGCACGTCGTGGCGCTGATCGGCGACGGCGCACTCACCGGTGGCATGGCCTGGGAAGCGCTCAACAACATCGCGGCGGGGCGCGACCGGCGCCTCGTCGTCGTGGTGAACGACAACGGCCGCTCGTATGCGCCCACCTTCGGCGGGTTCGCCGAGCACCTCGACCGGCTGCGCACCGCGCGCGGTTACGAGGACGTGCTGGCCTGGGGCAAGCGCACGCTGCGACGCTCGGGCCCCCCCGGCCGTGCCGTCTACGGGGCCCTGCACGGCATGAAGAAGGGCATCAAGGACCTCGTGGCGCCCCAGGGGATGTTCGAGGACCTGGGCATCAAGTACATGGGCCCGATCGACGGGCATGACGTCGTGGCGCTCGAGCGGGCGCTGCGACTCGCCCGGGACTTCGGCGGCCCGGTGATCGTGCACTGCATCACCGAGAAGGGCCGCGGGTACGTCCCGGCCGAGCAGGACGTCGCCGACCGGTTCCACGCCGTCGGGCGCATCCACCCGGAGACGGGCCTGCCGGTGGCGGCTTCGCGGTTCGGCTGGACCTCGGTCTTCGCCGACGAGATCGTGGCGATCGGGCGTCGCCGGCCCGACGTCGTCGCCGTCACGGCCGCCATGCTGCAGCCCGTCGGTCTGGCGCCGTTCGCCGAGTCCTTCCCGTCACGGGTGTTCGACGTCGGCATCGCCGAGCAGCACGCGGTGACGTCGGCCGCGGGCATGGCTTTCGCCGGGATGCACCCGGTGGTGGCCGTGTACGCGACGTTCCTCAACCGGGCGTTCGACCAGGTGCTCATGGATGTGGCCCTGCACAAGGCGGGGGTCACCTTCGTCCTCGACCGCGCGGGTCTGACGGGCGATGACGGCGCGAGCCACAACGGCATGTGGGACATGGCGATGCTGCGCATGGTGCCGGGCCTGCGCCTGGCGGCGCCGCGCGACGAGGAGACCCTCCGGTCGGCCCTGCGTGCCGCGGTGGACGTGGACGACGCCCCCACCGTGGTGCGCTACCCCAAGGGCCCGCTGCCCGAGGCGCTGCCCGCCGTCGACTCGGTGGACGGGGTGGACGTCCTGGCCAGGCCGGCGGCGGGGGACGGGCCGGCGGTGCTGCTCGTCGGCATCGGGCCCATGGCGCGGGTGGCGGTCGACGCGGCTGCGATCCTCGCCATGAGCGGGGTGCGCGCGACCGTGGTGGACCCGTGCTGGGTGCTTCCTGTGCCGGCGGCGCTCGTGAAGCTGGCGGGGGACCACGACCACGTCGTATGCATCGAGGACGGCCTCGTGGAGGGCGGCGTCGGCTCGGTCCTGGCGCAGCGCTGCGCCGACGCCGGTGTCACGGCCCCGGTCCGCGCGATCGGCATCCCGCAGAGCTTCCTCGCGCACGCCACGCGGTCCGAGCTCCTTGCCGACCTTCGGCTCGACCCGGAGGCGGTCGCCGCCGAGGTGCTCACCCAGCTGGCGCGCCGCGAGCGCTGAGGTCCGGGCGGGCCCCGGCCCGGGCGGTGGGACCTCCGGCCCGGGCGCACGCCACACGTCGTCCTACGCTCGTCTCGGAGCAAACATGGGATGACTTTAGTGACCCTCATCACGTGGGTCATGGGATGAATCCGGGCCGATAGTCCCGGGCCGACCCATGTTTAGCCCCGTAGCGTCGATTCCACCGACGAGCGAGGGAGAAAACGATGGCCATCACTGCTGAGGCCGCCACCGCGGAGAGCCCGCAGCCCGCCATGCCGCACGCGTGGCGTAGCTTCTCCACCGGTCCGTGGCAGGACGGGATCGACGTGCGCGACTTCATCCAGCGCAACTACACGCCCTACGACGGCGACGCCGAGTTCCTTGCGGGCGCGACCGAGCGCACCACGGGCATCTGGCAGCGCCTGCTCGCGATGTTCCCGGAGGAGCGCGAGCGCGGCGTCTACGACATCGACGCCGTGACCCCGTCGAGCATCACCGCCCACGCGCCCGGCTACATCGACGACGACAACGAGCTGATCGTCGGCCTGCAGACCGACGCGCCGCTCAAGCGCGCGATCATGCCCAACGGCGGCTGGCGCATGGTCGAGGGCGCCCTGAAGACCTACGGCTACGAGGTCGACCCCGAGGTGAAGAAGATCTTCACCGAGTACCGCAAGACCCACAACGACGGCGTCTTCGACGTCTACCCGCCGAACGTCCGTGCGGCCCGCAACTCGCACATCATCACCGGCCTGCCCGACGCCTACGGCCGCGGCCGCATCATCGGCGACTACCGCCGCGTCGCGCTCTACGGCGTCGACGCGCTGATCGCCGCCAAGAAGCTCGAGCGGGCCGAGCTCGACCTGCGAGCGGTCCACCGAGATCGTCATCCGCGAGCGCGAGGAGATCGCCGAGCAGATCCGCGCCCTCGGCGAGCTCAAGAAGATGGCGGCCTCCTACGGCTACGACATCTCGCGGCCCGCCGCGAACGCCCGCGAGGCCGTCCAGTGGCTCTACTTCGCCTACCTCGGCGCGGTGAAGGAGCAGAACGGCGCCGCGATGTCGCTCGGCCGGACCTCGACCTTCCTCGACGTCTACCTCGAGCGCGACCTCGAGGCCGGCGTCCTCACCGAGACCGAGGCGCAGGAGCTCGTCGACGACCTGGTCATCAAGCTGCGGATCGTGCGCTTCCTGCGCACCCCGGAGTACGACGCCCTGTTCTCCGGCGACCCGACGTGGGTGACCGAGTCGATCGGCGGCATGGGCGAGGACGGGCGCCCGCTCGTGACCCGGACGTCCTTCCGGTTCCTGCAGACCCTGTACAACCTCGGGCCCGGCGCCCGAGCCGAACCTGACCGTGCTGTGGAGCGACAAGCTGCCCGAGGGCTTCAAGCGGTTCTGCGCGCAGGTCTCGATCGACACCTCGGCCATCCAGTACGAGTCCGACGAGCTCATCCGCGACCAGTGCGGCGACGACGCGGCGATCGCCTGCTGCGTCTCGGCGATGACGGTCGGCAAGCAGATGCAGTTCTTCGGCGCGCGGGTCAACCTCGCCAAGGCGCTGCTGTACGCGATCAACGGCGGGCGCGACGAGATCACCGGCAAGCAGGTTGCGCCCCCGTCGCTCCGCCGTCGTCGGCGACGTCCTCGACTTCGACGACGTCGTGGCCAAGTTCGACCACCTGCTCGACTGGCTGGCCGAGACCTACGTCGACGCGCTCAACTGCATCCACTACATGCACGACAAGTACGCCTACGAGCGCCTCGAGATGGCCCTGCACGACCGGGCGATCCTGCGGACGCTGGCCTGCGGCATCGCCGGCCTCTCCGTCGCGGCGGACTCGCTCTCGCGCGATCAAGTACGCGACGGTGCGCCCGGTGCGGGACGAGACCGGCCTCGTCGTCGACTACGACGTCGAGGGCGACTTCCCGACGTTCGGCAACGACGACGACCGGGTCGACGAGATCGCGGTCGAGCTGGTGCGCCGGTTCATGGACAAGATCCGCCGGCAGCCGACGTACCGCGACGCCGATGCACACGCAGTCGGTGCTGACGATCACGTCGAACGTCGTCTACGGCAAGCACACCGGCAACACCCCGGACGGTCGCCGCACGGGCGAGCCGTTCGCGCCGGGCGCCAACCCGATGAACGGCCGCGACGCGCACGGCATGCTCGCCTCCGCGCTGTCGGTCGCGAAGCTGCCGTACGACTGAGTCCCAGGACGGCATCTCGCTCACGTCGACCGTGGTCCCGTCCGGGCTCGGTCGGACGCGCGAGGAGCAGGTGACCAACCTGGTCGGGCTGCTCGACGCCTACAACGTGTCCCAGGGCTTCCACCTGAACATCAACGTGCTCAACCGCGAGACCCTCGAGGACGCGATGGAGCACCCGGAGAACTACCCGCAGCTGACCATCCGGGTCTCCGGGTACGCGGTCAACTTCGTCCGCCTGACGCGCGAGCAGCAGCTCGACGTGCTCTCGCGGACCTTCCACGGCGGCCTCTGAGCCGACCGCGCCGGGACTGCCCGCCCGGCCGAACGTACGAGGCGGGGTGCGTACTGCGCACGCACCCCGCCTCGTCACGTGCTCCGGCCCGGGAGCGGGGCGGGATCGCGCGTCCATAGTTTCGCCCGGCAGTCACCAGGTAAGGACATTCGTCCCATGAATTCGTCCCATGTGCCGGTCGACACTGGTTCTATGACCACGACGGCAACCCAGGTACCCGGACAGCACGGCGCTCCGGTCATCGAGCTGGCGCACCCGGTCGTCGGCGGCGCGGCCGCCCGGACGGTCGCCGGCACCGCCGGCCTGGACCTGTCCGACGTCGAGCGCGGCGAGCGCATCGCCCGGACCCGGTCCGGGGAGCTGGGCTCCGTGCACTCCTGGGAGCTGGTCACCGCCGTCGACGGGCCGGGGACGCGGTTGACGACCTTCCTGGCCGGCTGCCCGTTGCGGTGCCTGTACTGCCACAACCCCGACACGATGGAGATGCGGCGCGGCGAGCCCGTCCTCGCGGCCGACCTCCTCCAGCGCGTCGCTCGGTACCGCGCCGTCTTCGGTGCGACCGGCGGCGGGCTGACGGTCTCCGGCGGCGAGCCGCTGATGCAGCCGGCCTTCGTCGCCCGCCTGCTGCGCGGTGCCAAGGAGATGGGCATCCACACTGCGATCGACACCTCGGGGTTCCTCGGCGCGGCCTGCACCGACGCGATGCTCGACGACCTCGACCTCGTGCTCCTCGACGTGAAGTCCGGCATCCCCGAGACCTACAAGCGCGTGACCGGCCGCGACCTGCAGCCCACGCTCGACTTCGGTCGGCGGCTCGCGGCGCGCGGCATCGAGATCTGGATCCGCTTCGTCCTCGTGCCGGGCCTCACCGACGACCCGGCGAACGTCGAGGCGGTCGCCGACTACGTCGCCGAGCTCGCCACGGTGTCGCGCGTCGAGGTGCTCCCGTTCCACCAGATGGGTCGGGACAAGTGGGAGTCCCTCGGCATGCGGTACGAGCTCACGGACACCCCGGCGCCGACGCCGGAGCTCGTCGAGCGCGTCCGCGACCAGTTCCGCTCTCGCGCCCTCCAGGTGTTCTGAGCCACCTCAGAGCGGCAGGGACGCCACCCCGGGGGCCAGGAACCGCCGCCCGCGGACCCGCTCGGCGTGTCCGGTGCGATCCAGGTAGGGCGTGATCCCACCCAGGTGGAACGGCCAGCCGGCCCCCAGGATCATGCACAGGTCGACCTGCTCCGGACCGGCCACCACGCCCTCGTCGAGCATGCGGCCGACCTCCTCGGCCAGGCCGTCGAGCACGGCGGCCAGCACTCCGGCCTCGTCCCGCGCGCCCGCGCCGCCCGACGGCCCGAACGCGTCCTGGATCGCCGGGTCGACGCCCCCGTCGTCAAGCACCATTCGGCGCTGCTCGGCGGCGAGCCGCTCGAGGCCGGGCGAGCGCGGGAAGCGCCCCCCGAGCTCGTCGTGCAGCGTGCCCAGCACGTGCAGGGCCACCGGAAGCCCGACGAGGTCGATGAGCGCGAAGGGTCCCATCGGCAGGCCCATCGGCCGCAGCCCGCGGTCCGCGACCTCGACCGGAGTGCCCGATCCGGCCGCTGCCGCGACGTCGGCCAGGAGCCGCAGGAGGAGCCGGTTGACGACGAAGCCGGGCCGGTCCGCGACCGGCACGGCGGTCTTGCCCAGGCGCGTGGCGACGTCGAACGCCGTCGCGAGCGTCGTCCCGTCCGTCACGGCCGTGTGCACCACCTCCACCAGCGGCATGCGCGCCACCGGGTTGAAGAAGTGCAGCCCGACGACGCGCTCCGGGCGCGCGAGTCCCGCGCCCATCGTGGTGACGGACAGGGCCGAGGTGTTCGTCGCGAGCACGGCGTCCCGCGCGACGACCCCCTCCAGGTCGTCGAGGACCCGCTGCTTGACCGACATCACCTCGGTGACCGCCTCGATGACGAGGTCCGCATCCGCAAAGGGGGCGAGGTCGGTGCCGACGGTGATGGTGCCCGCGAGGCGGTCGGCCTCGGCTGCGTGGAGGTGGCCGACGCGGACGAGGTCCGCGAGCCGGCTACCGACGGCGGCCCGACCGACCGCGGCCCGCTCCTCGTCGATCTCCCGCAGCACCACCGGCACCTGCAGGCGGCGCCCGATCAGCACGGCGAGCTGCGTCGCCATCAGGCCGGCCCCGACGATGCCGACGTGGCCGACGGGACGCGGCGACCCGGCGGCCGGTCGCGCCCGCCGGACCGTGAGGTCGAACGCGTAGAGGCCGGAGCGCAGCTCGGGGGAGAGCAGGAGGTCGGTGAGCGCCTCGTCCTCGGCCGCGAAGGCCGTTTCCCGGTCGGCGGTCGGCGCCGCAGCCAGGAGGTCCAGGGCCCGGTAGGGCGCCGGTGCGGCGCCGTGCAGGCGACGGTCGAGCTCGGCGCGAGCGAGCTCGACGGGGTCGAGCTCGACAGGGTTGAGCTCAACAGGGGCGGCGCCCGCACCGTCCGGCTCGGCGCTGGGGCGGGTCGGCCGGGCCACCGCGAGCTGGCCCGTCAGCACCGTGCCCGCCCAGGCGAGCGAGGCGTCCAGGAAGCGGTCGGCGGGCAGGACGGCGTCGACGAGGCCCAGTCGCAGCGCCTCGGCTGCGCCTGTCAGGCGGTCGACGAGGGGCCGCCGCACTACGAGGTCGACCGCCGCCGCCGGACCGACGAGCTGGGGGAGGAGGAAGCAGCCGCCCCAGCCCGGGACGAGCCCGAGGCGCACCTCGGGCAGCCCGAGGCGGGTGACGTCGTCGGCGACGGTCCGGTACGTGCAGTGCAGTGCGAGCTCGAGACCCCCGCCGAGGGCCGTCCCGTTGACGAATGCGAAGGTCGGCACGCCCATCTCGCCGAGCAGTCGGTAGGCGTCGTGGCCGAGCCGTGCGATGCGGGCCGCGGCCGGTCGGTCGGCGATCCCGGCGACGATCCGCAGGTCGGCACCCGCGAGGAAGTGCGGCGGGGTGCCGGTGACGGCGACCGCCGCGAGCTTCTCCGGCGCGAGCGCGCCCGGCGAGCCCGGCGAGCGTGTCCCGGAGCGCCGTGAGGCCCTCGGGGCCCATGGTGGCGGGCCTGCTCTGCCCGTTGTCCAGTGTGATCAGGGCGAGGACGCCGCCGTGCGCCATCGGCATGTCCCGGACGACCGCGTGGGTCACCACCTCCGCCGACGGTGAGCTGCTCGTCGCACCCCGCCCCGTCATGCAGCCTCCCCGTCGAGGTCGGGCGCTCAGGCGCCCGGGTCAGCCGAGGGTAACAAGGGCCTTCGTGATCGGCGCGGCGGTGGTCGACACCTGCCAGGGGCGCGCGCCACCCGCGGCCAGGAACGCCCCGACGGCGGCCTCGTCGAGCGGCTCCGGCGGTGTCCAGCACAGACGACGCAGCAGCTCCGGCTGCAGGAGGTTCTCGACCGGGACGTGCAGTCGCGTGCCGAGCTTCATCACGACGCCCCGCGCCGCGGCCAGCCGGGCCGCCGCCGCAGGGTCGCGCTCGGACCACGCGCGCGCGGGCGGCGGGCCGTCGGTGCGCGGGCCGCGCGTGGAGGGCAGCTCGGTGTCGGGGGCCTCGAGCCCTCGGCGGACCGCCTCGAACCAGAACGCGGCGCGGCGCTTCGTCGCCTTGCCGGCGAAGGGCCTGAGCTCGGCGAGGGCCTCGGCCGTACGCGGCAGCGCCAGGCCAGCGGCGACCAGCGCGGCGTCGGGCAGGATGCGACCGGGTGAGATGTCCCGCGCCCGTGCGTCGGCATCCCGGGTCTCCCACAGGGCGCGTACGACGGCGAGGCCGCGCGGCGAACGGACGGCGTGGAGGCCGGAGGTCCGCCGCCAGGGCTCGACGCGCGGCGCCGGCGGGGGAGCGAGCCGCACGGCCTCGAACTCCTGCCGTGCCCACTCGTCCTTGCCCGCGGCGCGGAGCTGCTCGGCCAGCAGGTCCCGTAGCTCGACCAGGACCTCGACGTCGAGTGCCGCGTAGCGCAGCCAGTCCGCGGGCAGGGGGCGCGTCGACCAGTCGACGGCCGAGTGCTCCTTGGCCAGCCCCAGCCCGAGCAGCTCGGCGACGACCGCGGCGAGCCCGACGCGCTCCATGCCCAGCAGCCGCGCCGCGAGCTCGGTGTCGAACACGACGTCGGGGTGCAGGCCCTGCTCGGCGAGCCCCGGAAGGTCCTGCGACGCTGCGTGGAGGACCCACTCGGTGCCCCGCAGCACCGCGTCGAGCGCGGACAGGTCGGGCAGTGCGATCGGGTCGATCACCGCGGTCCCTGCACCGGCCCGGCGCAGCTGGATCAGGTACGTGCGCTGCCCGTAGCGGTACCCGCTGGCGCGCTCGGCGTCGGCGGCCACGGGTCCGCTTCCGGCGGCGAATCGATCGACGACGTCCTGGAGGGCCTCGGGGGTGTCGACGACGTCGGGGACACCTTCGGCCGGCTCCGTGAGCGGGGTGACGGGGTGCTCGTCGGGGACCGTGGGTTCCGGCTGTTCGGGCAGGTCGACCGGCTTCAGCGGCTCCGTCGGGGCGAACCGCGGGGCCGGGGCGGGCTCCTTGGCTTCCCCGTTCAGCATGACCCTCACCGTACGACCTCCGGAGGGCCGCAGATCGGCCGACAGGCCCAGGCGGGCCGGATCCGTCGCGATACGGGCGGGAGCATCCGCCCGGTGGTCAGCGCAGCAGGTCGTGCCGGATGGCGAACGCGACCATCTCGGCGCGGTCGCCGGTCCCGACCTTGCGGGAGATCCGGGCCAGGTGGCTCTTGACGGTCAAGGCCGACAGGGCGAGGTGCTCGCCGATCTCGCGGTTCGAGCGGCCGTCGGCGACCAGCCGGAGCACGCTCACCTCGCGGGCGGTCAGCGCTGGGGTGCCTGCCGGCGCGCTCGAGGCCTTGGCGACGACTCGCACGGAACGCGGCGGCTCGGCCGTGACAGCGCCGCGGACGCCGCCGCCGAGGAGCACCACGAGCTCGCGGCGGCCGGCCTTGCGGGTCAGGAGGACCGCGCGGGTGGACTCACGGCGACGCAACGAGCGGACGAGGGCGGTGGCCTCGCCGTCGGCGATCTCGGGGATGACGAGGCACAGCGGGCTGTCGTCCGGGCCGCTCTGGCGCGGAGGCGCCGCGAGCCGGACGGTACCCGTAGCTGTACCGGGACGGGGACGCGGCATCGGCGTCCGAAGCTGCTGCTCGACGGTCACGGTGGCTCCGGGTGGGGCAAGCGGGGGGTGCTGCCTGGCATATCGGCACATCGGGGGATGCGCTGAAGGATGAGAGGCAGCACGCCGCCGGTCATGACGCGGGTTTCCCACCCAAAATGCGACAGATCGCGACGGGGCGAGACGGCGGGCTCGCGCCCGCTCGTCAGCGGCGCGGGGAGAGCGCCGCGACGCCGTCGGGCAGCGGCGGCACGCCTGCCGCGGTGCAGAGCACCGCGGCCCACGCGGCGAGGTGCTCACCGACGTCGCCGTCGGGCGTCCAGGACGCGCGGATCTCGACCTCGACCTCGCCGGGGCGCTCGGCAAGAACACCGAAGGCCTGGGAGACCACGCGGGTCACCGTGCCGCCGAGTGCGTGGTTCGGCACTCCTCGGAGCGCCTCCTCGACCCAGGACCAGGCCGCCTCGCACAGGAGGGGGTCGCTGCCGACCTCCGGGTCGAGCGCGGCGCGCACCAGGGTGACGGCGCGGAAGGTGCCCTCCCAGGCCTCCTGACCTGCCGGGTCGTGCAAGAGGACGAAGCGTCCCGAGGCAGGCTCCGCATCCTCGTCGGCGCCGTCGACGGCTACCTCCGCGCTGAGGGCCACCGCGAACGGCGCGATCCGGGCGGGCGCCGGGATCTCCGTCAGCCGCACCTCGGCGCGCAGCCGTCGGGCTGCGAGGGACTCCAGTGCCCGGACGAACTCCGCCGGCACGTCGGGGTCGGGCGTGATCACGCCACGCAGCGTACGGCCGGGGGATGACGCCGTCGCGGAGCCGCACCGGCGCGCCGCGGCGGCTCCGGCCCGGCCGTTAGGCTGGCCGGACCGACAGAAGGGGACACGCATGAGCGCATGTGCGCAGATCGGCGTCACCGGGCTCGCGGTCATGGGCCGCAACCTCGCGCGGGACCTCGCCCGGACCGAGGCGGCGGCCTGATGCGCGCCGCCGTCCAGGTCGGCGACCTGCAGCCCGTCGTTCTCGGAGGCGACATCGGCGCGTACAGCGTGGCCCGCGCCTTCCACGAGGCGTACGGCGTCCGGTCGGTCGTCGTCTCCACGGTGCTGACGGGCGTCGTCCGGCACTCGCGGTTCATCACCAACGTCGTCGAGCCGGACATCACCGACGCGCCGACGGCGGTGGCGCGGCTCCGGGCGATCGCGGCCGAGTACCCGGGCAAGCGGCTGATCCTCCTCGGCTCCGCGGACTGGCTGGTGCGCACGATCGTCGAGAACCGGGCCGAGCTCGAGGATCTCTACACGATCCCGTACGTCGACCGGGCCACGCTCGACCTGGTGACCGACAAGGAGAACTTCGGCCGCCTGTGCCGCGAGCTGGGGCTCGGCCACCCGACGACCGTCGTGCACGACGTGCAGGTCGGCGGCGCCCCCGACGTCACGGGCCTGCGCTTCCCGGTCATCGCCAAGACGGCGGACACGGCGGCCTACCACGAGGTCGAGTTCGCCGGGAAGAAGAAGGTCTTCACCGTCGCCACCCCCGAGGAGCTCGCGGCGCTGATGGAGCGCATCCGGGTCGCGGGCTACCAGGGGTCGTTCATCATCCAGGACCTGATCCCCGGCGACGACTCGGGCATGCGGATCCTCACCTGCTACAGCGACCAGGACGCGAAGGTGCGGTTCGCGTCGTTCGGTCACGTGCTCCTGGAGGAGCACACTCCCGGCGCGCTCGGGAACCCCGCCGGGATCGTCACGCAGGGGGGCGGGGAACTGGTCGAGCAGGCCACGCGTCTCCTCGAGCACATCGGGTGGACCGGGTTCGCCAACTTCGACCTCAAGTACGACCCGCGCGACGGGAGCACGGTCTTCTTCGAGCTCAACCCGCGGCTGGGGCGGAGCAACTTCTACGTGACGGCGGCCGGGCGCAACGCGGTCGAGCTCTACGTCCGTGAGCACCTCCAGGGCCTCGACCCGCTGCCGCCGGGTGCTGCGGCCGAGAACACCGATGAGCACCTGTACACCGTGCTGCCCCGGCGCCTCCTCCTGCGGTACGTCCTCGACCCGGCGCTCCGGCGTCGGACGGCGGGCCTGATGCGCTCCGGCCGCGCGACGAACCCCCTGTGGTACCGTGCGGAGACCGACCCGCGGCGGATCGCGTACGTCGCCCTCGCGCAGCTGAACCAGCTCCGCAAGTTCCGGCGCTACTACCCGGCGCCGCGGGACATCGCGGCGCCCGAGGCGGTGCCGGTGTGAGCCGGCCGCTCGTCGGCGTGATCGGGGGCGTCGGGCCCCTCGCCACGGCGTACTTCCTCGGCAAGATCGTGCGGCTCACGGAGGCCGAGCGCGATCAGGACCACCTGGACGTCATCGTCTTCGACCACGCGGCCATCCCCGACCGGACCGCCTACATCCTCGGCGAGTCCGCGCAGGACCCGGGGCCGGTCATGGCGGACGACGCCCGCCGGCTCGCCGCCTTCGGTGCGGACTTCCTGGTGGTGCCGTGCAACACGGCGCACAACTTCACCGACGAGGTGGAGGCCGCGGTCGACATCCCGGTGGTGAGCATCATCGCCGAGACGGTCGCGGAGGCCCGCTCGCGTGTGCCCGGGCTGCGGGCGGTCGGGCTCCTGGCGACCAGCGGGACGGCGTCGTCGGGCGTGTACCAGCGGGCGCTGGCCGCCGAGGGAATCGAGTGCCTCCTGCCGGACGACGCCGACCAGGCGACCGTCATGGCGGTCATCTACGAGCAGGTCAAGGCGGGTCTGCCGGGCGACATCGACGCCGTGCGCGGCGTGGCCGGCCGGCTCGTCACGCGCGGCGCGCAGGCGGTCGTGCTCGGCTGCACCGAGCTTCTCGGTGGTCGCCGAGGACGAGGGCCTGCTGGCCGAGGCGCTGTTCGTGGACTCGCTCGACGTGCTGGCGCGGGCGACGATCCGCCGCGCCGGGGGGCGGATCCGCGGCGTCTGAGGCCGCCGTTCAGCCCAGCTGGTTGGTGCCCGTGTAGAGGTGCAGGACGGGTACGCGGAGCGTCTCGCGGGCGCGCGACGCCCAGTCGCGGTGGAATGTGTCCTCCAGCGCGTGGGGGAGCGTCACGACGACGATCTCGCTGACGTCCTGGTCGGCGACCGCCGCGCGCAGGGCAGGCAGCGGGTCGTCCGCGACCACGGCGCCGTCCGCCGTCGCACCGGCGGACGCGAAGGCGCCGACGGAGGCGTCGAGGCGCTCGTGGGCGGTCAGCTCGGCCCGCACGGGCTCCGTCTCCCGGCCGAGCGCGGCATCGAGGGCCTCACGCAGCTCGCCGAGGCTCAGGTGGTCGACCAGCGAGGCGAGCAGGTTCTGCGCGGTGTCCGCCGGCACCAGCACGTGGAAGCGCGTGTCCCGACCGGCGTAGAGGCCGGTGATGTTGGCGACGTCCTGTGCGGTCAGGGCGTCCTCGGTCAGCACCACGATGATCTCGCTCACGGGGCCGAGCCTATCGGTCGGCGTGCGGTACGCCCGTCTCGGCGTCGCCGAGCAGCCACCGTCCCAGCAACCAGCCGTCAGCGTGGAGAAGCTGCACCAGCCGGGGGTGCGCGGGCGGCGCGAGCCAGCCCCCGCCGAGGATGCGCGGGGCGGGTCCACCGACGAGCCGCGGGCTCCACGTCAGGCAGAGCTCGTCGACGAGGCGGTCGGCCAGCAGGGCACGGAGCAGGTGCGGTCCACCCTCGGTGAGGATGCGGCCGTTGCCGGCGGTCACGAGGCGTGCGACGACGTCGGGCAGCCGAACGCCGGCGTCGTGCACGAGAAGCCGCTCGGGGGCGACGAGGTCGCGCAGACGGGCCAGCCCCGGCGCGTCGGCCGTGGTCGCGACCCAGGGCGCCGGGTCGCCGACGAGGGCGGCCGCCGGGACGTCGCCCCGCGCGGAGACGATGACGAGGGCCGGGTGCGGCGGCTGCCCGCGGTCGCGCCGCCCGGCGAGCATCGCCTCCGGCGTCCGCGGTGCACGGTAGCCCTCCGCGCGCACCGTGCCCGCCCCGACGAGCACGACGTCGGCCCAGGCGCGCAGCGCCCCGAACACCCGGCCGTCGGCGGGGCCGTTGATGGAGCCGGACCGTGCATCCGCACCGGTGGCCGCACCGTCGAGCGTGCTGACCATGGTGGCCCGCAGCCACGGCAGCCGCGGCTCCGCGTAGCGGCGCAGCAGTGCGGTCTCCGCCGGGTCGGGGGCGATCGGTGGCGCGCCCGCCGGCAGGAGGGCGTCGAGGGTCGGCTGCACGCGTCGACGGTAGCCCGCATAGGCTCCGGGCGTGAGCGGGCTGACCGACCGGGTGCCGCAGCTGCCGGCCGACCGGTTGCTGGTCGGCTTCGCGCCGCCGCGGCACTTCGCGGCGGCGACCTTCGGGACGTACGTGCCCGACGCCGCGCACCCCAGCCAGGCGGTCGCGGTCGCCCGGCTGCGCGCCGTCGCCGACGTCGTCGCCGCCGCCCCCCGTCGTCGGTTCGGCCGCCGGCCCGCGCCGCCCGCCGTCTACCTCGACGGAGGCTTCGGCGTCGGGAAGACGCACCTGCTCGCGGCGCTGTGCCGCGCCGTCGGGCCGGAGCGCGCTGCCTTCGGCACGTTCGTGGAGTACACGCACCTCGTGGGTGCGCTGGGCTTCGGTGCAGCGGTCCGGGCACTGAGCCGACGATCGCTCGTGTGCATCGACGAGTTCGAGCTCGACGACCCGGGGGACACCGTGCTCATGGCGCGGCTGCTGCGCGAGCTCTCCGACGCCGGGGTGGCGCTCGCGGCGACGTCGAACACCCTCCCGGACTCGCTCGGCGAGGGCCGGTTCGCCGCCGACGACTTCCGGCGCGAGATCCACGCGCTCGCCGAGCGGTTCGACGTCGTGCGCATCGACGGTCCGGACTACCGGCACCGCCTCGCACCGCGCGCCACGGGTGGTCGGCCGGACGAGGAGGTGCGGGCCGCCGTCGTCGGCCGCGACGACGCGACCCTCGACGACTTCCCGGACCTGCTCGCGCACCTGCGCCGCGTGCACCCGGTGCGGTACGGGGCGCTGCTCGACGGCGTCGCGCTTGCCGGCGTCACCGGGGTGGCCCCGCTGACCGACCAGGCCGATGCCCTGCGGCTGGTGGTGCTCGTCGACCGGTTGTACGACCGCGACGTCGCCGTGCTGCTCGGCGGCCGGGGCACGGAGGGACTCTTCACCGACGCCATGCTGCGCGGCGGCTACCGGAAGAAGTACCTGCGGGCCATGTCGCGGCTCGGCGAGCTCACGGCGCGGGACTGATGGCGTCGAGGTCGGCCTGCGTCAGTGGCGGCAGGACCTCGCCGTCGAGCGGCGCGACGACGGCGTAGGCGCCCTCCGCCGTGACGCGGTACGCCGCCTGCCAAGGGTTCATCAGGTCGCGCGGGACGCCGTCGTCGTACGGGGCGCTCAGGAAGAGCACGTACCGGGCACCCTGCTCGAGCTCGGGCCCGGTATCCTCGGCGCCCTCCTGCGCGAGGATCTTGACGTCCAGGACGTCGCCCGGACCGGTCGTGCCGCCGTAGTCGCGCACCACGCGCACCCGGTAGACCTCGTACCGCATGGTTGCGTCGGAGGGCCCGGGCGCGACGTCGACGTCCGCGCTGCGCGAGTCGAGCACCTCGCCCTCGACGACGGCGCCCGCCGACGCCGCCATCGCCGCGTAGCTGTCCCAGGCCGGGTAGTCGCCCAGCGGGGCGGCCGCGGGGGCCGACGCCTGCGTCAGTCGACCACCCACGACGGCGACGACGATCAGTGCGACGGCGGCGGCGCTGCCGAGCAGTGCTCGGCGGCGACGGCGGACGGCGCGCGCCCGGTCGATGACCGCCTCGGCCTGCGGCGCGGCGGGGACACCCGCGGCACGCGCGACGCCCTCGACGTCCGGCTCCGCGCCGAGCTCGGCGCGCAGCTGGGCCAGCGCCCGCGACGCCGTCGACTTCACGGTGCCGACGGAGACGCCGAGGTCGGCGGCGACCTCCGCGTCCGTGAGCCCCACCAGGTGGCGCAGGACGACGATGCGGCGCTGGCGCGCGGTGAGCGTCAGCAGGGCGCGCACCACCGCGTCGCGATCGGCGGCCGTGTCAGCGGGCTCGTCCAGTCGGTCGGGCACGTCCGCCGGCGCGGTCAGGACCTCGCGGCGGTGCTTGCGCCAGGTGTCGATGCGTTGGTTGGCGAGCACGCGGCGGGCGTACGCCTCGGGGTCGGTCGCCTGCGCCCGCGGCCAGGCGAGGTAGGTCTTCACGAGGGTGGCCTGGAGCAGGTCCTCACCGCGGTGGTGGTCGCCGGCCAGCAGGTGCGCGGTGCGGCGCAGTCGCGGGCCCGTCTCGGTGACGAACGCCGTGAACGCCGCGTCCTGCTCCTGCTGCGTGGTGCTCATGCCCTCTCCACGGCTCAGGAGCCCCGCGGGTTGAGTCTCAGGCCGAGGCGTCGAGGCGCGCCAGCTCGACCGCCGGGTCGAACCCCGCGGGCGGCCAGCTCAGGTCCAGGCCCTCCAGCGCGTGCAGGAGGAGCTCCGCGACCGCCATCCGCGCGTACCACTTGCGGTCCGCGGGCACGACGTACCAGGGTGCCGCGGCCGTCGAGGTGCGGTCCAGCACGGCCTGGTACGCCTCCAGGTAGGCGTCCCACTTCTCCCGCACGTCGATGTCGCCCGGACTGTACTTCCAGTGCTTGTCCGTCCGCTCGATGCGCTCGCGCAGCCGGGCGGCCTGCTCGTCGCGCGAGATGACGGGCATCACCTTGACGATCGTCGTCCCCGCAGCGGCGACCTCCGCCTCGAAGGCGGCGATCTCGTCGTAGCGCTGCTCCCACGTCTCGCGCGGGACCAGCTCCTCGACCCGCACGACGAGGACGTCCTCGTACTGGGAGCGGTCGAAGACCCCGATGTAGCCGGGCCTCGGGAGGGCGTTGCGGATGCGCCACAGATAGTCGTGGCTCCGTTCCTCCTCGGTCGGCACGCCGAACGAGCGGAGCGCCACGCCCTGCGGGTCGACCATGCCGACGACGTGCCGGACGAGCCCGCCCTTGCCGGCCGTGTCCATGCCCTGGAGCAGAAGCAGGACGGACCGCGTGCCGCCCGTGCGCCCATGGGCGAAGAGGCGTTCCTGCAGCTCCGACAGGCGCGCGCCCGTGCTCACCAGGCGGCTCTCGGCGGCACGCTTGTCGCCCTTCCAGCCGGGGGTGGCATGGCGGTCCAGCGAAGCCAGGTCGACCCCGTCGGCCCGGAGGGCCTTCCACGGGGCCTTGGACCACAGATCGGTGCGTGCCACGGTCACTCCTTCGGGATGGTACGGACGACGGCGACCGAGCGGCCGGGCAGCTCGAGTCGTCCCTCGGCGGCGGTGACGGGCGCCCAGGCTGCGAGGACCTCCGGCGTCCCATGGCCCAGGGCGACCGTGACTGGCGCGGTGCCCAGGTTGAGGTGAACCTCCACGGCGCCCCGGTGGAGCACGACGACGTCGTCCGTGTGCTCCACGCGGGTGCGGCTCCGGTCGTCGGACGCAAGGTCCGGCTCACGGCCGCGCAGTGCAACGAGGTCCCGGTACCAGGCCAGCAGCCGTCCGTGCCCGGGTGCCTCGGGTTCGGACCAGTCGAGCCGGCTGGTCGCGAACGTGGACTCGGCCTGCGGGTCGGGTACCTCGACCTGGCCGCCGTACAGCTCCGCCCACCCGTGGCCGCTGAACTCCGCGCGCCGGCCCTCGCGGACCACGGTGCCGAGCTCGGGCTCGTGGTCGGTGAAGAACTGCCAGGGCGTCGACGCGCCCCACTCCTCGCCCATGAACAGCATGGGCGTGAACGGTGAGCACAGCACGAGCGCCGCCTCGATCGCGAGACCCCCGAGGTCGAGCCGGGCGGCCGGGCGGTCACCGAGCGCGCGGTTGCCCACCTGGTCGTGGTCCGAGGCGAAGACGACGAACCGGTGCCCGTCGACGTCGTCGGGCACCGGCCGGCCCCAGGCGCGGCCGCGGAAGGTGGACCAGCCGCCGTCGTGCACGAACACCGAGGTCAGGGCCGTGGCCAGCGTGTGGGCGGACCCGAAGTCGACGTAGTACCCGTGCCGCTCGCCGGTGAGGAGGGCGTGCACGGCGTGGTGGACGTCGTCCGCCCACTGCGCCGTCATGCCGAGGCCGCCACGCGCGGTGGGCGTCACCGTGCGGGCGTCGTTGAGGTCGGACTCCGCGATCAGCGCCAGCGGTCGGTCGACGAGCTCGGCGAGCGCGGCGACGGCGTCGGAGAGCTCCGCGAGCACGTGCCGCGGCGACTCGTCGATGAGGGCGTGCACCGCGTCGAGCCGCAGGGCGTCCAGGTGGAAGTCACGCAGCCAGCGCAGGGCGTTGCCGACGACGAAGGACCGCACCTCGGCGGAGCCCGCACCGTCCAGGTTGACGGCCTGGCCCCACGGCGTGTGATGCGCGTCCGTGAAGTAGGGCCCGAACTCGGCCAGGTAGTTCCCGGCCGGGCCGAGGTGGTTGTGGACGACGTCGAGGCACACGGCAAGCCCGCGCGCGTGCGCCGCGTCCACGAAGCGCTGCAGGGCCGCGGGGCCGCCGTAGGGCTCGTGCACCGAGTACAGCGCGACGCCGTCGTAGCCCCAGCCCCGGTCGCCCGGGAACGCGGCGACCGGCATCAGCTCCACGACGTCGACGCCCAGGTCCACGAGGTGGTCGAGCCGCTCCGCCGCGGCGTCCAGGGTCCCGGTCGGCGTGAACGTCCCCACGTGCAGCTCGTAGATCACCGCGCCACGCACGTCGCGGCCGCGCCAGTCGGCGTCGGCCCAGCGGTGCCGACCGGCGTCGAAGACGCGCGACGGGCCGTGCACGCCGTGCGGCTGCCACGCGCTGCGCGGGTCGGGGCGCGGGTCGCCCCCGTCGAGCGCGAACGCGTACTCGGTGCCGTGGGGCACGGGGTCAGGGGAGACCCACCAGCCCCCGTCGGCGGGCAGCATCGGGGCGACGTCGGCCGTATGCAGGTCCACCCGCGCCGCGTGAGGTGCCCAGAGGCGCAGCGGCTGGCCGACGCCCGTCACGCCGCCTCCTCCGCACGGACGAGGAGCGCGACCGGCAGCGTCTCCAGAAGGTCGGCCAGGCGCACGGCACCGCCGTCGACGAAGCGTCCCGTGAATCGGTCCGTCCACCGGCCCTCCGGGACCACCACGGTGTGCTCGCCCCAGCCGCCGAGGCGGTTCAGCGCGAGGGCCAGGCGCGTCACGACGGTGACCGCCACGGGGTCGCCGTCGGCGGTGCGCGTGAACGCGAGGGCGTTGCCGGTCGAGCACGGGACCGCGCGGTACCCGGCACCCCCGCCGACGAACGCCTCGGGGCGCTCCCGGCGTACGTGCAGCGCGCGCGACGTCACGAGGAGCTTCTCGGCCGCGAGCCCGGTGGGTACGGCGACCGCTCCCGCTCCCGCTCCCGACACCCGGTCGAGGAGGTCGGCGAGGGCGGGCACGTCCACGGGCCGCCGGTTGTCCGGGTCCACGAGGGCGATCGAGGGCACCTCCGTGCCCTGGTAGACGTCGGCGACACCGGGCAGCGTGAGCTGGACGCAGCTTCGTGCCCAGGGTCGCGGCGCGGACGCCCGGGGCGGCCAGCCGCACCCACGCCTCGAACACCTCGCGAACCGTCGGCGACACCAGCGCCGCATGGGCCAGGTCGAGGACGGCCCCCTCGTAGGTCCCGTCGACCGACGTCCAGCCCGTGTGGTCCTTCGTCTCACGCATCGCCTTGGTGAGGTAGTCGTCGAGGCGGTCGGACGCGATCGGGCCGTCCTCGGTCCACGTGCCCGCGAGGGTCTGCCACAGGAGGTTCTCGATCCGGCCGTCGACGACCACCGCCCGACTCTCCAGGGTGGCCGCGCGCACCCGCTCGACCAGGGCCGCCCACTCCTGCGGCAGCTCCGACAGCACCCCGAGCCGCGCGCGGACGTCCTCGCTGCGCTTCGTGTCGTGCGTCGAGAGCGCGGTCATCGCCACCGGGGACCGGTGCTGCGCCCGGGCCGCCCAGGCGTGCAGCTCCTCCGGGCTGATCGCGAATCGCTCGGGTGCCCCGCCGACCTCGCAGAGCGCCACGAGGTGCGTCCAGCGGTAGAAGGCCGTGTCCTCCACACCCTTGGCCATCACGGCGCCGCATGCCTGCTGGAACCGTACGACGAGCTCGCCGCGCCGGCGTTCGTGCGTGCGCCCGGCGGAGCCCACCTCCTGGCCGAGCAGCATCTCGGTGAGCAGGTCGAGCGTCTCGAGCCGGTCGCCCTCGAGGCGGGTGCGCGCCCGTGCGACGCACTCGTCGAACGCTGCGCGCGCGTCGAGCGAGGGAGCCTCGCCCGGTACGACGTAGTACCGGTAGCGGTCCGCCCCGACGAGCAGCTCGACCAGGCAGTCGAGCAGCGAGCGGCGGGTGTGGTCACGTAGCCGGACGTCGCCGCGGCAGATCTCGGCCGACAGGTCGGCGAGGCGGTCGACCTCCGCGTAGAGGGCGCCCGTGACGATCTGGCGCTTGGCCTCGTCGATCAGGGCGGGCAGCGCGTCCGGGGCGTCGCCGGTCAGTCGGTGCATGAGGGCGCCGAGCTCGGCCGCGCCGCCCGGGTCGACGAACGCCTGCTGGACCCGCCAGAGCGCGTCGTAGCCGGTGGTGCCCGCGGTGGCCCAGTCGTCGGGCACCTCTTCGCCCGGCGCGAGGATCTTCTCGACGGCGACCCAGGCGCCTCCTGTGGCGGACGCCAGCCGGTCGAGGTAGCCCTGCGGATCGGCCAGCCCGTCGGGGTGGTCGATGCGCAGCCCGTCCACGACGCCGTCGGTCACCAGCCCGGCGAGGAGCTCATGGGTGGCGTCGAAGACGGCGGGGTCCTCCACGCGGACGGCGGCGAGGGTGCCGACGTCGAAGAACCGGCGGTAGTTGAGCTCCTCGTTCGCCACGCGCCAGTACGCCAGCCGGTAGTACTGGCGGTCGACGAGCTCTCGCGAGCGAGAGGCTCTCGGTGCCGGGCCGCACCGGGAACACGTGGTCGACGTAGCGCAGGACGGTCCGCTCGCCGAGGCCGGGCACCTCCGTGCTGCCGACCGTGAGCTCGCCTGCCCCCAGCACGGCACCGAGCCGGCTGCCGAGCACCGGCATGAGCAGCGCGCCGTCGCCGGCCGACCAGTCGACGTCGAACCACGACGCGTAGGGGGAGTCCGGCCCGTGCTCCAGCACGGACCAGAGGGCGCGGTTGTGCCAGACGGGCGTCGGGACCGCCATGTGGTTGGGCACCACGTCGACGACCAGGCCGAGGCCGGCCGCGCGGGCCCGCTCGGCCAGGCGGTCCAGCCCCTGGCGGCCGCCCAGCGCGGGGGAGATCTCGGCGTGGTCCACGACGTCGTAGCCGTGGGTCGAGCCCGGCGCCGCGGCGAGCACGGGGGAGAGGTACAGGTGCGTCACCCCGAGCCGGGCCAGGTACGGGACCTGCTCCGCGGCGTCGTCGAACGTGAGTGCCGCGCTCAGCTGCAAGCGGTACGTGGACACCGGCACGGACCGGCCCGGCTCCGGCCGACGGTTCGCGGGGCTCTGACGGGCGTCGGTCATGCGTCCGTGGACATCGGCGGGCGGCACAGGACGAGCGTGCTCCGCCCGGTGATCGTCACGGTGTCGCCCGGCTTCAGGGAGCTGCCGGGCGCCAGGGTGTGGTCGGTGTCGAGGACGCACTCCCAGGACTCACCGAAGTCGGCCGGTGGCAGCGTGAACTGCACCCCGTTCGGTGCGGCGTTGTACATGAGGAGGAAGCTGTCGTCGACCACGCGCTCGCCGCGCGGGTCCGGCTCCCCGATCGCCTCGCCGTTGAGGAAGACCTGCACCGCCTTGGCGTAGCTTCTCCCGCCAGTCGGCCTCCGACATGTGCTCGCCCGCGGTCGTGAACCACGCGATGTCGCCGAGCTCGGACTCGCCGCCGTGCTCGGCGCTGCCGGCGAAGAACCGGCGTCGGCGGAGCACGGGATGGTCGCGCCGCAGGTGCACGAGCGAGCTGGTGAAGTCCAGCAGTGCGGCGCGCTCCTCGTCGAGGTCCCAGTCCACCCAGGTCAGCTCGTTGTCCTGGCAGTAGGCGTTGTTGTTGCCGGCCTGCGTGCGGCCGAGCTCGTCGCCGTGCAGGAGCATCGGCACCCCCTGCGAGAGCAGCAGGGTCGTGAGGAAGTTGCGCTCCTGACGCCGCCGCAGGGCGAGGATCTCCTCGTCCGTCGTGGGGCCCTCGGCGCCGCAGTTCCAGGACCGGTTGTGGCTCTCGCCGTCGTTGTTGCCCTCGCCGTTGGCGGCGTTGTGCTTGTCGTTGTAGGCGACGAGGTCGGCGAGCGTGAAGCCGTCGTGGGCGGTCACGAAGTTGATCGACGCGCTCGGCTTGCGGGCGGTGTGCTCGTAGAGGTCGGAGGAGCCGGACAGCCGGCTCGCGAACTCCGCGAGCGTGGCCGGCTCGCCGCGCCAGAAGTCGCGCACGGTGTCGCGGTACTTGCCGTTCCACTCGCTCCACAGGGGCGGGAACCCGCCCACCTGGTAGCCGCCGACGCCGACGTCCCACGGCTCGGCGATGAGCTTGACCTGGTTCACGACCGGGTCCTGCTGGACCAGGTCGAAGAACGCCGACAGGCGGTCCACCTCGTGGAACTGGCGGGCCAGGGTTGCCGCGAGGTCGAACCGGAAGCCGTCGACGTGCATCTCGGTCACCCAGTACCGCAGCGAGTCCATCAGGAGCTGGAGGACGTGCGGGTGCCGCATGAGCAGCGAGTTGCCGGTCCCCGTGGTGTCGAAGTAGTGCGCCGGGTCGTCGTCCACGAGCCGGTAGTAGGACGCGTTGTCGATGCCCCGGAAGCAGAGGGTGGGGCCCAGGTGGTTGCCCTCGGCGGTGTGGTTGTAGACGACGTCGAGGATGACCTCGATGCCTGCCTCGTGCAGCGTCTTCACCATCTGCTTGAACTCCTGGACCTGCTGGCCCGGGTTGTCGTACGCCGAGTACCCGTTGTGCGGGGCGAAGAAGCCGATCGTGTTGTAGCCCCAGTAGTTCGAGAGCTTCTTGGCCTGTAGGTGCGTGTCGTTGACGAACTGGTGCACGGGCATCAGCTCGATCGCGGTGATCCCGAGGTCGACGAGGTGCTCGATGATCGCCGGGTGCGACAGGCCGGCGTACGTACCGCGCAGCTCCTCCGGGATGCCGGGGTGGCGCATCGTGAGGCCTTTGACGTGGGCCTCGTAGATCACCGTCTCGTGGTAGCCGTGCGACGGGGGCCGGTCGAAACCCCAGTCGAAGAACGGGTTGATGACGACTGACGTCATCGTGTGCGGTGACGAGTCCTCGGTGCTCATCGCGTCCGGCGCGTCGAACTTGTAGGCGAACAGGGAGGAGTGGCCGTCGATCTGGCCGTCGATCGCCTTCGCGTACGGGTCGAGGAGCAGCTTGTCCGGGTTGCAGCGGTGGCCTCGTGCCGGGTCGTAGGGACCGTGGACGCGATAGCCGTAGCGCTGCCCGGGCTGGACGGACGGGAGGTAGCCGTGCCAGACGAAGCCGTCCGCCTCCGGCAGGTCCACGCGCTCCTCGGTGCCGTCCTCGGAGAAGAGGCACAGCTCGATGCGTTCGGCCACTTCGGAGAAGAGGGCGAAGTTGGTGCCCGACCCGTCGAAGGTCGCACCGAGCGGGTACGCGTTGCCAGGCCAGATCTGCATGCGGCCCAGCCTGCCAGCCGGGGCGCCGTCGCGCCCTGCGACTGTCGATCTTCGTCGCCCGGCGCCGCTCCGGTGTCAGCTGCCGGTGACGACCTCGCGTCCCGCGTCCGACCATGCCTGGATGCCGCCGGCGAGGTCCGCGACGGCGGTGATGCCCGCAGCCTGCAGGCCCGCGACGGCGGTGCGGGAGCGGTTGCCCGAGCGGCAGTAGACGGCGTAGGTGGCGTCGGGGTCGAGGGCGGCGGCGTCGGTCGCGAACGTGGGCGAAGCTCACGTCGAGGTTCGTCGCGCCGGCGAGATGCCCGGCGGCGTACTCGGCGGGGGTGCGGACGTCGAGGAGGGCGACGCCGTCTTCAGCGGCCAGGGTGGCGAAGTCCTCGACGGCGAGCGACTGCCCGCTCGCCGTCACTGTGCCGCCTGCGGCCGGCGGGCTGCTCGCGCCCACCGAGTCGTCGTTGCCGGAGCAGCCGGCGACGGCAAGCAGTCCGACGAGGACGCCGGCGACGAGGCCGGCTCGGCGAGTGTGGGTCATCCACCGATGATACATACCCCAGGGGGTATCGCACATGGACGACGACGAGCGAGGTGCTGCGCGGACGGGCCGACCCGGGGCCGCCGCGCCCCGAGCCGGCCCTGACCCGGCGGGCGTCAGATGAAGAGCAGCTGCGCCCCGTCGGTCATCTCGATGAAGTCGGTGGCGCTGATGATGCCCTCGACGTCGTCGCGCAGGTCCGCCTCGGTGAGCTTGTTCATGTCCGCCGACATGCGGCACGCCCACAGGTGGCCGCCCGCCGCGACGATCTGGTCGAGGAAGTCCGGCACCTCGGGGACGCCCAGGTCGGCGATCTGCTTCTTGAGCATCTTCGTCGCCACGGCCTGCATGCCGGGCACGGGGGCGAGCGCCTGGGGCACGCGCACGTCGCCGATGGGCATGTGCATCGCGGTGTTGCCCGTCGGCGAGAACTTCAGGTCGTCCATCCGCTTCTTGGCGATCATGTCGAAGCCCCAGAAGGTGAAGAACAGGTGCGTCTCGACGCCTTCGCCGAGGGCCGCGTTGGCGAGGATCAGCCCGGGGTAGGCCATGTCGAGGTTGCCCTTGGAGCAGATGATCGCGAGCTTGCGGCCCGACGACGCCTCGTCGTCGAAGTTGGGCACGATCGGTGCGTTCATGGTCTCGTCCTCTCTCAGACGCAGCCGCGGGGCTTGGGCAGGCCGGCGATGTAGGCCATCTTCTTGGCGGGCTTCTTGGGGAAGAGCTCGAACTGCTCCTTGACGCCGATGCCGCCGACGGTCTGGACGCGCCGGCTCGTCGCCGTCTCGCCCTGCGTCTCGAAGTCCGCGCGGAGGAAGTCGATGGCCTTCCAGTGCGCGGTGGTCATCTCGATGCCGATCGCCTCGGCGAGCGCGATGCCGAGGTCGCGGTCCCACTCCTTGGGGTCGGTCAGGAAGCCCTCGTCGTCGACGTGGACCTCGCGGCCGGCGATGGTCGTGACGGGCATGGGTGGTCCTCTCTACAGGCCGGACGGGATCCGCACGGCGTCGGTGGTGGCGGCGGGGTCGGCGGGCGGCCGAGGCGGTCGCTTGCCGGCCATGGACATGTGCGTGGGGACGGGCATGCGCCGGCCGGGCAGCAGCACGTTCCAGTAGAGGTGGCGGAACGCGAGCTTGCCCCAGTGGTTCAGTCGGCTCTCGCGCAGCAGTCGCAGGGGCCCGACGACGGGCACCGGGTACGCGCCCGGCAACGGCTCGGTGTCGTAGTTGAAGTCGATGAGCAGGGCCTTGCCGGCACCGCTCTCGACGAAGCAGTTGGCGTGGCCGTCGAACGACTCCGGCATCGGCTTGCCGGCGACGTGGGCGAGGAAGTTCGGCACGAACAGGTCCGCCTCGAAGTGCGCGACGGCGCCGGCTTTGGAGGCGGGGGCGTCGGTGGCGTCGCCGATGGCGAAGATCCGGTCGTCCGCCTTGGACAGCAGCGTGTGCTTGTCGACCGGCACGTAGTTGAGCTCGTCGCCGAGCCCGGACCGGGCGACGAAGTCCGCGCCCATGTTCACCGGGATCGTCACCAGCAGGTCGAAGGGGACGGTGCGCTCGTCGTACGACTCCAGGCTGCCGGCCTCGCCGTCGACGCTTGCGACCACGAAGTCGGGCTCGAGAGCGATCGAGCGCTGCTCGAGCATGTCGCCGAGGTAGGCGGCTGAGACCGGCTTGGTGAAGGCGCCGGGCAGCGGAGTGACGTAGGTGAGCTCGACCTTGTCGCGGATGCCGCGGCGGCGGAAGTACGCGTCGGCCAGGAAGGCGAACTCCAGTGGTGCGACGGGGCACTTGATCGGCATCTCGGCGACGTGCACGACGACGCGTCCGCCGTCGAAGCCGGCGAGCCGCTCGGCCAGGGCGATCGCTCCTGCGTAGGTGTAGAACTCGTGGGCGTTCACGCCGAGGGCCTCGGTGAGGCCGGGGGTCTGGTCGGGCCGCGGCGTCGTGCCGGTGGCGATGACGAGGTAGTCGTAGCCGACGGTGTCGCCGCCGGCGAGGTGGACGGTGCGCGCCTCGCGGTCGACGCGGTCGACGGCGTCGCGCACCAGGGTGACACCGCGGCGCAGCGTCCCGACCACGGGCCGGGAGACGATGTCGGGGGAGTAGGTCCCGAACGGGATGAACAGGAACCCCGGCTGGTAGTGGTGCGTTGCGGACGGCTCGACGATCGTGACCGACCACTCGGCGGCGGGCAGGGCCCGGCGCAACTTGTTGGCGATCATCGTGCCGGCGGTCCCCGCACCGAGGACGACGAGACGGTTCATCTGGGCCCTCCGGGCGGACGACGGCCGCAGGGCCCGCGGGCTGCGGGCTTGTGGACGGCGGCGGCGTCCATGACATCGACGCTAGGTTGCCGTCTCGAATCGCGGACAGGGACTTAAGTCATACCCGGGGGTGTATTTTCGCGTGCCTGCTGCTCCTGGCGACGGCCGGGCCGACCGCCGTCTGACGACGCCGGCGTGTCGGTGGTCGGCGCGAGGATCGAGGCGTGATCGGACGTGCCGCAGGGCCCTTTGCGCGCAGCATCGCGTTGCCGGGCTGGTCGTCGCGCTCGGCGTGGGGGTTCGACGCCGAGCTCGAGTGCTTCTGGGCGGAGCTGTGGCGCGAGGACGCCGACGAGCGGCCCGCCGTGCGCATCGGCGCGGAGCACCTGGTCCCGACCGTCACGGGACTCGCGCGGGCTGTCGCGGGCGCGGCCGGACTCCCCCCGGAGGAGGCGTTCCTCGCCCTGACGGCCTGAGCCGGCGCGCGCCGGTGGCCCGACGGCGGTCCGTCAGTGCAGGGTGGCGTCCGGCGGGCCGACGCGCCATGCGCGGAAGCGGACCTCAAGGCCCGCCCGGGTCGGGGCGCAGCAGTAGGGACCGGCGGCGGCCGGGATGCCGGCCGGGAAGGGTGCGACCCGGACGAGCTCGAACGGCTCGTCGTCGACGCGGGCCCGGACCGTGACGGCGTCGCCCGAGCGGCTCAACCGGATCGTGGCGCGGCGTCCCGCCCACGCGGGGACCGGGCGTACCGACCAGTCGGAGCGGCCGATGGTGACGACGGCGCCCAGCTGCGGCGCGCCGTCGGCCAGCTCCACCCCCGCCTTGACCCAGGTCTCCTCGTTCGCGCGCAGCAGCACGCCGGCCTGGTCGAACTGCTCGGTGAGGTCGACGTCGAGATCCACCTCGAGGGCGGCCTCCGGCGGGAGCGGCGCAAGGAGGCCATGGGCGTCGTCGTGCACGAACCCGTACGCGGTGTGCCGCCAGGCGTCGCTGCCGGCGACAGCGGTGACGAGCAGGTCGCCGTCGCGCTCGGCAACCGCCGCGGGTGGCGTCGTCCAGGAGCCGGCCGACCAGGGCACACGCGTCACGTCGGTCATGCGCCCACCCTAGGGGCGGCCGTTCGCTCCGGGGGAGGCCGGGACCGGCTGGGGACGTGACGAAGGCCGCACCTCTCGGTGCGGCCTTCGTTTCCTGCTGGTGGGCGATACTGGGATCGAACCAGTGACCTCTTCCGTGTCGAGGAAGCGCGCTACCCCTGCGCCAATCGCCCGTGCTCGTTCGTGGAGGTGGAGACGGGATTCGAACCCGTGTATACGGCTTTGCAGGCCGCTGCCTCGCCTCTCGGCCACTCCACCGTGAGGCCACGTGCCGAAACGGGATGTCGCCTCCGAGCGGACGACGGGATTCGAACCCGCGACCCTCACCTTGGCAAGGTGATGCTCTACCAACTGAGCCACGTCCGCGCTGCGCTTCCCGGCGTGACCGCCGTTCTGCGTGCGTCCCAGACTCTAACTGACGGTCGCGACAAGAGTCCAACCGCATCCACCGGGCGCCAGGTCCGGCCCGGTTACGGTGGCCCGATGACGCCGCCAGGACCGCAGGACCGGGCCGCTCCCGGGCACGCCTGGTTCGCCGGCCTACGCCTGGCGCGGCCCGTCGAGTGCGTCGACCTCGCCGTCGCCCCCGAGGCACTGGACCGCGGTGGCACCTGGGTGGTCGTGGCCGAGTTCGACGGTCCGGCCCGGGCGTGGCGGTTCGCCGAGGTCACCCGCAGCACCTCGGGCGGTCCGATGGCCCCGATCGCCGGACCGTGGAGTGCGCCGCGCGGGCCGTGGGCGACGTCCCTGGACCGCACTGAGTACGTCGCCGGAGTCGCCGCGATCCGGGACCTGATCCGGGCGGGGGAGGTCTACCAGGTCAACCTCTGCCGAGTGCTCTCGACGCCGCTCGCGCCCGCTGGGGGGTCCTCCGAGCCGCCCCCTGGGGTGAGCCCGACGCCGGTGCACTGGCGGCCCGGTTGCTGGCGGGGAACCCCGCGCCCTACGCGGGCGGCGTGCACGTGCCGGCCGCGAGCGGCCTGCCACCCGTGTGGGTCGTCAGCGCCTCGCCCGAGCTGTTCCTGGGTGTGGCGGACGGGCGCATCGCGTCAGGCCCGATCAAGGGCACCGCCGTGCAGCCCGAGGGTCTGTCGGCGAAGGACGCCGCCGAGAACGTGATGATCGCCGACATGGTCCGCAACGACCTGCACCGGGTGTGCCGGTCCGGCTCCGTCGAGGTCACAGACCTGCTGAAGGTGGAACGGCACCCCGGTCTGGTGCACCTCGTCACGACGGTCGCCGGCCGGCTGCGCGACGGCGTCGGCTGGGGTGAGGTGCTCGCGGCGACGTTCCCGCCCGCCTCGGTCTCCGGGGCGCCGCGGTCGTCCGCGCTGCACGCGATCGCAGCCCTCGAGCCGGTGCCGCGCGGCCCCTACTGCGGCGCGGTGGGCTGGGTGGACGCCGACGCGGGCCGCGCCGAGCTGGCGGTGGGCATCCGGTCGTTCTGGTGGGACGCAGCCGACGCGCACCTGCGCTTCGGCACCGGCGCCGGCATCACGTGGGGCAGCGACCCGGCCGCGGAGTGGGCCGAGACAGAGCTCAAGGCGGCGCGCCTGGTGGGTCTGGCCGTCGGCACGTGAGCGAGGATGGCCAGAGCGGAGCGAGGGGAGCCTGACGTGGCAGTGGTGGTCTGGGTGGACGGGCGCCTGCGGGCGCCGGACGAGCCGGTGCTGACCGCGCTCGACCACGGGGTGACAGTGGGCGACGGGGTCTTCGAGACGTGCGGCATCGTCCGGGGTCAGGCGTACGCGCTCACGCGGCACCTCGAGCGCCTGACCCGGTCGGCGGTCGGGATCGGCCTGGCTGCGCCGGATCTCGACCTCATCCGCGCCGGTGTGGCGCAGGTGCTGGCTGCCGACGCCGGGCTCGGGCGGCTGCGGATGATGGTGACGGCCGGCGTCGGGCCGCTCGGCTCGGGCCGCCTGCCGAGCCCGCAGACGGTCATCATCACGGCGGGGCCGGCCGGCCCCCCGGCGCCGATCCGTGCCGTGCGCGCGCCGTGGGTACGCAACGAACGCTCCCCGGTCGCCGGGCTGAAGACGACGTCGTACGCGGAGAACGCGGTGCTCGTGGCGTGGGCCAAGGAGCGGGGCGCCGACGAGGTCGTGGTCGCGAACACCGTCGGAGAGCTATGCGAGGGGAGCGCCACGAACACCTTCGTCGAGCGGGGCGGCGAGCTGCTCACGCCACCGCTGTCGAGCGGCTGCCTCGGCGGGATCACCCGCGAGCTCGTGCTCGAGTGGTCGGCCGAGGCGGGCCTGCCGGTGCGGGCCGCCGCATCCGGCGAGCTCCCGTTCACCGTTCTGGACGAGGTGGTGGCGGGCCGGGCGACCATGGCCGCCACAGGGTCCGTCCGCACATTCGTGCCCGTGATCGCGCTCGACGGGGTGCCGGTGCCCGTCGGTCCCCTGACGGCGCAGGTGCAGCGCCTCTACGCGGAGCGCGAAGGGAGCGGCGACCTCGACCCGTGAGGCGCGGCGGCGCCGTCAGGCGTCGAGCAGGCTCACGATGAGGCGAGAGATCTCGTCCTCCATACGGGTGCTCTCGGACCCGAACGGCACGAGGACGGTGGTGGCGGCGACGAACCGGGCGAAGGGCTCGGCCGGGCCGGCGAGGAGGGCGTCGCCCTCCACACCGCTGAGGGCGAGCAGGATGAACGTGGGGTCCTCGTCGCGCCAGATGCGTACGTCGCCGGTGCCGGCGGGGGACGTCGGGTCGGCGAGGACGCCCTGGGCGATCAGCTCGCGGCCGATCAGCCAGGTGCAGTTCGAGTGCGTGCCGGTGAACTCCATGCGGACCGTGTAGGGGTCCGAGGCGTCGAACGTGAGCTCGGCGCGGATCGGCAGCACCGAGGCGTCGGAGAGCACCAGGTGCATCGCGACGACCTCACGCACGTCGGGCAGGGCTCCCGCCATCGTCACCCCTCTCCGTCATCGTCGTCGAACATGTCGTGCTCCTGTGCGCGAACACTGCCACATCGTGGCGCGCTTGCGGGCTGAGCGCCAGGGACCGTCCGTCACTTGTGTATTATCGGGGCCGTCGACGTGAGCCAAACTCGCGGAGATGCGGGCGATTGGCTCAGTGGTAGAGCGCCTCGTTCACACCGAGGAGGTCACTGGTTCGAACCCAGTATCGCCCACCGAAGCTCGAGACAGTGATAGGCCAAACGGGCGTAACTTCGCCAGACGGCCACCCCAACGGGTGAAGTCCAGGGACTTAGGTCCTCTTGCGGGCATCGCTGTGCCCGCGTGCGGCGCTCGCCCCAGGCTGGAGCCGGCCTGCCGGGGAGGCCCCGGCGGATCGGTAGCATCGGGAGCGCCGAACCACGACTCGAAGAGGATCCCGTGCCCCAGATCACCGTGACCATCGACGGCGTCGACCGCGAGTGTGCCGAGGGCACCACCGCGGCGGAGCTGTTCGCCGACCGACGCGACGTCGTCGTCGCCCGCGTGAACGGGGTGCTGACGGACCTGGCTGCCCCGCTGCCGGCGGGTGCGACGGTCGAGGGCGTGACCATCGGGTCCCCGGACGGCCTCGCGGTGCTGCGGCACTCGGCCGCGCACGTGCTGGCGCAGGCGGTCCAGGAGGTGAACCCGCAGGCCCGGCTGGGCATCGGCCCGCCCATCACCGACGGCTTCTACTACGACTTCGACGTCGCGACCCCCTTCACCCCGGAGGACCTCAAAGCCCTCGAGAAGGTCATGTCGCGGATCGTGAAGGAGGGGCAGACCTTCCGCCGCTGGGACGTCACCGAGGACGAGGCGCGTGCCGCGCTCGCCGCCGAGCCGTACAAGCTCGAGCTGATCGGGCTCAAGGGCACGCCCGGCGCGGGGGACGACGGAGCTGACGTCGAGGTCGGTCTGGGCGGCCTGAGCATCTACCAGAACGTCCGTGGCGCGGGTCGCGAGTCGGAGCAGGTCGTCTGGCAGGACCTGTGCCGCGGCCCCCACCTGCCGAGCACCCGTTTGATCGGCAACGGCGTCCGGCTGATGCGTTCGGCGGCGGCCTACTGGCGGGGTTCGGAGAAGAACCAGCAGCTGCAGCGGATCTACGGCACGGCGTGGCCGACCAAGGACGAGCTGCACCGCGCACCTCGACCGGCTGGCCGAGGCCGAGCGCCGCGACCACCGGCGCCTCGGCAACGAGCTCGACCTGTTCTCGTTCCCGGACGAGATCGGCTCCGGCCTGGCCGTCTTCCACCCCAAGGGCGGCATCGTCCGCATGGAGATGGAGGACTACTCGCGGCGCAAGCACGTCGAGGCCGGCTACTCCTTCGTGAACACGCCGCACATCACCAAGGCGAAGCTGTTCCAGACGTCCAAGCACCTCGACTGGTACGCGGACGGGATGTACCCCCCGATGCGGCTCGATGAGGAGCGCGACGAGGACGGCACCCTGCGGCGCGCGGGCCAGGACTACTACCTGAAGCCCATGAACTGCCCCATGCACAACCTGATCTTCTCCTCGCGCGGGCGCTCGTACCGCGAGCTGCCGCTGCGGCTGTTCGAGTTCGGCACGGTCTACCGGTACGAGAAGTCCGGCGTCGTGCACGGCATGACGCGCGCTCGGGGGTTCACGCAGGACGACGCGCACATCTACACCACACGCGAGCAGATGCGGGACGAGCTCGCGTCGCTCTTGACCTTCGTCCTCGACCTCCTGCGCGACTACGGGCTCTCGGAGTTCTACCTCGAGCTCTCCACCCGCGACCCCGAGAAGTCCGTCGGCGACGACGCGACGTGGGCGGAGGCCACCGAGACGCTGCGCGAGGTGGCGACGGCCTCGGGTCTGGACCTGGTCGACGACCCGGGCGGGGCGGCCTTCTACGGCCCGAAGGTCTCGGTGCAGGCCAAGGACGCCATCGGGCGCACGTGGCAGCTCTCCACCATCCAGCTCGACTTCTTCGAGCCGGAGCTGTTCGAGCTCGAGTACACCGCGGCGGACGGCTCGCGCCAGCGCCCCGTGATGATCCACCGTGCCCTGTTCGGCTCGATCGAGCGGTTCTTCGCGATCCTCGTCGAGCACTACGCGGGTGCCTTCCCGGCATGGTTGGCGCCCGTCCAGGTGGTCGCTGTGCCCGTCGCGGAGCCGTTCAACGACTACCTGGCTGACGTCGTCGCGCAGCTGCGTGCGCGGGGTGTCCGCGCCGAGCTGGACACCTCCGACGACCGTTTCGGGAAGAAGATTCGCAACGCGGCCACCCAGAAGGTGCCGTTCGTGCTGATCGCGGGTGGCGAGGACATGGCGGCAGGCGCCGTCTCGTTCCGGTACCGCGACGGTCGGCAGGACAACGGGGTCGCCGTCGAGGAGGCCGTGGAGCGCGTCGTCCGGGCGGTCCTCGACCGGGCGGCGGTGTGAGGGATGGAGACCGAAGCGGCGGCCGACCTGCCCGGTGACCCGGACGGCCTGGAACGCCTCTGGACGCCGCACCGCATGGTGTACCTCGGCGGTCAGGACAAGCCGGCCGGCTCGGGCGCCGATGCGTGCCCGTTCTGCCGTGCGCAGGGCCTGCCCGACGACGTCGGGCTGGTCGTGGCGCGCGGACGGACGGCTTTCGTCGTCCTGAACCTCTACCCGTACAACTCGGGTCACCTCATGGTGCTGCCGTACCGGCACGTCGCCGACTACACCGAGCTCGACCCGGCCGAGACCGCCGAGGTCGCGACGCTCACGCAGACGGCGATCGCCGTGCTGCGCGCCGTGTACGGCCCGCACGGGTTCAACCTCGGCATCAACCAGGGCGCCGTGGCCGGCGCCGGGATCGCGGCGCACCTGCACCAGCACGTGGTGCCGCGGTGGGAGGGCGACGCGAACTTCATGCCGATCGTCGCCCGGACGAAGACCGTGCCGGAGCTGCTTGCCGGCACGCGCGAGAAGCTCGCGGCCGCGTGGCCGCGCCAGCCCCAGGAGGAGTCGTGCTGAGCCGCTTGCGTGGAGTGACGACACGGCTGCTGACGCCGCTCGCCAAGGGTCTGCTGCGGACGGGCCTGACGCCCGACGCGGTCACGATCCTCGGCACGCTCGGCGTGGTGGTCGCGGCGCTCTGGCTGTACCCGACCGGGCACCTGTTCGTCGGGACGATCGTCATCTGGCTCTTCGCGATGAACGACCTCGTGGACGGCCTCATGGCTCGCATCTCCGGCCGGAGCGGTCCGTGGGGTGCGTTCCTGGACTCGACCCTGGACCGGTTCGCCGACGGCGCAGTGTTCACCGGCCTCGTGCTGTGGCTCGCCGGGCCCGGCGACCAGGACCTGGGCGCCGCCTTCGGCCTGGCCTGCCTCGTGCTCGGCTCGATCGTGCCCTACGCCCGCGCACGTGCCGAGGGCCTCGGCATGACGGCGAGCGTCGGGATCGCCGAGCGCGGCGACCGCCTCACGGCGGCGCTGGTCTCGGCCGGCCTGGTCGGCCTCGGGCTGTCGCCGGTGGTGCTCACCGTCGTGCTGGGGCTCCTCGCCGTCGCGAGCTTCGTCACGGTGATCCAGCGGATGGTCGTCGTGCGCCAGCAGGTCACTGCGGTCGCCAGGGCCGCGGCCGCCGCGTCGACCGAGGCGCCTGGTTCGGCGTCGTGAGGCGGCCGAGCACCGGGCGGCTCACGCTGGCCGCCTTCCGGTTCTTCGGCCGGGCCCCCGAGCCGGTCTCACGCGCCCTGATGGGTGCGGCGGCCGAGGTGGTCTGGCTGATGCGCGCCGGCGGAGTGCGCCAGCTCGAGGCGAACCTGCGGCTCGTGCGGCCAGGGGCAACGGCGCGCGAGGTGCGGCGGCTGAGCCGCGGAGGCATGCGCACGTACTTCCGGTACTACGCCGAGACGTTCGCCCTCCCGCGGCTCACGGCCGAGCAGATCGACGCCCGTGTGCGCACCGTCGGGCTGGAGCAGATGGTCGCCGAGTGCGCCGAGGGGCGCGCCGTCGTCCTCGCACTCGGGCACCAGGGCAACTGGGACCTCGCGGGGGCCTGGGCTGCGACGCACCTGGCGCCGGCGACGACGGTGGCGGAGCGGCTCGACCCGCCCGAGGTCTACGAGGCGTTCGTGCGGATGCGTGAGGCCGTCGGCCTCACGATCATCCCGCTGGACCAGGGCCAGGACGTGTTCCGGCAGCTGGTGCGAGTGGTGCGCGGCGGCAACGTGCTGGTGCCGCTCCTAGCCGACCGTGACCTCACCGCCCGGGGCGTGGAGGTCGACCTGCTCGGTCAGCGTGCGCGGGTCGCTGCCGGCCCGGCCGCACTCGCCGTGGCGACCGGCGCGATGCTCGTCCCGACGGCCCTGCGTCACGAGCGGCTACGCGGTGCCCGCCGGCGGGCCGCCGGGAGCCCGTGGGGGATCGTCGTGAACTTCCTGCCGGCGGTGCAGCGGCCCGTCGACGTCCCTCGTGGCGAGCAGGTGAGGGTCATGACACAGGCGTGGGTGGATGCGGTCGGCGCGGACATCGCTGCGCACCCCACCCACTGGCACATGCTGCAGAAGGTCTTCGTGGCACACCTGGACCCTGAGCGGTACGCCGCGACGCTGGCGAAGGCGGGGGAGGCCTCATGACCGGGTCGTTGCGCATCGGGATCGTCTGTCCGTACTCCTTCGACGTCCCGGGAGGCGTGCAGTTCCACGTCCGGGACCTGGCCGAGGCGCTGCAGGCCCGTGGGCACACGGTGTCCGTCCTGGCTCCTGCGGACGACGACACCCCGTTGCCCGACTACATCACGTCGGCCGGCAAGGCCGTCCCGGTCCGGTACAACGGCTCGGTCGCGCGGATGACGTTCGGCCCGATGAGCGCGCGGCGCGTCCGCAAGTGGCTCGCGGCCGGTGAGTTCGACATCCTCCACCTGCACGAGCCCGTGACCCCGAGCCTCGGCATGCTGGCCCTCTGGGTGGCGACGGGGCCGATCGTCGCGACGTTCCACACGGCGCTGCTCCGGTCGCGCGCCCTGCAGGTCGCCTACCCGATGGTCCGCCCGAGCCTGGAGAAGATCTCGGCCCGGATCGCGGTGTCGGAGGACGCCCGGCGCACGCTCGTCGAGCACCTCGGGGGCGACGCCGTCGTCATCCCGAACGGCGTGTACGCGGACCGCTTCGAGGCCGCGGAGTCCGTGCCTGAGTGGTCCGGCACCGCTGAGCGTCCGACGATCGCGTTCCTCGGACGGCTCGACGAGCCGCGCAAGGGCCTGCCCGTCCTCATGGCGGCTGTCCAGGCCGTGCTGGCCGAGCACCCGGGCGCGCGGTTCCTCGTCGCGGGTCGTGGCGAGGGCGCGGAGGAGGCCCGGGCGGCGCTCGGCGACGCCGCCGGCGCCATCGAGATCCTCGGTCCGATCTCCGACGACGACAAGGCTCGCCTCCTCAGCTCCGTCGACGTCTACTGTGCGCCGCACACAGGCGGCGAGAGCTTCGGCATCGTGCTGGTCGAGGCGATGAGCGCCGGTGCTGCGGTCGTCGCGAGCGACCTGGGGGCGTTCCGTCGTGTGCTGGACGAGGGCGCCGCCGGTGTCCTGTTCCGCAACGGCGACAGCGCGCACCTCGCCGAGACGCTGAACCGGGTGCTCGCCGACCCCGAGTTGCGCCGCGTGACGGCTGCGCACGCCGCGCAGGTGGTGCGCCGGTACGACTGGTCGGTCATCACGGAGCAGGTGCTGACCGTCTACGAGATGGTGCTGTCCGGGTCTGCACCCGGCGTGCGCGTGTCGGAGGACCCGGCCTCCGTGCGGAGCGGGAGGTGGACGGAGCGATGACCTGGTCCGAGCTCACGCTGGTCGTGGCCGGGGCGGCCCTGCTGCTGGCCTGGTTCGTGTGGGTCGTCGCGAGCCGACTCGATCGTCTGCACCGCAAGGTGGCCACGTCCCGGGCGGCGCTGGAGAACCAGCTCGTGCGCCGCGCGTCGGTCGCTGCCGAGCTCGCGGCGTCGGGGCTGCTGGACCCGGTCAGCTCGGTGCTGGTCGGCGATGCCGCGTGGACGGCGCTCTCCGCGGGTGGGCATGGTCGGGCGGAGCTCGTCGCCGCGCTACCCGACCTGGAGCGGATGCTGCGGCGACCGGGCACCGGTCCCGACGGCGCACGCGACGACGCGTCGGAAGGTTCCGGGCCGGACGAGAGCGCGCGGGCCGAGAGCGACCTGTCCCGCACCGTCCGTGAGGCCCTGGCCGACCCGATCGAGGCCGAGGCGATCCTGGCGGAGCCGGGCGGCACCGAGCTGCTCGGGGCGCTGGCGGCCGCCTGGTACCGGGTGCAGCTGGCCCGCAGGTTCCACAACGAGGCGGTGGCGCAGACCCAGCGGGTGCGGCGCAAGGTCGTCGTCCGCGGCCTGCGCCTGGCGGGGCACGCGGTGATGCCGCAGACGGTCGAGGTCGACGACGCATGGCCGGAGTCGTTGCAGCGGATCCAGCAGGCCGCCTGACGTCCCACGTCACGCCTGATCATGCACTGGGACGCCCGGGAAATCGGGTCGTCGTGCCGGTCTAGGATTGGGGGACGCCGTGGCGACGACGCCCGGCGGCCCGCTCCCGCAGGCCCTGCGCACGCCGGACGGGCACCCACCTCACGCGACCAAGGGACAGATGTGACCAGCGAGAGCCAGCCCCTCATCGGCACTGCGAAGGTCAAGCGCGGCATGGCCGAGATGCTCAAGGGCGGTGTGATCATGGACGTGGTCACCGCTGACCAGGCCAAGATCGCCGAGGATGCCGGTGCGGTCGCCGTGATGGCCCTTGAGCGCGTGCCTGCCGACATCCGGGCGCAGGGTGGCGTCGCCCGTATGAGCGACCCCGACCTGATCCAGGGCATCATCGACGCGGTCTCGATCCCGGTGATGGCGAAGGCGCGGATCGGGCACTTCGTCGAGGCACAGGTGCTGCAGTCGCTCGGCGTCGACTACGTGGACGAGTCCGAGGTGCTGACCCCGGCGGACTACGCCCACCACATCGACAAGTGGCAGTTCACGGTCCCGTTCGTCTGCGGCGCCACGAACCTGGGTGAGGCACTCCGGCGCATCACCGAGGGTGCGGCGATGATCCGCTCCAAGGGCGAGGCCGGCACCGGTGACGTCTCGAACGCGACGACGCACATGCGCCAGATCCGCGACGAGATCCGCCGGCTCACGTCGCTTCCTGAGGACGAGCTCTACGTCGCCGCGAAGGAGCTCCAGGCACCGTACGACCTGGTCAAGGAGGTGGCGCAGGCCGGGAAGCTTCCCGGTCGTGCTGTTCACCGCTGGTGGGATCGCGACGCCGGCCGACGCGGCGATGATGATGCAGCTCGGCGCCGAGGGCGTGTTCGTCGGCTCGGGCATCTTCAAGTCCGGCGATCCGGCGAAGCGTGCTGCCGCGATCGTCAAGGCCACGACCTTCCACGATGACCCGGCGGTCATCGCCGACGTGTCGCGGGGCCTCGGCGAGGCCATGGTCGGCATCAACGTCGAGGACGTCCCGGAGCCTCACCGGCTGGCCGAGCGCGGCTGGTGACGGTCGGCGTCCCGGGTCCGGGTGAGCCGGGGCCGGCAGGGGTCGGCGTCACCCAGCTCGGCCCGGACTGGGTCGAGGGGCCGGACGGGGTGCCCTTCCGTCGAGGCGCGCGGCTGATCCTTCTCGACCCCGAGGAGCGCGTGCTCATGGTGCGTGGCCACGACGTCGACAACCCCGGCCGATCGTGGTGGTTCACGGTCGGCGGCGGCATCGAGCCCGGGGAAGCGCCGGTGGACGCCGCCGTCCGCGAGCTGCAGGAGGAGGCCGGGCTGGTCGTCTCCGCGCTCGACGTCGTCGGGCCGGTCGCCACCCGGCGCGCGACCTTCGACTTCGCCCGTCGCACCGTCCGCCAGGACGAGGAGTTCTTCGTCGCGCACATCGGCGCGCCTGGGCCGCTCGTCACGGGTGGCTGGACCGCCGTCGAGCGGGCCTTCATGGACGAGCTGCGCTGGTGGGACCTCGACGCGCTCGCGCGGGTGGACGTCGAGGTGTTCCCCGAGGGATTCGTGCCGCTCGTGCGGGAGCTCCTGGGCGGGTGGGACGGCGTCGTCCGGCGGCTCCCGGACGAGGTGGCGCGGCCCACGAAGGGCTGAGTGCGTCACCGCCCGACGCCGCTCATCGGGGCGTGGCGGGCCGTAGGTGGGGCTAGCAGTCGCGGGCGTGCGGGTCGTCGTGGCAGTCGTCGGCGACGAGGTGGGTGCGGCGCTCCTCGGCCGTGATCGGCGGGCTCGTGGTCGTCGTGGTGGCGGTGCCGACGACGGGGAGCCAGGTCGCGGTGCCGGCCAGGCGGTAGCGACCGGCGAACTCGGTCGTGAGCGTGACGGTGTAGGTGCCCACGGCCACGTAAGGGTGGGCGACGTCGTGGTCGGGGTAGGGGTGGCCGGGGCTCGTGGTGGTGACGGGGTCCGTGCCGTCGCCGAAATCCCACGTGTAGGAGGTGGGCGTGGCCTCGACCTCGACGGGGGCCCCGAGCAGGGTCGTGGTGAAGGGCTGCATCGCCGGGTCGGTGAAGACGATGGTCGGCTTGTTGACGAACACGACGCCTCCGCCCGGTTGGGTCGTCAGCGGCGAGGGCGCGATCGGCAGGCGGCGGAAGTCGGCCTCAGAGAGCACGGGCACGGCGTCCTGGGGGCACGTCCATCCGAGCGCGAGGGTCGGGGTCTGCCAGGGGCTGGTCGGGGTGGTGCGCTGGCGCCGCCATACCGGTGGGATGGGTTGCTGCCCCTGGCAATCGGGCAGGGGAGTGTCCGGGTCGTATCCCGTGCACAGCGTGTTCCAGGAGCCGGAGGGCTGGGTGCCGCACAGGTCCTCGCGCGTGTACTCCACGAGCCGCGCCGCGGGATCACCGCTCTGCGATCGCGTGATCACGCCAGCGGCGGTCACGGCGTTCAGGACCACCGCGTCGCCCGATGCAATCGCGTCGTGCTCAACGGCAGTGGCAAACCCCGTCACACCAAGGGCAAGTAGCGAGGTCGTCGTCGCGACGGCGAGCGTCCGACATAGCCGTCGCGGTCGTCCCTCAGCCGCTGACACGCGACGTCTCCGTGAAAGTCAGCTCGCGGACGAGCCAGCGGCCAGACTCGCGGACGACGGCTAGGTCGATGTGGTAGCTGACCGTGTCTGCGAACCGCTCGGTGACCGTGCCGCTCGCCGTCCGCGTCTCGGATGGTGCCTGAACCACTTCCATCTGGACCGCCCACCAGCGGCCAGGGTCAACTTCTGTGATGCCTATGGAGGAGATTGTGTCGGTGCCCCCCGAGGAGTGGAGCTCCGCAGCGAGTTGGTCTGTGACGGCCGACGTGACACTCGCGCAGTAGACGCATTCCGGGTGACTGAGGGACACCCAGCCCTCCAGGTCATTCGTAGCGAAGGTGTAGGCGAACAACTGCACGAAGTACGTCGCCGCCGCTTCTGCACCTGCGATGTCGGCCGTGTCCATCGCGGCTGGGCGTTCGGGCGGGACGGCGGCTGGGTCCACGGGCGTGGGACTCGGCGTCGGCGTCGGCGTCGGGGAGGGGCTTGCCGCGGTGTGCGTGCCGACCGGCGTCGGGTCCCCGCCGTCCCCGCCGCCCGTGCAGCCGGACAGGCCGGCGAGCGCCACGAACCCGATCACGACCGTCCCGACGGCGATCAGCGCCGCCGCGCCCCTGCTCCGCATGGGCCGCAACTTATCGCGTAACGGACAAACCGGTCAGCCGTCGCGGCCATCTGTGGACAGATGGCCGGCCGTCGCAGCCGTTCGCGGGCCTAGGCGATGCCCTGCCGCCGGGCGTTGCCTCTCCGCACCGCCCACATGATGCAGCCGGCGATCAGGAGCCCGAGGGCGAGCAAGCCAAGGAACACGCCGCCGAGGATCCCTGCGACGCCGCCGAACAGGCCGCCGAGGAACGTGCCCATCCCGGCGTCGGGCACGAGGAGCATCTGGGCCGCACCGCCGTCGGTGGTCGAGGGCGCCTCGATCCGGTACGTCCCGGCGGCGTCGGTCCGGAACGAGGCGAACGCCTCGGCGTGCGTCCGCCCCATGGTGACCTCCGAGGACAGGGAGGGGGACTGGACCGACACGGCGTCGCCGTCGGGTGCCGTCACTGCCGCGGCGCCCTCAGGGGCCGCGTAGGGCGTGCCGGTCCGCACCAGGTAGAGCGCGTAGGCCGAGTCGGCAGGGAGGTCAACCGTCGCCTCGCCGGGGGCGTCGACCGTCGCGACCACGCCCGAGCTGGGGGAGCCGTCGAGGTGCAGGACGTCGGTGGGGGTGACGCGCACGACGGCGATGATCCCGACGATGAAGAGGCCCACCGAGAGGAGCAGGAGCGTCACACCGGTGCCGACGGCGATCTTGGGTCCGGTCGTGGAGGTCCGGCGAGGCGGTTCCATGACGGGATGGCCGAAGCCTGGCCCGTAGGGGTAGGCCGGTGGCGTCTGCGGGTCGGGGTACGGCTGCTGGGGACCGGTCACGCGGTGATGCTAGACGGCGCGGAGGCCGGCGCGTCGTGCGGAGGGTCCCGGTTGTCACGTCACACGGGCGCTACCGGGTCGTAACACAGCCGTGTTACCACCCAGTACCTTGGGTCGGGTGCCGAACATCACTTCGCCGGTGGCGGGCATCCCGCGCAGCGGCATCCGCATGCTCATGGAACTCGCCCTGAACGACCCGGAGGCCATCCGGCTGGAGGTCGGCGAGCCCGACACCACGACGCCGACGCACGTGATCCGTGCGGCCGCGGCCGACGCCGCAGCGGGCCACACCGGCTACACGTCGAGCGTCGGTTCGGCGGAGCTGCGCGAGGCCCTCGCGGCGCGTGTGACCGCGACGACGGGCCGGGCGACGACCGCCGACGAGGTCCTCGTCACGCACGGAGCCATGAACGGCCTCGCCATGGCCCTCGCCACGCTCGTCGCGCCGGGGGAGGAGGTGCTCGTCCCCGACCCCGAGTTCCCGAACTGGCGCATGGCGGCGGTGGCGGCGGGCGCCGTCGTGCGGCCGTACCCGACCTACGCGGACCGCGGGTTCGTGCCCGACATCGCGGACATCGAAGCGGCGGTGACGTCGCGGACCAGGGCGATCATCGTCTGCTCGCCGAACAACCCCACCGGTGCCGTGTACCCGACGGAGGTGCTCGCCGGGATCCTCGACGTCGCACGTCGGCACGACCTCTGGGTGCTCAGCGACGAGTGCTACGAGGCCTTCACCTTCGACGGCCCCCACGTCGGGCTGACCGCGATGGACACCGACGACCGGGTGCTGTCCTTCTTCAGCTTCTCGAAGGCGCACGCGATGACGGGCTGGCGGGTGGGCTACGTCGTCGTGCCCGATCCCACCGCGCGCGACCTGATGGAGCACCTCGCCGAGGCGACCGTTGCGTGCCCGTCGACCCCCGGCCAGCGCGCGGCCCTCGCGGCACTGCGCGGCCCGCAGGACCACGTCGCCGCGGCGCGCGAGGCCTACCGGGAGCGGCGCGACGCTGCGGTGGCGCTGCTGACGGCGCGTGGCATCGCCTGCGTACGTCCGGCGGGAGCCTTCTACCTCATGGTGGACGTCCGGTCTGCGACGGCGGACAGCGAGGCCTTCGCGCTGCGTCTGCTCGCCGAGCGACACGTCGCCGTCGCGCCGGGCGCCGCGTTCGGCCCGGGCGGCGAAGGGATGGTCCGGGTCTCGCTGGCGGCCGGCCGCGCCGGGCTGCTCGAGGGACTCGAGCGCCTCGCGGACCTGGTGGTGGACTGGGCCGAGTCGGGGAGCGCGAAGCCGGCGGCGACGGCCGAGGCCATGACGGCTGCGGGCTGAGAGTGCGGGCGCCGGCGCTGTGTGCCCCGGGCGCGGGCGATGCGCTCGTGGGTGCCTAGAATTCCCCCTCGTGGCTGACGGAACCCCGACGATCGGTGTGCTCGCCCTCCAAGGCGACGTGCGCGAGCACATCGCTGCGCTCGAGGCGAGCGGCGCCGTCGGTGTGCTGCTCCGCCGACCGGAGGAGCTCGGCGCCGTCGACGGCGTCGTCCTGCCGGGCGGCGAGTCCACGACGATCGACAAGCTCCTGCGGGCCTTCGGCCTCTTCGAGCCGCTCCGCGCGGCCATCCGCGCGGGGCTGCCGGCCTTCGGGTCGTGCGCCGGCATGATCCTGCTCGCCGAGCGCGTCACCGGAGGCACGGCGGACCAGCAGACCCTCGGGGGGCTGGACATCACGGTGCGCCGGAACGCCTTCGGGCGGCAGGTGGACTCGTTCGAGACGGACCTGGCCGTCGAGGGCATCCCGGGCAGCGCGACCGACCCGGTGCACGCCGTGTTCATCCGCGCCCCCTGGGTCGAGGAGGTGGGTCCAGGAGTCGATGTGCTCGCGCGCGTCACCTCGGGGGCGGCCGCCGGTAGGATCGTGGCGGTGCGCGAGCGCGACGTGCTGGCCACGTCCTTCCACCCCGAGATCACGGGAGATCTCCGCCTGCACCGGCTTTTCGTCCAGATCGTCACCGAGCGCGTCGTCACCGAGCGCGGTTGAGGGGTACTGCAGCATGTCCGGTCACTCCAAGTGGGCAACGACCAAGCACAAGAAGGCGGTCGTCGACGCCAAGCGAGCCAAGCTGTTCGCGAAGCTGATCAAGAACGTCGAGGTGGCGGCCCGCGTCGGCGGGGGCGACCCCGCGGGCAACCCGACGCTCTTCGACGCGATCCAGAAGGCCAAGAAGTCGTCGGTGCCCAACGACAACATCGACCGTGCGCTCAAGCGTGGCTCCGGCCAGGAAGCCGGCGGCGCCGACTACCAGACGATCATGTACGAGGGCTACGGCCCCGGCGGCATCGCCGTCCTGATCGAGTGCCTGACCGACAACCGGAACCGTGCGGCATCGGACGTCCGGGTCGCCTTCACCCGCAACGGCGGCGCGATGGCGGACCCGGGCTCGGTCTCCTACCTCTTCTCCCGCCGCGGCGTGGTGCTCGTGTCCAAGGTCGACGGCCTGACCGAGGACGACGTCCTCGCGGCGGTGCTGGACGCCGGTGCCGAGGAGGTCAACGACCTCGGCGACAGCTTCGAGGTGATGAGCGAGCCGGGCGATGTGGTCGCCGTGCGCACCGCGCTCCAGGACGCGGGCGTCGACTACGACTCCGCGGAGGTGCAGTTCGTGCCGGCCACGCAGGTGGAGGTGGACGTCGACGGTGCGCGCAAGATCCTGCGCCTGATCGACGCGCTCGAGGACTCCGACGACGTGCAGAACGTCTTCGCGAACTTCGACGCCTCCGACGACGTGCTCGCGGCCCTCGACGACGAGGACTGAGACCGAACACCCGTCCGGGCCCGTCCGCCTCGTGCGGGTGGGCCCGACGTCTGTCTCCGACACGCCGTCCGGGCGAACCGGGCCGCGCGGTGGCCGCGCGGTGGCCGACACTGGACCTGTGCGCGTCCTCGGAGTCGACCCCGGCCTGACCAGGTGCGGGCTCGGCGTCGTCGACTCGATGCCGGGCCGGCGCGTCATGCTCACCGCCGTCGGCGTCGCGCGGTCCTCGCCTGCGGACGACCCGGCCGTGCGGCTGCGGGTCGTTGGCGACGAGGTGGAGGCGTGGCTCGACCGCTACGCGCCCGATGCCGTCGCAGTCGAGCGCGTCTTCGCCCAGCACAACGTGCGCACGGTGATGGGAACGGCCCAGGTCTCGGGCGTCGTCATGGTGGCGGCGGCACGGCGCGGCATCCCTGTCGCGCTCCACACGCCGAGCGAGGTGAAGGCCGCCGTGACGGGCAACGGGCGCGCCCCCAAGGCGCAGGTGCAGGCCATGGTCGCGCACGTCCTCGGTCTCGCCGAGGTGCCGAAGCCGGCCGACGCCGCTGACGCCCTCGCCCTGGCCATCTGCCACCTGTGGCGTCCCATCGGCGTCGTGCACGCGGCGGTCTCCACGAGCAGGACGGCCGCCCAGCAGGCGTGGGCGCAGGCCGAGGCCGCGGCGCGCCTGCGCGAGCGCTGATCGACGCCTGTTACGGTCGTACACATGTTCGTTCGGGAGGAAGCGTGATCGCCTCGGTGCGCGGCCGCGTGCTGGACCTGCGGCTGGACGCGGTGGTCGTGGAGGTCGGCGGTGTCGGGCTGCTGGCGTACGCGACTCCGGCGACGCTCGCAGGGCTGCGGATCGGGCAGGAGGCGGCGCTCGCGACGTCGCTGGTCGTGCGCGAGGACGCCCTGACCCTGTACGGGTTTGCGGACGCCGACGAGCGGGAGGTCTTCGAAGCCGTCCAGACCGTCTCCGGCGTCGGGCCGCGCCTCGCCCTGGCCATGCTGGCCGTGCACAGCCCCGACGCCCTGCGCAGGGCCGTCGCTACGGAGGACCTGGCGGCTCTGCAGCGTGTGCCCGGCATCGGCCGCAAGGGTGCGCAGCGCATCGTGCTGGAGCTGGGCGACCGGCTCGGCGCCGCCGCCGGGACGCCGGGGGAGCCCGCCGTCGCGACCGACCACAGAGGCACCGTCGTCGAGGCCCTGGTGGGGCTCGGGTGGAACTCACGCGCGGCAGAGGACGCCGTCGCCGGGGTGGTGCCGGACGACGCGGGCGCCGTCGGCGAGCAGGACGTGGCCGCCGTGCTGCGCGCGGCCCTGCGTTCGCTCGGGGGCTCGCGTGGCTGACGACCGGATCGTGACGGCGGAGGCCGAGGAGGTCGAGCGTGCCGCAGAGGTCGCACTACGGCCACGCCGGCTCAGCGAGTTCGTCGGGCAGGAGGTGGTGCGCGAGCAGCTCGGCCTCGTGCTGCACGCGGCGCTCGCCCGTGGCGGCGCGCCCGATCACGTGCTGCTCTCCGGGCCGCCCGGGCTCGGGAAGACGACGCTGGCGATGATCATCGCCGCGGAGCTCGGCACATCCGTCCGCGTGACCTCGGGTCCCGCGATCCAGCACGCCGGAGACTTGGCCGCAGTCCTGTCGTCCCTCGAGGACGGCGAGGTGCTGTTCCTGGACGAGATCCACCGGCTCGCACGGCCCGCGGAGGAGCTGCTCTACGTCGCGATGGAGGACTTCCGCGTCGACGTCGTCGTCGGCAAGGGCGCCGGGGCCAACGCCATCGGCCTCCAGCTGCCGCCCTTCACAGTGGTGGGCGCCACGACGCGCGCCGGCCTCCTGCCCGCGCCGCTGCGCGACCGGTTCGGCTTCACGGGGCACCTGGAGTTCTATGCCGACGCCGAGCTGGAGCAGGTGCTCGTGCGCTCGGCCGGGCTGCTGGGTATCGAGCTGGCCCCCGACGCCGCCGCGGAGATCGCCAGGCGCTCGCGCGGCACGCCCCGCATCGCCAACCGGCTGCTGCGCAGGGTGCGGGACTGGGCTCAGGTGCGTGGTACGGGGGAGTGCGACCGGGCTGCCGCCCGCGCGGCGCTGACGGTGTACGAGGTCGACGAGCTCGGTCTCGACCGGCTCGATCGGGCCGTCCTGCGGGCGCTCTGCACGCGGTTCGGGGGAGGGCCGGTGGGGCTGACGACGCTTGCGGTGGCCGTGGGCGAGGAGCCGGAGACCGTCGAGACCGTCGCCGAGCCGTTCCTCGTCCGGGAGGGCCTGCTCGGGCGGACGCCGCGCGGCCGGGTCGCCACGCCGCGGGCCTGGGAGCACCTCGGGTTGCCGATGCCTGCGCGCGCGGAGCCGCTGTTCGGCTGACTCCGGTCCATCTGGCAGCGAACCCGCCGATGACGGGTTATGGCGCGCGCGTGCCGGTCGCCTAGACTCCGCACGGTTGTCACCTCACAGGACGCGAGACCCTCCATGCCTTTCGACCCGACCTTGATCCTCATCGCGCTGTTCGCGGTGGTGCTGCTGTGGTGGCTGCCGCGCACCGCCAAGAAGCAGCAGGCGGCGGCGACGGCGTTCCGCGAGAACCTTGAGCCGGGTCAGGAAGTCATGACGATCGGCCGCATGTACGGCACCGTCGTCGAGGTGGACGGGAACCGCGTGACGCTCGACCTGGGCGACGGCGCCCTTGGCGTCTGGGACAAGGAGGGCATCCTCCGGCTCGTCGAGCCGCCCCTGGACGACGAGCCGGTCGACGACGAGGAGCTCGACGAGGTCGACGACGAGGCGTTCGAGGACGACGAGCTGGACGACGTCGAGGACGACACGCTCGACGACGAGGACCTCGATGACGAGGCGATCGACGACGAGCCCGTCGAGGGTGACGACGAGGCGGAGCCCGCGGGCGCGCTCGTCGCCGGCGACGAGGCCGAGTGGACCGATGTCGAGGTCCCCGACGACGCCTCGAGCCTCACCGACCCGGACGAGGACGACAAGAAGCCCCGCTGAGCCGCGGCGCCGTCCGACATCTGTCGTACTCCGGCGCGCAGACACGAAGGAAGAGCCCGTTGGCAACGACGACCCGCCGCGAACGTCCCATGCGGCCCCTGGTCATTCTCCTGCTCGTGCTGGCCGCCCTTGCGGGGGCGATCGTGGCGGGCTCGCGATGGTCTGACGCAACCCTGACGCCCCAGCTCGCGCTGGACCTCGAGGGCGGCACCGAGATCATCCTGCACCCCGTCGCGGAGCAGGGCGCGAAGGTCACCGACCAGGCGATCACCCAGGCGATCACCATCATCCGGCAGCGCATCGACGCCTCCGGCGTGGCGGAGGCCGAGATCACGAGCCAGGGCTCGAACAACATCGTCGTCGGCCTCCCGGGCCGTCCGGACGAGGCGACCCTGGCGCTCGTGCGGGAGTCCGCGCAGATGGTGTTCCGGCCGGTGCTGACCATGACCGCCCCGGGCGTCATCGACCCGGACGCGTCCGCGACGCCCACGGCAACCCCCACGGCGACCCCGACCGCAGAGCCCACCGACGGCGCCACGCCGACGGCCGAGCCGACGGTCACGGACAAGACGAACACGATGCGCAGCGCCACCGAGGCCACACCGGCCCCGACGCCCACGCCGTCTCCGTCGCCCAGCGCGGACGCTGGGACGACGCCCACCGACCCGAGCGACCCCGCATGGCTGACGCAGGACGTGATCGACCAGCTCTACGCGCTCGACTGCACCGACCCGAAGAACCTCAAGGGCGGTCTCGAGCGCATGGGCGACCCGGCCAAGGCAGTCGTCACGTGCAACGTCGACGGCACGACGAAGTACGCGCTCGGCCCCGTGGAGGTCCAGGGCGACCGGATCGCGTCGGCATCGTCCGGCATGAGGCCGAACCAGGCCGGTGGCTACACCGGTGAGTGGATCGTCAACCTGAACTTCGACGGCAAGGGCACGACGGAGTTCCGGGACGCGACGACGCGGCTGGTCGACCTGGAGGAGCCGCGGAACGCGTTCGCGATCGTCCTGGACGGCCTCGTCGTCTCGTCCCCCCAGGTCAACTCGATCATCCCGAGCGGCGAGGCGATCATCGAGGGGAGCTTCACGCGTGAGTCGGCGGCAACGCTGGCGCAGCAGCTGAGCTTCGGCGCCCTGCCGTTGACCTTCGACGTGCAGAGCGAGTCGCAGATCTCCGCGACCCTCGGCAGCGAGCAGCTCCAGCGCGGCCTCCTCGCCGGCATCATCGGCCTGATCCTGGTCGCGCTCTACTCGCTGGCGCAGTACCGAGCTCTCGGCTTCGTGACGATCGCGTCGCTGCTCGTCGCCGCGGTGACCTCGTACCTCGTCATCACGACGCTCTCGTGGGCGCAGGGCTACCGGCTCAGCCTCCCCGGCGTCGCGGGCCTGATCGTGTCCATCGGCATCACCGCGGACTCGTTCATCGTCTACTTCGAACGGATCAAGGACGAGCTGCGCGAAGGGCGCACGCTCGCCGCGGCGGTCGCCACGGGCTGGTCTCGCGCGAAGCGCACCATCCTGGCGTCCGACGCGATCAACTTCCTCGCGGCGGTAGTCCTGTACTTCCTCGCCGTGGGCGGTGTGCGCGGGTTCGCGTACACGCTGGGACTGACGACGCTCGTCGACCTGGCCATCGTCTTCCTGTTCACGCACCCTGTGATGCAGCTGCTCTCGCGGCGCCCGTTCTTCGCCGAGGGCCACCGGTTCTCCGGTCTCGACCCGAGCCTGCTCGGCGCCCGCAGCCGCTACGTCGGCCGCGGTCGTGTGGCGCTCGCGGCTGAGACGACGGCAGGCGCCCTCGCCGGCGCCACCGCTGCCGGCTCGACGCCGGTCGACGAGGGGTCGACCCGCATGACCATCGCCGAGCGCAAGGCGGCGGCACGCCGCGCCGCGCAGGACGCCAAGACCGAGGGAGAGGACGCCTGATGCCCGGTCGCATGGCCCAGTGGGGCAACGACCTGTACACCGGCAAGCGGTCGTACGACATCGTCGGTACGCGCAAGCGCTGGTTCCTCGTCGCGGTGCTGATCGTGGCGTCCTCTGCCGCGCTACTCTTCGGCCGCGGTCTCAACCTCGGCATCGCCTTCCGGGGTGGCTCGGAGTTCACGATGCCGAAGGTCACGACGACGGCCCAGGGGCCGGCGCTCGAAGCGGTCGCGAGCATCGAGGGCGCTGAGCCGCCGCGCGTCTCGATCCTCGGCAGCGGCGACAGCCGCGGCATCCGCGTCCAGACGTCGCAGCTGAACGACGCCGAGACCCAGGAGCTCAAGCAGGCGCTGGCCAAGGCCTACGAGGTCCCGGTCGACGACATCGACGCGACGTTCGTCGGCGCGACCTGGGGTCAGGACGTGACGAGCAAGGCCGCGCGCGGCCTCGTCATCTTCCTCGTGCTCGTCTCTGTCGTCCTCACGGTGTACTTCCGTGACTGGCGCATGGCGGTCGCGGGCATCGTGGCGCTGCTCCACGACGTGATCATCACCGTGGGTGTCTACGCCGGCATCGGGTGGGAGGTGACGCCGGCAACGGTCATCGGCTTCCTGACGATCCTCGGCTACTCGCTGTACGACACGGTCGTGGTGTTCGACAAGGTCCGCGAGAACGTCCACGGCGTTCTCAAGCAGAAGCGCTACACGTACTCCGAGCTCGCGAACCTCGCGCTCAACCAGACGCTCGTCCGCTCCCTGAACACCTCTGTCGTCGCGGTGCTCCCGGTGGCCTCGATCCTCTTCATCGGTGCGTTCCTCCTCGGCGCCGGCACGCTGCGCGACATCTCGCTCGCGCTCTTCGTCGGCATCCTGGTCGGCACGTTCTCGTCGGTCTTCATCGCCACCCCGTTGCTCTCGTGGCTCAAGGACCACTCGTCGTCGGAGGCAGCCCACAACGCGGTGGTCGCCGCTGCGCGGGCATCGGCGGGCACGGACGGCGAGACCCCGGAGGCCGGGGCGGTGCGGGTCGGCTCGCTCGTCCCCGGCTCCCACCTCGGCAACGCCGCTCAACCGAAGCGCAAGCGTTCCACCGGGCGGACGGCGTGACCGCCGTGGCGGGCGGGCTCGCCGAGCGCGCGGCGGCTCTCGTCAGCGACGTCCCGGACTACCCGCACCCCGGTGTGGTCTTCAAGGACATCACGCCGCTGCTCGCGGACGGCCCCACGCTCGCGGCGGTCGTCGCGGACATGGCCGGGCGGGCACCGGAGGGCATCGACCTCATCGTGGGGATGGAGGCCCGGGGGTTCATCCTGGGCGCGCCGGTCGCGGTCGCCTTGGGCGCCGGGTTCATCCCGGTGCGCAAGGCCGGGAAGCTGCCGCGCGAGGTCCTCGCCGGGGCGTACGAGCTCGAGTACGGCAGCGCCGTGCTCGAGGTGCACCCCGACACCATCCGCGACGGCTCGCGGATCCTGATCGTCGACGACGTCCTCGCCACGGGCGGTACGGCCGCCGCGACTGCGGCGCTCCTGGAGAAGGCGGGCGGCGTCGTCGTCGGCCTGTCCTTCCTCATGGAGCTGACGTTCCTGGACGGGCGGAGCAAGCTGGGCGGACGCCAGGTGGAGACGCTGCTCACCTACTGAGCGCGGTTGGGCGGGTACCGGCGCCGGCAGGCATACGCGGACGACGGTCGCCGTTGTGCCGACAGTAGACTCGGACCGATGCCGGGAGGTGAGGCGATCATGACCGACGCAGCATCCTCTGGTGCCGCGGACGCGGTTCCGACGCCCGTGCCCGGCCCGCCGTCACCAGCGGCGGAGTCGCTCTCCGCCGCGCCGATCGCCGTGCCGGCCCCGCACGCGCCCGGGAACGAGCCGCCCGCGCCACCCACGCCGACGCGCGTGCGGTCGCGGCTGGTCCGGTTCGGCACCAGGCCGTCCACCGGGTCGCCGGTCCTGGAGCCCCTCATGGTGGCGGTCCGGGCCAACCACCCGAAGGCCGACCTCGCCATCCTCGAGCGCGCCTACGCGACTGCGGAGACGGCCCACCGTGGGCAGACCCGGCGCAGCGGCGACCCCTACATCACGCACCCCGTGGCGGTCGCCACGATCCTCGCCGACCTCGGCATGACGCCGTCCACCCTGGCTGCCGCCCTGCTGCACGACACGGTCGAGGACACCGACTACTCGCTGGACCAGCTCCGGGAGGAGTTCGGGGACGAGATCGCCGGCCTGGTGGACGGCGTCACGAAGCTCGACCGCGTGTCCTACGGCGACGCGGCGCAGGCGGAGACGGTGCGGAAGATGGTCGTCGCGATGTCCCGCGACATCCGCGTCCTCGTCATCAAGCTCGCCGACCGCCTGCACAACGCGCGGACCTGGCGGTTCGTGCCGCAGGAGTCCGCCCGGCGCAAGGCGCGCGAGACGCTGGAGATCTACGCGCCGCTGGCCCACCGGCTCGGCATGAACACCATCAAGTGGGAGCTCGAAGACCTCTCGTTCGCGACGCTGTACCCGAAGGTCTACGAGGAGATCGTTCACCTCGTGGCCGAGCGGGCACCCGCCCGGGACGAGTACCTGTCCGTCGTGCGCGAGCGTGTGAACGCCGATCTGCGGGCCGCCAAGGTCAAGGCGACGGTCACCGGTCGTCCGAAGCACTACTACTCGATCTACCAGAAGATGATCGTGCGCGGCCGCGACTTCGCCGACATCTACGACCTCGTGGGCGTGCGGGTGCTGGTGGACTCGGTGCGGGACTGCTACGCCGCGCTCGGCGCGCTCCACGCGCGATGGAACCCGGTCCCGGGCCGGTTCAAGGACTTCATCGCGATGCCGAAGTTCAACATGTACCAGTCGCTGCACACGACGGTGATCGGCCCTGGCGGCAAGCCGGTGGAGATCCAGATCCGCACGCACGAGATGCACCGTCGCGCGGAGTACGGCGTTGCCGCGCACTGGAAGTACAAGGAGATGGCGAAGGGCGGCAACGTCGACGCCACCACGGACATGGCGTGGCTGCGTCAGCTCGTCGACTGGCAGAAGGAGACGGCCGACCCGACGGAGTTCCTCGACTCCCTTCGGTTCGAGATCCGCGGGGCCGAGGTGTACGCCTTCACGCCGAAGGGCGACGTGCTCGCCCTCCCGGCCGGCTCGACACCCGTCGACTTCGCGTACGCCGTGCATACCGAGGTCGGGCACCGGACGATGGGCGCCCGCGTCAACGGCCGCCTGGTGCCGCTCGACTCCGAGCTCGAGAACGGCGACGTCGTCGAGGTCCTGACGTCGAAGTCGGAGACCGCCGGTCCCAGCCGGGACTGGATGACCTTCGTCAAGAGCCCGCGCGCGCGGAACAAGATCCGGCAGTGGTTCTCCAAGGAGCGCCGCGAGGAAGCCATCGAGCGCGGCAAGGTCGCGATCGCCAAGGCCATGCGCAAGCAGAACCTGCCGATCCAGCGGCTGCTGTCCCACGAGGCGATGGTGGCGCTGGCCAGCGAGATGCGGCTCGCCGACGTCTCGTCGCTGTACGCGGCGATCGGCGAGGGACAGGCCTCCGCGGCGACCGTGGTGCACCGCCTCGTCCAGTCGATGGGCGGGGAGTCCGGCACGGAGGAGGACGTCGCCGAGGCAGCCCAGCCCGGCAAGCAGCCGCGCATCCGCACGGGTGACGCCGGCGTCGTGGTCCGCGGCGTCACCGACGTATGGGCGAAGCTCGCCAAGTGCTGCACCCCTGTGCCGGGCGACGACATCATCGGGTTCGTCACGCGCGGGGCGGGCGTCTCGGTGCACCGGGTGGACTGCGGCAACGTGGAGGGCCTGCGCCAGCAGCCTGAGCGCATCGTCGAAGTCGAGTGGGACGTCGGCCCGAACACGCTGTTCCTGGTGCAGATCCAGGTCGAGGCGCTGGACCGTAACCGCTTGCTCTCGGACGTCACCCGGGTGCTGTCCGATCACCACGTCAACATCCTGTCCGCGACCGTCTCGACGTCGCGTGAGCGCGTGGCGATGTCGCGCTTCGTCTTCGAGATGGCGGACCCGGCGCACCTGAACTCGGTGCTTGCGGCCGTGCGGAAGGTCGACGGGGTGTTCGACGTCTACCGCATCACCGGATCGCGGGCGGCCGAGCTGGCCCCCGGCGTCTGAGCGCCCACCGCGGTCCTCGAACGACGTGAGGCCGGGCCCCCACGGGGCCCGGCCTCACGTCGTCACGCGTCGTCAGCCTCGCGACTCGGCCGCGGCCTTCTCGACCTGCTCCAGCCAGGCGCGGCGCGCTCGGAGGGACTCCTCGAGCTCACCGACCTTGCGGGCGTTGCCCGCAGCCCGGGCGGCATCGAGGTCGGCCTCGAGCGAGGTGATCGCGGCGACCAGCTGCGCAGCGGCTCCCTCGGCCCGCGCGCGGGTCTCGGGGTTCGTGCGCTGCCACCGTGCCTGCTCGGCGTCGCGGATCGCCTGCTCGACGGCGCGGAGGCGAGCCTCCACGCGCTGCATGTCGGCGCGCGGCACCTTCCCAGCCTGCTCCCACCGCTCCTGGATGCCACGCAGAGCGGCCTTGGCCGCGCCGAGGTCCTTCACCGGGACCAGCCGCTCGGCCTCCGTCAGCAGCTCCAGCTTCACCGTGAGGTTGGCGGAGAACTCGGCGTCGGTCGCGCGGTGGTGCTCGTCGCGGGCCGCGAAGAACGCGTCCTGCGCAGCCCGGAAACGAGCCCACAGTGCGTCGTCGTCCTTGCGGCTCGCGCGGCCGGCTGCCTTCCAGTCCGCCATGAGGTCGCGGTACGCGGCGGACGTCCCCGCCCAGTCCGTGCTCGAGGCGAGCGACTCCGCCTGGGCGACGAGCTGCTCCTTGACCGCCTTCGCGCTGGTGTTCGCCTTCTCCAGCTCGGCGAACCAGCGGCGACGCTCCCTGTCGAACGTGGACCGTGCGTGGCTGAAGCGCTTCCAGAGCGCGTCCTCGCTGTGCCTGTCGAGGCGTGGGCCGCGTCGCTGCGACTCCTTCCACTCCTCCAGGAGCGTGCGGAGCTGCTCGCCGGCCGGGCGCCACTGCATGCGCTCAGGGTCGGTCCCGGCGATCTTCTCGGCGGCCTCGACCATCGCGGTGCGGGTCTCGAGAGCGGCCTGCTTGGCCGCGGCCCGCTCCGCCTCCAGGACCGCCCGACGCTCGCCGGCGAGCGCCCGCAGAGCGTCCAGGCGCGTCCGGAGCGCGTCGAGGTCGCCGACGGCGGCCGGCGCCTCGAGCTCGGCGCCCAGGTGTTCGAGCGTCTGGTCGATCTCCTTGACCGAGAGGTCGGCCGCGGTGACCCGCGCCTCGAAGAGGACCACCTTGGCGTGCAGGTCCGCGTAGCGGCGGACGTAGAAGGCGAGCGCCTCGGTGGCGTCGGTGCCCGGGAACTGGCCGACCTCGCGCTCGCCCGCCGCCTCCCGGACCGACACGGTGCCGTCCTCGGCGATGCGCCCGAACGACGCTGCCGCGATGCAGCTCGGCGTCGGAGAGCGACGGGGGAGCGACGACCGCGGTGACCGGCGCCGACGTGGGCTTGCCGCCACGGGCCGGGGGCCGGGGGACGGGACGCGGCCCGCCGGGCCGGGGGCGAGGCGCGGGCCTCGCGGGCACGGCCGGGGTCGGCTCGGGCGCGTCGGCCGCGCCCACCGTCGGGGTCGGCTCGACGTCCGCAGGCGCCTGCTCGCCGGCCTCGGCGGGTGCCTCAGCAACAGCCTCCTCAGCGGGTGCCTCAGCAGCCGCTTCGTCGGCGGGAGCCTCCTCGGCAGATGCTCCGACGGGTGCCTCGTCAGCAGATGCTCCGACGGGTGCCTCGTCAGCGGGTGCGTCGACGGGTGCCTCGTCAGCGGGTGCGTCGACGGGTGCCTCCTCAGCGGGTGCTTCGACGGGTGCCTCGTCGGTCGGCGCGTCGGCGTCGTCCGTCGGAGCGGGCCCGTCGGCGCCCGCCGGGTCTGCCACGACCTCCGGTGCGACGTCCTCCTGGACGTCGTCGGAGCGTGTCGGCTCGGTGTCGCTCACTGGATCTCCACTCCCTCGATGGTGACCTGGGTGGCCGGGGTCTGGGTGTTGCCGACCACACCGGCGGCGGCGACGGCTTGCAGCACGTCCATGCCTCCGGTGACCCGTCCGAAGACGGTGTAGCCGCCCGCGGAGTCCGCGGGGATGGTCGAGTCCTCGTAGACGAGGAAGAACTGGCTGCCCTGGCTGTACGCGTCGTCCCCGAGGCGCGCCATGGCGAGCGTGGCGGTGGGATAGACGTCGTCGACGGGGGCGTTCTCGATGGGCCCGAAGCGGTAGTCGGGGCCACCTGTGCCGTCGCCCTTCGGGTCGCCGCACTGGAGCACGAAGATGCCCTCCGTCGTCAGGCGGTGGCAGGACGTGGTGTCGAAGAAGCCCTGCTGGGCGAGGGACACGAACGACGCGACGGCCTGCGGTGCCGCGGCGCCGTCGAGCTCGAGCGTCAGGTCGCCCGCGGTCGTGTGCACGGTGGCGGTCCAGGTGCGTCCCTCGGCGAGCGCGGGATCGGGCACGTTCCCCTGGTTCCCCGGCGTAGCGGTGGGCGTCGCCTCGGCGGTCGGCGTCGTGGCCGCGCTCGGTGTCGGAGCGGGCGCGCTGTCGCCGCCTCCGGTGACGAGAGCCACGACAAGCCAGACCAGTCCCGCGACCGCGAGGACGCCGAGGGCCCAGCTGGCCACCACGCGCCGCCGGTGCTGCCGGGCGTGCAGGGCCTGCTGGTGGCTCAGCCACTTCTCGTAGCGTCGCCTCGCGTAGTCGCGCTGCTGCTTCTTGGACGACACTCCGCACTCCCGTTCTCGCGCGCGTCGGGGCCCGCCGCAAGCGCCGCGCCGGGCCTCGGACAGTCTAGGCAAGCGCCGGGCCGACCACTGACACGGTCCACCTTCGCGGGGGTCACGGTCTTGTCTCGGTTACCGGCCCGCGCCGATACCCTGGACCGGTGCTGATCAGGACAGTCGTCGCCCCGCTCCTGGACACGAACTGTCATCTGATCGAGGCGGACGGCGCGCTCTGGGTGGTCGACCCCGGTGCAGGCGCTGCCGAGCAGGTCGACACCGTGGTGGCGGACCGGGGCCTGGTTCCGGCCGGCGTCCTCCTCACGCACGGTCACCTGGACCACACCTGGGACGCGTCCCGGGTGAGCGATCGCTACGGCGTCCCCGTCCATGTCCACGCAGACGACGCCTACCGCCTCGCGGACCCGGTCCGCTCGCTCGGACCCGTCGGTGCGGCCATCGCCGCCATGGCGGGCAGCCCGGACGGACCGCCCTGTCCGACGCGGCTCGTGACGTTCGGGGCGGAGGGGCCGGTGGGCGCACCTGTCGTGACGCTCCATGCCCCCGGCCATACGGAGGGCTCGACGGTCTACCTGCTCGACGCCGACGACGCGGCGGTCGCGCTCACCGGCGACGTCCTGTTCGCGGGGGCGATCGGCCGCACGGACTTCCCGGGCAGCGACCCGGCAGCGATGACCACGTCGCTCCGGCGGCTGGCGGCGCTCGACCCGGCCACTCGCGTCCTGCCCGGTCACGGCCCCGCGACGACCATCGCCGCGGAGCTCGCCCGGAACCCGTACCTGCGCACCGCCTGACGACAGAACCGCACCACCGAGAGGACCCTCGCATGGCCCGCCCCACCCCGCTGTCCGGCTTTCCCGAGTGGCTGCCCGCAGGGCGGGTCGTGGAGCAGCACGTGCTCGACGTCCTGCGCCGCACGTTCGAGCTGCACGGCTTCGTCGGCATCGAGACGCGCGCCGTGGAGCCCCTGGACCAGCTGCTGCGCAAGGGCGAGACCTCGAAGGAGGTCTATGTGCTGCGGCGGCTCCAGGAGTCGGCCGAGGCTGCCGGGCGGCCGGGCCGGGAGGAGAAGGGTCTCGGGCTGCACTTCGACCTGACGGTGCCGTTCGCGCGGTACGTGCTGGAGAACGCGGGGCACCTCGACTTCCCGTTCCGGCGCTACCAGATCCAGAAGGTGTGGCGGGGTGAGCGGCCCCAGGACGGGCGGTTCCGCGAGTTCGTCCAGGCCGACGTGGACGTCGTGGGGGCGGGCGAGCTGCCGTACCACTTCGAGGTCGAGCTCCCGCTGGTGATCGCCGACGCGTTCGCCGCCCTGGCCGCGGTCGGGGTGCCGCCCGTGCGGATCCTCGTGAACAACCGTCGCGTGGTGGAGGGCTTCGCGCGCGGCATCGGCCTGGCCGACGTCGACGCCGTCCTGCGCAGCATCGACAAGCTGGACAAGGTGGGGCCCGACGCCGTGGCCGAGCTGCTGGCGACCGAGGCCGGGGCCACCCCGGACCAGGCGGCAGCCATGCTGGAGCTCGCGGGGCTGCGGGGGAGTGACGCGACCGTCGTGACCGAGGTTCAGTCGCTCGCCGAGCGCCTCGGGGCGGTGGACCCGCTGCTCGACCAGGGTCTCGCCGAGCTGGGTGCGCTCCTCGAGGCTGCGGCGCTCCGGGCACCGGGCGTGATCACCGCGGACCTGAAGATCGCGCGCGGGCTCGACTACTACACGGGTTCTGTGTACGAGACGGTTCTGGTGGGCCACGAGGAGCTGGGGTCGATCTGCTCGGGTGGGCGCTACGACGCGCTCGCGTCCGACGGCGCGACGACGTACCCCGGGGTCGGGCTGTCGATCGGCGTCTCGCGCCTCGTGTCCCGCCTGCTGGCGGCCGGCCTCGTGCGGGCGACGCGTGCGGTGCCGAGCGCCGTCGTCGTCGCCGTCGTGAGCGAGGAGACGCGGACGGACAGCGAGCGGGTGGCCACCGCCCTGCGCGCGCGCGGTGTCCCGGTCGAGGTGGCGCCGTCGGCGGCGAAGTTCGGCAAGCAGATCCGCTACGCGGACCGTCGTGGCGTCCCCTTCGTATGGTTCCCCGCGGCTCCTGGACGGACCGCTCCGGACGGTTCCGTCGTCGGGCCGACGGCGCACCAGGTGAAGGACATCCGCAGCGGCGAGCAGGTGGATGCGGACCCCGCGGTCTGGCTCCCGCCCGCGGACGACCTGCGGCCGCGCGTGGTGGCGGGCGACAGCGGGGCGGAGGTCCGCCACTAGACTCGTGCGCGCGCCCACCGCGCTCACCGTCGTTGGAAGGACCTTCGTGCTGCGCACCCACACCGCCGGCTCGCTCCGAGCCGAGCACATCGGCCAGACCGTCACGCTCGCCGGCTGGGTGGACCGGCGACGGGATCACGGCGGCGTCGCGTTCATCGACCTGCGCGACGCGTCGGGCGTCGTGCAGGTGGTGATCCGTGACGAGGCGGTCGCGCACGGCCTGCGGAACGAGTACGTGCTGCAGGTGACCGGCGGCGTCGGGCGTCGTCCCGAGGGCAACGAGAACCCGCACCTGCCGACGGGCGAGATCGAGGTCACGGCCGCCGACGTCGTGGTCCTGAGCGAGTCCGCCCCGCTGCCCTTCCAGGTCTCGACCGCGCTCGACGAGCCCGTGGGGGAGGAGGCGCGGCTGCGCTACCGTTACCTGGACCTGCGACGCCCGCGCACGGCGCACGCCATCCGCCTCCGGTCCAAGGTCAACGCCGCGGCACGGCGGGTGCTCGACACCCGCGACTTCACGGAGATCGAGACCCCGACCCTCACGATCTCCACGCCCGAGGGCGCTCGCGACTTCGTGGTCCCCGCCCGCCTGGCCCCGGGCTCGTGGTACGCGTTGCCGCAGAGCCCCCAGCTGTTCAAGCAGCTGCTCATGGTCGGCGGCATGGAGCGGTACTACCAGATCGCGCGCTGCTACCGCGACGAGGACTTCCGCGCCGACCGTCAGCCGGAGTTCACACAGCTCGACGTCGAGATGAGCTTCGTCGAGCAGGACGACGTCATCGAGGTCGCCGAGGACGTGCTGGTGGCCCTGTGGGACCTCATCGGCTACCGGATCCCCACTCCCATCCCGCGCATGACGTACGCGGACGCGATGGCCCGCTACGGCTCGGACAAGCCTGACCTGCGGTTCGCGCTCGAGCTGGTGGACCTCACGGAGTACTTCAGCGAGACGCCCTTCCGGGTCTTCCAGGCGCCTTACGTCGGCGCCGTGGTCCAGCCCGGCGGCGCGTCGACGCCGCGGCGCGGGTTCGACGCGTGGCAGGAGTGGGCCAAGCAGCGCGGCGCCAAGGGCCTTGCCTACGTGACCGTTGCCGAGGACGGCGAGCTCGCCGGGCCCGTCGCCAAGAACCTGTCCGATGCGGAGCGCGCGGGCCTGGTGGCCGCCGTCGGTGCGTCACCGGGTGACGCGGTCTTCTTCGCCGCGGGCAAGACGTCGGACGCTCGCGCGCTGCTCGGGGCGGCGCGCGTGGAGATCGCGCGGCGCGGCGGTCTGATCGACGAGTCGCAGTGGTCGTTCGTGTGGGTGGTCGACGCGCCGCTGTTCAAGCCCACCGGTGAGGACGACGACGTCGCGGTCGGCGGCGGCTCGTGGACGGCCGTGCACCACGCGTTCACGTCGCCGACGCCGGAGTGGATCGACACGTTCGAGTCCGACCCGGGCAACGCCCTGGCATACGCCTACGACATCGTCTGCAACGGCAACGAGATCGGCGGCGGTTCGATCCGTATCCACCGCAAGGACGTGCAGAAGCGCGTGTTCGACGTGATGGGCCTGTCGGAGGACGAGGTCACGCGCCGGTTCGGCTGGTTCGTCGATGCCTTCGCGTTCGGCGCCCCGCCGCACGGCGGGATCGCCTTCGGGTGGGACCGGATCGTCATGCTGCTCACCGCGAGCGAGTCGATCCGCGACGTCATCGCGTTCCCGAAGTCCGGTGGCGGCTACGACCCGCTGACCGGTGCGCCGGGCGAGATCACCGCCGAGCAGCGCCGGGAGACCGGCGTCGACGGGGTCCCCGGGAAGAAGGCGTCGGGCGCGGGGGCCGCTCCCGACGCCTCCTGACGGCGCCCGCACGAGCGTGCTGGATCACCTGCCGCCCAGGTGGCGGCGCGAACGGATGCTGCTCGAGGAGCGCCCGTTCTGGGGGACGGCGAGCGTGTGCGGCGACGACCACGCAGCGCTCCTCGAGCGGGTGACCGAACGGGGGAACTCCGTCCTCGGTGTCGGTGACCCGCTCGCGGCGCGCGAGCTGCTGCTCGGCCGGCCGGGCAGCCCGGCGAGGTGGCTGACGCTGCCGCGCCTCGGCGCCGGGCCCGCCGGCGTGCACGGCGAGCCCGCGCATGAGGGCGTGCCGCTGGCCGTCGGCGACGACCTGCCCTCATCGGTGCGGAGCACCCTCGGCGTCGAGCCCGCCACGGCGTGGGACTGGTTCGCCACGGACACGCCGCCGATGACGGGCGAGGGGCCGCCCGGGACGTCGGGGCCTCGCACCGGGGACGGTGGCACCGTCGTGCAGCTCGACCTCGACGCTGACTTGGCGGCCATCCGCGACTGCCTCGCGGAGGGCAACCCGGAAAGCCGCGCAGATCCTGCGGCCACCGACGAGGCGGCCTGGTTCGGCGTGCTCGATGGGACGAGGCTGCTCGGCGTCGTGGGGGCGACGCGGCGTCCGGGCGATCCTGAGGGCGCGAACCTCTCGTGGCACGTGCACGGGCTCGGCGTGCGCCCGGAGGCCAGGGCCCGAGGCTTCGGCGTCCGGCTCACCGCCGCCGCAACGCAGGCGGCGTTCGATGCCGGCGCCGACTGGGCTTCGCTCGGCATGTTCGCCTCGAACGACGTCGCCCGGCGTGTCTACCGGCGCCTCGGTTACCGCGTCGAGGGCCGGTTCACCTCGTACCGCGTCCCGGCAGCGAACGGGGCGTAGGGCGGCTTACCAGCGGGTGGGCGGGGGCTCATCGCCGGAGAGACCGACGTGGCGAGGTGGCGGCGCGTCGAACGCACGGCGCACCGCGGCAAGGTGCTCCGCTCCCTCGGCGGCCTTCACGCGGCGGCGGACGGCCCACAGCAGGAGGAATGCCGCGGTCGAGGTCGCACACAGCAGGACGAATGCGACGAGTCCGTAGGCGTTCGCCGGGCGGCCGAGCGGTAAGGCGGCGACGCACGCCCAGACGAGCGGAAGCTGGATGAGCGCCGCAACGCCGGTGAGCCAGCGGAGCCGCCGACGCCGAAAGACGGCCTCGGCGGGCTCGGACGGACGGCGGGGCCGCAACGCTGCGAGGAGCGCGACCGCGAGCGCAGCCCACCAGGCGAGGGTCAGGAGCTGCCGGGTCACCTGTGCTCAGGGCGATAGACCCGCATCCCCTCCGGGACGGCGCCGAACACGCGAGGGGCGGCGGCGGCATCGGCCTGGGCGGCGTGCTCGAGTGCGGTGGCGGACAGCCGCGGTTCTCCGCGCGAGCCCAGCGCGTCGCGCATCGACCGGCGCAGGAGCCACCAGATCACGAGAAGCGGCAGGGGCGAGACGGACAGGAACCACGGGGGAGTGGCGCCGCGGGAGACGGCCACTGTCGGGATCACGAGCACGGCGATCACGGTCCACGTGGCGAGGGCGGCGGTGACGGCGCGATCCGCGAGAGTCCGGCGACGGTGATGGGTCGCTGCCCGCTGATGAGAGTCGAGGACCGCCTGCGTTGCTGGTCCCGGACTCGTCATGTGCCGGATGCTAGCGGGTGGAGGTCAGTGCGCGATGGAGAACCGGCGGTGCAGCGGAGCCAGCCACCGGGGCGCCCACCAGTTGATCTGCCCCAGGAGGGTCATCGTGGCCGGGACGAGGAGGAGCCGCACCAGCGAGGCGTCGATCGCGACCGCCACGGCCAGCGACAGCCCGACCTCCTTGATCACGAGGAGCCGGCCCGCGACGAACCCCGCGAACACCACCACGATGATCGCGGCCGCGGAGGTGATGATGCGCCCGGACCGCTGGAGGCCGAGCCGGACCGCGTCGTTGTCGGAGCGGCCGGCGTCGTGCAGCTCCTTGATCCGCGACAGCAGGAAGACCTCGTAGTCCATGGAGAGCCCGAACGCGAAGGCGATGACCAAGGCGACGACGTACGTCTCGATGCCGCCGGTGGAGATGAAGTCGAGCGGACCGGCGAGGTGGCCCTCCTGGAACACCCAGACGAGGACGCCGAGCGTCGCGGCAAGGGAGACGGCGTTCGTGAGCAGCGCCTTCACCGGGATGACGACCGAGCCCGTCATGAGGAAGAGCAGGACCAGGGTGGCCGCAGCGACGATCCCGATGGCCCACCAGACCCGGTCGGCGAGCGCAGAGACGAAGTCGACCTGGTTCGCCGCCCGGCCGGTCACCCACGTCGGGAAGGGGCTGTCCAGGCCGCGCACGGACTCCACGACCCCGCGAGCCACCGCGCCGCCAGGGTCGTCGCTCGCAACCCGCACGCCGACCACCACGTAGGCGCCGAGCGGCGTCGGCGGCTCGACGGCCGACACGTCGGGGAGGTCGGCGACCCGGTCGGCCCAGGCGGCGACGTCGTCGAGAGGCCCCTCGACCAGCACCGTGACGGGTGTACTGGCCGAGGCGGGGTACTCGGCCGCGATCTGCTCGACGTAAGCGCGCTGGTCCGAGTGCGGCGGCAGCAGCTCGATCGTGGAGTTGCGGAGCTCGAGCTCGCGGGCCGGCACGGCGAGCAGCGCCAGGATCGCGAGCGAGCCGAGCAGGACCGCCCACGGGCGACGCTGCACGAGGGCGGCGAGCCGGGAGAACGCGCCCTCCTCGGCGGTGACGTCCGCCGTGCGGGCGAGCACGCGGCGCAGCCCTGGCACGCGTGACATGAGGCCTGGCCGCACGAGGCGACGGCCGGTGAGCCGCACGAGGGCGGGGACGAGCGTGAGGGCGGTGGTCACGGCGATGAGGATGACGGCGGCGCTCGTCACGCCGAACGCACGCAGGATGCTGGGCGTGAAGACGACGAGACCGCTGACGGCGATGGCGACCGTCAGCGCGGAGAAGGTGACGGTCCGGCCCGCGGTCCGCAGCGTCGCCCGAAGCGCCGCTTCGACGGCGGCGTCCCGACGTCGGCGTCGCACGGCCCCGCCCGCATCCGCAGCGTCGTCGACGAGGTGGTGCAGCTCCTCCCGGTACCGGGACACGATGAGCAGGCCGTAGTCGATGGAGAGGCCGAGCCCCAGGATCGTGATGACGTTGACGACCGAGGCGTCCATGTCGAGCAGGTAGGAGAGCCCGTACACCACCCCCAGACCGACCGCGATGGACACGAGCGCGCCTGCCATCGGCATCGCGGCCGCGAGGAAGCCCCCGAAGACCAGGATCATGACCAGCAGGGCGATGGGCAGCGAGACCCGCTCGCCGATGGCGAGGTCCTCCTTCACCTGCCCGGTGATCTCGGAGACGATCAGCGACGAGCCACCCACCTGACCGGTCACCTCGTGCCCGACGGCGTCGCCGAGGTGTGCGGGTGCCCCGCGCAGGAGCTCCTCGACGGCGGCGAGGGCGGCGTCGCTGTCGGCCTCCGCCAGGTCGGGCTCGAGCTCGACCACGACGAGGAACCCTGCGCCGTCGTGCGCGACCAGCGGTGCGGCGGCCGGGCTTCCCGGACCGTCGGGCACGACGAACGGGTCGATCACCGACGCGACGCCCACCACGCCGAGCAGGCTTGCGCGCAGGCTGGCCATCGGGGCGCCGAGCTCGGCCGCGTCCTCGACCGGGCGCGTGCCCGCGACGGCCAGCGTCAGGCTCTCGCCGGACGTCGAGCTGGCCGCGATGATCGCATCGGCGGCCGCGCTCTCGGACCCCGGCACGCCCGGTGCGCCGGTGCTCAGGCGGTCGAAGACACCGCCGCCCCCCACACCCAGGACGGCGATCGCGAAACAGGCGCCGGCGATGAGCAGCCAGGCCACCACAGCCGCCCACGGGCGCCGGGCGATCGCGCGACCGAGGCTGTCGAACACACCTGCAGCATCGCAGGCAGGGGCCACCTCGCGCACCCACGCGAGGCGCGGGTCAGCGTTCCCGAAGCTCCGCGCGCACCGCCGTCCTCTTGCGCAGGTCGAGGTCGGGGTTGACGCGCGGCTGCAGCCAGCGGGGGAGCCGGGCGACGCGGATGAGGACCCACCGCATGCGCCGCGGGTGCCCGATCATCGCCAGCTCGATCCGGCGGCGCCAGCCGTGGCGGTGCTCCATGCCTGCAATCGTCCGGAGGGCCGCGGCGAGCTCGATGGCCCGGCCGTAGTCCCGCAGCCCGATCGCCTGCGTGTACTCGCTGATCGTCGTCTGGAAGAAGCGCGGCAGGACGACGTCGTGCATCAGGTCGCGGTTGAGATGGTGGTCGGTGACGAGCGTCCGGTGCAGCGTGTCCAGGTAGTGCAGACGGCTGCGCAGGAAGCTGAGGTCGCTGCTGGACCCGCCTGGGTGTATCCGGTACCTCGTCGTGGCGGCCGGCACGAACCGATGGCCCCAGCCGCTCGTGAACATCCGGACGAACAGGTCGTCGTCCTCGTAGCCGCGCAGATCGGGGTCGAACCCGCCCACGTCGAGCAACGCGGACCGCCGCAGGACGCTCGCCGACGGGAGGACCATGAGGTCCCCGGAGACGCAGGCGATGAGCGAGTTCTTCGGCTGGGGGAACCCACGCTCGCGGATGAAGGAGAGCGTGACGACGCGCCCCTCGTCGTCCACCTCGTCGAAGTCGCTGTACGCCCAGCCGACCTCGGGGTCCTCCTCCAGGAGCGGGACGAGGGTCTCCAGGTGCGCGCGGCGCCACTGGTCGTCCTGGTCGATGAAGGCGATCAGTGCCGCGTCGGCGATGCGAGCCCCGGCGTTGCGGGCGGCCGACTGACCCTGGTTGTGCTGCCGCACGACCGTGAGTCGGAATGGCAGGTCCATGCCGAGGACGAGGTCCAGCCCGGCATCGGTGGAGCCGTCGTCGACGACGACGAGCTCGCGGGGCAACAGGGTCTGCGCGCAGACGGAGCGGATCGCGTCGAGGACGTAGCGGCCTCCGTTGTAGAGCGGCAGTACGGCCGCGACATCGGCCACCGGGACCGGCTCTGCGGCCGGGGCCGGGCCGACAGCGGGAGCAGCAGGGGCTTCGGGGCTCACAAGGCGCACCGCGGTGCCGGCCGGGGCGAGCGCGTCGACGGGATACCGCTGCGCGACGGCCATGCCCTCGGCTCGGTCGTACGGCCACCGCACGTCGTCCTCGCGCAGGTCGCGCACCTTGCGGGCGACCACCCAGGCGGCCGCCGGGGTGGGGTGGACGGGCATCGTCCGGTGGTCCGTGCCCCAGCCGCCCGCAGGATGGAGCCGGAGATCGGCACCGGATCCCTCGGCGAGCACCTCGAACCCGGTGCGTGGCCCGAAGAGCTCGCGAAGGCCCGCGCCGGTGAACCGCCAGAAGTCGTTGGGCTGCGCGTGCTCCGGCCACGCGCAGGGCGCCACGTGAGCGGTGACGCCCCCGAGGGCGAGCACGCGGTTGATCTGCGCCGCCACGAGCCACGGCGCAGCGACGTGCTCGAGCAGCATCTGCGAGCTGACGACGGCGAACTGGTGGGCTCCGAAGGTGGCTGCCAGGTCGTGGGCGTCAGCGACGACGTCGACGCCGGGCCCGTCGTGGACGTCGGCGACCAGGAGGGGGCGATCGCCGAGGACGGACCGCAGGTCGTCGACCTGGGCGGCATCGTGCCCGCGCAGCCCGATGGCGAGGGCGGGGCCGGCCGGTGCCCCAGCCACGTGGGTCGCGAGGGCGGCCGCGAGATGCGCGCCGTAGTCGCCGTCGAAGGTGGCCGCGGGCAGCGGGCCGATGGGTAGATCGAGGCGCACCCGGAGTGCGCCGTCGTCCGTCGTCAGCTCCAGGTCGAGGGGAGCCTCAGGGGCGCCGGGCAGGTACAGCGCGAAACCGGACCGGAGGACCTCGGGGACGCCCGGCCAGAAGCGGGCGAGGTCGGGTCGTTCGATGGGCTCCTGGACGACGCTCATCGCCGCGCGGTGCAGCGTGATCGCCGTCACCGGTGTACGACCGTGGTGCGCCCAACCCTGGACGTAGGCACCGGCGGCATCCACCCAGTAGGCCTCGATGCCGTGCGCCGGTGCGACGGGCAGGGCGTCGTCCGCTGCCACCTCCGCCGCTGGCTCGGGTCCGGTGCGGGCGGCCTCGAGATCGGCGAGCTCCGCCTCGTGGGACTCGAGCGCCTCGCGCAGGGTCGGGTCGCCGTCCGACGCAGGACCGGCGTCCAGAGCGTGCCGGAGCGCCTGGGTCCACGCCCGGGAGGCAGCGAGATCGCCGGTGCAGGCGGACGTCGTGGCGAGGCAGTACAGCGCGTCGCGTGCGGAGCGTCGCAGCTCCGGGTCGTCGCCCAGCGCCGCGGACGGGGCGGTCGCCGCCACACCGGCGGTGAGCTCGGCTGCGTCCCCGTGACGGCCCCTGGTCACGAGCTCGACGAAGAGCGTCAGGCGCAGGGCTTCGGTACCGGCGTCGTCGAGGTGAACGGCGGCGGCGCGGAAGGCGTCGCCCGCGTCGGCCGGCCGACACCGGGCGATGGCGAGCGCGCGGTGCCGCGCGGCGTGCGGCCGGAGGTGGGCGGAGTCGCCGTCGAGCAGGCCTGCGTGGCGTCGCCACGCGTCCGCTGCGACGAGCACGAGAGCGAAGCAGTCCGCGGCTCGGTCGGCACGATCGCGCCCCAGGAGCTCGAGCATCCCGAGCGCGTACGCGGCCCCGACGAGGTTCCACGCAGGCGTCGCACCCGCGTGCAAGGCAGCGGCGACGTCGTCGGGACGTTCGAGGTCGAAGCCGTGCCGCTCCCGCAGGGCGGCGAGCGCGCGTGGGGCGCTGCGTTCGGCGGCGGTCCAGTCCCCGCGGTTCACCGTCGCGCGCAGGTGGCGCGTGGCCATGCCGTTCGCCAGGGCGCTGCCTGCTGACGCTGCGGCCGCTCGGGCCTCGTAGTACCCCTCGAGGGCCAGACGGTCCATGGGGCCGTTCGTCTCGAGGACGACGTCGGGGGCGAGGGCGGCGCGTGCGCGCAGGGATCCGGCGTCACGCGTGACCGTGACGCTGGCGAACCCCGCCTCGTGCAGCAGAGCGGCGAGGCCCTCGGCTGAGGCGAGGAACACGTGGAAGCCGGGGGAGAGGGCGATGAGCACGAGCTCGTCATCGTTGTCCGGGTCGACCGCCTCGGCTGCCGGGGTCGTGAGGACGAGGATGCCCTCGGGGCTGACCAGGCGCGCGAGCGACCGGAGGAATGCGCGTGGATCGGGGACGTGCTCGACGACCTCCGACGCCAGGACGAGGTCGAACGGCTCGTCGAACCGCGTCTCCTCGGTCACGTACTCGGGGCGGATGTCGAGCCCGAGGTCGGCGGCGCCGCGCGCGCCCGCGGGCGACGGCTCGACGCCCACGCCCCGCCATCCGTACAGGTGACGGCCGAGGTCGAGGGCGAAGCCGTAGTTGCAGCCGACGTCGAGCATCGTGCGCACCCGGTCGGGCCGAGGCACCGCGAGCCCGGCCGCGATGGCTTCGATCCCGGCCCCGGCCTCGACATAGGCGTCGATGGACGCCTCGTCCGGCGTGACGTCGCCGGCCTCGCCGCTCATGCGCACGGAGGCGCACGCGGGGCAACGGACGACCTCGATGCCCACGCGGCCCAGCGCGTTGACCTCGGCCACCTGGACGGCGGTCCCCGCGTAGCCGCAGACGACGCACTCCAGGATGGTGTCGCGCTCAACCCATTCCAGCTCAACCGGCATGGCCGTCCCCCCGTCGACGCAGCCGAGCCTAGGGGTCGTGGCGGTCGTCCGGAGGGCGTGTCGGGCTTGATGCGTACGCTGCGCGCATGGATCTCTTCGACGCCGTCGGCTCCACGACGGAGGGCCTGCCCGGCGTCGGGGCCGGGACGCCGCTGGCCGTCCGCATGCGTCCCCGGACGCTGGACGAGGTGGCCGGGCAGGAGCACCTGCTCGCACCCGGTTCGCCGCTGCGTCGGCTCGTCGCTCCCGCGGAGGACGGCGGCGGCCGCGCCGCGCCGTCGTCGGTGGTCCTGTGGGGGCCGCCCGGGACCGGCAAGACGACCCTCGCCTACCTCATCGCCACGTCGTCCGGGCGGCGGTTCGTCGAGCTCTCCGGCGTGACGTCGGGTGTGAAGGACGTGCGCGCCGTCGTCACCGACGCGCGGCGCCGTCTGGCGACGGGTGGTCCGGAGACCGTGCTGTTCGTCGACGAGGTGCATCGGTTCTCCACGACGCAGCAGGACGCGCTCCTGCCGAGCGTCGAGAACCGGTGGGTCACGTTGGTCGCGGCGACCACCGAGAACCCGAGCTTCTCCGTGACGGCGCCGCTCCTGTCGCGGTCGCTGCTCCTGACGTTGCGCTCGCTCGAGCCGGACGACGTGCGGGCCCTCGTGCGGCGCGCATTGGCGGACGAGCGGGGGTTCGGCGGGACGCTGGCGCTCGCCGACGACGCCGAGGCGCACCTCCTGCGGCTGGCCGGCGGGGACGCGCGCAGGGCCCTGACCATCCTGGAGGCTGCCGGGGCCGTGGTGCTCGACGCGGCGGCCGGCGCGGTCCCGGACGCCGCCCAGCCGCTCGTCGTGGACCTCGCTGCGGTGGAGCGGGCCGTGGACGTCGCTGCCGTGCGGTACGACCGCGCGGGCGACCAGCACTACGACGTGGCCAGCGCGTTCATCAAGTCGATGCGCGGGTCCGACGTCGACGCTGCGCTGCACTACCTCGCGCGGATGGTGGTCGCGGGGGAGGACCCGCGGTTTATCGCCCGGCGCGTCGTGATCGCGGCCGCGGAGGAGGTCGGGATGGCCGACCCGACGGCGCTCCAGACGGCGGTCGCCGCGGCGCAGGCCGTCGCGCTGATCGGCCTTCCGGAGGCGCGGATCATCCTGGCCGAGGCCGTGATCCACGTGGCGACGGCGCCGAAGTCGAACGCCGCGTACCGGGCGATCGACGCAGCCATCGCGGATGTGCGCGCGGGCCGGGCGGGAGCGGTCCCCGCTCACCTCCGCGACGCGCACTACGCAGGTGCCGAGAGCCTCGGGCACGGCTCGGGGTACCGCTACGCGCACGACGAGCCGCACGCCGTCGCACGCCAGCAGTACGCCCCCGACGAGCTTGCCGACGCCCGCTACTACACGCCGTCGGACCGCGGCCACGAGCGCGAGGTCGCAGCGCGCCTGGAGCGCATCCGGCAGATCCTGCACGGGGAGCCCGGCGCGGGGGCCGGTGACGGCGTGCGGTAAGGTTGCTGGGTCGTTCGCCCGCGGACGACGGGTCGGCCGCGCGATGAGCGCGGGTGACCGCCTGGGGACCTCAGCCGGCATCATCGAAGGTCGGTCCCACTCCCGCCGGAGAACCCTCCGCCGCGGGACGTGCCATGACGACAGGAAGAACACAACAGGTATGTCCTCTGTGACCCGTGCGCGCCGCCAGGTGCGTCTGTCCCGCGCCCTCGGCCTCGCGCTCACGCCGAAGGCTGTCCGCCACTTCGAGAAGCGCCCCTACGGCCCCGGCGAGCACGGTCGTGCCCGGCGCCGCACCGAGTCGGACTACGCCGTCCGGCTCCGCGAGAAGCAGCGCCTGCGTGCCCAGTACGGCCTGCGCGAGAAGCAGCTCGCCCGTGCGTTCGAGGCCGCCCGCAAGGCCCCTGGCCAGACCGGTGAGGTGCTGGTCGAGACCCTCGAGACCCGCCTCGACGCGCTCGTCCTGCGCTCCGGCTTCGCCCGGACCATCCTGCAGGCCCGCCAGGTCGTCGTGCACCGCCACGTCCTTGTCGACGGCCACATCGTCGACCGCCCGTCGTTCCAGGTGAAGCCGGGCCAGACGCTGCAGGTCAAGCCGCGCAGCCAGACGAGCGCCCAGTTCCAGGTGTCCGCCGCCGGCGCGCACCGCGACGTGCTCCCGGCCGTGCCCGGCTACCTCGACGTCCAGCTCGAGAAGCTGACCGCCGTGCTCACCCGGCGCCCGCAGCGCGCCGAGGTCCCCGTCACGTGCGAGGTCCAGCTCGTCGTCGAGTTCTACTCGCGCTGATCCGCCCGACGCCCCGCACGTGCCGGACCACCGGCATGTGCGGGGCGTCGTCGTATCGCTAGTGTCGGTCCATCCGTCACCGTGAGGAGCCCCATGTCCGTCGTCGACTGGATCGGCGCCATCGCCGGTCTGCTTGCAGCGCTCGCCTTCGTGGCGCTCGTCGCCGTGATCGCGGTCCCGCTGGTCAAGCTGGGTCAGACGATCGACGCCGCGACGCAGTCGATCAAGGACGTCACGGAGCACACCCTGCCGGTGATCGACGAGGCCGCGGCCACGGTGGCCGGCACGAACGCTCAGCTCGTCAAGGTCGATGCCGTGACAACCGCGGCCGCCGAGATCAGCCAGAACGCCTCCGCGGTGACGGCACTCGTCGCCGCGACGATCGGCCGTCCCCTCATCCGCCTCGCCGCGTTCTCCTACGGGGTGCGTCGGGCCATGGCGGGGTTCGCCGCGAAGGCCCGGGGCTGATGCGTCGCCTGTTCTGGATGGGCGTCGGCGCCGCGGGCGCAGTGGTGGTCGCGCGTCGCGTGCGGGCCGCCGCGCACCGGTTCACCCCCGGGGGCGTCGCCGAGCAGGCCACCGACGCCGGCCGGCGCGTCACCGACGCCGTGCGAGACGCCGTCGGGGAGTTTCGTGCCGCGCGCGACGAGCGCGAGGCCGAGCTGGTCACCGCCCTGCTCGCCGAGCCGGAGGGTGGCAGCGTGGCCGAGCGACGCGAGGCCCGCCGGGCGAGCACCCTCGATGACGTGGCGCCCGCGGAGGACGCGGACGACGACGACTTCTTCTGATCCACCGGGCCCGCACCGGGCCCCCTCAGCACCCCCTCGAGAGGACACATGCGCACCGCCGAGATCCGTCGCCGCTGGCTCGACTTCTTCGCCGAGCGCGGCCACACGGTCGTGCCGTCGTCGTCACTGATCTCCCCGGATCCGTCGACGCTGTTCACGATCGCGGGCATGGTCCCGTTCATCCCGTACATGCTCGGCCAGCAGGCGGCGCCCTGGCCGCGGGCCACGAGCGTGCAGAAGTGCGTGCGGACGCAGGACATCGAAGAGGTCGGCAAGACGACCCGGCACGGCACGTTCTTCCAGATGAACGGGAACTTCTCGTTCGGGGACTACTTCAAGCAGGGCGCGATCGAGTACGCCTGGCAGCTCGTGACGGGCGCTCCGGCGGACGGCGGCTACGGTTTTGACCCGGACAAGATCTGGGTGACCGTGTACCACGAGGACGACGAGGCGGCCCGGATCTGGCGCGAGGTCGCCGGCCTGCCCGACGAGCGCATCCAGCGCCGTGGCAAGAAGGACAACTACTGGCACACGGGTCAGCCGGGTCCGGCGGGCCCGTGCTCGGAGATCTACGTCGACCGTGGCGCGCAGTACGGTCCGGACGGCGGGCCGGTCGTGGATGAGGACCGCTACCTGGAGATCTGGAACCTGGTCTTCATGGAGTACGCGATCGACGACGTCCGGGCGAAGGACGAGTTCCGGATCACGGGCGGGCTGAAGCAGCGCAACATCGACACGGGCATGGGCCTCGAGCGCGTGGCGTACCTGCTGCAGGGCGTCGACAACATGTACGAGATCGACGAGGTGTTCCCCGTCATCGCTGCTGCGCAGGAGATCTCCGGCAAGCGCTACGGGGCGGACCACCTGGACGACGTCCGCATGCGAGTCGTGGCCGACCACGTGCGCTCCGGCCTGATGCTCATCGGCGACGGCATCAGCCCGTCCAATGAGGGCCGCGGGTACGTGCTGCGGCGCCTGCTGCGCCGCAGCGTGCGCGCGATGCGGCTGCTCGGCGTCGATGAGCCGGCTCTGCCGCACCTGCTGCCCGTCTCGCGGGACGCGATGGGTGCGTCGTACCCGGAGCTGGTGAGCGACTTCGACCGGATCTCCCGGATTGCCTACGGCGAGGAGGAGGCATTCCGCCGCACCCTCGTCTCAGGGACCACGATCCTCGACACGGCGGTCGCCAACGTGAAGCGCGCGGGCGGCGCCCTGCTGCCGGGCGACCAGGCGTTCGCGCTGCACGACACCTACGGCTTCCCGATCGACCTCACGCTCGAGATGGCGGCCGAGCAGGGGCTGAAGGTCGACGAGGCGGGGTTCCGCGACCTCATGGCTGCGCAGCGCGAGCGGGCGCGGGCGGATGCGAAGTCCAAGAAGGGCGCCCACAAGGCGCACACGGCCCTGCGCGAGCTGCGCGACGCCGGAGTGACCGAGTTCACGGGCTACACCGAGCTGCACCACCGCATCGACGGTGCGCGGCATCGTCCGGGACGAGGCGCTGGTGCCCGCGGCGGTCGAGGGCGAGGTCGTCGACGTCGTGCTGGAGAAGACGCCGTTCTACGCCGAGTCGGGTGGTCAGGACTCCGACGCCGGCGTCATCACCGCGGACGGGACGGTCCTCGAGGTGCTGGACGTGCAGCGGCCGGTCAAGGGGCTGGTCGTGCATACGGTCCGCGTCACCCAGGGCGAGCTGCGCAGCGGCGGCGAGGTGCTGGCGCAGGTCGACCGCGAGTGGCGGCTCGGCGCGCGGCAGGCGCACTCGGGTACCCACGTGGTGCACGCGGCCCTGCGCGAGGTGCTCGGCCCGTCCGCGCTCCAGTCCGGCTCGTACAACAGGCCGGGCTACCTGCGGCTCGACTTCGCCTGGAACCAGGCGCTCTCGGACATGGCGAAGAGCGAGGTCGAGGACGTCGCGAACCGGGCGATCCGGGAGGACCTCGGTGTGCGCTGGCAGTACATGCCGCTGTCCGAGGCCAAGGCATGGGGTGCGATCGCGCTCTTCGGCGAGACCTACGACCAGACGAAGGTGCGTGTCGTCGAGATCGGCGGCCCCTGGTCGCGGGAGCTGTGCGGTGGAACCCACGTGGACCACTCGAGCCAGATCGGCATCGTCGCGCTGACCGGCGAGTCCTCCGTGGGCTCCGGTGCGCGTCGCGTCGAGGCGCTCGTCGGGCTCGAGGCGTTCCACCACCTGGCTCGCGAGCGGGCGCTCGTCGCCGCGCTGACGGAGACCCTCAAGGCTCGGCCGGAGGAGCTCCCCGAGCGCGTCGGCGGCCTGCTGACACGGCTGCGTGACGCCGAGCGCGAGCTGGCTGGTCTGCGCCGCGCCAGCCTGCTCGGAGCTGTCGACGGCATCGCCGCCGGTGCGGTCGATGCGGGCCGGTCGCGGCTCGCGATGCACGACGCCGGTGCGGTGGCGTCGGTCGACGACCTACGGTCCCTCGCGCTGGAGGTCCGGGGACGGCTGGGCGAGACACCCGCCGTCGTCGCCGTGGGTGGTGTGGCGAAGGACCGCCCCGTCGTGCTGGTCGCGACCAACGCCGCCGCTCGTCAGGCCGGCCTGCGGGCGGGCGAGCTCGCGCGGACCGCGGCAGCGGTTCTCGGTGGGGGAGGCGGCGGCAAGGACGACGTCGCGCAGGGTGGCGGCAGCGACGCCGCGCGGCTGCCCGACGCCCTCGCGGCCGTCCTGACCGCCGTCGGAAGCGATGCCCATGCTGGGTGAGCCCGCGGTCGGCGCAGGGTCGCCCCCTCGCGGGGTGCGGCTCGGCGTCGACGTCGGGCAGGTCCGGATCGGCGTCGCGCGGAGCGACCCGGACGGCCTCATCGCGACGCCGGTGGAGACGGTTGCACGGGATCTGTCCGGCGCAGCGGTCCCGCCGACCGACGTGCGCCGGATCGTGGAGATCCTGGAAGAGTCGGGTGCGACGGTCGTGTACGTCGGCCTGCCCAGGCTGCTTTCCGGGCTGGAGGGTTCGGCATCTGCCGGGGTTCGCACCTATTGTGGTGAGTTGGCGCGCGCGATCGCCCCGGTTACGGTGCGTCTCGTGGACGAGCGACTGACCACGGTCAGCGCGCACCATGCGTTGCACGCGTCCGGCCGGCCCGGGCGCCATCATCGGCAGGTTGTCGACCAGGCGGCTGCCGTGGTGATCTTGCAGTCCGCGATCGACGCGGAGCGCACGGCGGGGGGACGGGTGGGCGAGGTCGTGGACCTCCCCGCCCGAGGCGCCGAGGTTGGTGGCGACGACAGGACACCGGACCGGACGGGCGTTGGAGGATCTGAGCCGATGGACCGCACCGCTGGCATGCCGCGACGGGAGGGCCCGCAGTGAACGACCTGTTCCTCGACGAGATCGTTCGCCCGGACGCACACGGTTCGGGTGGTGGTGGTGGCGGTCGGTCCGCACGCCGCACCCAGCGGGCCGAGCGCGACCGTAAGCGCCGTCGTCGGCGTCGCAAGAACCTCGTCGCCTTCCTGATCGTCGTGCTCGTGCTCGGCGGTGGTGGCTTCGCGGTGTGGAAGCTCGGCCTGCCGATGCTGGACTCGATCGGGAGCGGCTCGTCGGGGGGCGGCGGGGACTACCCGGGCCCCGGGACGGGGAGCGTCGACGTGACGATTCCCGAGGGCGCGACCGGCTCCGCGATGGCCGAGATCCTCGCCGAGGCCGACGTCGTGAAGGGCGCGAGCGCATTCCGCGACGCGTTCTCCGCGAACGCCCAGGCGCCGAGCATCCAGCCGGGCACGTACCGGATGCGCCTGCAGATGCGCGCGGCGGATGCAGTCGCCGCGCTCCTCGACCCGACGTACCGGGTGCAGACCCAGGTGACCATCCCCGAGGGCAAGCGGCTGTCCCAGATCCTCGAGATCCTGGCGGGCAAGACGACCGTGCCCGCGGCGGACTTCCAGGCCCTGCTGGCTGACCCGGCCGCGCTGGGACTGCCCGCGGAGGCGGGTGGGAACGCAGAGGGCTGGTTGTTCCCCGCGACGTACACGTTCGAGCCCGGGATGGCGCCGGCGGACATGCTCAAGACGATGATCGCCAAGACCATCGAGGTGCTCGACTCCAAGGCGGTCCCGGCGGACCAGCGCGAGGTGGTGCTGATCAAGGCCTCGCTGGTGGAGAAGGAGTCGCCCGGCGGAGATGTCAGCCCGCAGATCGCGCGTGCGATCGAGAACCGGCTGGCGGACGACATGAAGCTCGACATCGACTCCGCGGTCCTCTACGGGCTCAACACCACGGGCGGCCTCACGGACGAGGGCAAGGCGCAGGACACTCCCTACAACCTGTACATGCATGTGGGCCTGCCGCCGACGCCGATCGCGTCGTCCGGTGAGGAGTCGATCAACGCCGTGCTCGCGCCCGCCGACGGGCCGTGGAAGTACTGGTGCACGATCAACCTGGAGACGAAGGAGACCCGGATGGCGGTCACCCTCGACGAGCACAAGGTCAACGTGGCCCTGCTGCGCCAGTGGGAGGCCGAGCACCCGAGCGATGGCTGACCTGCGCGCGGCGGTGCTCGGTCATCCGATCGCGCACTCGCTGTCGCCGGTCCTCCACCGGGCGGCGTACGCGGCACTCGGTCTGGCGGGCTGGCGCTACGACGCCGTCGACGTGACGGTCGAGACCCTGCCGGGCTTCGTCCGTGCGCTCGACACGACGTGGGCGGGCCTGAGCCTGACCATGCCGCTCAAGCAGGCGGTGCTGCCGCTGCTCGACCACGTCGAGCCGCAGGCGGAGCTGCTCGGCGTGGTGAACACCGTGCTCGTGCACGGTGCGGGCCGCCCGACGCTGACCGGCGCCAACACGGACGTCCACGGCATCGTCGCGGCTCTGGGCGAGGCAGGTCTCGTTGCGGGCGCGGACGCTTCCGGAACGACGTCGGCCGTCGTCCTGGGAGCGGGGGCGACAGCCACCTCGGCGCTGGCCGCGCTGGGCTCCCTGGGCTTCGTGGCGCCGGTCGTGCTGGCCCGCTCGATGACGCGTGCTGGTCACGTGATGCGGGCCGCGCACCGGATGGGGCTCGAGCCGGCCTTCCGGGTGCTGGACGTGGAGCGGGCCGCGACGGCGCTGGTCGCCGCGGACGTCGTCGTGTCGACGCTGCCGCCACGCGCCGCCGACGGGATCGCCGGCAGGCTGGTCGCGCCGGTCCGTGGCGTGCTGCTCGACTGCGCGTACGACCCGCGCCCGACGGCGCTCGTCGCGGCGTGGCATGCCGCCGGCGGACGCGCGGTGGCGGGGGAGCGGATGCTGCTGCACCAGGCGACGGAGCAGGTGCGGCTGATGACCGGTCGTCCCGCCCCGCTCGGTCCGATGGACGAGGCCCTTCGAGGCGCGCTCTCCTGATCTCCGGACCGATGGTCGGGTGCGTGCAGCGCTGGTAGCGTCCGCCTCGGGCGCGCCGGGGCGACGGGTCGCAGGGGAGACCGCTCGAGCGCGCCGGAGCGGGGGCAGCCATGACCAGATCCATCTCACGCGCCATCGGCACAGCGATGGTCGTGGCTCTGCTCGGCGTGCCGGCGCTGCCGGCCCTGGCCGATGACGCGACGGACGCCGCGTCGCAGCGCCCGGAGCGCACGGCCGCTGTCGCCGTCGTGCCGACCGCCGTCGCGTCGGTCATCTCCGACGAGTGCCTCGGCACACCGCTCCGGTACGGGTCCCGCGGGCCGTGCGTGGCAGAGGCTACAGGGCGCGCTGAACCTCCTGTACGGGCTCGGGCTCGTCGCCGACGGGTCGTACGGACCGGCGACCACCCGTGCCGTGAAGTGGTTCCAGGCCCGCTACGGGCTGACCGTCGACGGCCGCTGCGGCCCCCAGACCTGGGGACGTCTGCTCTGGGCCGCGATCCAGTACGACTCGGGGCTGCCCTACTAGGGCCTCGCCGGCTGTGGCGGCGCCGCTCGGTCCGTAAAGGCCGACGCATTCCGCCGGGTTCGCCTACAGACGTCCGGGTGCCGTGCCGATAGACCGGATGGCGGCGCCCCCGCGCCGCGACCCCGTGTGGAAGGACCCGGCGTTGAAGCAGCTCGGAGACATCCTCCTCGAGGAAGGGCTGGTCACGGAGGGCCAGCTGATGGCCGCCCTCGACGAGCAGGCCACCCGGGGTGACTCGCTCGGGCGCGTCCTCGTCGAGATCGGCATGCTCACCGAGGCGCAGCTGGTCCAGGCTCTGGCGCGCCAGGTCGGGATGGACTTCGTCGACCTCGTGGACTACCCGGTCGACCGCGGCGCGGTGTCGACGCTCCCAGGCGCCGTGTGCCGTAGGTACACGGTGCTGCCCGTCGCCTTCGGCGAGGACGGCTCGATCCTTCTGGCGATGGCGAACCCGGGCAACGTGCTCGCGCTCGACGACGCCCGAGCCGTCAGCGGACGCCAGGTGCGACCCGTCGTCGCGACCCATGACGATCTCCTCACGGCGATCGACCGCTACTGCCGCGCGGACGAGGAGATCGACGAGCTCGCCTCGGCGTTCGAGGAGTCGCAGGCAGTACCCGAGATGGACCTGTCGAAGGTCGGCGAGTACGTCGAGGACGATGCCCCGATCGTGCGGTTCGTGAACATCCTGGTGACTCAGGCGATCCAGGACCGGGCCTCGGACATCCACATCGAACCCTCCGAGAAGGACCTCCGCGTGCGGTACCGCATCGACGGCGTCCTGCACGAGGTTCAGCGGGCCCCGAAGCAGATCCAGTCAGGCATCATCTCCCGGCTCAAGATCATGAGCGAGATCGACATCGCCGAACGGCGCAAGCCGCAGGACGGCCGCATGTCGGTGGTGCACAACAACCGCAAGATCGACCTCCGCGTCGCCACGCTGCCGACGGTGTGGGGCGAGAAGGTCGTCATGCGAATCCTCGACAACTCCACAGCGAGCCTGGACCTGCGGGACCTGTCGTTCCTCGAGGACAACTACGACGTCTACAAGGAGTCGTACACGAAGCCGTACGGGATGATCCTCGTCACGGGCCCGACCGGATCGGGCAAGTCGACCACCCTCTACGCGACGCTGAACGCCGTCTCGCGCCCGGAGATCAACGTCATCACGGTCGAGGACCCGGTCGAGTACCGGTTGGCGGGCATCAACCAGGTGCAGGTCAACCCGAAGGCGGGACTCACGTTCGCCAGCGCGTTGCGATCGATCCTGCGTTCCGACCCGGACGTCGTGCTCCTCGGTGAGATCCGCGACCACGAGACCGCGCAGATCGCGATCGAGGCGGCCCTCACCGGACACCTCGTCCTCTCCACGCTCCACACCAATGACGCGCCCAGCGCCGTCACCCGCCTCGTCGAGATGGGCATCGAGCCGTTCCTCGTCGGCTCGGCGCTCGACTGCGTGGTCGCCCAGCGACTCGCCCGGCGCCTGTGCAGCAAGTGCAAGGAGGCGTACGAGCCGAACGAGGTCGAGCTCATCGCCGCCCGGTTCCCGTGGAGCCCGGGGGAGCCTGTGCCGACCCTCTACCGTCCTGCCGGGTGCTCGGCGTGCTCGCGGACCGGCTACAAGGGCCGAATGGCGTTGCACGAGGTCATGCGTGTCTCGGAGCAGATCGAGCGGCACGCCGTCTCACGTGCGTCGGCCGCGGAGATCGGCCGCACGGCTCGCGAGGAGGGCATGATCTCGCTCCGCGACGACGGCTGGACCAAGGTGCTGCTCGGCGATACCTCGGTCGAGGAGATCCTCCGCGTCGTCGCCTGACCCCCTCGGGGCACGACCGGAACGCCCCGATTCGCTCAAGGCCGCCGGGCTCCGGACCGATACAGGCTGCATCCGACTCCGACCGAGAGGCTCAATGCTGTGAACGGCTCCTACAGCGCACCAGGTGGTGAGTCGCCGTCGTCGTACCCGCAGCGGCCGACGACGTCCCCGGCCACCGCGGGCTGGCCGGCACCTGCCGCGCAGGCCCCCGCCTATGGCGCCCCCGGCGGCCCCTCGTACTCGGCCACGCCGGGCGGGTACCCGGGCGCGGCGCCGAGCGGAGCACCTCAGGCACCCACGCACCTCGCGCCGCCCCCCGCGACGGCCGTCCCTGTGTCTCTCCCTGAGCACGTCGGGCCCGCCGCCCCGTCGGCTCCTGCCGCACCGTCGCAGGCGGCGACCCAGGCGCGGCGTGCCGCGCGCGTCGGCATGGCGTCCGCCGTCGAGTCCGGCGACATCGACCTCGACGTCGCACTCCGCACGATGATCGAGCTCAAGGCCTCGGACCTGCACCTCACGTCGGGCGTTCCCCCGACGATCCGGGTCAACGGCGCACTCCAGCCGCTCGAGGGCTTCCCGACGCTCTACCCGGACTCCCTTCAGCGCAGCCTCTACGCGATCCTGAGCCAGAAGCAGCGCGAGGCGTTCGAGGCCAACCTCGAGCTCGACTTCGGCTATGCGGTACGCGGTGTGTCGCGGTTCCGCGTCAACCTTTACAAGCAGCGTGACTCGGTGGGCGCTGCCTTCCGGGCGATCCCGTACGAGATCCGACCGCTCGAGGACCTCGGCGTCCCGGCCATCGTGGGCAACTTCGCTGGGCTGCCCCGCGGGCTCGTCCTCGTCACCGGGCCGACCGGCTCCGGCAAGTCCACGACGCTCGCGGCGATCGTGGACCTGGCGAACCGGACGCGCAGCGACCACATCATGACGGTCGAGGACCCGATCGAGTTCCTCCACCGCCACAAGAAGTCGCTGATCAACCAGCGCGAGGTGGGCGCGGACACGCTGTCCTTCGCCAACGCGCTCAAGCATGTGCTGCGGCAGGACCCGGACATCATCCTCGTCGGCGAGATGCGCGACCTGGAGACGATCTCCGTGGCTCTGACCGCCGCCGAGACCGGTCACCTCGTCTTCGCGACCCTGCACACGCAGGACGCCGCGCAGACGATCGACCGCGTCATCGACGTCTTCCCGGCGCACCAGCAGGACCAGGTGCGCACGCAGCTCGCCTCGGCCATCCAGGGCGTCGTCTGCCAGACGCTGTGTCGGCGCATCGGTGGCGGCCGCGCCGTGGCCACCGAGGTCATGGTGGCCACTCCCGCCGTCCGGAACCTCATCCGCGAGGGCAAGACGCACCAGATCTACTCGTCGATGCAGGCCGGCGCGAAGCAGGGCATGCACACGATGGACCAGCACATCGCCGAGCTGGTGCGCAGCAACAAGATCACGTACGAGACCGGTCTGGAGAAGTGCCACCACGTGGAGGACTTCAACCGCCTCGTGGGCCGCACCGGGAGCGCCCAGCAGGGCATGACCGCTGCGATGCAGGCCGACCCGATGTCCGCGCCGTACCCGGGGGTGTGATCCATGGCCACCGAAGCACGCCTCTTCGAGTACGCCGTTCGTGACGGGGCCGGAAAGCTCGTCAAGGGTCGGATCGAGGCCAGTAACCAGGCTGCGGTCGTCGCTCGTCTGAAGACGATGGGGCTCGCGCCCGTCTCCATCGACGAGGTCAGCACCGGCGGCCTCCAGCGCGAGATCAAGATCCCGGGCATGGGCGAGAAGGTGACGCTCAAGGACCTCGCGATCATGTCCCGCCAGCTGGCCACCATGATCAACTCGGGCCTGTCGATCCTGCGTGCGCTGTCGATCCTCGCGGAGCAGACCGAGAACGCCTACCTGGCACGCATCCTCGGCCAGGTGCGCAGCGAGGTGGAGTCAGGCACCGCGCTGTCGAACGGCCTGGCGAAGCACCCGATCATCTTCCCGCCGCTGATGATCAACATGATCAAGGCGGGCGAGGTCGGCGGCTTCCTGGACCAGGTGCTGCTCTCGATCGCCGCGAACTACGAGTCCGAGGTCAAGCTGCGCGGCAAGGTGAAGTCGGCGATGACCTACCCGATCGTGGTCTTCTGCATCGCGATCCTCGCCGTGGTCGGCATGCTGCTCTTCATCGTCCCGGTGTTCGCCGGCCTGTTCGAGAGCCTCGGCGGCAAGCTGCCGGCCCTCACGCAGTTCCTCGTGACGATGTCCGACGGCCTCAAGTTCGTCGGTCCCTTCATCGCGGTCGGCCTGGTCGCCTTCGCCATCTGGTGGCGGAAGAACCGGAACAAGGAGTCGGTGCGCAACGTCGTCGACCCCTGGAAGCTCAAGATGCCCATCTTCGGCGGGCTCTTCCAGAAGATCGCCGTCGCGCGCTTCACCCGCAACTTCGGCACGATGATCCACTCGGGCGTGCCGCTGCTGCAGGCGCTGAGCATCGTGGGCGGTACCAGCGGCAGCATCGTCATCGAACATGCGACGAAGGACATCGCCGAGTCCGTGCGTCGCGGGGACTCGCTGTCCGGGCCGCTGTCCAAGCACGCGGTCTTCCCACCGATGGTCGTGCAGATGATGGCCGTCGGCGAGGACACCGGCGCGCTGGACTCCATGCTGGGCAAGATCGCGGACTTCTACGACCAAGAGGTCGAGGCCACGACCGAGCAGCTCACCTCGCTCATCGAGCCGCTGATGATCGCGTTCCTCGGCGGCATCATCGGCACGATGGTGGTCGCGCTCTACCTGCCGATCTTCAACATCTTCGAGCTCATCAAGTAGTCGGGGCGCGCCCCGAGGCTGCCGCTTGACCTGCGGGGATGGTGCAAACGGGTGAAGTTCGGGGCGATTGTCCGGCGCCGCCTCAAGGTGGCAGACCGGCGGCCCGATATCACGGGAAGCGGCGCAGGGGGCCGCAACTGAAGTTTTCTTCCATCTGCCATCGAAGGGGAGCGCCACGTGATCGCTCGCATCCGTAAGTCCATGGAGGAGAAGGACCAGGGCTTCACCCTGATCGAGCTCCTCGTCGTCATGATCATCATCGGCATCCTTGCCGCGATCGCCATCCCGGTCTTCCTCAACCAGCGCAAGCGGGCCGTGGACTCCTCGGTCAAGTCGGACCTGCGCAGCGCCGCGAACGAGGTCGAGAGCGCCTTCGTGAACGACCAGGCGTACCCGGCCTCGGGCGCCAACCTGATCGACCCCGCAACCTACAACGTGAAGGTCTCGTCCGGTACGACGCTGACCTACACTCTGAACGCCAACGGCCAGGCGTACTGCATCCTGGGCGCCAACACCGGCGCGACGCACAGCTGGGTGTACAAGAGCGACGCTGGCGGGCTGCAGCCGGCGAACGTCACCACCTGCTGATGACTCACTGATGGGCTGGGGTCGGCATCGTGCCGGCCCCGGCCCATCGGCCTTGTTCCCGCAGAGCGACGAGGGGATCACCGTGAGCGGACCAAAGAGCGGCCACGACGACGGGTTCACCCTCGTCGAGGTCATCGTGGCCCTCGTGCTGCTCGGCATCGTCGCCACGGCGGCCCTCTACTTCTTCATCTCAGGGATGCGCTCCACCACGAACCTCCAGCGCCAGCAGAACGCCGTCACGGTCGCCAACGAGGCGATGGAGATGGCGTACGCGGTGGAGCCGCGGGACTCCATCGCGGTCGCGAAGACGCCGTCGATCGTTCTCGGCCGGAACCAGACGGCGGTCCAGGGCGCATTCGCCGCCGCGGCGGCGCTGGGCATCGAGGGCGTGCCGGACACGTATCCGGTCTGGGATCCCACGGCCACGGCATCGAGCACTCCGACGCTCCCGCTGACCTTCACGCGCAACCACTCGGGCATGACGTACAACGTGTCGCTCCTGGTGGGCTCCTGCTTCCGCTCGGCGTCCGTGGTGAACCCGGACCAGACCTGCACGCGCCTGGCGGCCTACACGGGTGACCCGGGCGACGCCGGGACGCCGTCGGGCATGGTGCGCATGCTCCGGATCACCGCCGTCGTGACGTGGGAGCCGACGTCGGGCGACTGCCCCGGTGGCACGTGCAGCTACGCGCTCAGCGGCCTGATCGACCGGTCGGGAGACCTCAAGTGGAACCAGGTGATCCACCCGGTCGCCGTCGACGACTTCGAGTTCTTCGACCAGGGCGAGAGCCGTCCGATCGTCGTCCTGACGAACGACATCATCGGTCCTGTCTCGTCGAGCCCCGTCACGCTCCTGTCCAGCCCCGCGGCCGGCACGGCCGCCGCCGGCGCGGACGGCAAGGTGACCTACACGGCGCCGACGAACGCCTCGGGCATCTACCCGTTCACCTACCGCATCAAGGACGCGCGCGGTGACCAGTCCGACCCCGCGACCATCACCGTGACCGTCCCGCCCAAGTCCGCGCCGGACAACGGGAACGGGTACGTCGGCGTCCCGCTGAACCTCGCTGTGACCGGGAACGACATCGGTACCCCGGCCAGCGTGCAGATCGTCAGCGAGCCGAACCACGGCACCGTGAGCGTCTCCGGTCTGACGGTGCGCTACACCGGTGCCTCGCCCGGTGTCGACTCGTTCGTCTACCACTACACCGACGCGTCGGGCCAGGTGAGCCCGAACGCGACCGTGACGCTCGTGGTCGAGGCATTCACCGTTCAGGACCAGATCGTCCAGGTCAACGCACGGGGTGGGACGACGCCGGACGAGTGGAGCAGCCTGACCGTGCTGATGATCGGGGCGAACCCGAATCCCTCGGACATCCGGATCGTGGTCGAGGGCGCCACCCCGACCTCCGGCCAGCTGCGCCTCGGCGGCAGCGTCTACTCGACGACACAGACGACCGCGACGAGCCCCGCCGTGGCCACCGTGGAGTACGACCCTGCTGTCAACGTGATCGGTGAGTACTCGTTCAAGTACCGGCTCCAGCGCGTGAGCACCGGCGTCGTGTCGGACACCAAGACGATGACCATCCGGGTCGTGCCGGTCGCGGCGGCGGACGCGGTGAGCACGGTGCTGCAGCGCAGCGGCACGCGCGACATCCAGATCAGCGCCAACGACCGGCCGTCCGTCTTCCTCGGTGCGACGAACACCACTGTGCAGCTGAGCTCGACGATCAAGTGCGACGGGGGGAGCGCCGTCACCTTCGGTACCCACAACCTCGCTGCAGGCGTCGTCCGGGTGGTGCTCCCCTACACGAAATGGAACCGGAGCTGCAGCTTCACCTACACCCTCGTCGGGGCGGGGACTCTCAGCGGGCTCACGTCCGGCCCGGTCACCGTCACCTTCTCGTACCAGTGAGCGACGGAGGAACCGTGACGACCCCGGTACGGCAGCAGCATGACGAGGGCTTCAGCCTGCTCGAGCTCATCATCTCCATGGGCATCTTCATGGTTGTGCTCGCGGTCTTCATCGCGGGCATGCTGACGATGACGAAGGACACCGTGCGGTCCCAGGACGTCAGCGACGCCGCCGACTCCGCGCGGCTCGCGTTCCAGACCATGGACAAGCAGATCCGTTACGCATCGTCGATCAACTTCCCGGGCGTCGGGTCCAGCGGCTCCCAGTACGTGGAGTTCATCACGACCGCCCAGCCGGACGGGCTGGCGCCGATGTGCACGCAGTGGCGGTACGACCCGACCGCCCACACCCTGGCCTACCGCACGTGGCGGGACCTTCCGACGGGCACCGTCTCGGGCTGGCGGCAGGTGGCCGCCGAGGTCCAGAACGCGATGAGCGGGCCGACTGCGAAGCCGCCGTTCGCACTCCAGGCGGCCGGTGGGGCGTACCTTCGGCAGCAGCTGACGGTGTCGATCCAGGCCGGCGGGGCCGGCCGCGGGATCGCGGCCGAGACCACGACGGTGTTCGTCGCTCGCAACAGCTCGGGGTCGTCGCCCAGCAACGACGACCTGAACGGGGACCACCAGAGCGACACGCTCATCTGTTCGAGCCACCTCGGGAGGCCATGACCATGCGCACCTTCTACCGCACTCGGGCAGCGGGGACGCGTGGCGAGGAACCGGAGCGCGGCGCCGCGATGGTGACGACGCTGATCGCGATGATGCTCGTGACGACGCTGTCGATCCTGCTGCTCGGTATCGTCACCGCACAGGTCCTGCCGACGTCGTTCCTCAAGGCGAACAGTCGGACGATCTTCGCGGCAGAGGCAGGCGTGAACGCCGTGCTCGGGCAGATCCGCACGGCCGCGGCCGCGCCCGACTTCACCGGCGCCGTCTACGGCAACCCGGACGAGCTGCCGTGCAGCGCGACGGGACCCGTGGACGGATCCACCTCGGCACTGCGCTACCAGGCCACCGTGCAGTACTTCCTCGACGACCCGACCGGACGCAGTGCGTCGTGGCTCGCGGCGCACGCCCTGGCGTGCTCACCGGGCTCAGGCCCGGCCCAGGACCCCGCGTACGCGCTGATCACCTCGAGCGGCCTCGGGATCCCGGTCCCGCAGATGGATGCCGACGCCAGCGACCGCACGGTGTCCGCGGTGTACAAGTTCCAGGTCACCAACAACAACATCCCCGGTGGCCTGATCTACAACATGGACTCCAACGCCAACCTCTCGAACAAGTACTGCCTCCAGGCGGAGTCGGCCACCGTGGGGTCGCGCGTCCGGTACGTGCCCGCGGCGAACTGCGGGACGAACGACTTCCTGCAGCTGTGGATCTACGACACGACGTACCAGCTGAAGCTGGCCAGCTCGACCATCCCGTCGCTGGTCCCGGACCCGCTGTGCATCACGGGGACGCCGAACGGGTCAACGGCGGCGCTCGCCACCCTCCAGGTGTGCAAGAGCCCGATCGACGGGACGCGGTGGAGCCAGCTGTACAGCTGGGAGGGCGGCGCCCACTGGCGCGGCCAGCAGAACCCGATCTCAGCGGGCTACTCGGGCTACTACCTGTCCGCCGGCGCGACCGGCGACCCGTACGGGCGCTACCTGTACATCTGGAACCAGGCAGCCAGCGACGCGCAGTGGGGTTCGTTCAACCCCGACCCCCGCGTGGGCGCCGGTGCGGCGAGCTACGAGACGCACCAGATCGTGAACTACCTGGAGTTCGGTCGGTGCTTCGACGTGACCGGTGAGAAGGTCGGCTCATCGTTCATGATCGTCTACCCCTGCAAGCAGGATCCGATCCCCGGCTCCCCGAACCTGCTGTGGAACCACAAGTGGTACTACACGGAGCCGACGGACAAGGTCGGCTCAGCCGGCCCTCAGCAGCTCTACGTGCTGCAGTACAACCAGGCATCCTCCAAGTACTGTCTCGTCTCGCCCGGAACTGAAGGTGGCTACGTCACGCTCACGCCGGCGTGCAGCTCGTCGGCGGCGAACCAGCGCTGGACACGGCATGCCAACACCGGAAGCTATGGCACCTCGTACACCTTCACCGACAACTGGGGCCGCTGCGCCTCGCTCGGCGATCCGTACAACGGAAGCTGGACGAAGATCACGACGGCGACCTGCAACGGCGGCCTGGGCCAGAAGTGGAACGCCCCGCCGAACACGATCAGCGCGTCCGTCGGCGGATACCAGGAGCTGCACTGACCGGTGCCGCCGCGGGCGTCGCGCTGGCGTTCGTGGCTGTGCTCGGGGCGATCATCGGGTCGTTCCTCAACGTGGTGATCTGGCGCGTGCCGCGGGGCGAGTCGATCGTGCGGCCGCCCAGCGCGTGCCCGCGATGCGGGGCGGCCATCCGGGCGCGGGACAACGTGCCCGTCCTCTCGTGGCTGGTGCTGCGCGGACGATGCCGCGACTGTCGGGCCCCGATCTCCGCGCGGTATCCCGCCGTGGAGCTCACGGTCGCTCTCGTGTTCGTCGGCGTGTGGCTGCGCCTGCTCGACGGCCCGACGCTCGCCGCGCTCCCGGCGTTCTGGTACCTCGCGGCCATCGGGGTGGCGCTCACGCTCATCGACGTGGACACCCACCGACTTCCGAACGCGATCGTCCTGCCGTCCTACGGCGTCGTCGCGGTGCTCCTTGCGATCGCCAGCGCGGTGTCCGGGGACTGGTGGGCGATGGTCCGGGCGGCCGTGGGCGGCGTCGGCCTCTACCTGTTCTACTTCGCGCCGAACCTCGTCAAGCCCGGCGCCATGGGCTTCGGCGACGTCAAGCTGGCCGGCATCCTCGGCGGCGCGCTGGCCTGGCTCGGGTGGGGTGCCTTTGCCGTCGGCGCCTTCGCGGCCTTCGTGGCCGGGGGCGCGTACGCCGTCGTGCTGATGCTCAGCCGTCGGGCGCGGCGCGGCAGCCGCCTGCCCTTCGGCCCGTGGATGGTGGTCGGCGCCGCTGTGGGTGTCGCAGCGGGTGAACCGCTGTGGTCGGCCTATCTGGGTCTGATCGTCTGACCTGCCGCTTCACATGAAGGGCCGCATGCACCGCCGGACGTGGATCGGGTGGGAATGCGGTCAGATCGGGCCCTTGAGGGCTCAAGCCATCGGTCCGGTCGCCCGATAGGGAGTAGGACCGCAGCCCACGCTAGGACGGAGTCGTCATGTCCAAGTCCCGAGTCGTCGGGCTCGATATCGGTTCGTCCGCGGTGCGGGCGGCCGAGATCGAGTTCGCCGGCGGGGCCCCCGGCCGGGGCCACCCCACGCTCGTGAAGTTCGGGCAGGTCGCCCTCCCGCCGGGCGCCGTCCAGGACGCCGACGTGGCCGAGCCGGAGACGGTTGCGACTGCGCTCAAGCAGCTCTGGCGCGATGGGGGCTTCGGCACGCGCGACGTCGTCCTGGGCGTCGGCTCGCAGCGGGTCGTCGTCCGTGAGCTCGAGCTTCCGTACGGGCCCATGGAACAGCTCCGCGCGTCGCTGCCGTTCCAGGTCCAGGAGCTGCTGCCCATGCCCGTCGAGGACGCGCTGCTCGACTACTTCCCGGTCGGGAGGGTGACGTCCCCTGCAGGTGAGAACGTCCGCGGGCTGCTCGTTGCCGCCTCCAAGGACACCGTGCGCACCAAGGTCATGGCGGCCGAGAGCGCGGGCCTGCGGCCCCAGATGGTCGACCTCAACGCCTTCGCCCTGCTGCGCGCCGTCGCTCGTGGCGAGTTCGCCCAGCAAGTGGTCGGGCTCGTCGACGTGGGCGCCCGGGTGACCACCGTCGTCATCTCTGTCCGTGGTATCCCGCGGTTCACGCGTGTCCTGTCGTCGGGCGGTCAGGACGTCACCGACGCCGTCGCCGGGCACATGCAGATCTCGGCCGCAGAGGCCGAGGTCGTCAAGCGCGAGATCGGCGTCGGCTTCTCCGTTCCTCCGGAGCGCCAGGCCGGAGCTGCCGCCATCGGCGATGTCACGCGCGGGCTGGTCGACTCGGTGCGCAACACCCTCGCGTTCTACGGGTCGAACAACCCGACCGACCCGCTCGACGTCGTCCTGCTCACGGGGGGCGGGTCGCTCCTGCCCGGCTTCGGGCAGTACCTCGCCACGGCGGCGCGGGTTCCGGCGGCGTTCGGCGACCCACTGCTCGGCATGAGGGTGTCGTCCTCCGTCCAGAACCGTCTGCCGGGTTCCGCAACGGTGCTCGCCGTTCCGGTCGGCCTCGCCTTCGGAGCCGCAGCATGAACACCAACAAGAGCCTCGGGTTCGGAGGGCAGGTGGTGCCTGGTGCGCCTGCGCTGCCCCAGGTCAACCTCCTCCCATCGGACATCCGCGCCGGTCGCCAGCTGCGCAGCATCCGGCCGTGGCTCGGTATCGCCTTCCTCGCGACGATCCTCGTCGCCGGCCTGCTCGTGGTCTGGACGACGTACCAGCTCAAGGCGGCCGAGGACGACCTTGCCGAGACGCAGGACGCGAACCAGCAGCTCACGGCCCAGCAGGCGGACTACGCCGAGGTGCCCCGGGTGCTTGGCCAGCTGCGCGATCTCGACGAGGTTCGGCTCTACGGCATGTCGGCCGAGACGATGTGGAAGCCCTACATCATCGCGATCGCGGCGACCGCGCCGGCGGGTCTCAGCATCGACCAGATGGCGATGACGTTCGCCAGCGGCACGGAGGCAACCGTGGCTCCGACCACGGCCACCGGCTCGTCGGAGCCGATGACGATCGGACAGATGACGTTCGAGGCCAAGTCGCTCACCCTCCCGGACACGGTGACGTGGATGAACGGGATCGACGCGATTCCGGGTCTGGCGAACGCGTGGGTGGAGTCGGCGGAGATCGCGGACGAGAACGGCGTCATCCACTACACGGTCTCCGGGCATGTGGATGTGACGGCGGACTCGCTCGCGCTGCGCTTCCTCGTCGACGCAGTGGGAGAGGGGTGAGGCTGCCATGACGCAGACCCGCAAATGGGTAATCGGTACCGGCGTTCTGTGCGTCCTGGTGCTCGTCGCGACGTGGTTCCTCGTCGTGACGCCCAAGATGAACGAGGCGGCCGACATCCGCGACCAGAACGACGCGGCGCTGTCCGAGCAGGACCAGCTACGCACGACGCTGGCACAGCTGAAGGCGCAGTTCGAGGACATCGAGTCCTACAAGTCCCAGCTGGACCTGCTGCGTACGCAGATCCCGGAGTCGCCCGAGCTGGCCTCCTTCATCCAGCAGCTGAACGACGGAGCCGCTGCGGCTGGCGTCACGATCCTGTCGCTTCAGCCGCAGGAGGCCCAGTCCTTCGCCGACGCGCTCGGCACGAACCCGGCGGTGACCCAGGCCGAGGGTGAGGGCACCGGGACCGGCACGGACACCGGTACGGCGACCGATGGCAGTACCCCTGCCCCGACGACTGCGCCGTCGGACACTGCGACGACATCGGCGCAGGACACGGCGGACACTGCCAACGGCGCCGCCGCGGCGACGGGTGAGACGACGACCCCGGCTCCCACGCCGGCCGCCGCCGCCATCCCTCCTGTGCTGACGCCGCTCGTGGTGGTCCCGGTCAACATCACGATCCAGGCCACGTACCCGGCCGCACTTGCGTTCGTGGAGTGGGTGCAGACGGTCAACCCGCGGCTCTTCCTCGTGGCGGGTTTCGACACGGTGTCGCTGGACCAGCTCGATGCGGTGAACGGTCACCCTGCTGCTGCGCCGGGTGACGTCGAGATGACCCTGTCCGGTCTCATCTACAGCTACGAGGCCAGCACGACCGGCGCTGTCCCGCCGGCCGACGACGGTACGGAGACGACCCCGCCGCAGCTGCCCGTGACGGAGCGCAACCCGTATGCCTCGGTCACCGGCTGACAGCACCAGAACGGCCACCTCGGCCCGCGTCCGTGTCACGGACGCGGGCCGAGGTGCGTCCGACCCCGTGCGAGGATGACGGCATGCTGCGCTGGCTGACCTCCGGTGAGTCCCACGGGCCCGCCCTCGTCGGCATTCTCGAGGGCTTGCCCGCCGGCGTCGGCTTCACGACGGCGGACGTCCAGGCCGCACTGGCCCGCCGTCGGCTGGGGTACGGCCGCGGGGCACGGATGGCGTTCGAGACCGACGACGTGCGCCTCCTGGGCGGCGTGCGCCACGGGCTCACCCAGGGCGGCCCGATCGCGATCGAGATCGGCAACGCCGAGTGGCCGAAGTGGACCGACGTCATGTCGGCCGACCCGGTGGACCCCGAGCGCCTCACGGTCGACGCGGGCACGGGCGACGTGCGCGAGGTGGCGCGGAACCGCCCGCTGACACGACCCCGGCCGGGCCACGCCGACCTCGTCGGCATGCGCAAGTACGGCTTCGAGGACGCCCGGCCGGTGCTGGAGCGGGCGTCCGCGCGCGAGACGGCGACGCGGGTCGCTCTCGGTGTCGTCGCGGCGCGGTTCCTCAAGCAGGCGGCCGGCATCCGGCTCGTCGCGCACGTGGTGGCGATCGGGCCCGTGGCCGTCCCCGAGGGGGCGCCGCTGCCGGGCCCCGACGACGTCGCGGCCCTCGACGGGGACGCGGTGAGGTGCTTCGACGCCACGACGTCCGCGGCGATGGTCGCGGAGATCGACGACTGCCAGAAGGCCGGGGACACCCTGGGCGGTGTGGTCGAGGTGCTCGCGTACGGCGTGCCGACGGGCCTCGGCACCTACGTGCACGGTGACCGGCGCCTCGACGCACGGCTCGCCGCGGCACTCATGGGTATCCAGGCCATCAAGGGTGTCGAGGTGGGCGACGGGTTCCGCACGGCGGCCCGTCGCGGGTCGCAGGCCCACGACGAGATGGAGCGGGACGCCGTCACCGGCGAGATCGTGCGGCGCACCAACCGTGCGGGCGGCATCGAGGGCGGCGTCTCCAACGGCGAGGTGCTGCGCGTGCGGGCGGGCATGAAGCCGATCTCCACCGTGCCGCGGGCGCTCGACACCGTGGATGTGGCGACGGGTGAGTCCGCCCGCGCCATCCACCAGCGCTCGGACGTGTGCGCGGTGCCGCCGGCCGCTGTGGTCGCGGAGGCGATGGTTGCGCTGGTGCTCGCGGACGCCCTGCTCGAGAAGTTCGGGGGCGACAGCGTGGCCGAGGTGGCCCGCAACGTGGCGGCCTACCTGGCCGCCGTGCCGCCCCTGCAGCGATGAGCCGTCCGCGCGTGGTTCTCGTCGGCCCGCCGGGGGCCGGCAAGTCGACGGTGGCCACGCTGCTCGCGGCGCGGCTCGGTGTGGCCGCACGCGACACGGACGCCGACGTCGAGGTCGTGGCGGGCAAGCCCATCGCGGAGATCTTCGTCGACGACGGCGAGCCGCACTTCCGCGAGCTGGAGCGGGCTGCCGTCCTGCGCGCGCTCGGCGAGCACGAGGGCGTCCTCGCGCTCGGCGGCGGGGCGGTGCTGGACGACGCCGTGGAGGCGGCGTTGGGGGAGTACGCCAGCGCTGGCGGCGAGGTGGTCTTCCTGGACGTGTCGCTCGCCTCGGCGGCCCCGCGTGTGGGCTTCGCCACCGCGCGGCCGCTCCTGCTCGGCAACCCGCGGCAGCAGTGGCAGGCTCTCATGACGGCGCGGCGCCCGGTCTACGAGCGAGTGAGCACCCGCCGCGTCACGACGGACGACCGTGCCCCGGCCGAGGTGGCGGCGGACGTCGCGGCGGCGCTGGGGGCGCCGTCGGACAACGACCCGGGAGGGAAGCGCGCATGAGCGAGCCGACGGTGATCCGCGTCGAGGGCGACCAGCCGTACGACGTCGTCGTCGGGCACCATCTGCTCGGTGAGCTGCCGCGCATGCTCGGTGACCGCGTGCGCAAGGTGCTGCTGGTGCACCCGCGCGTCCTGGCGGCGTCGGCCGACGAGGTCCGGGCGGATCTCGAGGCGGCCGGCTACGAGGTCTTCCTCGCGGAGGTGCCCGATGCCGAGGATGCCAAGACGGTGCAGGTCGCGGCCTTCTGCTGGCACGTCCTCGGCCAGGCCGACTTCACGCGGTCCGACGCCGTCGTGGGGCTTGGTGGGGGAGCGACGTGCGATCTGGCCGGTTTCGTGGCCTCGACCTGGCTGCGGGGCATCCGGGTGGTGCACGTCGCGACCACGGTCGTCGCGATGGTGGACGCCGCGGTGGGCGGCAAGACCGCCGTGAACACCGACGAGGGCAAGAACCTCGTGGGCACGTTCTACCCCCCGGCGGGGGTGCTGTGTGATCTGGCTGCGCTCGACACCCTGCCTGCGCACGAGCGCGTGGCGGGCCTTGGCGAGGTGGTCAAGCACGGGTTCATCGCCGACGAGCGCACGCTCGAGCTGATCGAGGCGGATCCGGGTGCGCTGACCGGGCCGACCCTGACCGATCGCGACCTCGTACGTGAGCTCGTGGAGCGCTCCGTCCGCATCAAGGCCGAGGTCGTCGCGGCGGACCTGCGCGAGTCGCACCTGCGCGAGATCCTCAACTACGGCCACACGCTGGGCCACGCCATCGAGCAGGTCGAGCGGTACCGGTGGCGGCACGGCGCCGCTGTGTCGGTGGGCATGGTCTTCGCGGCGGAGCTGGCCCGCCTCGCGGGGCGCCTGCCTGACGACGTGGTGGTGCGTCATCGCGCGGTCCTCACGTCCCTGGGTCTCCCGACGACGTACCGCGGCGACCGCTGGGAGCAGCTGCTGGCGGCGATGCGGCGCGACAAGAAGAGCCGCGGCGACGTCCTGCGCTTCGTCGTCCTCGAGGACGTGGGGCGGCCGACCCGGCTGGAGGGTCCCGATCCCGCGCTGCTCGCCGCGGCCTACGCCGAGATCAGCCGCGACGCGGCGGGCCCGGTCGCGCTCTGACACCGACGGCCCGCATCCCCTAGCCTTCGGGCATGACGCGCGTGCTGGTCCTGAACGGCCCCAACCTCGGTCGGCTCGGTGTTCGGGAGCCTGAGGTCTACGGGTCGGCGTCGTTGGCGGACCTCGCCACCGCGGCCGCCACGTGGGGTGCGGAGCTGGGCCTGTCGGTCGAGTGCCGGCAGACGGACGACGAGTCCGAGCTCGTGGGCTGGCTGCACGAGGCGGTGGACGCGGGCGCGCACGTGGTGCTCAACCCGGCGGCCTTCACGCACTACTCCTACGCGCTGCGCGACGCGGCGGCGCAGGTGACCGGGGCGCGGCTGCTGCTCGTCGAGGTGCACCTGTCGAACCCGTTGGCGCGTGAGGCGTTCCGGCGGCACAGCGTCGTCGGCCCTGTCGCGACGGGGACGGTCGCGGGCTTCGGGTTCGGGTCGTACCGGCTCGCCCTCCAAGCGATCGCAGATCTGCTCAATGACAAGCGTTGAGCCTTGTACTTGATAGCACAAGCGTCTAGGCTTGTGCCATGTTCGTGCTGACGATCGACCAGGAGGGGAGCCGGCGCGTGGGCGACCGGGTACCGGCCCTGCTCGCAGCCGTGCGTGACACCCCCGGGCTCGTCCTGCCGTTCGAGCGCACCGTCGGCGACGAGGTCCAGGCGGTGCTGGCGGACGCCGAGCTGGTCGTCGACCTGGCGCTCCGCCTGCTCCGGACGGGCGGCTGGAGCATCGGCATCGGCGCCGGCGCGGTGGACGAGCCGCTGCCCGCGTCGACCCGTGCCGGGAGCGGGCCGGCTTTCGTGCACGCCCGAACAGCCGTCGACCGCGCCAAGGTCCGGTCGCGCCCGGTGCCCGTCGCGGTGGCCGGCGCCGACGTGCGTGCCGCCGCCGACGCCGAGGCCGTCCTCACCCTGCTCGGTGCGGTCGTGACCCGGCGCAGCGCCGCAGGCTGGGCGGTCGTCGACGCGATCGCCGAGCTCGGCACCCAGGAGCGGGTCGCGGCACAGCTGGGGATCACCCAGCAGGCGGTCAGCCAGCGACTGCGGGCGGGACTATGGGCGGCCGAGACGGCGGGGCGGCCCGTGGCGGCCCGGCTGCTGCGAGAGGGGGAGCGATGACCTGGTGGGCGACGACGCTGGTGGCCGTAGCGGCGCTGGCGCTGAGCACAGGCGTGGGATGGCCGCTGACGGCAGCGGTGCTGCGCCTGGCGGCGCGGTCGGCGGACGCCGGTGACGGTAGTGGTGACGGGTCGGCGTCGGAGCAGGTCGCGCGGACGGCGCACGAGGAGGCGGCGGACGGACCCACCGGGGCCCGCGCCCGCGCCGCGCTGCGCGGCGGCACCTGGATCGGGCTGCTCGAGCGGACGGCCGTCACGGGTGCGCTCCTGCTCGGCTACCCGGCGGGCCTCGCGCTCGTCGTCGCAGTCAAGGGCCTCGGCCGCTACCCCGAGCTGCGCGAGCACCCGGGCTCCTCCGAGCGGTTCGTGATCGGCACGCTCGCCTCGATGCTCTGGGCCGCTGCCGTCGGTGCAGCGGCGCGCGCCGTCGTCATGGCCTGAGCCGCTTCGGTAGACTCGTCCGGGCTCCGCACCCGCGAGCCGCTCCCGGTGCCCGCGCGACGCGCGAGACCGCCCGGGCACACCAGCGAGCAGGAAGACCACCGTGGCCACGACCAACGACCTGAAGAACGGCCTCGTGCTCAACATCGACGGCCAGTTGTGGACCGTCGTGGAGTTCCAGCACGTCAAGCCCGGCAAGGGCGGCGCCTTCGTGCGCACCAAGCTCAAGAACGTCCTCTCGGGCAAGGTCGTCGACCGGACGTTCAACGCAGGCGTGAAGGTCGAGACCGCCAACGTCGACAAGCGCGAGATGCAGTACCTGTACAAGGACGGCACGGACTTCGTCTTCATGGACACGGCCACGTACGACCAGCTGCACGTCGGCGAGGCCGTCGTCGGCGACTCCGCGAAGTACCTGCTGGAGAACCAGGCGGCCATCGTCGCCACGCACGACGGGCGTGCCGCTGTACGTCGAGCTGCCCGCCGCCGTCGTGCTCGAGATCACGTACACCGAGCCCGGCCTGCAGGGCGACCGCTCGACCGGCGGCACCAAGCCCGCGACCCTCGAGACCGGCGCCGAGATCCAGGTCCCGCTGTTCCTCGAGACGGGCACGAAGGTGCGGGTCGACACCCGCGACGGCTCGTACCTCGGCCGTGTGAACGACTGACGTGGCGGCACGCAGCAAGGCCCGCAAGCGGGCGCTCGACGTCCTCTTCGAGGCCGACCAGCGAGGTCGGCCCGTGCTCGAGGTGCTCGCGGACCGCGTGCGGCAACCGGGTACGCAGGCCGCGCTGCCGCAGTACTCCGTCGATCTGGTCGAGGGAGTTGTCGCGCGCACCGAGCGCATCGACGAGCTGATCGCCAGCTACGCGCAGGGCTGGACCCTGGCCCGCATGCCCGCCGTCGACCGTGCGATCCTGCGGATCGGCGCGTGGGAGGTGCTGTTCAGCGACGACGTGCCGGATGCGGTGGCCGTGGACGAGGCCGTCGAGCTGGCGCGCGCGCTGTCCACCGACGACTCGCCGGGGTTCGTGAACGGTCTGCTCGGACGCCTCGTCGAACTCAAGCCGACGCTGCTGATGTGACCCGGTGGGGGAGCCGGCTGTCCGGCACCACCGGCTGCTGACCGGTCCCGGGCCGCCGGCCCCGGATCGGCAGCGTCGGCCCCGGTCGGCCGAGCATGAAGCCCTGCACCGTGTCGACGCCGAGCTCGACGAGGGTGGTCAGCTCGTCCGCGTGCTCCACGCCCTCGGCCACCACGTCGAGGCCGTGCGCCCGCGCCACCGCGAGCACGGCACGGAGCACCGCACTGCCGGCCGGCCGCTGCGAGTCGCTGATGAACGTCCGGTCGATCTTCAGCACGTGCACCGGCAGGTCGCCGAGCCGCGCCAACGAGTTGTAGCCCGTCCCGAAGTCGTCGAGCGCGATGCGGACGCCGCGGGCGGCGAGGGTCGTGAGCGAGGCACGCGCGTGAGCGGTGTCCCGCAGCAGCGCGCTCTCCGTCACCTCGATGGTGAGCCGGCGCCATGCACCCGGGCCCCACGACTGCTCCACGTGCCGCACGAAGTCGGCCTCGTCGAGCTGGCGGGCCGCGACGTTCACCGCGACGGGGAGGTCGTACTTCTCCGATGCCGCACGGGCGGCCGAGAACACCTGTCGGCCGATCTCGACGATGAGACCCGTCTCCTCCGCGAGCGGGAGCCACTCCGACGGCGGGACGAGGACGCCGTGCCGCCGCCAGCGGGCAAGGGCCTCCATGCCGACGACCTCGAGCGTGCGTGAGTCCGTCAGGGGCTGGAAGTGCACGACGATGTCACCCGCGGCGATGCCGTCCTCGAGCTCGCGTCGCATCGTGGTCCGCGAGAGGAACTCCTCCCGCAGGCGGTCGTCGTAGAAGGCGGCGCCGCGGCCGGTGCGCTTCGCCTGCTGCATCGCGAGGTCGGCGCCGCGCACGAGGGCGTCGACGTCCTTGACCTGGCCGGGTCGCCACGCGGCGACGCCGACGGTCAGCGGGGTCGCGGGCACGCGGTGCGTGAGGTACTCGAAGCGCTTGTGCACCCGCATCCCGAGGCCCAGGAGGTCGGCATCGCCAGCGGCACGCTCGAGCACGACGACGAAGTGGTCACCGCCGTGCCGCGCGACGAACGCTCCGGGGCCGACCGCCTCGGTGAGCTGGGCGGCGACGCGCACGAGGAGCCGGTCGCCCCACTCGCGGCCGCGCATGTCGTTGGCGTGCTTGAAGTTCTCGAGGTCGCAGAAGAGCACGGCCACGCGGGTGTGCTCCACCTCGGCCTTGCCCAGGACGGCGCCCAGGTGACGGTCGAGCGCGGGCCGGTTGTGCAGACCGGTCAGCGCGTCCGTGTACGCGGCGACGCGGAGCTTGGCGGTGAGGGTGTGGCGCTCGGCCGCGCTGGAGACGGTTCGCGCGAGGTCGCGCAGGAACGACTGCTCGTCGGGCAGCATGCTGCGCCCGTCGGCGGAGTAGAACTCCGTGACGAAGCGGTCCTTCGACAGGGGCCGCAGCGTGCCCTGGATCGAGGAGTCGCCGACCAGAGCTCGGCACTCCTCGCGCGCCGCGTCGAGCAGCTCCTCGGGGTTGCGGACGAGCCAGGCGGTGTTGGACACGTGGGCGAGGGCGTCGCGCATGCGGGCGCGGCGTTCGGCGGCCCGGCGCACGCACTGGACCCGGTGCGCGGCAAGGACCTCGAGGCCGACGACCAGCGGCACCACCCAGAGACCACGGACCAGCTCGGTGAGCGTCGTCGTCGGCAGCACGGATGCGATGGTGAGGCCGACGACGGACGCCACGGTGGTGCCCGTGACGAGCGCGCCGACCGTGGTGACGCGCATCCCGCGCACCGAGCGGAGCACGTAGCCGGCCACAAGGACGAGCGGGACGAGCTCGGCCGCGGGAAGGAGCGGGCCGTAGGTGGGTGTGCCGTGCGCGACGTCGACCAGGAGCAGGGACGTCGTCCACCACAGAACGCCCGCGCCGACGTACCAGCCGGCGAGGGTCGCGGAGATGAGGCGGACTGCGGGGCCGCCGGTGAAGGCCCGGACGGCCGCCGGGCAGAGCACGACCGCCGCCGCGAAGGCGACGTACCGGCCGAAGAGCACGGCGGCGACGTCGCCGTCCGGGACCACGCCGGTGAGGCCGTTGAGCAGGCACACCACCGCCAACGAGATGGTCCAGGCCACGCCCCAGCGCGCGCCGCCGCGGCGCAGGTCACCGCGCCACGCACCTACCTCGACCGCGACGAGACCCACGACGACGCCAGCGACGATGCACTGGGTGACCGTGGGCCACGAGAGCATGGATCCACCCACGTAGGGGCTATCGGCAAACCTGTGCAGAACTGAAGCGCCGACGTCGATCACGTTGCTCTCGGCCTCCCAGAGCAGATCCTCACATCGGTCGTGAGGTGCACCCGGAATCTAGCGGTCGATCTGTCCGACATGCCCGAATCGGTGGCGTGTCGTGCTCACCGCCTGCTCGCGCAGCACGGTGAGGAGTTCCCGGCGGCCCGACGCCAGCACCGGGCGGTCCAGGACGGTCACGGCCCCGACCTGGGCGGCGGCCGCGACCCGCAGGCCCGCGCAGCGCCCGACGACGCGCACGCGTCCCGTCACGGCGCCCTCGGCCACCCGGGCCACGAACGCCTCGTCGGGCTCGTCGTCGTACCGCGAGAGGGACACCGGGACGCCGACCGTCGCGGCGGCGTGCAGGACGCGGCCGAGGTGGTGCTCGGCGGCGTCCGGGCCCACGCGCACCGTGAGATGGGGGACCGGCCGGTAGCGCATGACGTCGGACTCCACGTCAAGACCGGACGGGTCGTGCTCGACGCCGAGCTCGGTCGACCAGACCCGTTGGTCGTCCCGGGCGGCCCACGCGAGCCAGGCGGCCGGTTCGGTCGGCACGTCGGCGGACTCCGCCCAGCGGCCGAGCTGGGCGACGTAGTCGGGGCCACCCGCCTTGGCCCCTGGACCGACCACCGAGGCCTTCCACCCGCCGAAGGGTTGCCGGCGGACGATCGCCCCGGTGATGTGCCGGTTCACGTAGGCGTTGCCGACCGTCACATGATCGAGCCACCAGGCGATCTCCGCCTCGTCGAGCGAGTGCAGGCCCCCGGTCAGGCCGAAGGGCACGGCGTTCTGCAGCTCGACCGCTTCCGCCAGCGTGCGCGCGCGCATCACCCCGAGGACGGGTCCGAAGCACTCGGTGAGGTGGAAGAACGAGCCGGGCTCGACACCGTGCTTGACCCCGGGGGTCCACAGGCGCCCCGCGTCGTCCAGACGGCGCGGCCGCACGAGCCACGCCTCGCCCTCGTCGAGGGTCGTCAGGGCGCGGAGCAGCGTGCCCTGCGCGGGCTCGACGAGCGGCCCCATCGCCGTAGCGGGGTCGGACGTCGGGCCGACGCGTCGCGAGGCGACGGCGTCGGCCAGCTGGCGGCGCAGCCGTGCCGAGCGTCCTGCCGACCCGACGAGGATGAGCAGGGAGGCGGCCGAGCACTTCTGCCCGGCGTGGCCGAAGGCGGAGCGCACGACGTCGGCGACCGCGAGGTCCAGGTCCGCCGCAGGGGTCACGACGACGGCGTTCTTGCCTGAGGTCTCGGCGAGCACCTCCAGATCCGGCCGCCAGCCGGCGAAGAGCCGGGCCGTCTCGATCGAGCCGGTCAGGAGGACCCGGGCGACCTGCGGATGGGTGACCAACCTGCGGCCGACCTCGTCCTCGGGTGCGTCGACTACCTGGAGCACATGCAGCGGGGCGCCCGCCTCGACGAGCGCGGCCTGGACGGCGTCGAACGCCACGGCTGCGCAGCGCGGCGTCTGCGGCGCCGGCTTGACGAGCACGGGGGATCCGGCCGCGAGCGCGGCCAGTACCGCCCCGGCCGGGATCGCGACCGGGAAGTTCCAGGGTGGCGTGACGACCGTGACGCCGTGCGGGCGGAAGACGGCCCCCGGGACGGTGCCGTCGGCCAGGTCGTGGGCGCGCTCGGCGTAGTACCGGGCGAAGTCGACGGCCTCGCTCACCTCCGGGTCGGCCTCGGCGAGGGTCTTGCCGGCCTCCTGGGCCATCACGGCGACGAGCTCGGTCCGGCGGGCCTCGAGATGCTCGGCCGCGCGGCGCAGCGCGGCGCTGCGGTGGACGGGGGAGCGGCGGCCCAGCCTGCCGCGGCGGCCACGGCGCGCGCGACGGCGGCGTCGACGTCCGCCACCGTCCGCAGGGGCGTGGCCGCGGGCGCCGCGACGTCGAGGGCGCGTACGAGGTCGAGCCAGGCGGGTCCGCCGGGGGCCGCCGGGTCCGTGTCCGGTGCGTTCGCGAAGCCAGGCCCGGCGGGGGTCGGGACGCGCACCTGACGCCGGGACGCCAAGGCGACGGTCACCGCATCCCGCACCGAGGCGCGGAAGGCGTCCTCCTGGGCATCGAGCGCCGCCGGGTCGCCCCCGAGCAGGGCCCGCACGAAGCTCTCGGGCGAGGCGGTCTCCTCCAGCCTGCGCACGAGGTACGCGATCGCCACGTCGACGTCGTCCCGGGCCACGACGGGCGTGTAGAGGAGCACGCGGCGGCCTTCCCGGCGCACCGCGTCGGCCTGCGCGGGTGCCATGCCGAGGAGCATCTCGACGTCCAGGTGCACGCCGCGGTCGGCCGCCAGGACGTGCGCGAGCGCCACGTGGAAGAGGTTCTGGCCGGCGACGCCGAGCCGGAGCACGCCGTCGAGGGAGGGGTCCAGCATCCGGTCCAGGAGCCGGACGTAGGCGGCGTCGACCTCGGGCTTCGAGGCGAACGGAGCGGGCGCCCAGCCGTGCAGCTGCGACTCGACGCGTTCCATGCCCAGGTTGGCGCCCTTGACGAGGCGGATCCGGACCGGCGCCCCACCCGCGCGTGCGCGGCGGCGGGCCGCCACGGTGACCTCCTCGACCACCCCGGCGGCATCGGGCAGGTAGGCCTGGACGGCCAGGCCGAGGTCGGCGGTCCGCAGGGCCGGGTCGGCCAGCAACGACGTGAACGCGTCGACCGTCGTGGCGAGGTCGCGGTACTCCTCCATGTCGACCGTGACACTCGTGCCGTGGCGGGCCGCGGACATCGCTAGGACGCGCAGCCGCTCGCGGATCCGGTCCGCGCTGCCGGCCGGGTCCCAGGGCGAGAGCTGGCTGGCGAGCGCCGACACCTTCGCGGCGACGTGCTCGACGTCGGGCCGGGCCGCGATCGCCTGCAGCCGACCGAGGCGCGTGTGCGCCTCGGCCTCGCCCAGCACCGCCTCGCCGAGGAGGTTCACGGTGACGCCGAAGCCCGCCGCGCGCAGGGCGGCCAGGTGGCGCCCGAGCCCCGGACCGGCGTCGACGAGCAGGTGCCCCACGAGCATGCGCAGCCGGGCCCGGGCGGCCGGGACCACGACGCCGGGGGCCAGCGGCGCGATGAGCGCGCCCGCTGCCAGGAGGGCACGGTCCGCGGGAGCGAGGAACGTGGCCGACGACGCCGTCCCGCGCAGCCGGGACAGCTCACGGGCGGCGACGACCGGGTCCTCGGGACGGATGACGCGGTCGACGAAGCGGACGGCCAGGTCCAGGCCTGCCGGGTCGGCGACGAGCGCGGCCAGGCGGGCCGCCGCGGCGTCGACGGCCTGCGGTGCGGCCGCCCACCTGCGGGCGAGGGTGGCCGCGAGGTCCACGGCGTCGGGGCTGATCATTCGCCCATGGTGCGGGGGAGCGGGCGGTGCCGCGACCGGGGCACCCGCCGGCTCGCCGCGGTCCCACCACGTGGCCACGCCCGTCCCGAGCCGCGGGGGTGCAGTAGTGTTCCGGGCGTCAGACATCCTTTAACACCCGTCCGGAGAGGCGGGGAAGGAGGTCCAGTGATGGTTTCTGCCATGGACCCTGGGTCCGCCGGCACCGACGTGCTCACAGCAGCCGACGTCGGTCGTGCGTTGACCCGAATCGCCCACGAGATCCTCGAGCGCAACAAGGGCGCCTCGGATCTCGTCCTCCTCGGCATCCCGACGCGAGGGCTGCCCCTCGCCGAGCGCCTGGCCGCCCGGATCGCCGCGGTCGAGCCCGGCGTCGAGGCCGCAGGCCTCGTCGGCTCGCTCGACGTGACGATGTACCGCGACGACCTGCACCGGCACCCCACGCGGACGCTCCAGGAGACGCAGCTGCCGGACGGCGTCGCCGACCTGGACGACCGCGTCGTCGTCCTGGTGGACGATGTGCTGTTCTCCGGGCGGACCATCCGCGCCGCGCTCGACGCGCTCGGCGACCTGGGCCGGCCACGGGCGGTGCAGCTCGCCGTCCTGGTCGACCGGGGACACCGCGAGCTGCCGATCCGCGCCGACTTCGTCGGCAAGAACCTCCCGACGGCGCTCGGCGAGCAGGTGCGGGTGCTGCTGGCCGAGACCGACGGTACGGACGCCGTGCGCATCGAAGGGGGCCGGCGATGAGGCACCTGCTCAGCGCGGCAGATCTCGACCGGGGTCGCGCCATCGAGATCTTGGACATCGCGTCGCGGATGGCGGCCACCCAGGGCCGCGAGATCAAGAAGCTGCCCACGCTCCGCGGACGCACCGTGGTGAACCTCTTCTTCGAGGACTCCACGCGCACCCGCATCTCCTTCGAGACCGCGGCCAAGCGGCTCTCGGCGGACGTCATCAACTTCTCGGCCAAGGGCTCGAGCGTCTCCAAGGGCGAGTCCCTGAAGGACACGGCCCTCACGCTGCAGGCGATGGGCGCGGACGCCGTCGTCGTCCGCCACCAGGCGTCCGGTGCGCCGCACCGCCTCGCCCACGCCGGGTGGCTCGCCTCCGCCGTCGTGAACGCGGGCGACGGGACCCACCAGCATCCGACGCAGGCGCTGCTCGACGCCTTCACGCTGCGGCGTCACCTGACCGGGGACGCGGACAACCCCGACGGCGTGGGCAACGACCTCGCCGGCCGGCATGTCGCCATCGTGGGTGACGTGCTGCACTCGCGCGTCGCTCGTTCGAACGTCCAGCTGCTGCACACCCTCGGGGCGCGCGTGACGCTCGTCGCGCCACCGACGCTCGTGCCGGTCGGGGTCGAGACGTGGACGTGCGTCACCTCGTACCACCTGGACGAGGTGCTCGCGACGGACAGCCCCGACGCGATCATGATGCTGCGCGTGCAGCGGGAGCGGATGGGCGGCGACGGCGGCGGGCCCGGCACGGGCACCGGGTTCTTCCCGAGCCCGCTGGAGTACACGCGGGCCTACGGTCTCGACGCACGACGGCTGGCGATGCTGCCCGAGCACGCGATCGTCATGCACCCGGGTCCGATGAACCGGGGCCTCGAGATCTCCGCCGACGCCGCGGACTCGCCGCGCGCGGTGATCGTCGAGCAGGTGGCCAACGGCGTGGCGGTCCGCATGGCCGTCCTGTACCGGCTGCTGGCCGGCGAGAGGGAGGCGTTGTCATGAGCTACCTGCTGCGCGGGGTCGCACCGCTGGGCGGCGAGCGCACGGACCTGCTCCTCGCGGACGGGCAGATCGTGGCGATGGGTGCGGAGGCGCGCGGGACTGACGCCACCGTCGTCGACTGCGACGGTCTCGTGGCGCTGCCCGGGCTCGTCGATGTGCACACGCATCTGCGCGAGCCGGGTCGGGAGGACGCCGAGACCGTCGAGTCGGGGACGCGGGCCGCGGCCCTCGGCGGCTTCACGGCGGTGCACGCGATGGCGAACACGTCACCGGTCGCAGACACGGCCGGAGTCGTCGAGCAGGTGTGGCGCCTCGGGCGCGACGCGGGCTGGGCCGACGTCCGGCCGGTGGGCGCCGTGAGCGCCGGCCTCGCCGGCGAGCAGCTGGCAGCAGCTCGGCGCGATGGCACACTCCGCCGCGCGGGTGCGGCTGTTCTCCGACGACGGCAAGTGCGTTCACGACCCGGTGCTGATGAGGCGGGCGCTGGAGTACGTGAAGGCCTTCGACGGCGCGATCGTCCAGCACGCGCAGGAGCCGCGCCTCACGCGCAACGCGCAGATGCACGAGGGCGTCGTCTCGGCGGAGATCGGACTCGCCGGGTGGCCCGCGGTCGCCGAGGAGGCGATCATCGCCCGTGACGTGCTGCTCGCCCAGCACGTCGGTTCGCGCCTGCACGTCCAGCACGTGTCCACCGCAGGCTCGGTCGACCTCATCCGATGGGCGAAGGCCCGGGGAATCGACGTGACGGCAGAGGCGACGCCGCATCACCTCATGCTGACCGACGAGCTCGCGCGCAGCTACGACCCCATCTACAAGGTGAACCCGCCGCTGCGCCCGCAGGAGGACGTCGACGCGGTGCGGGAGGGCCTGGCGGACGGGACCATCGACGTCGTCGCCACCGACCACGCCCCGCACAGCCGCGAGGACAAGGACTGCGAGTGGGCCGCCGGTGCCTTCGGGATGCTCGGCCTGGAGACGGCGCTCGGCATCGTCAGCACGCTCATGGTGGCGACCGGCAGGATGACCTGGACCGACATCGCACGTGTGATGTCGGTGACGCCGGCCCGCATCGGCCGGATCAACTCCGGGCCGGACGCGCACGGCCGCCCGCTCGCCGTCGGCGAACCGGCGAACGTCGTCCTGATCGACCCGGCCGCCCGCTGGACCGTCGACCCGGCCGCTCTTGCGAGCCTGTCGAGGAACACGCCCTACGGCGGGCGTGAGCTGACCGGTCGGGTGATCGCCACGTTCCTGCGCGGCCACGCCACCGTCCTGGAGGGGGAGCTCGCGACCCCGGCCGGGGGCCGCGCGTGACGCGCACCGCGCTGGACGTCCTCGTCCTCGCGACGGTCGCGGTTGCTGCCCTCGCCGCGATGGGGATGGGCTGGCGGCGACGGGCGGGCCGGTGGGCCGGCCTCGTGGCAGAGCTCCCCGCGGTCCCGGGCACGGTGGTCGAGGTGCTCGGTCCCGTCGAGGCGACATACGTGGCGACCACCCCTGACGACGACCGTTGGCAGCGCATCCCGGCCGCGCGCCTCGGAGTGCGTGCCCCGGCGGACGTCGTCGTGACCGACGCCGGGGTGCTCGTGCGCCGTGACGGTGGCCCCGACCTGTACGTGCCGGGCGACCAGGTGCTGGACGCGGCAGCGGCCGACGGCATCGCGGGCACCGCGGTCGGGCACGGACGGCTTGCGCTCGTGCGCTGGCGGGCCGGCGACCGCGTCCTCGCGACCGGGCTCCTGCCCCGGCACGAGCGTGACCGGTCCGCGCTGATCGACGCCGTGAACCTGCTGGCCCGAAGGAGGAAGTGATGAGCGACCAGCGTGCCGTGCTCGTGCTGGAGGACGGGCGGGTCTTCACCGGCCGGGCCTTCGGCGCCCTCGGCCGGACCGTCGGCGAGATCGTCTTCAACACCGGCATGACCGGCTACCAGGAGACCCTCACCGACCCCTCGTACCACCGGCAGATCGTCGTGATGACCACGCCGCACGTGGGCAACACCGGGATGAACGACGAGGACCCCGAGTCGAGCCGCATCTGGGTCGCGGGCTTCGTGGTCCGCGACCCCGCGATCCGGCCGTCGAGCTGGCGCGCGACGCGAAGCCTCGACGACGCGCTGGTCGCCGAGGGGATCGTCGGCATCAGCGACATCGACACACGGGCCCTCACGCGCCACCTCCGGGAACGCGGCGTCATGCGCGCCGGGGTGTTCTCAGGCGACGCGCTGCGGGACGAGGCAGGGCGGGACCTGCTGCCGCAGGACATGCTCGACGTCGTCGCCGCGGCACCGCAGATGAGCGGTGCGGACCTGGCCCGGGAGGTGAGCGTCACCGAGCCGTACACGGTCGAGCCGCTGCGCGGGCCGGCCAGCGGGGCCGCGCCGGTCGCCACCGTCGTGGCGGTCGACCTGGGGATCAAGTCCATGACACCGCACCGCCTTGCCGAGCGGGGTGTGCGCACGCACGTCGTGCCCTCGACGCTCGTCGGTGGAGGACATCCTCGCGCTGCACCCGGACGGAGTGTTCTTCTCCAACGGCCCGGGTGACCCGGCCGCTGCGGTGCACGAGGTCGAGCTGCTCCGGGCGGTCCTCGACCGCGGCATCCCGTTCTTCGGCATCTGCTACGGCAACCAGCTGCTCGGCCGCGCCCTCGGGTTCCCGACCTTCAAGCTGACCTACGGTCACCGCGGGGTGAACCAGCCGGTCATCGACCGGCGAACGGGCAAGGTGGAGATCACCGCGCACAACCATGGCTTCGCCGTCGACACCCCCGCCGACGCCGACTCCGTCGCGCCGTACGAGAACGGCCGCTACGGCCGGGTCCGGGTCTCGCACATCGCCCTGAACGACGGCGTCGTGGAGGGCCTGGAGTGCCTCGATGTGCCGGCCTTCTCCGTCCAGTACCACCCTGAGGCGGCCGCCGGCCCGCACGACGCCGGGTACCTGTTCGACCGCTTCCTCGAGCTGATGACGTCCAGCAAGGAGACCGATGCCCCGCCGCAGTGACATCAACAGCGTCCTGGTGATCGGCTCCGGGCCGATCGTCATCGGGCAGGCCGCCGAGTTCGACTACTCGGGCACGCAGGCGTGCCGGGTGCTCCGCGAGGAGGGCCTCCGGGTCGTGCTCGTGAACTCCAACCCCGCCACGATCATGACGGACCCCGAGTTCGCGGACGCGACCTACATCGAGCCGATCACCCCCGAGGTGGTCGAGGCGATCATCGCCAAGGAGCGGCCCGACGCGATCCTGCCGACGCTCGGCGGGCAGACGGCGCTCAACGCGGCGATCGCCCTCGACACGAACGGGGCGCTGGAGCGGTACGGCGTGCAGATGATCGGGGTGAACACGCACTCGATCCACCTCGCCGAGGACCGCCAGCTCTTCAAGGGCGTCGTGGAGCGGTGCGGTGCGGAGGTGGCCCGGAGCGTCATCGCGCACACGATGGACGAGGTCCTCGCCGGCGCCGACGAGCTCGGCTACCCCGTCGTCGTGCGGCCGTCGTTCACCATGGGCGGCCTCGGCTCGGGCATTGCGCGCGACGAGGCGCAGCTGCGGCGCATCGCGGGTGCCGGCCTGCACTACTCGCCGACCACCGAGGTGCTCCTGGAGGAGTCGATCCTCGGCTGGAAGGAGTACGAGCTCGAGCTGATGCGCGACAAGGTGGACAACGTCGTCGTCGTCTGCTCGATCGAGAACCTCGACCCGATGGGCGTCCACACCGGCGACTCGGTGACGGTCGCACCCGCGCTGACGCTCACCGACCGCGAGTACCAGCGGCTTCGGGACATCGGCATCGCCGTGATCCGCGAGGTCGGCGTGGACACCGGTGGCTGCAACATCCAGTTCGCCGTGCACCCCCAGACCGGTCGGGTCATCGTCATCGAGATGAACCCGCGGGTCTCGCGGTCGTCGGCGCTGGCCTCCAAGGCCACCGGTTTCCCGATCGCCAAGATCGCGGCGCGGCTGGCGGTCGGCTACACGCTCGACGAGATCCCGAACGACATCACGGGGTCGACGCCGGCGTCGTTCGAGCCGTCGATCGACTACGTCGTGGTGAAGGTGCCCCGGTTCGCGTTCGAGAAGTTCCCGGCGGCCGACCCGACGCTCACGACGACGATGAAGTCCGTCGGGGAGGCGATGGCGCTCGGCCGCAGCTTCACCGAGGCGCTCGGCAAGGCGATGCGTTCGATCGACAAGGCTGGTTCGGTGTTCCACTGGGCGGGGGAGCCACCGACGGGGGAGCGGCTGACCGAGCTGATGGCAGCGATCGCGGTGCCGACCGAGCAGCGGTTGGTCCAGGTGCAGCAGGCGCTGCGCAGCGTGGGCCGGCCGGGCGGCGTCGGGATCGAGGACGTGCACGCGGCCACCGGGATCGACCCGTGGTTCCTCGACCAGGTCGCCCTCGTCAACGAGGTCGCCGACGAGGTCGCCGACGCCCCCGAGCTCTCCCGCGCGTTGCTGCACCGCGCCAAGCGGCACGGCCTCTCGGACGTGCAGATCGCGCAGCTGCGGGGCATCGCGGAGACCACGGTGCGCGAGGTACGGCACGCGCTGGGCGTGCGGCCCGTCTTCAAGACGGTCGACACGTGCGCGGCGGAGTTCGCCGCGCGCACGCCGTACCACTACTCCGCGTACGACGACGAGACGGAGGTGCGGCCGCGCGAACGCGAGGCCGTGATCGTGCTCGGCTCCGGGCCCAACCGGATCGGCCAGGGCATTGAGTTCGACTACTCGTGCGTGCACGCGGTGCTGGCCCTGCGGGAGCGGTACGAGACCGTCATGGTCAACTGCAACCCGGAGACCGTCTCGACCGACTACGACACGTCCGACCGGCTGTACTTCGAGCCGCTGACGTTCGAGGACGTTCTCGAGGTGTACCAGGCCGAGCTCGCCGTCGGTCCCGTGGCCGGCGTCATCGTGCAGCTCGGCGGGCAGACGCCGCTGTCGCTCGCGGCCCGCCTCGAGGCGGCCGGTGTCCCGATCCTGGGCACGCCGCCCGCCGCGATCGACGCTGCCGAGGACCGTGGCGAGTTCGGTCGCGTCCTCGTCGAGGCGGGGCTGCCTGCTCCGGCCTTCGGGACGGCACGGTCGCTCGAGGAGGCGACGGAGGTGGCGCGGCGCATCGGTTACCCGGTGCTGGTCCGGCCCTCGTACGTCCTCGGCGGCCGGGGCATGGAGATCGTCTACTCCGACGAGCAGCTGGCGGGGTACGTGGAGCGGGCGCTCGAGGGTGCGCGCGCCGTCAGCACCAGCGCGAACGCCGAGATCCCGCCGCTGCTCATCGACCGGTTCCTCGACGACGCGATCGAGCTGGACGTCGACGCGCTGTACGACGGCACGGACCTCTACCTCGGCGGCGTCATGGAGCACATCGAGGAGGCCGGGATCCACTCGGGCGACTCCGCGTGCGTGCTGCCGCCCGTGACCGTCTCGGCAGCCGAGATGGCCCGGATCCGCGAGTCGACCGAGGCCATCGCGCGCGGCGTCGGCGTCCGCGGCCTGCTCAACGTGCAGTACGCGCTCGTCTCCGACGTCCTCTACGTGCTCGAGGCGAACCCGCGTGCGTCGCGGACGGTCCCGTTCGTCTCCAAGGCGACGGGCGTCCCGCTCGCGAAGGCGGCGGCACTCGTCATGGCGGGCGCGACGATCGCCGAGCCTCCGGGCGTCGGGCGTGCTGCCGGCCGCGGGCGACGGCGGCTCGCTCGGTCTGGACGCCCCGATCGCGGTCAAGGAGGCGGTCTTGCCCTTCAAGCGCTTCCGGACGGCGGAGGGCCGGGTGGTCGACACCGTCCTGGGCCCGGAGATGCGGTCCACCGGCGAGGTCATGGGCATGGACGTGGACTTCCCGACGGCGTTCGCCAAGTCGCAGGCCGCGGCCTTCGGCGGCCTGCCCACGGGCGGGACGGCGTTCATCTCGGTGGCGGACCGCGACAAGCGTGCGATCACGTTCCCGGTCAAGCGCCTCGCCGAGCTCGGTTTCCGGATCCTCGCCACCGAGGGGACGGCCGCGGTGCTGAGACGCAACGGCATCCCGTCGACGGTCGTGCGGAAGGCGTCGCTGGGACGTACCGAGGGTGGTCCGACGATCGTCGACCTCATCAACGACGGCCAGGTCGACCTCGTGGTGAACACGCCGTCCGGCCAGGGCGCCCGCGCCGACGGGTACGAGATCCGCACGGCGACGGTCGCGGTCGACAAGCCGATCGTCACGACCGTGCAGCAGCTCGCGGCGGCCGTGCAAGCGATCGAGTCGATCGTCGCCGGCCCGTTCGGCGTCCGGAGCCTGCAGGACCACACGTTCGAGCTGCGCGCGCCGGGAGCGGCCCGATGAGCGCCTTCGGGGCACGCCTGGCGCGCGCCATGGGCGATCTCGGGCCCGTCTGCGTGGGGATCGACCCGCACCCGGCTCTGCTGGCCTCCTGGGGCCTGCCTGACGACGCCGAGGGCCTGCGCCGGTTCGCCCTCACCGTCGTCGAGGCACTGGCGGGCCGGGTGGCCGCGCTGAAGCCGCAGTCGGCGTTCTTCGAGCGGCACGGCTCGCGCGGCGTGGCCGTGCTCGAGGAGGTCGTGGCGGCGGTCCGGGACGACGGCGTCACGCAGCTGATCATCGACGCGAAGCGCGGCGACATCGGCTCGACCATGGCCGGGTACGCGGACGCGTACCTGCGTGCCGGGGCCCCGTTGGCGGGCGACGCCCTCACGGTGAGCCCGTTCCTCGGCGTCGGCTCGCTGGAGCCCGCGTTCCGCACGGCGGCGGAGCACGGGCGGGGCCTTTTCGTCCTCGCCCTGACGTCCAACCCGGAGGGCCCGAGCGTGCAGCACGCCATGCGGCCGGGGGAGACGGGCCCGGAGGCGGTGGCGGCGGTGATCGCGCGGTACGTCGCCGCGCGCAACTCCGCGGAGCTGGCTGCCGCCCCCGACGCGGTGCTCGGCTCGGTCGGCCTCGTCGTCGGCGCGACCGTCGGAGACGCCGTCGACCGCCTCGGCATCGACCTCGCGGCGGTCCGCGGGCCGCTGCTCGCGCCGGGCGTCGGCGCCCAGGGTGCGGGTGCCGCGGAGCTGCGTGCGGTCTTCGGGTCGGCGCGGTCGGCCGTCCTGGCCTCGACGTCGCGCGGCGTTCTCGCGGCTGGTCCGGCGCTGGGCGGGCTGCGCGACGCCGCCGCTCGCGCCGTCGACGACGCCGCGAGCGCGTTGTCCTGACCGCACATCGGGCACACGTGGGACGTCCCACGTGTGCCCTGACCTGGCGGAAGTGCCGCGGGCGCGTTGCCGAGCGGTGCCCGGTCTCGCTAGGTTCAACCCGTCCGCCACTGCCGTCCTGAAGTAGGTGACCCCGCGTGGCCCTTCCACCGCTGACTCCCGAACAGCGCGCCGCTGCACTCGAGAAGGCCGCCGCTGCACGGCAGGCCCGTGCCGAGGTGAAGAACCGTCTCAAGTACTCGCAGGGCTCGCTGGCCGACGTCCTGGAGCAGGCCAAGTCGGACGACGTCCTGGGCAAGCTCAAGGTCTCCGCCCTCCTGGAGTCCCTGCCGGGCATCGGCAAGATCAAGGCCCGCGCGATCATGGCCGAGATCGGCATCTCCGAGACGCGGCGGCTGAGGGGCCTCGGCCCCCACCAGGCGCAGGCGCTCGTCGAGCGCTTCGGCTGACGGGCGGGTGGGTGCCCCGAGCGGCTCGGGTGCGCGTCTGACGGTCCTGGCCGGGCCCACGGCAGTGGGCAAGGGCACGGTCTCGGCCGACGTGCGCGCGCGCTATCCAGAGGTCTGGCTGTCGGTCTCCGCCACGACGCGTGCGCCGCGTCCCGGCGAGGTCGACGGCGTGCATTACCACTTCGTCGACGCCGAGACGTTCGACCGCATGGTCGCCGAGGGCGAGTTCTTGGAGTGGGCGGTCGTCCATGGCCGGAACCGCTACGGGACTCCTCGGGGACCCGTGCTCGCGCGGCTCGCCGAAGGGGTCCCGACGCTCCTCGAGATCGACCTCGCGGGCGCGCGACAGGTGCGGGCTGCGATGCCCGAGGCGCGCTTCGTGTTCCTCGCGCCGCCCAGCTGGGAGGAGCTCGTGCGGCGCCTCGTCGGCCGCGGCACGGAGGACGAGGCGGAGCGTGAGCGCCGGCTCGCCACCGCCCGCGTGGAGATGGCGGCGGCACCGGAGTTCGACCACGAGATCGTGAACGACCACGTGGAGCGCGCCACGGACGAGCTCATCGGCCTCATGGGGCTGCACGCACGGTAGACTGGTGCGGTTCGCCTCCCTGCACGGGCGGCCCGCCGAGCACCTGGAGCACCTGGCACATGTCCGGAACCGTCGCCGCGCCCGAGGGCATCACCGTCCCGCCCATCGACGAGCTGCTCACGGCAGCCGAGTCCAAGTACGCGTTGGTCATCTACGCCGCCAAGCGGGCGCGCCAGATCAACGCCTACTACTCCCAGCTCAACGAGGGCCTGCTCGAGTACGTCGGCCCCCTTGTCGAGGCGCGTCACCAGGAGAAGCCGCTCTCCATCGCCCTGCGCGAGATCAACGCCGGCCTGCTGACCGTCCGTCCTCTCGAGGACTGAGCCTGCGTCGTGCGGATCGTCCTGGGCGTGTGCGGCGGAATCGCCGCATACAAGGTCCCGGTCGTCCTTCGGCTGCTGACCGAGGCCGGGCACGACGTGCGCGTCGTGCCCACCCGGTCGTCGCTGGAGTTCGTCGGCCGTGCCACCTGGGAGGCGCTCTCCGGCCACCCCGTCACGACGAGCGTGTTCGACGACGTCGCGTCGGTGGAGCACGTGCAGCTCGGGCAGACGGCCGAGCTGCTGGTCGTGGCGCCGGCCACCGCAGACCTGCTGGCCCGTGCGGCGGCCGGGCGTGCCGACGACCTGCTGACGGCGTCGCTGCTCGTCGCGCGGTGCCCGGTGCTCCTCGTGCCGGCCATGCACACCGAGATGTGGCGGCACCCGGCCACGCAGGCCAACGTCGCCACGCTGCGGGAGCGCGGGGTGCACGTCCTCGACCCAGACTCCGGCCGCCTGACCGGCCCGGACACGGGGCCCGGCCGGATGCCGGAGCCGGCCGCGATCGCGACGACCGCGCTGGCGCTGGTCGCGCCGCAGGACCTGGCCGGCCGCCGCGTGGTGGTCTCGGCGGGCGGCACCCGTGAGCCGCTCGACCCCGTGCGCTTCCTGGGCAACCGCTCCTCCGGCAAGCAGGGCGTCGCCCTCGCCGCGGCAGCCCGACGGCGTGGCGCCGAAGTGGTCCTGGTGGGCGCGAACCTCGCGGTGCCTGCCCCCGTCGGTGTGACGCTCGTGCCGGTAGAGACCGCAGACGAGCTGCGGACCGCGGTGCGCACGGCGGCCGTCGAGGCGGACGCGGTGGTCATGGCCGCCGCCGTCGCGGACTTCCGGCCCGCCGCGCCCAGCGCGCACAAGATCAAGAAGGGCGAGCAGCAGCCCGCCCCCGTCGAGCTCGTCCCCACGGTCGACGTGCTGGCGGAGCTCGTCACGGACCCGCCACGGACGGGCCAGGTCGTCGTCGGCTTCGCGGCCGAGACCGGTGATGCCGCGGGCGACGTGCTGACGCACGGTCGCGCGAAGGCGCTCCGCAAGGGTGCGCACCTGCTCGCCGTGAACGCCGTCGGCGCTGGACGTGGCTTCGGGACGGACGAGAACGAGGTGACGTTCCTCGATGCCGTGGGCGACGTCGTCGGGCGGGCCGCCGGTTCCAAGGACGCGGTCGCGGACGCGCTCTGGGACGTCGTCGTGCGCTTGCTGGCCACGGGCAACGCCACGTGCTGAGCGAACGGGGCGGGCGGCGGCGGAGCCGTTAGGCTTCCCGGCATGACCGACACCTCGCTGCGTCTATTCACGTCTGAGTCCGTGACCGAGGGACACCCGGACAAGGTCTGTGACCAGATCTCCGACGGCATCCTCGACGCGATCATCGGCCAGGACCCGGCCGCGCGTGTCGCGGTCGAGACGCTCGTGACGACGGGCCTCGTGCACGTCGCGGGCGAGGTGACGACCGAGGCGTACGTCGAGATCCCGCAGGTGGTGCGCGGCGTGCTGAGCCGCATCGGCTACACGTCCTCCGAGATCGGCTTCGACGCGCACTCGTGCGGCGTGTCCGTGTCGATCGGCCAGCAGTCCCCGGACATCGCGGCGGGCGTGGACAAGGCGTGGGAGGTGCGCCACGACGCGGGCGACGACGACCCGCTGGACCTCCAGGGCGCCGGCGACCAGGGCCTGATGTTCGGCTACGCGTGCGAGGACACGCCGTCGCTCATGCCGCTGCCCATCTGGATCGCGCACCGGATGGCCGAGCGGCTGGCGCTCGTCCGCAAGGAGGGGACGCTGCCCTACCTGCGGCCCGATGGCAAGACGCAGGTGACGATCGCCTACGACGGGGACCGCCCGGTCCGGCTCGACACGGTCGTGGTCTCCTCCCAGCACGACCCGGACGTCTCGCTCGAGTCGGTCCTCGCGCCGGAGATCGCAGAGCACGTCGTCGAGCCGGTGCTCGAGGAGCTGGCGATCGACACGACGGGCTACCGGCTGATGGTCAACCCCACGGGAGTGTTCGTGGTCGGCGGGCCGCGCGGTGACGCGGGCGTGACGGGCCGCAAGATCATCGTCGACACCTACGGCGGCATGGCGCGCCACGGTGGCGGCGCGTTCTCGGGCAAGGACCCTTCGAAGGTGGACCGCTCCGCCGCGTACGCGATGCGCTGGGTGGCGAAGAACGTCGTCGCCGCGGGCCTCGCCGGCCGTTGCGAGGTGCAGGTCGCCTACGCGATCGGTGCCGCCCACCCGGTGGGCTTGTACGTCGAGACCTTCGGCACGGAGAAGGTGCCGGTCAACCGGCTGGCGGCTGCGATCCGGGAGGTCTTCGACCTGCGGCCCGCCGCGATCGTGCGGGACCTGGACCTGCTCCGCCCGATCTACTCCCGCACGGCCGCGTACGGCCACTTCGGCCGCGAGATCGCGGACTTCACCTGGGAGCGGACCGACCGGGTCCTCGACCTGCACTCCGCGCTCGGCTTGTCCTGACGGAGCTGTGGACGACGGCGCGGGAGCGTCGTCGGCGGGTGCTGGGATGCCGGGTGTGAGTGACGATGAGCTGATCGAGCAGCCGGCGCTGGCCGGTCTCGCGCCCCGTCGGCGCGCGCGCCGGGCCCCCGAGGCGCCCGCGGAGGACCTGCCCGTCGCGCAGGTCTTGGTGGACCGCCCGGTGCCCCACCTCGGGCTCTTCGACTACGCGGTGCCGGCCTCGATGGCGGACTCCGTACGGCCGGGTGCGCGCGTGCGGGTGCGGCTGGCGGGCCAGGACGTGGACGGGTACTGCGTCGCCCGGTTGCCGGGCAGCGAGCACACGCTGGTCCCGCTGCGGCGCGTCGTCTCGGACGAGGTGGTGCTCACGCCCGCCGTGCTGGACCTCTGCCGTGCCGTGGCGCGGCGGTGGGTCGGCACGACCGCGGACGTGCTGCGGCTGGCGGTGCCGCCACGCCACGCGCGGGTCGAGGCCGAGGCATGGCCGGTGCCCGAGAGCCCGGCCGTCCCGGTCCGGGTGGACGACGCGGTGGCGGCCGCCACCGCGTGGGGGCCGTACGTCGGCGGGCTCGCGTTCCTGCGCCGGGTCGCCGCGGGCGAGACCCTCCGCGCGGTCTGGCAGGCGCTGCCGGGCCGGGCAGGGGAGTGGGCCGACGCCGTCGCACAGGCGGTGGCGGTCGCCGTCGCCGCGGGCCGTGGTGCGCTGGTGGTCGTCCCGACGGCCGCCGACGTCGCGGCCGTGGGTGCCGCGCTGGACGGCCGCGTTCCGCCGTGGCAGCCCGGTGGCCGGGGCTGGGTGCGTCTCGCGGCGGAGGATGGCCCCGCGATCCGCTACCGCGCCTTCCTCGCCGTCGCCCGTGGAGCCGCGCAGGTCGTCGTCGGCACCCGGGCCGCGGCCTTCGCGCCGGTCGCGAACCTGGGCCTTGCGGTGTGCTGGGATGATGCGAGCGACCTCCACGCCGAGCCGCGGGCCCCCTACGCGCATGCCCGGGACGTCCTCGCGCTGCGCTCGGAGCGGGAGGGAGCTGCGCTCCTGGTGGGCGGGTACGCCCGCTCGGTCGCTGCGCACCGCTGGGTGTCCGTGGGCTGGGCGCGCCCGCTCGCGGGGACGCGTGAGGCGGTGCGCGCCCGATCACCGCGCATCTCGGCGCTCACGTCCGTCGAGCTGGCGCGCGAGGGCCCCGCGGCAGGCGCGCGGTTGCCCGGGCCGGCCTGGCGCGCGGCCCGCGAGGGGCTCACGCGCGGGCCCGTCCTGGTCCAGGTGCCCCGGGCGGGCTACCTGCCCGCGGTGGCCTGCCGCACGTGCCGCGCGCCCGCGCGTTGCGCCGCGTGCGCGGGCCCGCTGGCGATCGACGTTGCCGGCGGTACGCCCGCCTGCCGGTGGTGCGGTCGGCCATCGCTCGACTGGCGCTGCCCGGAGTGCGGTGGTGCGGGGCTCCGCTCGATCCGGGTGGGCTCGGACCGGACGGCCGAGGAGCTGGGCCGGGCGTTCCCGGGTGTGCCCGTGCGCGTCTCGGGCGCCGCGAGCGGCGTGCTGGCGACCGTCCCCGAGCGTCCGGCCCTCGTGGTGGCGACGTTCGGGGCCGAGCCGGTGGCCGCCGGGGGGTACACCGCGGCGCTCCTGCTGGATGCAGCGGTGGCGACCGGGCGGCCGACGTTGGACGTGGCGGAGCAGGCGCTCCGGGCCTGGCTGAACGCGGCGGCTCTGGTTCGGCCCGCGAGCGAGGGCGGCGTCGTCGTCCTCGTCGGGGATGCTGCGCCGGTGCCGACGCAGGCACTCGTGCGGTGGGATCCGGCGTGGTTCGCGGAGCGCGAGCTGGCGGAGCGCGCGCAGCTCTCGCTGCCGCCGGCCGTGCACGTGGCTGTGCTGGACGGGCCGCGCGACGCCGTCGTCGGGCTCCTGGCACGCGCGGCCCTGCCGGCCGGGTGCGACGTGGTCGGTCCGACGCCGACGTCGGCGGATGCGCCCGAGGCGGACGACGTCCTGCTGCACCCGGAGGGCGAGCGGGCGGTCCGGGCACTTGTCCGGACCCCGTGGGAGCATGCGGACGTGGTGACGGACCGGCTCGGTGCGGCCGTCGCCGCGCGCAGCGTGCGGCGGGAGACACCCGTTCGCGTACGCATGGAGCCCCCGGAGGTGTGGTGAACGCGAGCGTCGACGCCGTCCTGTTCGACCTCGGCCGCGTGCTGGTCGACTGGGACCCGTACCGGCCGTACGAGGGGCGTCATCCGCGCGCCGACGTCGAACGGTTCTTCGCGGAGATCGACTTCATGGCCTTCAACCACCTGCAGGACGCGGGCCGGTCGTGGGCCGACGCCCGGCTCGCCCTCGCCGCGACGCATCCCGAGCACGTGCCCATGCTCGACGTGTACATCGACCACTTCGCCGAGTCGGTGCTGGGGGAGATGCCCGACGCAGGGCGCATCGTCGCGGACGTACGGGCCGCCGGCCTGCGTGCACTCGGCCTGACGAACTGGCCGGCAGAGACCTTCCCGGTCGCGCTGGCCAAGACCGATGTCGTCGGAACCCTCGAGGACGTCCTGGTGTCCGGTGTGGAGCGGGTGGCCAAGCCGGAACCCGCGGTGTTCGCCCTGGCCGTCGAGCGCTTCGGGCTCGACCCGGCGCGCACGCTGTTCACCGACGACGGCGAGCGGAACGTGCGCGCGGCGGCCGACGCCGGGTTCCGGACGCACCTGTACACGGGCCCGGCAGGCCTGCGTGCGTGCCTCCGGGCGCTCGGGGTCCCGGTGCCGCCCACCTAGGATCGGGGCCATGCGCGTCCTGTTCGCCGGCACCCCGGCGGTGGCCCTCCCGTCCCTGACGGCGCTCCTCGCGTCGCCGCACGAGGTGGTCGGGGTGCTGACCCGGCCCGACGCGCCCGCGGGCCGCGGCCGTCGGCTCCAGCCGAGCCCGGTGCGCGAGGCCGCGGAGGCCGCGGGCCTGCCGGTCCTGACGCCGCGCACCCTCCGGGACTCGGCGGCCGTCGCCGCGGTTGCCGAGCTGGGGGCGGACGTCGCGGCCGTCGTCGCATACGGCGCGCTCCTGCCGGTGCCCGCGCTCGACGCCGTCCCGAACGGCTGGATCAACCTGCACTTCTCGCTCCTGCCCGCGTGGCGGGGGGCCGCTCCGGTGCAGCACGCCGTCCTGCACGGGGACGAGGTCACCGGTGCGACGACGTTCCGCATCACCGAGGGCCTCGACGAGGGCCCCGTGCTCGGCACGCTGACCGAGACCGTGCGCCCGCGGGACACGTCCGGCGACCTGCTCGGGCGCCTGTCCGAGGCAGGCGCCGGGCTGCTCGTCGCGACCCTGGACGGCGTGGCCGCGGGGCAGCTCGTGCCGGTGCCGCAGCCGACCGACGGCGTGAGCCACGCACCGCGGCTGACGTCCGACGACGGTCGTGTGCGGTGGGAGCATCCGGCGCAGGGGGTCGACCGGCGGGTTCGTGCGTGCACCCCGGCGCCGGGCGCCTGGACGACGCTCCCCGGCGGTGAGCGGCTCAAGCTCGGCCCGGTACGGCTACGGCCGGACGTGGTGCTCGCGCCGGGCGAGCTGCGTGTCGACCGGCACGAGGTGCTCGTCGGCACGGGGTCGCACGCGGTCGTGCTCGGCGACGTCGCCGCGCCCGGCAAGCGACCCATGCCCGCCGCCGAATGGGCCCGCGGCGCGCGCCTGGCCGCCGACGTCCGCCTGGGCGAGTCGTGAGCCGCGACGCGCACGGCCGCCGCGACGACGGCGAGCGGCGGGACCGGGCGGGTCGGCAGCGCGGCGCGGCACGTTCGTCGGGGCGCCCGGCGTCGAAGACGGCGCTGGCGCCGGCTGCCCGGACCCGCACGGGCGACCGGGCGCGCACGGCGGCGTTCGACGTCATGCGGGACGTCGCCGACTCCGACAGCTACGCCAACCTCGTGCTGCCACCGCTCTTGCGCAGCAGGGGGATCTCGGGCCGCGACGCGGCGTTCGCGACCGAGCTCTGCTACGGCACCCTGCGGCTGCGCGGGCGCTATGACGCGGTCCTCGCGCTGGTCGTCGACCGTCCGCTGACGGCCATCGACCCGCCTGTGCTCGACCTGCTGAGGCTCGGCGCCCACCAGCACCTCGGCATGCGGGTGCCCGTGCACGCCGCCGTCTCGGAGACGGTCGCCCTGGCGCGGGCCCGCGTGGGAGCGGGCGCTGCGCAGTTCGTCAACGCCGTGCTGCGCCGCGTCACCGCCGACCCGTGGGAGACGTGGCAGGCGCGTGTCGAGGAGGCCGCGGGCGACGATGTCGCGGCGCGGCTCGCCGCGGTGCACAGTCACCCCGTGTGGGTGGTGCGCGCGCTGCACCAGGCGCTCGTCGCGGACGGCCGCGACACCGCCGAGCTCGACGCCCTGCTGGCGGCGGACAACGTCGCGCCGGCCGTGACACTGGTCGCGCGCCCCGGCCTCGTGGACCGTGCCGCGCTGGCGGCAACGCTCCCGGGCGCCGTCCCGGGCACGTTGACCCCGACGGCTCTCGCTCTGCCGGGTGGCGACCCGGGCGCGGTGGCCGAGGTGCGGGACGGGCGTGCCGGTGTGCAGGACGAGGGCAGCCAGCTCGTCGCGCTGGCTCTCGCGGCCGTGGACGTCGAGGGGCCGGAGCGCCGGTGGCTCGACCTCGCCGCCGGCCCGGGTGGCAAGGCCGCGCTGCTCGGCGCCGTCGCCGCCGGGCGTGGACTGCGGCTGGTCGCCACGGAGGTGCAGCCGCACCGGGCCGCTCTTGTGGAGCGCTCGGTGGTCGCCGTCCCCGCGGGCACGGTCGAGGTGAGGTGCGCGGACGGCCGCGAGCTCGGGGAGAGCGAGCCCGCTGCCTTCGATCGCGTGCTGCTCGACGCGCCGTGCACCGGGCTCGGGGCGCTGCGGCGTCGGCCCGAGGCGCGCTGGCGTCGACGTCCGGAGGACCTGGCCCAGCTCACCAGGCTGCAGGGCGAGCTGCTCGACTCCGCGCTGGCGGCCGTGCGCCCCGGCGGGGTGGTCGCGTACGTCACGTGCTCGCCGCACGTCGCCGAGACGCGCGCGGTCGTCGCGGACGCCCTGCGGCGGCACCCCGACGTGACACAGCTCGACGCGCGCGAGGCGGTGCGCTCCGTGGCGGGCGACGTCGAGCTCGGGGACGGCCCGGCGGTCCAGCTGTGGCCGCACGTGCACGGCACCGACGCGATGCACCTCGTGCTCCTGCGCAGGTCCTAGCCGCCGGACGATGTGACGGGCACGGCCGGGACGCGACAGACTGCACCCGTGGACGACGTCGTCATCTCGCCGAGCATCCTCTCCGCCGACTTCGTGAACCTCGAGGCCGAGCTGGCACGCATCGGCTCCGCCGACTTCGCGCATGTCGACGTGATGGACAACCACTTCGTACCGAACCTGACCATCGGGCTGCCTGTCGTCGAGCGCATCACCCAGGTCAGCCCGGTCCCGGTCGACGTGCACCTGATGATCGAGGGACCCGACCAGTGGGCGCCGCGCTTCGCCGAGGCGGGCGCGGCATCCGTCACGTTCCACGTCGAGGCGGCGCAGGCCCCGGTGCGTCTGGCTCGCGAGCTGCGTGCCGTCGGCGCGCGGGCCGGGATGGCGCTCCGGCCGGCGACGCCCGTTGAGCCGTACCTGGACCTGCTGCCCGAGCTGGACATGCTCCTGCTCATGACGGTCGAGCCCGGCTTCGGCGGCCAGTCGTTCCTGGACGTCGTGCTGCCCAAGATCCGGCGGGCGCGGGAGGCGGTGCGCCGCAGCGGCCTCGACGTGTGGCTGCAGGTCGACGGCGGAGTCTCGGTGGACACGATCGAGCGCGCGGCCGAGGCCGGCGCGAACGTCTTCGTCGCGGGGACGGCTGTGTACGGCGCCGACGACGCAGCTGCCGCCATCGACACCCTGCGCGGGCTGGCCGCGGGGGCGCGGCACGCCCACTGAGGCCTTGGCCGCACGCGTCCCGGGCCGCCTCGTGGTCCGTGGCCGGACACGCTCTCGGGGAGCCTGCCCGCTGTGGCAGACTGTGCGCCGAACAGATACGTGCTCCGGGGTCGGTGTAATTCCGAGCCGGCGGTGACAGTCCGCGACCCGGGTCGGCAACGGCCCGGTTGACCTGGTGAAACTCCAGGACCGACGGTGAAAGTCCGGATGGGAGGAAGCACGTGGCGTCGGCCCGTACGGGTCGGCGTCCGGCGTCGTCCTGCGATGCTGCCCCGGAGCCTGGTGCTCGGGGAGGGGAACCATGGGTGGGGCGACGGCCGCCGAACTCGCGGCCATGGACCGCGCCCTCGAGCTCGCCCGTCGCGGCCCCGCGCACGGACCGAACCCGCGGGTCGGTGCCGTCCTGCTCTCGCCCAGCGGCACAACGCTCGCCGAGGGCTGGCACGCCGGCGCGGGCACACCCCACGCCGAGGTCGCCGCGCTGACCGCGGCCCGAGCTGCCGGTGCCGACGTCCGCGGCGCGACCGCCGTCGTGACCCTCGAGCCCTGCGACCACACCGGACGCACCGGCCCGTGCTCCGTCGCACTGCTGGAGGCAGGGGTCGCGCGCGTGGTCGTGGGGCTGTCGGACCCGAACCCCGTGGCCGCCGGGGGCGCCGCCCGCCTGCGGGCCGCCGGCGTCGAGGTGCTCGCCGGGGTGCGCGGTGCCGCCGCCGCCGAGCTCCTCGCGGTGTGGGCCCACGCGATCCGCACCGGTCGGCCCTACGTGACCGTGAAGCTGGCGACCACCTGGGACGGCCGCGTCGCCGCCCCGGACGGGACGAGCCGCTGGATCACCGGGCCGGAGGCGCGCGGGCACGCACACACCGTACGGGCCGACGTCGACGCGATCGCGGTCACCACCGGCACGGTCCTGGCGGACGACCCGGCCCTCACCGCGCGCACCCCGGCAGGGCTGGACGCGCCGCACCAGCCGCTCCGCGTCGTCGTCGGGCACCGCGAGCTCCCTGCGGGCGCCCGGGTGCGCGGCTCCGGCGGCGAGCTCGTGCACCTCCGCACGCACGACATCGGCGAGGTCCTGGCCGCCCTGGCCGCCCGCGAGGTGCGGCACGTCCTGGTGGAGGGCGGCCCGGCGCTCGTCGGAGCAGCCCTGCGTGCCGGCGTCGTCGACCAGGTGCACGCGTACCTCGCCCCCGTACTGATCGGCGCCGGTCGCGCCGTGGTCCCCGACCTGGGGATCACGACGCTCGCCGACGCCCTCCGTCTGCAGCCCGTCGCGGTCGAGGCGCTCGGCCCCGACGTGCTGGTCGTCGCAACCCCGAGGAGGGAACCCTGATGTTCACCGGGATCGTCGAGGAGGTCGGCACCGTGCTGGCCGTGGACAGCTCCGGCGTCGACGCACGGCTCACGCTCAGCGGGCCCGTGGTCACGGCGGGCACGCCCGTGGGCGGGTCGATCGCCGTCGACGGCGTCTGCTTGACCGTGACCGACGTCGGGGACGGCGCATTCACCGTCGACGCGATGCCGGAGACGATCCGGCGGACGGCCCTCGGCGGCCTCCGACCAGGTGACACGGTGAACCTCGAGCGGGCGGTGCCCGTGACCGGACGCCTGGACGGCCACATCGTCCAGGGCCACGTCGACGGCGTCGGCGAGGTGCTCGAGCGGCACCCGGGGCCGCGGTGGGACGACATCGTCGTGAGCCTGCCCCCGAGCTCGCCCGGTACGTCGCGGAGAAGGGCTCGATCGCCGTCTCGGGCGTGTCCCTGACCGTCACGTCCGTGGGTGCGGACCGATTCGGCATCTCCCTCATCCCGACGACGCTCGCCGCCACCACGTGGGGCCGCCTCACGGTGGGGGACCGCGTCAACCTCGAGGTCGACGTCATCGCGAAGTACGTCGAGCGGATGCTGGGGCAGGCGTCATGACGATCCGGGTGGGCACTGTCGAGGACGCGCTGGCCGCGATGCGGGCCGGACGTCCGGTCATCGTCGCCGACTCCCCGGACCGCGAGAACGAGGTCGACGCGGTCCTGCCGGCCCAGTCCGCCACGCCCGAGTGGGTCGGCTGGATCATCCGGCACTCCTCGGGGTACCTGTGCGCGCCGCTGCCGTCGGCCCGCGCCGACGCGCTCGACCTGCCGCTCATGGTCCCCGCCAGCCAGGACCCGCGGCGAACGGCGTACACGGTGACCGTCGACGCGGCGAACGGCGTGACCACCGGAATCTCGGCGGCGGACCGGGCGACGACGCTCCGAGTGCTCGCCGACCCCGCCGCCGGGCCCCGCAGCGTGATCCGGCCCGGCCACGTCCTGCCCCTGCGGGCGGTCCCCGGCGGCGTCCTGCACCGCGCGGGCCACACCGAGGCCGCCGTCGACCTGTGCCGTCTCGCCGGCCTGGAGCCCGTGGCCGGCATCGCCGAGCTCGTGCACGACGACGGCTCGATGATGCGGCTCGTGGACGCCGCCGCCCTCGCCGAGGCTGAGGGCCTCGTCATCCTGACGATCGCGGACCTCGTCGCATGGCGTCGCGCCCACGGCGACCTCCCGACGCCGGACCAGGCACCTCCCGCCGAGCCCCGGGTGCACCGGACGGGCAGCGCACGGCTGCCGACCCGGCACGGGGAGTTCGTCGTGCACGGGTACCGGGACCTGCGCACGGGCGCGGGGCACGCGGCGCTCGTGCCGGCCCAGGTCGCCGCACCCACCGGGACGCCGCTGGTGCGCGTCCACTCCGAGTGCCTCACGGGCGACGCGTTCGGCTCCGTGCGCTGCGACTGCGGCCCGCAGCTGCAGGCGGCGATGGAGCAGGTGGCCCGCGACGGCGGCGCCGTCGTCTACCTGCGCGGCCACGAGGGCCGGGGCATCGGCCTGCTCGCGAAGATCGAGGCGTACGCCCTGCAGGACGCCGGCCGGGACACGGTCGAGGCGAACCTCGACCTCGGCTACCCGGCGGACCGGCGGGAGTACGGCGCCGCGGCGGCGATCCTGGCCGACCTCGGCATCGACCATCTGCGGTTGCTCACCAACAACCCCGCGAAGGTGACAGGCCTGGTGGCGCACGGCATCGACGTCGAGCGTGCCGAGCCCCTGGAGGTCGGGCGGACGCCCGAGAATCTGCACTACCTGCGCACGAAGGCGCAGCAGATGGGCCACCTGCTGAGCCCAGAGACCCTCGAGGAGGACGCACGATGAGTGGAGCTGGCGCACCCCTGCTGACCACCCTGGACGGTGCCGACCTGCGCGTGGCCCTGGTGGCCGCGAGCTGGCACGAGCAGATCATGGACGGACTGCTGGCCGGGGCCCACCGCGCACTGGCCGAGGCCGAGGTGGAGGACGTCGAGGTGCTGCGCGTGCCCGGCTCCTTCGAGCTGCCCGTGGCTGCAGCCCGGGCGGTGGCCGGGGGCGCCGACGCGGTGGTCGCGCTCGGCGTCGTCATCCGCGGTGGGACGCCGCACTTCGAGTACGTGTGCAGCGCCGCGACGTCGGGCCTCACCGAGGTCACCGTGCGGACCGGCGTTCCGGTCGGGTTCGGGCTGCTGACCTGCGACGACGAGGCTCAGGCCCTCGACCGTGCGGGCCTGCCGGGCTCGCACGAGGACAAGGGCTACGAGGCGGCGCAGGCCGCTGTGGCGACCGCCCTCGTGCTGCGGGGACTGCCGCGGAACCGGCACTGAGCGAGACCCACCGGGTCGGGCGTGGCCCGGCGCCGTCCGCCGATCGAATGCCGGCGGCCTGGCGCCGGGCCGCCCTCTACGCTTGGCCGACGTGAAGACCTTCGACTCCTTGTTCGCGGAGCTGTCCGAGAAGGCCGTGACGCGGCCCGCGGGCTCCGGCACCGTCGCCGAGCTCGACGCGGGCGTGCACGCCATCGGCAAGAAGATCGTCGAGGAGGCCGCCGAGGTGTGGATGGCCGCGGAGCACGAGGGCGACGGAGCGTGCTGCCGAGGAGATCTCCCAGCTGCTCTACCACGCCCAGGTGCTGATGATCGCCCAGGGGCTGACGCTCGAGGACGTCTACCGGCACCTCTGAGCCCGACCGCTCCGACCACCCCGACCACCCCGAGGACCCACCGTGCTGCGCATCGCCGTCCCGAACAAGGGCTCCCTCTCCGAGCCCGCCGTCGACATGCTCCGGGAGGCCGGCTACCGCCAGCGGCACGACCCCCGCGTGCTCGTGCTGCAGGACCCGGAGCACGACATCGAGTTCTTCTTCCTGCGGCCGCGCGACATCGCCGTGTACGTCGGCTCCGGCACGGTCGACGCGGGCATCACCGGCCGCGACCTGCTGCTCGACTCGGGGGCGGACGCCGTCGAGCACATGCAGCTCGGCTTCGGCGGCTCGACGTTCCGCTTCGCCGCGCCCGCCGACACGGTCCGCTCGCTCGAGCAGGTCGCGGGGCGCCGGGTGGCGACGTCCTACCCGGTCCTCGTCGACGGCTACCTTCGCGCGCGGGGCATCGAGGCCCACGTGATCCGGCTCGACGGCGCGGTGGAGTCGGCCGTGCAGCTGGGCGTCGCCGAGGTGGTCGCCGACGTCGTCTCGACCGGCACGACGCTGCGCGGCGCCGGTCTCGAGCGTCTTCGGCGACCCGATCCTCGAGTCCGAGGCGGTGCTCATCCGGCCGCGCGCGCAGGCCGAGGTGCCGCAGGGCCTCGAGGTCCTCGCGCGCCGGCTGCAGGGCGTGCTCGTGGCGCGGCAGTACGTGCTCATGGACTACGACGTCCCGACGGCGCTCGTCGAGCAGGCCGTCGCGATCACGCCGGGCCTGGAGTCGCCCACGGTGTCGCCGCTGCACAGTCGCGACTGGTCCGCCGTCCGGGCGATGGTGCCGCGCGGCGAGACCAACCGGGTCATGGACGCGTTGTACGACCTGGGCGCCCGGGCGATCCTGGTCACGTCCATCCACGCCTGCCGGCTCTAGGACTCCGCGTCCCCCTCGCCGGCGGCGCCCGCCGACGTCGAGGGGGTCCGCAGTGGCCGACGCCCACCGCGCGTTCCGCCCGCGCGCCGGACGCGTGGTCCCGCTCGTGCTCGCGGGCCTGCTGGCGGCCATGATGCTCGGCATTGCAGCCTTCCTCCCACAGGTGACCGGTGGGCCGGTCAGCGCCGTCGACCGCGTCGCGACCGCGTTGTTCGGGCTCGGCTCGGCCTGGTTCCTCGCACGGCTCGCCGGGGTGCGGGCCGACCCCGGCCCGGACGCCCTCCTGGTCCGTAACCTGGCCCGGACGCGGCGCCTGGCGTGGGCCGAGGTGGTGTCCGTGGGCTTCGGGCCCGACCGGCCGTGGGTGCAGCTGGACCTGGCCGACGGCGGCACGTTGGCCGTGATGGCCATCCAGCGGGCCGACGGCGAGCGGGCCCGGGACGAGGCTCGCCGGCTGGCGACGCTGGTCGCCGCCCACACGGCCACGCCGCGCGACGACTGAGGTCAGGCGCCGGCTGGTCCGGACACGGCGAGGTCGGCGGCGTGCACCCCGGCGACCGCCGCGGCGACGAACGCCTCAGGGTCTGCGTCGAGCCCGCGCCCCATCGTGGAGAGGCCGACCGGCGACGCGGCCAGCGCGGCGTCGAGGGCCGCGGGCGCCTCGACCTCGACGAGGCTGTGCCGACCGGCCGGGCCGCACAGGGACCGGGCCTGCTCCAGGACGCGCGCCCGGAGCGCCGTGCGTGCGTCGTCGGGCGCCGGGCCCGTCGGCACGACGACGTCCGCCGGGGCGAGCGCGACGCGGCCGTAGGCCGTGAGCGAGTGGTGCGAGACGCCGAGGTGCCGTTCCCGCGGGTCGGCACCGGAGACGCGCAGGCAGGCGACGGGTCGGCCACCGAGCACGGCTGCCGCGTTCACCGCCTCGCCGGCGGCCACTCCGGAGAAGCCCCACCGTGTGCCCGTGCCGAGGTTCCCCGGGCCCTGCGCCACCACGACGAGGTCGGCGTCCGCGACGGCGCGCGCCGCGAGCAGCCCGGTGTGCACCGTGACGGCCTCGAGGTCGCCGCCGAACGCCTGGCCGACCGTGACGCACGCGGCCAGCCAGCCCGCGTCGCGCAGCCCGGCGACCGTGCGCGAGAACCAGGCGGGCAGCGCGCCGCCGTCGGTCATCACGTAGACGGCCCGGGGGGCGGGGCGGCCGGCGTCGGCGGCCGCCCACCGCGCGCCGGCGAGGACGGCGGGCAGGGCCGAGTGGAGGTCAGCCACCACGACCGGCAGCCCGGCCAGGTCGTCCGCGTCGCGCAGCTGCGCGTGGTGCGCGGACTCCTGCTCGTCGACGCCGAGCACCATCGCCTGCAGCGGCGTGTAGCGGCCCTTGACGAGGTGGCCGGGGCCGGCCGGCGGGTCGGCGGGCAGGCGGTCCGGGACCGCGACGACGAGCGCGTAGCCCCCGGTCCCCAGCCCGCGGACGAGGGCGGTCGTGTTGAGCAGCACCCGGTCGCCCGGCTCGGGTGTGCCGACCAGTGCCGGGTACGCGAGCGCCCGGACCTCGCCGTCGTCGGTGCTCACCCGGAGCTCCTGCGCACCCGACCAGGACCGTCCCAGGGACACGACGGTCCCGCTGCGCCATGCGATCACCCCTGCACGCTACCGGGCCGCTAGCGTGTGCCGTGATGCCCGACGCCCTGCCCCCTGCCGAGCGGCTGCTCAACCTCGTCATCGCCCTGGTCAACGCCCCGGGCCGGATGACGAAGGAGCAGATCCGCAGTTCCGTCGCGGGCTACGACCGGGACGGCAGCGGGGACGCCTTCGAGCGCATGTTCGAGCGGGACAAGGAGGCCCTGCGCGAGCTGGGCGTGCCGATCGTCACGGTGCACGGCCCGGCACACGGGGACGACGCGGGGTACCGCGTGGACCTGGACGCGTACGCGCTGCCCCCGATGGAGCTCAGCGCCGCGCAGCTCGCCGTCCTGGGTCTCGCCGCGGAGCTGTGGCAGGACCAGACGCTGCGGGCCGACGCCGCGCGCGGGCTGACCAAGCTGCGGGTGGTGGGGGCGACCCCGTCGGCAACGGACGCCGTCGTCGGCCTCGCGCCCCGGCTGCACGCCGCCGGGCCCGCCCTGGGTCCGCTGCTCGACGCCGCCCACGCCCGCCAGGCCGTCGCGTTCACCTACCGCGCCGCGAGCACGGGGGAGGTGCTGCGACGCGAGGTCGAGCCGTGGCGGATCGTCGCGAGCCGCGGCGGCTGGTACCTGGTGGGCCAGGACCGCGGCCGCGGCGCGCCCCGGGTCTTCCGGCTGAGCCGGATCGTCGGTCAGGTGACGCCCGTCGGCGACCCCGAGTCGTTCCGGGTCCCCGCCGACGTCGACGCCCTCGCGCTGCTGCGCGACGCCCAGCACGGGCCCGCCGGGACGGCCTGGCTCGCCGTGGCGCCCGACCGCGCCGGAGCCCTGCGCTCCCGCGCGGTCGACGACCCGGGGGAGGAGCCTGCGGGAGCGCCCGCCGGTCGCGACCTCGTCGCCGTGCCGTACGACCGCGACCTTGCGGACGAGGTCGCCGGCTACACCGATGCCGTGCAGGTGCTCAGCCCGCCGGAGCTGCGCGACGCGGTGCTCCGGCGCCTGCGCGCGGCGGCCGCCATGGGGGAGCGCGTCGGGGGCGGACATGGCTGAGCGCACGCCGGAGCGGCTCGTCCGCCTGCTGGGCCTGGTGGCCTACCTGGACCGCCACCCCGGGGCGGCGGTGGAGGACGTCGCGGCCCACTTCGGCGTCAGCCGCGACCAGGTGCTGCGCGACGTCGACACGCTCTGGGTCTCCGGCACGCCCGGCTACTGGCCGGACGACCTGATCGACTTCGACGTCGACTCGCACGAGACCGGACGGCTCCGGCTCACGCAGGCCCGCGGGATGACCCGCGCCCTGCGGCTCGGCACGCGCGAGGCCGTCGCACTGATCGCCGCCCTGCGGGCGCTGCGCGAGTCGGTGGGCGACGCGCTGGACCCGGCCGAGCGGGAGGTGCTGGCCTCCACGCTGGAGACGTTGACGGCCGCCACGGGTGAGGCGGCGGGGACGGTCGACGTGCAGCTCGCCGTCGAGGCCGCCCCGGAGGTCGTCGCCGCGGCCCGGACCGCCCTGCGCGAGGGCCGCCGCCTGCGCATCCGCTACGTGAACGCCTCGGACCGCGTCAGCGACCGCGACGTCGACCCGTGGCAGCTGCTCACCGGCGACGAGCACTCCTACCTGCAGGCCTGGTGCCACGCCGTCGACGCCGAGCGGCTCTTCCGGCTGGACCGCATCCTCGCGGCCGAGGTGCTCCTGGTGCCGGTGGGCACTTCGCCGGGGCCGGCCAGGGAGGCGACCTTCCAGCCCACCGAGGCCCACGACCGCGTCACGCTCGAGCTCGACGGCCCGGCGCGCTGGGTGGCCGAGCAGTACCCGGTCGAGGAGGTCACGGAGCTGTCCGACGGGGGCTTCCGCGTCGTCCTGCGGGTCGCCTCGGCGGCCTGGCTCCGGCACCTGCTGCTGCGGGTCGCGCCGCACGTGCGCGCCGCCGACCCGGTCGAGGTAGCGACCGACGCCGCGGACGCGGCCCGGCGGGCGCTGGCCCAGTACGACGGTGCCTGACCGGGTCGGTCGGCTCAACTACCCTGGGGCGGTGCCCTGGTTCCTGATCTGGACGGTTCTCATCCTCGGGACCGTCCTCGGCGCGTTCCTGCTCGGCCGCAGCCTCTACCGCTCCGGCAAGGCGTTCGTGGCCGAGCTCGACCGGGCCGCCGAGGCGGCCGAGGCCCTGGCGGACCGGGCGGTGGAGCTCGACGGCATGGCGACGCAGCCCGCGCAGGTGGTGCTCGACGACCTGGAGCCGGCCCGCCTGCGCATGGCGGAGGCTCGGCTGCGACGCCTGGCCCGGCGGGCGCGCCGCGACGAGCGACGCGCCCGCGCCTACGAGCGGTGGCAGGCCTTCGTCCGGTGACCGCATGATGATCACCGGCGGTGGCCGGGAGATGTGCGGAGGCGCGGCGGCCGGCGCCTACGATGGGGCAACGCGACCTGGGAGGGCACGATGGGCAACATGAAGGGCTGGGAGTGGCTGATCATCCTGGTCATCGTCCTGGTGCTCTTCGGCGCCAGCCGCCTACCCGCGCTCGCCCGGAGCCTCGGGGCGTCGATGCGGATCTTCCGCTCCGAGATCAAGAGCGACGACAAGCCCGCCGGCCCCGACGACGGTGCGCCGCGCCCCTGAGCGCGAGCGGCGTGCCCGCGCGGACCGGCGCGGGGAGCCGATGCCGCTGCGCACCCACCTGCGGGAGCTCCGGACCAGGCTCCTCCTCGCCGCGCTCGGCGTACTCCTCGGCTCCGTCGCGGGCTGGATTTGGTACCCCGACCTGTTCGAGGCGCTGCAGGGCCCGCTCCGGGACGTCGCCAAGGCGCGGGGCGACCTCGTCGCACTGAACTTCGCCGGCGTCGCCGCGCCCCTGGACCTGCAGCTCAAGGTGGCGCTCTTCGCCGGCGCGATCGTGTCCAGCCCGTGGTGGATCTACCAGCTGTGGGCGTACGTGACGCCGGGGCTGACGCGCACCGAGCGGCGCTACACGGTGGGGTTCGTCGCCGCGGCCGTGCCGCTGTTCGCCTCCGGGTGCGCGGTCGCGTGGTGGGTGGTCCCCAAGGCGGTGGACATCCTCGTCGGCATGACGCCGCAGGACGCGGTGAACGTGATCGACGCGCAGCTCTACCTGGGCTTCCTCATGCGGATGGTGCTTGCCTTCGGGATCGCCTTCCTCCTGCCCGTGCTCATGGTCGGCCTGACGATGGTCGGCGTCGTCACGGCGGCGACGTGGTGGCGCGGGTGGCGCTGGGCGGTCCTGGGCGCCGCGGTGTTCGGCGCGGTGGCCACGCCCACGGGCGACGCCGTGTCGATGTTCGCGGTGGCCGGTCCGATGTGCGGTCTGTACTTCGTGGCTGCGGGTGTCTGCTCGCTGATCGACCGGCGCCGGCGTCGGCGGGAGGCGCTCGCATGAGCCTGCGGATCGGCGTCGTCGTGAACCCGAGCGCCGGCCACGGCCGGGGCGCCGGGCGGGGCCACCACCTGCTCGACACGGTGCGGCGCCGTGGGCACCACGTGCTGGACCTGACGGCGGACGACCTGGGCGGCGCGGAGCAGCACGCACGCCAGGCCGTCGTGCACGGCCTGGACGCACTCGTGGTCGTCGGCGGGGACGGCATGGTGCACCTCGGTGCGAACGTCGTCGCGGGCACGGACCTCCCGCTGGGCATCGTCGCCGCGGGCAGCGGCAACGACATCGCGCGGGCCATGGGCCTGCCGCGGCACGACGTGCACGCGGCGGTCGCGGCCATCGAGCGGGGGCTGGAGACGGGCGGGCGCCCCGTCGACGCCGTCGTCGTCGGGCCACCCGACTACAGCGCGCACGAGTGGTTCCTCGGGGTGCTCTCCTGCGGGTTCGACGCGGCCGTGAACGCGCGTGCCAACGAGCTCGCCTGGCCGCGGGGCGGCGGACGCTACGTGCGGGCGCTGGCGACCGAGCTGAGCCGCTTCCGCCCCTACGGCTACCGGATCACGCTCGACGACGAGACCTGGGAGTCCACGGGCACGCTCGTGGCCGTGGCGAACGGGTCGCTCATCGGCGGCGGCATGCGGATCGCGCCGGACTCGCGCATGGACGACGGACTGCTCGACGTCGTCGTCGCCGGGCCGGTCAGCCGTCTGCAGCTGCTCGGTGTCTTCCCGCGCGTGTACTCGGGACGGCACGTCGTCCACCCCGCCGTCACCGTGCTGCGCACGCGCGGCCTGCTGATCGAGCACAGCCAGGTCGGCCCGACGCCGCCCGCAGCCTTCGCGGACGGCGAGCGGATCGGGCCGTTGCCGCTGCGGGTCGAGGTCCGCCCGGGCGCGGTGCGACTGCTCGCCTGAGCGTCCCTGCCTAGGCTGGGGCCATGCCCACCCCCGCCGAGAGCTACGCCGCCGCGCGGGAGCGCACCGCCGCCGCCCGCACGGAGCTGGCGCGCTGGTCGGCCGACCTGCCGTTCGAGCTCGACCCGTTCCAGACGGAGGCGTGCCGTGCCCTCGAGGGCGGTCGGGGCGTGCTCGTGGCCGCGCCGACCGGTGCGGGCAAGACCGTCGTCGGTGAGTTCGCCGTGCACCTCGCGCTGCAGCAGGGGCGCAAGGCCTTCTACACGACGCCGATCAAGGCGCTGAGCAACCAGAAGTACAACGACCTGGTCCGCCAGCACGGGACAGAGAACGTCGGCCTCCTCACCGGCGACACGACGGTCAACGGCGAGGCGCCCGTCGTCGTCATGACGACCGAGGTGCTGCGCAACATGCTCTACGCGGGCTCGACGACCCTCGACGGCCTCGCATTCGTCGTCATGGACGAGGTGCACTACCTCGCGGACCGCTTCCGCGGTCCCGTCTGGGAAGAGGTGATCATCCACCTGCCCGACGGCGTCCAGCTCGTCTCCCTCTCGGCCACCGTGTCGAACGCCGAGGAGTTCGGGGACTGGCTGACTATGGTCCGCGGCGACACCGCCGTGGTGGTCAGTGAGGTGCGCCCCGTCCCGCTGTGGCAGCACGTCATGACCAGGGACAGCCTGTTCGACCTCTACGGGCCGCACGTCGACCCGACCGCGCCCGGCCCGGACCCGGCGATCAACCCGGATCTCGTGGCGAGCCTGCGCCGGCTGGACCGTTCTGCACCGCCACGCTCGGGACCGGGCGATCGCGGCTACCGCGGCCGGGGCGGCCACCGCCCGGGCGTCGGTCCGGGCGGCCGTCGGCCGCCGCCCCGGTTCGCCGTGGTGGAGACGCTCGACCGTGAGGCCCTCCTGCCCGCGATCTTCTTCGTCTTCTCGCGCGCCGGGTGCGACGCCGCCGTCGCCCAGTGCATGAGCGCGGGCCTGCGCCTGACGACGCCGGAGCAGGCGGCCCTGGTCCGTGAGACCGTCGAGGCGCGCTGCGCGGTGGTCCCGCCGTCCGACCTAGCGGTGCTGGGCTATTGGGAGTGGAGCCAGGCGCTCGAGCAGGGCATCGCGTCGCACCACGCGGGGCTGCTGCCCTTGTTCAAGGAGACCGTCGAGGAGCTCTTCTCGCGCGGCCTCGTGAAGATCGTGTTCGCGACCGAGACCCTCGCGCTCGGCATCAACATGCCGGCGAGGTCGGTCGTGCTCGACCGGCTGACCAAGTGGGACGGGTCCGCGCACGTCGAGATCACGGCGGGGGAGTACACGCAGCTGCACGGGGCGGGCCGGCCGACGTGGCATCGACGTGGACGGGCACGCCGTGGTCGTCGACCACGGCCGACTGGACCCCGCGGCCCTCGCCGGGCTGGCGTCGCGCCGGACCTACCCGCTGCGGTCGAGCTTCCGGCCGACCTACAACATGGCCGTGAACCTCGTGGCCCAGGTGGGCCGCGAGCGGGCCCGGGAGGTGCTCGAGACTAGCTTCGCGCAGTTCCAGGCGGACCGGGCGGTCGTCGGGCTCGCGCGTCAGGCGCAGGCGCACGCCGAGGCCCTCGAGGGGTACTCCGCGGCCATGCAGTGCCACCTCGGCGACTTCGGGGAGTATGCCGAGCTCCGGCGTCGCCTCAGCGACCGCGAGCGCGACGTCTCTCGCGGGGCCGCCCGGGCGCGACGCGCCGAGGCGGTCGAGAGCCTGCGGTCGCTGCGCACGGGCGATGTCGTCGAGGTGCCCACGGGGCGGCGGGCGGGCTTCGCCGTCGTGCTCGACCGCAAGGACGCACTCGACGGCCCGCGCGTGACCCTCCTCACCGCCGAGCGCCAGGTCCGCACGCTGTCCGGCGCGGACCTGACCCGACCCGTGCGCGCCGTGACGACCGTGCGTGTGCCCAAGGGCTTCTCCGGCCGCGACGCCGCGGCCAAGCGCGACCTCGCGTCCGCGATGCGCAGCGCGTTGGCCCGCCCCCACGCCGAGCCCGACCGGGGGCCGACGCGCGGGGCGGTCGGCGACCCGCCCGCCCCGGGAGGTGACGATGCGACGGTGACCGAGCTGCGCCGTCGTCTGCGCGCGCACCCGTGCCACGGCTGCTCCGACCGGGAGAACCACGCCCGGTGGGCGGAGCGGTACCACCGGCTCAAGAAGGAGCACGACGCCCTCGTCCGGCGGATCGAGGGCCGCACGCAGCTCCATCGCCCGCCTCTTCGACCGCGTGTGCGAGGTCCTCACGGCCACCGGGCACCTGGAGGCGGGGCCCGACGGCGCCACGCGCGTCACCGAGGCCGGTCTGGGTCTGCGACGCCTGTACGCCGAGAGCGACCTGCTCGTGGCCGAGTGCCTGCGCGCCGGTGCGTGGGACGGGCTGGACGTGGCGGGCCTCGCCGCGGCGGTGTCCGCGGTCGTGATGGAGTCGCGCGGGGAGGAGCCGCTCGCGCCGCAGGTTCCCGGCGGGCCGGATGGCCGCCTCGGCCGTGCGCTCGACGCCACGCAACGCGTCTGGTCGCGCCTGGAGGACCTGGAGGCCGCGCACGGCGTGCCCGAGACGCGGGCGCCCGACCTGTCGCTGGTCGGGCCCGTGCACCGGTGGGCCTCGGGGCGGAGTCTCGCGCCGACGCTCCAGGGCACCGATCTCGCGGCCGGGGACTTCGTGCGGTGGTGCAAGCAGGTGATCGACCTCCTGGACCAGCTCGCGGGTGCGGCACCGAGCGCGGCGACCCGGGGCACGGCCCGCCGCGGGGTCATCGCGCTGCGCCGCGGGGTCGTCGCGCAGAGCGCGGTGTGAGCGAGGGTCGGGTGGCGCCCACGACGCCCGACCGACCATGGAAAGCGGCCTCTGACCAGGACCGTCCCGTCATGACCGAGCAGCGCGGATCGTCCCGCTGCGCTAGGTTCGCAGCGTGCGCACGGTCTACCACCACGGGGTCGTCCATGCGCGCGCCGAGGGACCGGTCGAGGCGTTCGCCGTCGTCGACGGGCGTATCGCCTGGCTGGGCCGGGACGACCAGATCGGCACCTGGGACGCCGACGAGGTGATCGACCTCGGCGGTGCGTTCGTGGCCCCCGCCTTCGTCGACGCCCATGTGCACGTCCTGGAGACCGGGCTGGCGCTGCAGGGTCTCGACCTGTCGACCGCGACATCGCTCGGGGCCGTCCTGGACCGGGTGGAGCGGGCCGCCTCGCGAGGCGCCGACCCTGTGCTCGGGCACGGCTGGGACGAGACCCGCTGGCCGGAGGGCCGGCCGCCGCGCCGCACGGAGCTTGACCGGGCGTCGGGCGACCGCGAGGTGTACCTGGCCCGCACCGACCTGCACTCCGCCGTCGTCTCCACCGCTCTCGCGCAGCGTGCCGGGTGTGCCGACGTGCCTGGCTGGCGCGAGGACGGCCTGCTGACCGGCGAGGCCCACGACCGAGCCCGTGCGGCCATCCGGGACCTCCCTGAGGACAGCTGGATGGAGGTCTGCGGCACGGCCCTCGCGGACGCCGCCGCGCACGGGCTGGTCAGCCTGCACGAGCAGAGCACCCCCTCGCTCGACGGCCGGGACAGCCTTGCGTCCCTCATCGCGGCAACCGCCGAGCCGGGGCCGGCACTGCCGGAGGTGGTCGGCTACCGCGCCGAGCTGTGCGAGACGGAGGACGACGCCCGTGCCCTCCTGGCAGACGTCCCCGGGCTCACCGGCATCGGCGGGGACCTGACCGTCGACGGCTCCCTCGGGTCGCGGACGGCGGCGCTGCGGGCGCCCTACATCGATGCCGAGAACGGCCACCGCGGCGAGCTCTCGCTCAGCGCCGCCGAGGTCGCCGCCCACGTGGCGGCCGTGACCCGGGTCGGCCTGCACACGTCGTTCCACGTCATCGGGGACCGCGCGATGGAGGAGCTGCTGCTCGGCTTCCAGGCCGCCGCCGACGCCGAGGGCCTGGACGAGCTGCACGCCGTCGGGCACCGCATCGAGCATGCGGAGATGGTCGACACGGCCGCGATGGCGCGGATGCTCCTGTTCGGCCTCACCGTGAGCGCGCAGCCAGCGTTCGACGCCACGTGGGGCGGCCGGGATGGGATGTACGCGCGTCGGTTGGGACCGGTTCGGGCGGCGGACATGAACCCGTTCGCCGACCTGCTGGACGCCGGGGTGCCGCTCGCCTTCGGGTCCGACAGCCCGGTGACGCCGTTCGACCCGTGGGGCGGTGTGCGTGCCGCGGTGCACCACACCGAGCCGGGTCAGGGGCTGACGCCGGTGGCGGCCTTCCGCGCCCATACCGTCGGCGGCTGGCGCGCGGCCCGTCGCGGGGGAGTGGGGGAGCTGGTCGTGGGGGCACCGGCGCACGTCGCCGTCTGGCGGATCGGGTCGCTCGCGACCGCTCACCAGAGCCGACTCGCGACCTGGCGCGACGACCCGCCGCCGCTCCCGCTGCCGGATCTGGGCCCCGAGGTGCCCGAGCCGCGGTGCCTCCTGACGGTGCGCGACGGCGTCGTGATCTACCGCGCCTGACGAAGGGCCCGTGAGGTGCCCGACACGCCGCGCCCGACACGCCGAGGACGGCGACGTCACCCGATCGGAGCAGGACGCGCTGACCTGCACATACGGCCCTGACCTGCGGCGTTACACCCTTGACTCACCCGCTGGAGCGGGTAGTTTGCCAGTGTCCCTCTCGCGGACGCAGCGTCCCCTCGGTACCGAAGTTCGGTGGCGCGGACGCGCCTGCGGGACACAACGGCTGGGCCCGCGCGTTCAGTAGACAACGGACGATCTCGTCCGGTCCGAAGGACGCGCGGGCCAGTCAGTCGCTCGGTCCGAGGGCCCCGGACTCCACGGTTACCCTTGTCCCGTGCCGTTCCCCGCCCCGCGACGTCGCTGGTCGCTCCTCGTGGCGGCGGTCGGCGGCCTCGTGCTCGACGCGGGCTTCCCCGGACTGGGCTGGTGGCCGCTCGTCTTCGTCAGCCTGGCCGCGCTCTTCGTCGCCCTCGGGCGGGACAGCGCCCGGTGGAACTTCCTGGTCGCCACCACCTTCGGGGTCGCCTTCTTCGTCCCGCACCTGCAGTGGATCGACGGCACGGTCGGCGCGATCCCGTGGCTCGCGCTATCCGTCGCGGAAGCGGCGATCGTCGGGCTCTTCGGCGTCGCATGGTCGTGGGCGCGACGCGGCGCTGTGATCTGGACGCGGGCGCGTCTGCAGGTGCCGGTCTTCGCCATCCTCTGGGTCGGCATGGAGGAGCTCCGCGCCGTCGCTCCGTTCCAGGGCTTCCCCTGGGGGAGACTCGCGTTCTCGCAGGCGGACAGCCCGCTGGGCCAGTTCGCCCGGCTCGGGGGAGTGCCACTCGTCTCGGGTCTCGCGGCGGCGATCGGCGCGCTGCTGGCGCTGGCCGTCCTCGCCGTGCGCCGGTTCGACGTCGGCACGGCCAGTGCACTCGCGCTGGCGAGCCTGGCGGTCGTGGGCGGCGGCTGGCTGGTGCCGCTCGACAGCGCCGCCCAGGCGGGCCGGCTGACGGTCGGTGCGGTGCAGGGCGACGTGCCCAACCGGGGGCTCGACTCCTTCGACCAGGCGCGCCAGGTCCTGCAGAACCATCTCACCGGGACGGCCGCGCTGCTGGACCGGGTCGCGCCCGGGGAGCTCGACGTCGTGCTCTGGCCGGAGAACTCCAGCGACATCGACCCACGGGCGGACGCCGCCGCGGGTGCCCAGATCACCGCGGCCGCGCAGGCCCTCGGGGCGCCCATCCTCGTGGGAACGGACAACTACCCGCGTACGGGGGGCCGGCTGAACACCTCCCTCCTCTGGGACCCCACGGACGGCCCCGTGGACAGCTACGCCAAGCAGCACCCCGCGCCGTTCGCGGAGTACATCCCGTTCCGCGACCTTGCCCGGCGGTTCTCCTCGGCGGTCGACCGCGTGCAGACCGACATGGTCCCCGGGACGGCCGAGGGGATCATCCACCTGCGCTCGGAGCGGCTGGGGCGGGTCGTTCCGATCGGCGTGGGCATCTGCTTCGAGGTCGCGTACGACGACATCATTCGGGACGCCGTCGCGGACGGTGCGCAGATGCTCGTGATCCCGACGAACAACGCGAACTTCGGGATGAGCGACGAGTCAACGCAGCAGCTCGCGATGTCGCAGCTGCGCGCAATCGAGCACGGGAGGGCAACGGTGCAGATCTCCACCGTCGGCGTGAGCGCCATCATCAGCCCCGCGGGAGTCGTCCGGGAACGGACCGACCTCTTCACCGCGGACCAGATGGTGGCGTCGGTGCCACTGCGGACGGCGCTCACGCCGGCCACGCGGTACGGCGACTGGGTGACGTGGGGCCTGCGCGGCCTGGCCGTCGCGGTCGTGGTGGCGGGCGCCGCCGGCGCACGGCAGATCCCGCGCGCGGTCCGCGTCCAGCCCGAGGCGATCCCCCCGCTGCGCGGCCCGAAGGGTCGACCCGCAGGGCGTGGGCGTGGCAGCGGGCCCCGCAAGCCGTCGTCGGGTGGCGGCCGTGGGACGTCGAGGTCGAGCGCGCGCTCGACCGCCACGGCCAAGGCGGGGCGATGAACGCCGAGGCGGTCCGGGGGCGCACCCCCCGGGCGGACGTTCTCGTGGTGATCCCGACCTACCAGGAGGCCGAGAGCCTGCCTGGTGTCGTGCGGCGGCTGCGCACGGCCGTCCCGGCGGCCGACGTGCTGGTGGTCGACGACAACAGCCCCGACGGCACGGGTCGGCTGGCCGACGCGATGGCGGAGGCGGACCCGGCGGTGCACGTGCTGCACCGAGCGGGCAAGCAGGGCCTGGGGGCCGCGTACGTCGCCGGCTTCCGGTGGGCGCTCGACGAGGGCTACGGCGTCCTCGTCGAGATGGACGCGGATGGGTCACACCTCCCGGAGGAGCTGCCGAGCCTGCTCGCGGCGATCGACGAGGGCGACCTCGTGATCGGGTCGCGCTGGGTGCCCGGGGGCTCGGTCGAGGCGTGGCCGTGGCACCGGCAGCTCTTGTCGCGCGGCGGGAACACCTACACCCGCATCGCCCTCGGCCTGCCGGTCCGGGACGCCACCGCCGGGTTCCGCGCCTACCGGTCGATGCTCCTGGAGAAGGTCCACCTGGACGACGTCGCCTCGCACGGCTACTGCTTCCAGGTGGACATGGCGTGGCGCGCCCACCTGGCCGGCGGCGTGATCCGCGAGGTTCCGATCAGGTTCGTCGAACGTGCCGAGGGCCGCTCGAAGATGAGCCGGCGGATCGTCGCGGAGGCGCTGCTGCGCGTGACCGTGTGGGGGCTCACGCACCGTCGCGACCAGGTCCGCCGCGCGCTCCGGCGGCTGTCCGTCGGCCGGGGCCGCCGGACCTGAGGATCAGGCGGAGCGGCGCAGCTTTCCCGCGCGCAGCAGTGCGAGGCGCTCGGTGAGGAGCTCTTCGAGCTCGGCGACGGTGCGGCGCTCCAGCAGCATGTCCCAGTGGGTGCGCGGGGGCTTGCCCGCCTTCGGCTCCGGCTTGCTCGCGTCGCGCAGCAGGGCTTCGGTGCCGCAGCGGCACTCCCACACCACCGGGACGTCCGCCTGGGCGGCGAAGGGCAGCACGATCGTGTGCCCGTTGGGGCAGTCGTAGTACGCCTCGAAGCGATCGGCGAACTCGACACCCTCCTCGGACTCCATGCTGTGGGCGCCGATGCGGGTGCCACGCAGTGACCGGTCGGCCATCGCGGCCTCCTTCCTCGCCGTTGGTGACGCCACGGGCGTCCTGTCCATCGCCCTGGAGAACGCGCGGGTGGCCGCTGGTGTTCCGCGACGCCGTGAAGGTCCGGTGAACGTTGGTCGACCCGGGCTGTCAGACCACACGGTCCCGTGGTCGGCGACACCCCGCAACCGGAACGGCCCTCGGCGTCAGGGGGAGGGGTGCTCGGCGTCGTACGCCACGAACCCGCGCTGGCGCACCGCGAAGATGGTGACGCCGAGCGCGCAGGCCAGGCCGCCGACGACGGCCGCAGTCGCCTCGCCGGCGCTCGCGCCGAGCCAGCCGAGGACGACGTCGCCGAGCCGTGGTCCGCCGGCGACCACGACGATGAACACGCCCTGGAGCCGCCCGCGCATCTCGTCGGGCGTGGCGGCCTGGAGGATCGTCGAGCGGAAGATCGCGCTGACCGAGTCGGCGGCACCCGCCACGACCATGCATGCGGCGGCCGGCCACAGCACGAGCGAGGCCCCGCCGGACGCCGTCGGCCCGGGGGAGAGGTGCACCACGGCGCCGAACGCCGCCACGCTCAGCCCCCAGCCCGCCACGGCGACCACGACGGCGCGGCCTTGGCGCCGCACGCGGCCGAGCGGTCCGGACAGCAATCCGGCGAGGAACGACCCGACCGCGATCCCGGCCGTCAGCACACCCACCGTCGTGGCGCCACCGCCGAGCAGGGTGGCTCCGATCGCAGGGAAGAGGACGCGCGGCATGGCGAGCACCATCGCCGTCAGGTCGACGACGAAGGTGGCGCGCACGTTGCGGCGCGTGCGGAGGAAGGCCAGGCCCTCCAGGACCGAGGTCAGGCCCGCACGGCGGACGTCGCCCTCGGGCGGCATCGAAGGCAGCGCGTAGAGGGTGGCCAGCGCCACGAGCAGCAGGACTGCCTCGACGCTGTACGCCCACCCGTAGTCCGCCCAGCCGACCAGGGCGCCCGCCACGAGGGGTCCGATCGTCATGCTGACGCCGAACGAGAGGCTCTGCAGCGCGTTGGCTGCCGGGAGGAGCCGCGTCCCGATGAGCCGGGGCACGATGGCGCTGCGGGCGGGGGAGTTGACGGCAAAGAGGGCATTTTGCACGGCTACCAGCAGGTAGAGAATCCGGACGTCGCCGAGGCCCATGGCAGCTTGCGCCGCGAAGGCGAGGGCCACGAGGAAGAGCCCCGAGGATGTGAGCAGGACGACGCGGCGACGATCGTGCGCGTCGACGAGCGCGCCGCCGTAGAGCCCGAGCGCGATCAACGGCACGACGGCGAAGACGCCCACCATTCCGACCGCGGCCGTGGAGCCCGTGACGTCGTACACCTGCAGTCCGACGACGACGTTCGTCAGGGCTGTTCCGATACCCGAGAGCGACGTGCCCAGCCACATGCGCCGGAACGCGGTGCTGACGCGCAGCGGTTCCAGATCGACGAGGAGGCCGGCCACGGGTGCCATTGTGGCCCGCGGCCGAGCGTACAGCCCCAACGCCGATAAGGGACGTTATGTCATTCTGTCTCGGGAGACCCCGCCTCTGGTCCGCCCGCCCGCTCTCCTCCGACCATCACGACCCACCGCTCGTCGGTGCGCGCGGCGTCGCCGGGCGTCGGTGCGCGCACGCCGGTGCCCATGTACCCGCGCCGCTCGCACAGCCCCTGAGCCGCGGCGTCGTCGTCGGTGACCCACACCGAGACGTGCCGGGCCCCGTCGCGTGCCGCTCGTGCCTCCGCGGCGTCCAGCAGCGCCATCGCTGCGCCGTGTCGTCGCGCGTCGGCAGCCACCCAGAGGCCCATGGCGTGACGGTCGTCCTCGGGCGCCCCGGGCTCCTCGATCAGCCCGACGAGCCCCACGGCGCGACCGTCCGCAAATGCGACGAACCACGGCGCCGCCCGGAGCCGCATGCGCCAGTGACCCTCGGCGAACCGCTGCTCGCGGTCGCGCGCGCGTCCGTACAGGTCCGGCTCCGCCTCGACGGCCCGCAGCCGGACGTCGCGCAAGGTCGCCCAGTCATCCTCGGTCAGCTCCTCGACATGCACGCGCCCATGGTTGCAGGCCTGTGCCCTACCAGCGGCACTCCCCTGGCCTCCCGCCGCGCACCATCGTACACCTGTTCGATCTGCTAGAGACAGAGCACAGTCTGCGACGCGATGTCGGACCAGATCTCGAGGCCCTCCCCCGCAACCACGTGGATGACGCCGCGCAGGTGCTCGGGGGCGGGCGCCACGTCCTGCAGGAGGTTCGGCCGCTCCACGAGCCGCTCGGGATGGAACTCCACCCCAGGCGCGTCAGGCAGGGCCACGTAGAAGATCCCGGCCTCGACGAGATCCTGGAAGAAGTGGCTCCCATAGGACAGCTCCGGCGAGAACCCCGCCTCACGTGAGGCGAACTCGCCGATCACCGCCATGTTCGCGAGCTCGGCGAACCGCAACGGGACGCCGAGCGCCGGCGTCGTCGTCCCCCACCGGCCCGGTCCCAGGAGCATCACGCTCGAACCCTTGAGGGCGGCGTTGACGCGCCCGAGGTGCCGGGCCACCGCGTGCTTGTCGGGCTCCCCCAGCGCCAGGTACTCCAGCGGGCGCACCAGGACGACGTGGTCCACCCGGATGCGCACGTTGCCACCCATGAAGCTCCCGACGGCGCGGAACACGCACCCCGTGCTCTCCGCGGGCATCGGTACCGGCGCACCGACGCCACGGGTCTGCAGGGGGCGGCACTGCACGACGTTGACGCTGAGACGGCCCGAACGGTCGACGTTCGCGGTGAACTCCACGTCGACCGGGTGGGCGTAGGCGCGCTCGAGCACCGCCAGCGCGCGTCGCATCAGGTCGGGGAACGGGGTCGTCGTCAGGAGCCCGCGAAAGTCGACGAGCTGTGCTGAGGGCACCGGGCGCCCAGCCTCGCGGGCCCGGCGCGCCGCCGCGAGGTCGGGGCTGACGAAGAGCTGGTCGTCGGCGTTGAGGTCGGCGCCGAGCACCTCCTCGAACCGTCGGCTGCGCCAGGTGTTCTCCCGCAGCGACAGCACGTCGACGCCGCGCTGGGAGTAGCGCTTCTCGTCGCCGCGCGCCATCGGCGGCAGCCGTAGCGGGTCGTCCAGGCACACGAGTCGCGCGTAGTCGCCCACGGTCCGGTCCACCGCACGCGTGCCGAGGCCGAGCACGAGGCGCAGCATCCCGGCGTCGCCGTCCATGCTCTGGTCCCAGAGGTAGAGGTTCTCGGAGTTCCCGACGCCGGCCGCGTGCGGGAAGTAGTCGTCCCCGTGCCGGTCCCCCGACACGCGCTGCACCAGGATGGCCATCTGCTCGTCACGGTCCATGAGGCCCCGGTTGGCGCGGTAGTCGAGCGCCTCCTCGCTCATGGTGCTGGCGTAGACCTGCCGGACCGCCTGCTCGAACGCGGCGTACCGCTCTTCGGGCGTGCCCTGGTTCACGCAGAAGACGCTGTCGTACTTGCCGGCGAAGGCGTTGCCGAAGTCGTCCTCGAGGAGCGAGCTCGAGCGCACGATGATCGGCGACTGGCCGAAGTACTCCAGCATCTCCACGAACTGCTCGCGGACGTTCGCCGGGAAGACGCCGTGGAGCATCGTGCGCCGCAGCTCCTGCGCCTGGTCGTAGTAGCCCTCGGACGTGCGCTGACCGGCCCGGAGATGCCACCAGCCGTTCTGCACGATGTACGTGTAGAAGACGTCCGACCCGATGTAGAAGGAGTCGTGCGGCTCGAGGGCAGCGACGACGTCGGGATCGGCCTCCGCCTCGAGGATCGCGCGCGCCAGCAGCATGCCGACGCTCTTGCCGCCGATGCGGCCGCTACCGACCTCGCGGGATGCGATCGCCAGCACGTCCGCGAGATGGAAGTACCGGTCGCAGAGCTCGGCCATGCGCCCGCTCCCGCCCATCAGCATGCCGATGAGCGACGTCTTGATGATCTCCTGCGCCTCGTCCGGCAGCTCCAGCGCGTCGGCGGCGCGCGCGAAGGCGACCGTCCAGTGGTCCAGGCGGTCGGCCTGCCGCTGGACCGATGCGAAGAGGTCGGCGACCTGAGAGCTCGCGGTGATCGAGACGGCCTCGTCCCCACGGATGAGGTGCGGGAAGAACATCGTCGGCGAGTACCGCTCCCACACCTTGAGCGGGTGGATGTAGAGGCTGCCGGCGACCTGGTAGAGGTCGAGCAGGAGCTGGGTCGTGTCGCGGATCGTGGCGACGGTGGCGTAGGTGTGGGCGCCGCGCACGATGGCGAAGTAGGCGATCGTGTCGAGCTGGTACAGGTACGGGCAGGTGATCTTGAAGAAGTTCCCGATCATCAGGTCCGAGTGCCAGTGCTCCAGGAGGTCGGTGAGGCAGTCGAAGACGTAGAACGCCTGCTCCCCCTCCCGCTCGGCGAGGTCGCGGACGGCCATCGCGAACGACTCGAACCCCTGCGTGGGATCGACGCGGTACGTCACGGCGCCCGGGCCGGCCTCCACCAGAGGTGCGTGCCGGCCGAATCGCACGTAGACCAGGCGCCGCCCGTCGGCGCGCGCCTGGCGCACGAACGGCTCCACCATCTGCCGGTACCCCTCGACGGAGTCCACCTGCCAGACGACGTTGTCCCCGAGCCGAAGACCCTCGATCACCTGGTCGAAGCCGGCCGACCCGGTGCTCACGTGACGGTGGGCGGTCACGACGCTCCTCCCCTGGGCCCGTCAGGCCCGCGGCCACAGTCTGCCGCGTGGGAGGTCACCCAGGTGGGCGCCGAGCCGTGGCAGGCTGTGCGCATGGCCGACCGCTCACCACGCCCCGACCGTCCCGACGACGCGGCGCAGGACGAGCCGACCGACGTCGCCTCCCCCGCGCCCAGCCGCTCGCTCTTCTCCCGCTGGTGGTCGCAGGGTGCGATGCTCGCGGGCACCGGGGTCGTCGTGATCGTCTGGCAGTGGGACGTCATCTCGAACGGCACCGCCATCGGCGCCAACTGGGCGATGGCGGTGGTGGGCGCCGCCGCGGTGGTGGGCGGCGCCGTCATCGTGTGGAAGGACCGGCCCCGGGACACGCCGCCCGACGACGGCGCCGCCTGAGCGACCCGGCAGGTCCCGCCTGCGGAGGCAGCCTCAGGCCACAACCATCACGAGGTCGCCGCCCTCGAGCTGCTGGACCGCCCCGATCGCGACGCGGCGGACGATGCCGGCCACCGGAGTCGTGATGCTCGCCTCCATCTTCATGGCTTCGATCGTCGCGACGGTCTGGCCGGCCGCCACGCGCTGGCCCTCCTGGGCGACCGGTGTGACCGCGCCGGCGAACGGCGCGGCGATCTGGCCGGGCGTGCCGGGGTCGGCCTTCTCGGCTGCCGCCTGGTCGACCTCCACCGACCGGTCCCGCACCTGCACCGGCCGGAGCTGACCGTTCATCGTGAACATGACGGTCCGCATGCCGCGCTGATCCGGCTCGCCCACGGCCTCGAGGCCGACCAGCAGGCGCACCCCGCGGTCCAGGGTGACGGGTACCTCGGTCGCGGGGGTCATGCCGTACAGGTACCGCTCGGTGTCCAGGACGGCGACGTCACCGAACGTCGAGCGCACCTGCTCGAAGTCCTTGAACGGGCCGGGGAACAGCAGCTGGTTCAGCCGACGACGGCGCGTCGTGGAGTCGCCGTCGAGGTCGGTGCGGTCCTCGTCGCTCAGCGGGACCTGCTCGCGGCGCGGTGACCGCCCCCGCAGCGCACGCGTGCGGAAGGGCTCCGGCCAGCCGCCGGGCGGGTCGCCCAGCTCGCCACCGAGGAACCCGATGACCGAGTCGGGGACGTCGTACTCGTCCGGGTGGGCGGCGAAGTGCTGCGGGTCCGCCCCGCGCGCCACGAGATGGAGGGCGAGGTCGCCGACCACCTTGCTCGACGGCGTCACCTTCACGAGGCGCCCGAGGATGCGGTCCGCGGCCGCGTACATGGCCTCGATTGCCTCGAACCGGTTGCCGAGCCCGAGGGCGATCGCCTGCTGGCGCAGGTTGGAGAGCTGGCCCCCCGGGATCTCGTGGTCGTAGACCCGGCCCGTCGGCCCGGGCAGCCCCGACTCGAACGGCCGGTAGATGCGACGGACGGCCTCCCAGTACGGCTCGAGGTCACACACCGCGCGCAGGCTCAGCCCCGTGTCACGCTCCGTGTGCTCCAGGGCCGCGACGAGGGCCGAGAGCGGCGGCTGGCTCGTCGTACCCGCCATGGACGCGGTCGCGGCGTCCACGGCGTCCACGCCGGCGTCGACCGCGGCGAGCAGGGTGGCCAGCTGCCCGCCGGCAGTGTCGTGGGTGTGCAGGTGCACGGGGAGGTCGAAGCGGGTCCGCAGCGCCGACACGAGGACCTTCGCGGCGGCGGGCCGAAGAAGCCCGGCCATGTCCTTGACGGCGAGCACGTGGGCCCCCGCGTCGACGATGCGCTCCGCGAGCCGCAGGTAGTAGTCCAGCGTGTACAGGCCCTCGCGCGGGTCGATCAGGTTGCCGGTGTAGCAGAGGGCGACCTCGGCGACCGAGACGCCGGTCTCCCGGACGGCGTCGATGGCCGGGCGCATCTGCTCGACGTCGTTCAGCGAGTCGAAGATGCGGAAGATGTCGAGACCCGTCGCGGCCGCCTCGCGCACGAAGGCCGTGGTGACCTCCGTCGGGTAGGGCGTGTAGCCCACCGTGTTCTGGCCGCGGAGCAGCATCTGCAGGGCGACGTTGGGCAGGGCCTCGCGGATCGCGGCGAGCCGCTCCCAGGGATCCTCGCCGAGGAAGCGCAGCGCGACGTCGTACGTCGCCCCGCCCCAGGCCTCCATGCTCAGCAGCCCACCCGTGAGGCGGGCGACGTACGGGGCGGCCTGCACGAGGTCGTACGTGCGCACACGGGTCGCGAGCAGCGACTGGTGGGCGTCGCGGAACGTGGTGTCGGTGACGGCGACGGCGGTCTGCTCGCGCAGAGCGCGGGCGAACCCTTCGGGCCGAGCTCGAGGAGCCGCTGCCGACTGCCCGGGAGCGGCTCGGCGGCGAGGTCGACGGCGGGCAGCTTCAGCGCGGGCTCGGGGAGCTCGTTGGGCGGGCCGTACGGCCGGTTGACGGTGACGTCGCCCAGGTATGCCAGCAGCTTCGTGCCACGGTCGCCGCTCTGCCGGGCAGCGAGGAGCTCGGGCCGCTCGTCGATGAAGGACGTGGACAGGTTGCCGGCCACGAACTCGGGGTCGGCGAGCACCGCGCGGAGGAACGGGATGTTCGAACGGATGCCGCGGATGCGGAACTCGGCGAGAGCGCGGCTGGCGCGCCGGACCGCCGTCGGGAAGTCGCGGCCGCGGCAGGTCAGCTTCACCAGCATCGAGTCGAAGTGCCCGGTGACCTCGGCGCCTGCGCTGGCGGTGGCGCCGTCGAGCCGCACGCCCGCGCCGCCCGGCGACCGGTAGGCGGCGATGCGCCCCGTGTCCGGCCGGAACCCGTTCGCAGGGTCCTCCGTGGTGATCCGGCACTGCAGCGCCGCTCCGTTCACCCGGACGGTGGACTGCGAGATGCCCAGGTCGGCGAGCGTCTCCCCCGCCGCGATCCGCATCTGTGCCTGCACCAGGTCGACGTCGGTCACCTCCTCGGTGACCGTGTGCTCCACCTGGATCCGCGGGTTCATCTCGATGAAGACGTGCGTGCCGGCGCGGTCGCCGACAGTGTCCACGAGGAACTCCACGGTGCCCGCGTTGACGTAGCCGATGCTGCGGGCGAACGTCACGGCGTCGCGGCAGAGCGCCTCGCGCAGGGCAGGGTCGAGGTTCGGCGCCGGCGCGATCTCGATCACCTTCTGGTGCCGCCGCTGGACGGAGCAGTCACGCTCGAAGAGGTGCACCACCTCGCCCGTGGCGTCGGCCAGCACCTGGACCTCGATGTGCCGTGGCCGCAGGACGGCGCGCTCCAGGAAGACCGTGGGGTCCCCGAACGCACCGTCGGCCTCGCGCATCGCCGCCCGCAGCGCTCCCTCGAGGTCCGCAGGCCCGTCGACCCGCCGCATGCCGCGGCCGCCACCGCCTGCGACAGCCTTGACGAAGAGCGGGAACCCGACGTCGTCGGCCGCTGCGAGCAGCTGCCGCCACGTCCGACGACGGAGCGCTCGACGGGAGCACGGGGATGCCCGCCTCGCGGGCCGCCTTGAGTGCGGCGACCTTGTTGCCGGCCATCTCGAGCACCTCAGCCGGCGGCCCGACGAACGTGATGCCGGCCGCGACGCAGGCGCGGGCGAGGTCGGGGTTCTCCGACAGGAAGCCGTAGCCGGGGTAGATCGCGTCGGCGCCAGACTCCTGCGCGACGCGGATGATCTCCGCCACGTCGAGGTAGGCCCGGACCGGGTGACCCGGCTCACCGATCGGGTAGGCCTCGTCCGCCTTCAGCCGGTGCTCGGAGTTGCGGTCCTCGTGCGGGAAGACGGCGACCGTGCGGGCGCCGAGCTCGTAGGCGGCGCGGAAGCCGCGCACAGCGATCTCGGCACGGTTGGCGACGAGCACTTTCGAGAACACGAGACCCCTCATCGTCAGCGGGTAGGCAGCGGACACGCTAGCGGGACTGACCCGGTCCGCATCTGCCGTCCGGCGTGCGGACGCGCGCACGCGTCAAGATCTCATGTCGGCGCGCGTCGCGCGCGAGGACGCTCAGCCCGCGTTGCGGGCGCGGCGCCGGACGGAGAGCTCGTCCTCGCCGTCGACCAGTGCGCCCTCGTCGTCGGCCCGCTCGGTGGGCAGGGATGCGAGCGTGCCCTCGACCTCGCGCCACACGCGACCGACGGCGATGCCGAAGACACCCTGACCGCCCTGGACGAGGTCGACCACCTCGTCGGCGGACGTGCACTCGTAGACGGACGCGCCGTCGCTCATCAGGGTGATCTGCGCAAGGTCCTCGACGCCCCGCTCACGCAGGTGCGAGACCGCCGTACGGATCTGCTGCAGCGAGACACCCGTGTCCAGGAGCCGCTTGACCACCTTCAGCACGAGGATGTCGCGGAAGCTGTAGAGGCGCTGGGTGCCTGACCCGGTGGCGGGCCGGATGGAGGGCTCGACGAGGCCCGTGCGGGCCCAGTAGTCGAGCTGACGGTAGGTGATGCCGGCGGCGCGGCACGCGGTCGGGCCGCGGTAGCCGGTCGCGGTGTCGAGGTCGGGAAGCTCGTCGCCGAACAGCAGGCCCTGGGCGCGCTGCGGGATGGCGACCGACTCGTGCATCGGTTCTCCGGTGCCGCTCACGGCGCGCTCCCCTCGTTTCGGTCGACGGTGCCGACCTCCATGGCCACGCTAGGGCCGGCCCCAGGGGGCGTCAACGACGCCACGCGGGCGGGCGACGTCGTGTCTGATGATCTCACGTTCAAGGTGAGGTCGAACGTCTGATCTGCCCGAAATGCCGGTCGAGAACCCCGTGTTCATCATGACGACCCCGAACCGGCCGCCCCGGACTGGCCCTGGTCGCCCTCGTCGCTCGCCACGAAGTCGTCCGGGTTCACCGTGTCCAGGAACGCCCTGAACTCGGCGACCTCCTCCTCCTCGTCAGAGGACTCCTGCACCTCGAGGCCGGACTCCTCCAGCACCGTCGGCTCGCACAGCACCGGGCAGCCGAGCCGCACCGCCACCGCGATCGCGTCCGAGGCACGAGAGTCCACCCGCCGCCCGTCCGCCAGGATCAGTGCCGCGTGGAAGACGCCGTCCACCAGCGCGATGATCTCCACCCGGACCACGACCGCGCCACACGTGCGCAGGACGGAGACCAGCAGGTCGTGAGTCATCGGGCGCGCCGGCACGACGCCCGCCTGACCCGCCGCGATCGCCTGCCCCTCCGCCAGGCCCACGACGATCGGCAGCACCCGGCCGCCGTCGACGTCGAGGAGCAGCACGACGACCTGGTCGAGCGGGACCTGACGCCGGACCCCGAGAACCTGCATCTCCACCAGACCGTCCTGCATACCGCCACGCTACGTCGCCCGGGGCGGACGGGCACGCCTTCGGCGCTTGCGATCCGATCACGGGACCGGCTGGCGACTCAGAGCGGCAGCTCGGCCACTCCGGCGCGGACCAACGCCGTGTGCAGGCGGCCGCACAGCTCCCCGACCTCGGCCGCGACGGTCTGCGCGTGCGCCTGCGCTGCCACGGCACGCTGGCCCCGCAGGGGCGCGACGATCTGCGCGACGACCTCGACCTGACGGTCCGCGGCCGACCGGAAGACCCGCAGGTGCCGCGGCTCGATGCCGTGCTCGGCGAGCGAGACCGCGAGCAGGACGACGTCGCGCGCCCACGGCTCGAGGTGGCCGCTGCGGTCGGCGCGGAGCACCCCGGCCTCGACCAGGCCCGTCACCAACTCCGGGTCGGCACCCGTCTCGGCTGCCAACGACGCCGCCGTCGTCCGCGCGGGGCGGGCCGGACGCTCGCCGTCGGCGGTCGCGAGCCGCGGCGTGACCGCCGACGTCGCCTCCCCCGCGTCCAGGGCTGCCAGCTGCTCACGGATCACGCGCAGAGGAAGGTAGCGGTCGCGCTGCTGACGCAGGACGAACCGGAGCCGCTCCAGGTCCGCCGGGCTGTACTGGCGGTAGCCCCCGGCCGTGCGCCGCGGCTCCACCAGGCCCTGCTCCTCGAGGAAGCGCAACTTCGAGGGAGTCAACGTCGGGAAGTCGGCGCCGAGGTCGGCCAGGACGTCGGAGATCCGCATCGTGGCCTCGCGGGAGACCCCCTGCGGCCACGGCTCGACGAGCCGAGGCCGCGTCGACGCGTCCTGGTCCTCGGCGAAGTCCGCCGGCTGCGGCTGTGCTGCTGGGGTCACCGGCCGGCGTCCGCCGCGCGCGTCTCGCCCCGCTGGGGGCTCGGGTGGAAGGTCATCCGGAACTTGCCGATCTGCACCTCGTCGCCCGAGCGCAGCGCGGTGCGCTCGATCCGGTCGCGGTTCACGTAGGTCCCGTTCAGCGAGCCGACGTCCCGCAGCACGAACCCATCCCCCTCGCGCACGAACTCCACGTGCTTGCGCGAGACGGTCACGTCGTCCAGGAAGATGTCGGCGTCGGGGCTGCGCCCGGCGACCGTGCGCTCGGCGTCAAGCAGGAACCGTGCCCCCGCGCTGGGCCCACGCTGCACGATGAGCAGCGCGGACGTGGGCGGAAGGGCCGCGACCGCAGCCTGGTCCTCCGGGCTCAGCCCGACCGGTGCGTCGTGCTCGACGGGGATGATGCCCTCGCCGAAACTGATGGTGGTCTCGGCCGCAGTCCAGCGATCGTGCGACGCATCGCGCTCGGTCATGTGGCCTCCCCGACGGAACTGGTGTGGTGGGGACAGCCTAAGCCGACCCGGGCCGCCCGAGCAGCACCCGACCGGCGCCGACCATCATTCACCTTCGGCGGGGGCGGGTGTGGCATACCGCGGCGACGTCACCGAACGCACGGCCGTGATCTCCACCTGGTCGGGCGTCGCCACGTCCACCGTGCCCCCGGCGTTCCGGACCGCCGCGAGGGCGCCGCCCGGGATGTTCAGCGCTGTCGTCATCGTCTCGGGGTCACCGATCGCAAGCCAGCGGTACGGCGACTGCAGCACGACCCCGTCCACCTCCACGCCCTGCGCGGTGTCGACGACGTAGCTGGACGCCGTGATCCGCAGATCGCCCAGCTGGACCGCCTCCGCGCCGGCGTTCCGCAGCTCCTCGAGGAGGTTGTACATGACGGGCGCCGGGATGGGCCCGTCGGTGCCGCGGACGACGACCTCGATGCCGGGGCCGACCGCCGGCAGCTCGCCGGCGAGGATGCCCTCCACCTGGGCCCGTTGGGCGGCCGCCTCGCGTGCGGCGCGCTGCGTGTCGGAGCCCGTCACCAGGTCGTTGCGCTGCGACCGCAGCGCGGTGAGCTGGTCCTGCAGCTCCTCGCCGCGCCGCGTCACGTCGTCGAGGATCCGGACCAGCTCGTCCTGGCGCAGGCTGGAGAGGCCCTCGTCATGGTTCGACTGCAGCTGGACGGCCAACGCGAAGCCCAGGAGGGCACAGAGCAGGCCGGTGATGATCTGGCCGCGGGTCGCGCGCGGCGCGAACGAGCGCGCCAGCGTGCGCCACGCCGACGACCCGCTGTGCCGGTGCCCGGTCGTCATGTCAGGCCTTCAAGAGGTGGCGGCGGATCGCCGCCGCGTTGGAGAAGATCCGGATGCCGAGGACGACGACCACCGCCGTCGACAGCTGCGTCCCCACGCCGAGCTGGTCCCCCAGGTACACGATCAGGGCGGCCACGACGACGTTCGACAAGAACGAGACGACGAAGACACGGTCGTCGAACACTCCGTCGAGCAGTGCGCGGAGCCCGCCGAACAGTGCGTCGAGCGCAGCCACGACGGCGATCGGCAGGTACGGCTGGAGCGCCAGCGGCACGGTCGGCTCGAAGTACAGGCCGACGACAGCCCCCACCACCAGCCCGATCAGCGCGATCATGACGAACCCTTCTCCCGCGTGGCCTTGCCCGACGATGCCACATCGAGGGCGCCGGCGTAGCGCAGCGTCGTGGTGCCCGCCCCGGGCAGATCGAGGGAGTCGTCGGCAGAGGTGCTGACGCTGATGCCGAACGTCCCGGTGAGGAAGGCGAGGTGGTTGGCGGCCGACGACCGGGCAAAACGCGTCTGGAGGTCGTGCGCGTCCCCGATGGCCTCGATGCGGTACGGCGGCAGGACCGGCGCCAGGTCCACGAGGATCGCCTGGCCCGCGCCGCGGACCGCGCTCAGCGACGTCAGGCGCTCACCGTTGATCGCGATCGCCTCGGCGCCTGCGGCCCAGAGGCCGTTGGTGATGATCTGGAGGTCGACGTCCTGCACGTGGGCGGCCTCGTCGTCGGAGTCGACGCCGGTGTCGTCCAGGACCATCACGAGGCCCGGTCCCGTCACGGCGACGGCGCCGGACGCCGTCTCGTACTGGGTCAGGCGGTCGAACAGCTGCGGGTTCGCCGAGGCCACCGCGTCCGCCTGGATGCGGGCGATCTCGGCGCTGAGCGCCTGCGTCTGCTCGGCGAGGTCGTCGGCGGCCGCGGTGCGGTCGGTGATCTCGCGGCCGAGCACCTCCCGCGGGTCCGTCCCGGAGAGCGTCGGCGTGCGCAGCTGGACGACGGCGACCACGGTCACCAGCCCGAGAGCCGCGGCAAGCACGAGGTCGATGCCGCCGTGGCCGAGCCGACGGCCGCGGGTACGCGGCTCACCCCGCCGGGCCGCCGCCTCCGCGTAGCCGGGGTCGAGGGACTTGCTGATGACGTCGTTGAGCAGGCCCATCGACGCGTCGGGGGCGCGCCCGGGACCGGACGTCACGGGCGCCCCCCGCGCAGGACCCCGACGGCCTGGCGCACATAGAGGGCGCCTGCGAGCCAGTAGAGCGCGATGCCCCACAGGCCGAAGGCCCAGCCGGTGACGCCCGCCACGGCGCCCAGCGCGCCGTCGGCCGTCGCGAGGAGCAGCAGCGGCAGCGCGTAGAGCAGCGCGAACGTGCCGGCCTTGCCGACGAAGTGGACGGGCAGCGGCCCGGCCCGCCTGGCCATGAGGGCCACCAGGACGACGGTCAGGAGCACGTCCCGGCCGATGATCACGCCGACGAACCACCAGGGGACGACGTCGCGCACGCCGAGCACCACGAGCGTCACGATGATGAAGAGCCGGTCCGCCGACGGGTCCAGCAGCTCCCCGAGCCGCGAGTACTGGCCGAGGCGGCGCGCGAGGCGGCCGTCCAGCCAGTCGCTGAAGCTGGCGACGGCCAGGACGGCGACGGCCGCGCCGTCCCGCTCGGCCAGCGCGAGCCAGGCGAAGAGCGGCACCATGGCGAGCCGCAGCACGCTGATCAGGTTCGGCACGGTGAGGACCGTGCGCGGGCTCTGCTCCGCGACTGTCCCCTCCTGCACGTGCGCCTCCTGGTCCGCTCGGTCGTGGGCGATCCTACGGCTCCGCGACCGCTCTCTTGGGCGAACCGACGAGCCGGAAGGTCACGGTCCGTCGTCCGGGGTCGGCGGAGTCCAGGCGGACGCGGACGGCGCGGCCCGGCGGCAGGTCGTCGTCAACGGTCCGCGCGACGACGGCCGGCTGCACGAGCTGGACGGTTCGCTCGTCGAGCGCCACCCCGTCGAACTCCTCGCCCACGTGCGGGGCGAGCACCGCCGCCTCGACGAGGTCCGTGCAGGCTCTGTCGACTGCAGCCGCGCGTCGTGCCCCCGCGGCCATGGCCTCGCCGAGGCCCGCCAGCCCGTCGGTGACCCACGCCGGCGGCGCCATGCCCTCCTGGGCCGCGAGGCACACCTCGGTCCCGTACCTGTCGACGAGGCGGCGCAGCGGCGCCGTCACGTGCGCATAGGGGGCGGCGACGGCGCCGTGCACGACGTCGGCCGGGGGCGTCCCGTCGAATGTCTGCCAGGCGGCGCCGCGGAACAGGCCCAGGGCCGCCGTCAGGAACGCCGCCGTCTCCGGCCGGGTGCGGTCCACCGAGGCCAGCATGTCGCCGTACGGCACGCCCGACGGCCACGGGACGCCGAGTGCGAGCGCGCGACGCCGCAGGCGGGCGAGGTCCTCGTCTCCTGCGGCGGGCATCGTGCGGAGGATGCCGACGCCCGCGTCGAGCATCATCCGGGCGGCCGTCATCCCCGTCAGCAGCGAGATCTGCGCGTTGTGCTCCTCGATCGAGGCCGGCGAGCGGTACTCCAGGCTCCAGCCGCCCGGCGCCGCCACGACCTCCTGCTCGGGGCGCCCGAGGGAGACGCCCCCGCGGGCCCGCTCGAGCCCGGCGCGCAGGGCCCCCACCTCGGCGAGCAGGGCGATCTCCGGCGCGGCGGTGCCGGCGTCCAGCGCCGCCTGCTGGCCGCCGTAGTCGAGCCGGGCCCTGCTCCGCACGACGGCGCGGCGCACGGTCGAGGTGCGCAGCTCGCCGTCGGCGTCCAGACGTAGGTCCCACACGACGGCGGGGCGCTCCTCACCCGGCAGCAGGGACGCGGCGCCCTCGCTGAGCACCGCCGGATGGAGGCCGACGCGCTCGTCAGGACAGTAGACGGTCAGCGCCCGCGCCCGGACCGCGTGGTCCAGCGCGCCGCCCGGCGCGACGAACGCCGCAACGTCGGCGATGGCGTAGCGCACCCGGTACCCGGCGCCGTCGCGCGTGAGGTGCACGGCCTGGTCGAGGTCGAGGGAGCCCGGCGGGTCGAGCGTCACGAACGCCACGTCGCGCAGGTCGGCGCGCCCGTCGGCCGTCCAGGCCCGCGCGGCCGCCTCGGCCTCCGCCCGTGCAGCCTCGTCGAACACCTCGGGGACCTCGTGCTCGGTCCGGATGGCGGCGAAGCCGGCGCGCAGGGCACGGCCGTCGGCAAGGACACGGCGGGGGGCGAGCACGGCGCCACCCTAGGCGGTCCTCGACGCGCCCGGCGAGCGCGGCCTGCGCGGCCGGCCCGGCCGCCGTCGACCGGGCGTGCCTATCCTGGCCGCACCCGACCCAGGAGCGGCCGACCTCTCCCGGCCAGACGACGAACGGACGACGCCGTGACCACCTCACCGCACGTCGCGGCGCGCTTCGAGGACCGCCTCAACGGCCTCGTCGGCGCGTGGCTCCGTCGCCGGGGATGGGTGGCGCGGGTCGAGCCCTACACCGGCTACGGGAGCACGGGCTGGGTGCGCGTCTTGGCGCGGGCCGTTCTCGCACCGCCGGGCACGCGCGCCGTCGAAGTCGCCGAGCGCGACCGGGCATCGGCGGAGCGCGCCGTCCGAGGCTGGCGGAGCTTCCTCACCGGGAAAGCCCCCGGCGCCGTCGTCGTGGTGCGCGTGGGCACGCAGGTCCGTGAGGTGCGCGCGGACCGCGGCGGGTACGTAGACGTCGTGCTGCCCTCGGACCTCCCGCCCGGCTGGCAGGAGGTCACGCTCGGGGTGGGCGGCGACACGGTGACCGCGCCCGTCCTCGTCGTCGGCCCGGAGCCGCGGACCGCGATGATCAGCGACATCGACGACACCGTGATGGTCACCGCGCTCCCCCGGCCCCTGCTGGCCGCTTGGAACAGCTTCGTCCTCGACGAGCGGGCCCGTCGGGCGGTGCCCGGGATGGCCGACCTCTACCGGCGCTGGCAGGCGGCGCACGACGGTGTCCCGACCTTCTACCTCTCCACGGGCGCCTGGAACGTCGCGCCTGCTGTCCGCCGGTTCCTCGAGCGGCACGGGTACCCGGCCGGGCCCCTCCTGCTCACCGACTGGGGCCCGACCAGGACCGGCTGGTTCCGCAGCGGCCGCGAGCACAAGCGCGCCAGCCTGCGCCGCTTGTTCCGGGAGCTGCCCCAGCTGCACGTGGGTGCTGGTGGGCGACGACGGTCAGCACGACCCCGCCCTGTACGGCGAGATCGCCGACGAGGCCCCGGACCGCGTCGCCGTCGTGGCGATCCGCGAGCTCTCCCCCGCACAGCAGGTGCTCTCGCACGGTGCGCCCGGGCCGTCCCGCCAGGACGCGGACCGACCGGGCCGGCCGGCGCAGGTGCGCGGCGGCGACGGGAACGCGCTCGCCCTCCGACTGATCGACCTGGGCCTGCTCTGAGCGACCCGACAGACGGTGGTCAGAGCACGGGCACCGCGAGCGGCGTCACCGCCGGACGGCCTCCGCTGCCACCGCAGCAACGAGGGCGTCGACGTCCTGCTCCGTGGTGTCGAACGCGCACATGAGCCGGACGAGCCCCTTCTCGCCGTCCCAGTCGTAGAAGTGGAAGGCGTCGCGCACCGCGTCCGCGACGCCGTCGGGCAGCACCGCGAACACGGCGTTCGCCTCCACGGGCAACGCGATCCGCACCCCCGGCACCCGCGCGAGGCCCGCGGCCAACCGTGTGGCCATCGCGTTGGCGTGCCCCGCGGAGCGCAGCCACAGGTCCCCGGAGTAGAGCGCCACCAGCTGCGCCGAGACGAAGCGCATCTTCGACGCGAGCTGCATGTCGATCTTGCGCAGGTACCGGACCCCCACCGTCGCGGCCGGGTTGAGGACGACGACGGCCTCCGCCGCCAAGGCACCGTTCTTGGTCCCGCCGAGAGACAGGACGTCCACCCCGGCATCGGCGGTGAACGCCCGCAGCGGGACGCCCAGCGTCGCGGCCGCGTTCGCCAGGCGGGCGCCGTCCATGTGCACGGTGAGGCCCTCCCGGTGGGCCTGCTGGCACAACGCGGCGACCTGGTCCGGGGTGTAGCAGGTGCCGAGCTCGGTGGACTGCGTGATCGACACGACGCCGACCTGCGCCCGGTGCTCGTCGTCGCGCCCACCGAGCCTGCTGACCACGCCCTCCGGCGTGAGGCGGCCGTCCGGCGCCGGCACGGTGAGGAGCTTCACGCCGCCGACGCGCTCGGGTGCCGCGTTCTCGTCGGTGTTGATGTGCGCCGTCTCCGTGCAGATCACGGCGCCCCAGCGCGGCAGCATCGCCTGCAGCGCGACGACGTTCGCGCCCGTGCCGGTGAGCACCGGGTACGCCTCGACGGGCCGGCCGAACACCTCGCCGAGGACGGAGCCGAGGCGCGCCGTCCACGCGTCGTCGCCGTAGGAGACCTCGTGGCCCACGTTCGCCTGGGTGAGCGCCTCGAGGATCTCGGGATGCACCCCGGCGTAGTTGTCCGAGCCGAAGAAGTGGTGGGCGGGCGCGGGCGAGGTCGTCACCCGGGCATCCTGCCACGGTGGCACCCAAGCCCTACGGGGTGCCGGGCCAGGCCGGCGCCGACGGTCAGCCGGTGAGGGCGTCCCGGCGCTCGACGAGGATGCGCCGCTCCTCCTGGAGGACGTACTGGATCAGCAGGTCGCGGTCGCGCTCGGTGATGCCGACGAACCGGCAGCCGTGGGCGATCCCGCCGCGCAGATCCTCGTGCCGCAGCACCTCGACCAGCAGCGGCACCGTGCGCCGCGCCGGGAACTCGGCCCGCAGCTGGGTACCCACGGGCAGCGGCACGTCGGTACGGAACCGCATGCCGTCGGCGCTCACGTCGAGCACCAGGGCCGCCAACGGCGGCTCGAAGGGGACGTCCTCGCCGTCCTGCACGACCGCATCGAAGGTGAAGGCCATCATGATGGGTACGCGTACCGCGGTGCGTCGCTGGCGGACGTCGCGGAGCTGCAGCTGGGCGAGGTCGATGAACCCGGGACGGCTTGCCGACACCACCGCGTCGAACGTGCACTCGCCGCGGACGGCGCTGGCCACCTCGAGCACGACGACGTCGCCCGGTTCGAGCACGTGCCCGCTGTACCGGGGCGCGCTCACCTGGAGCGACGACGCGTCCGCCGACCTGACATGGCCGGCGGCCACCAGCTCGCCGCCCTCACCGTGCACCTCGCAGGGCGCCAGCTCCAGCGACACCCGGCCCGCTCCCCACTGTCGCGCGCGTCCCCCGCGGAACGCCTCCTGCAGGGAGAGTAGGCGTTCGGACCGGACTGTGACGCGTCAGGAGCGACTCGGTTGCTCAGGTTCACCCGCTGCGTCGCGGGCCAGGACGTAGAGCAGGTCGGAGAGGCGGTTCAGGTAGCGCACGCAGACGTCGGAGACGTCCTCCCCCGCCTCGCGCAGGGCGACCACGGCGCGCTCCGCCCGGCGCACGACGGTCCGGGCGTGATCGAGGTGCGCGGATGTGGGGGTGGCCCCCGGGACGAGGAAGACCGGAAGCAGCGGACGGACCTCGAGCCGTGCGTCGATCGCAGCCTCGAGCGCGTCCACCATGACCTGGGTGACCAACGAGACGCCCGGCTGCAGCCGGTCCCGGTGCGCCGGGTTCGTGGCGAGGTCCGCGGCGACCACGAACAGGTCCCGTTGACGGCCGAGCACCTCGGCGGCGAGGTCGGCGTCCGCGCACCCTGCCCGCGCGATGCCGAGCACGGCCACCGCCTCGTCGATGTCGCCGCAGGCGGCTACCAGGGCGTCCGCCTTCGAGACGCGCCCGCCCAGGAACCGACCGGTCGTCCCGTCGTCGCCCGCCCGCGTGTAGACCCGCACCGGGCCTCCTCTCCGTCTGGGCGCACCATCGCCCACGAGGCACGCGCACGGCAAGTCCGGGGCCCCTTCCTCGGCCGCGCGGTCGCCCGGACGCCCACGCAGGCCGTCGGCCCGCTGCAGTACCGTGGAGCCCGCCACCCATCGGGTGGTGCTTTCGCAGTGGCCCGCAGGCAGGGGAAGCCGGTCGAAGTCCGGCGCTGACCCGCAACCGTAGGTCGGACGTGAGTCCGACGAGCCGGAGTGCCTGCCGCGGGTCGAGAGGCTCCAACCGTCGAGGCATGCGGGACGGAGCCCGGGTCGCTCGTCCCCGCGTCATCACCGCGGCGGCGGCGGTGCCGGGTCCGTCACGGACCCCCCCAAGAAAGAGGCACCGATGTCCCTCACCCTCCTGCGCGGCCGTCGGGCTGTCGCCACCCTCCTCCTGGTCGGCGCATCCGTCGCCGTCGCGCCCGCTGCCCTTGCCGCCGACGCCGGACCGGACCTGTCGGGTGGCTGCACCGACCCTGACGGTGTGACGGTCGTCGTCGACCTGACCGAGCTCGACGGGACGGTCGAGATCGGCTGCGCGTCGAGCGCCGCGACGGGCACCGAGGCACTGGAGACCGCGGGCTTCACCCCCACCAAGGACGCCGCCGGCATGATCTGCGCGATCGACGCCGCCCCGGACCCCTGCCCCACGACCTTCACCGGTCAGTACTGGTCGTACTGGACGGCCACGCCCGACGGCGACTGGCAGATGGCCATGGAGGGCTCCGACACGGCCGTGCCCACCCCTGGTGCGCTGGAGGGCTGGCGGTACGGCGACGGCTCCGCCGCTCCGGGCGCCACGCCCGCCGACGTGATCGCCGCCGCCAGCGCCGACGAGGGCCCCGACGCCGCAGCGCCGTCCCCTGAGGTGACGGCGGCCGCGGTCGCCGTGACCGAGGCCGGCAACGACGCCGGCGGGCTGCCCGTCTGGGTGCCGGTGACGGTGGGTGTCGCCGTCCTGGTCGCCGCAGCAGGCGCCGTCGTCGTCGTGCGGCGGCGTGGCGCCGACGGCTTCGGGCCGGCCTCGCAGGACTGACGACCGGGCACCGGACCCGCGCGACCATGCATCGTTCCCCGCACCCACTGGCCTGGTGGGCCTGGGCTGCCGCCCTCGGGGTGGCGGCCACCCGCCTGACGGACGCGCGCACCCTCGTGGCGCTGCTCGTGGCCGTCGTACTGGTGGTGCTGGCCCGGCGCGACGCGTCCCCGTGGGGACGCTCGTTCCGGGGATATCTCGTGCTGGGCGCGTGCATCGTCGTCGTGCGTGTGCTGTTCCACGTCATCGTCGGCATCAAGGGCGCGGGGCCGGTCCTCCTGGACCTGCCCCGCGTTCCCTTGCCGGACTGGGCCGCCGGCATCCAGCTCCTCGGGCCGGTCACCACGTCGGGGCTGTCCATCGCGGCCACCGACGGACTCCGGCTGGGCGTGCTCGTCGTGTGCGTCGGTGCGGCGAACGCATTGGCGAACCCGCGGCGGGCGCTCCGGGCGCTGCCCGCCTCCCTGCACCACCTCGGCACGGCGGTCGTCATCGCGGTGAGCGTGACGCCGCAGCTGGTGGACGCCGCCGCGGCCGTCCGCCGGGCCCAGCGGCTCCGGGGCGTGGCCCCTCGTGGGGCGCGCGCCGTGCGCGCTGTCGTCCTTCCGGTCCTGACCGACGCGTTGGACCGCTCGCTCGCCCTCGCGGCATCCATGGACAGCCGCGGGTACGCCCGCACGGTGTCCGGGCGCCCGAGCCGATGGGTCGGCGCCCTGCTGCTCGTCGCGCTCGTCGCCGCGACGCTCGGCGTGTACGGCCTGCTCGGCGGGTCCTCGGCTCCCCTGGCGGCTGCCCTGCTGGTCGTCGGGACCGGTGCCGCCACCGCCGCCTCGCTCGTCGCCGGTCGCCAGGTCCGGCGCACCCGGTACCGCCCCGACCGCTGGTCACCTGACGACGCCGCCCTCGTCGCGTCCGGCGTCCTCGGCGCCACGGCCCTGGCCACGGGGGGAACCGGCCCGCTGCCGTTCCTGGGCGCACTCGTGGCCGCGCTGCCGGCTCTGTCGGCTCTGCTCCGGCCACGCGCGGAGCGCGTCCCCGGCCGCCCGGCGATGGTGGCGTCGTGAGCGCGATCGTGCTCGAGGACGTGACCGTGACGTACCGCGACGCCGACCGGCCCGCGCTGCGTGACGTCAACCTCGCCGTGGCCGAGGGTGAGCTCGCGCTCGTCGTCGGCCCGACCGGCGCCGGGAAGTCGACCCTGCTGCGCGCGGTCTGCGGGTTGGTCCCGCACTTCACCGGCGGCGTCCTGGCGGGTCGCGTGCTCGTCCAGGGTCGCGACACGCGGCGCCACCTTCCGCGCGACCTTGCCGACGTCGTGGGCGTCGTGGGGCAGGACCCCGCGGCGGGCTTCGTCACGGACACCGTGGAGGAGGAGCTCGCCTACGCGATGGAGCAGATCGGCGTCCCGGGCGACGTCATGCGGCGCCGCGTGGAGGAGGTGCTCGACCTCCTCGGCCTGGCGCCGTTGCGGACGCGGCCCCTCGCGGGCCTGTCGGGCGGCGAGCAGCAGCGCGTCGCGATCGGCGCCGTCCTCACGGCCCACCCACGGGTGCTCGTGCTCGACGAGCCGACGTCGGCGCTCGACCCGGCCGCTGCCGAGGAGGTGCTCGCGGCGCTCACCCGGCTCGTGCACGACGTCGGGATGACCGTTCTCCTGGCCGAGCACCGGCTTGAGCGGGTCGTCCAGTACGCGGACGTCGTCGCCGTCGTCGCTGCGGACGGGACCGTCACCTCGGGGACGCCTGCGGCGCTGCTGCCCGGCTCGGGCGTCGCCCCGCCGCTCGTCGAGCTGGCCGATGTCGCCGGGTGGGACCCGGCGCCGCTCTCGGTCCGCGATGCCCGGCGTCGGGCCGCACCGCTCCGCGAGGAGCTCGCCGCGGCGTTGCGCGTGCAGAGGGACGCGGCACCCGCACCCGCCCGGACGGGCGGGCCGGAGCCGCTCCTCACTGCCACCGCCCTGCACGTGCGGCACCGGGCCACCGGACGAGGTGCTCCGGCCGGCGTGCACGCGGTCCGCGGTGTCGACCTGATGCTGCGGCCGGGCGAGGTCGCGGCTCTGATGGGCCGGAACGGCTCCGGCAAGACCTCCCTCCTGTGGGCGCTGCAGGGCGCCGGTACGCGCAGCTCCGGAACCGTCGGGGTGGCCGGTGCCACCGGGCTCGTGGACCCGGCCGCCCTCTCCCCCGCCGTGGCGCGCCTGCACGTCGCGCTCGTGCCGCACGACCCGAGCGCCCTGCTCTATCGGGAGACGGTCGCGGCGGAGTGCGCGGCCGCGGACGGGGACGCCGGCGCCGACGGTGCTGCGCGCGCCGTCCTGGACGCCGTCGCGCCCGGTGTGCCCCCGACGGCACACCCGCGGGACCTGTCGGAGGGCCAGCGTCTGGCGCTCGCCCTGGCAGTCCAGCTGGCAGCCGCGCCGCCGGTCCTCCTCCTCGACGAGCCCACGCGCGGGCTGGACTACCCGGGCAAGGCCCGGCTCGCCGCGCTGCTGAGCGCGCATGCCGCGGCGGGCGGAACCGTCCTCCTCTCGACGCACGACGTCGAGTTCGCGGCGCAGGCGGCCGACCGGGTCGTGCTGCTCGCTGACGGTGAGGTCGTCACTGACGGGCCGGCCGCGCGCGTGCTCGTGTCGTCCCCGGTCTTCGCGCCGCAGGTGGCCAAGGTCGTGCAGCCCGTGCGGGTCCTCACTGTCGACCAGGTCCGCGCCCTGCTGGGGCGACCGTGACGCTGACGCGACCGCCCGCGCGCCCGCCGACATCAACCGCGTCGGGGGTCCTCGGCGCGCACGTGCAGGTGACGCGGCATTCGGCGATCCGGCTGGGCCGGCGGACGGCGGTCGCGCTGGTCTGCGCGTCGATGGCGGGGCTGCTGGCGTTCCTGTGGCCCCTGCTGGTGGGTCCGGACGCAGCCTGGACCGGTCGACGGCCGCACCGGTCCTGCTCGGTGCGGTGGTCGCCGGCGTCCTGGTCGTCGTCGCGGTCGCGCTCGGCGACGGCGGGCTCGACGTCAAGGCCGTCGCCGTCCTCGGCCTCCTGTCGGCGGTCGGCGCCGTCGTCCGTCCGTTGTCCGCCGGGACGGCCGGCGTCGAGCTCGTCTTCGTCCTGATCGTGCTCGGCGGGCGCGCCCTCGGGCCTGGGTTCGGGTTCGCCCTGGGCTCCACGACCCTCCTCACCTCGGCCCTGCTGACCGGCGGGGTCGGTCCCTGGCTGCCCTTCCAGATGCTCGCAGCGTCCTGGGTGGGCCTGGGCGCCGGGACGCTCCCCCGCCGGCCGCGGGGACGCCGGGAGGTCGCCCTGCTCGCCGCGTACGGCGCCGTCGCCGGGCTGCTGTTCGGGGTGCTCATGGACCTGGCGTTCTGGCCGTTCCAGCTCGGGGGCGGCGCGGGGCTCTCGTACGACGCCGCTGCTCCCCTCGGCGAGAACCTCCACCGGTTCGGGGTCTACCTGCTCGCGACCTCGCTCGGCTGGGACGTCGGGCGGGCCGTGACGACCGCCGTCGGAGTCGTGCTCGTGGGCCGTCCCGTCCTCGCCGCGCTGCGCCGGACAGCCGCCCGTGCAGGCTTCGCAGAGGCCGACACGCCGACCGGTCACGACACGCCGGAATCGATTTTGGGGGCCGCAAGGCCCTGGCCTGCGCATTCACGGCGATCGAGTGAATAGACGCAACATCATGTGGAGCGATCTGTCGGACCCCCTACATATAGTGGTTCCACGCTTGTAAGTTAGACAGTCTTGGTGGTGCGAGAGACCGCCCGGCCGGCCTGGACAGGGCGGCGACGGGCGGCCCGCGGCGGGGCGGGAACGGCCTGCCCGGCGCCGACACCGGCCGCGAGACGCACCGAGGGTGACAAGAACGTGAGGGAGAACGAGATGACGGAGACGTCCAGCAGCAAGCCGGGCTCGCGCGCCGCGAAGGGGCGCCCGGCCGGGATCACCATCAGCCGTGTGTTCACGACGGCCGGCGTACACCCCTATGACGAGGTCGAGTGGGAGCGGCGCGACGTCGCCCAGACCAACTGGAAGACCGGGGAGACGATCTTCGAGCAGAAGGGCGTCGAGTTCCCGTCCACCTGGTCGATGAACGCAACGACGATCGTGACGACCAAGTACTTCCGGGGCGCCGTCGGCACGCCCGTCCGCGAGTGGAGCCTCAAGCAGCTCATCGACCGGGTGGTGCTCACGTACACGAAGGCAGGTCGCGAGAACGGCTACTTCGCGACCGACGAGGACGCGACGGTCTTCGAGCACGAGCTGACCTGGATGCTGCTGCACCAGGTGTTCTCGTTCAACTCCCCCGTGTGGTTCAACGTCGGGACGTCGTCGCCCCAGCAGGTCAGCGCCTGCTTCATCCTGTCCGTCGACGACACGATGGACTCGATCCTCAACTGGTACCGCGAGGAGGGGATGATCTTCAAGGGCGGCTCGGGCGCCGGCCTCAACCTCTCGCGCATCCGCTCCTCCAAGGAGCTGCTGTCGTCCGGCGGCACCGCGTCCGGCCCGATCTCGTTCATGCGCGGCGCCGATGCGTCCGCCGGAACGATCAAGTCCGGCGGTGCCACCCGGCGCGCGGCCAAGATGGTCGTCCTCGATGTCGACCACCCCGACATCGCCGAGTTCATCGACACGAAGGCGCGCGAGGAGGACAAGATCCGCGCGCTGCGCGACGCCGGGTTCGACATGGACCTCAGCGGCAAGGACATCGTGTCCGTGCAGTACCAGAACGCCAACAACTCCGTGCGGGTCAACGACGAGTTCATGCAGGCGGTCGAGCACGGCTCCAGCTTCGGGCTGCGTGCCCGCAGCGACAACCGCGTGATCGACACGGTCGACGCCCGCGAGCTGTTCCGCAAGATCGCCACCGCGGCATGGGAGTGCGCGGACCCGGGCCTGCAGTACGACTCGACGATCAACGCCTGGCACACGAGCCCCGAGGCGGGCCGGATCACGGCGTCGAACCCCTGCAGCGAGTACATGCACCTCGACAACTCGTCCTGCAACCTCGCGTCGCTCAACCTGCTGAAGTTCCTCCGCGACGACGAGACGTTCGACGTCGAGCGGTTCGAGAAGGCCGTCGAACTGGTCATCACGGCGATGGACATCTCGATCTGCTTCGCGGACTTCCCGACCGAGGCGATCGGCGTCACGACCCGCGCCTACCGCCAGCTCGGCATCGGCTACGCCAACCTCGGCGCCCTGCTGATGGCCACTGGCCACGGCTACGACTCCGAGGGTGGGCGCGCCCTCGCCGCGGCGATCACGTCGCTCATGACCGGCACGGCGTACAAGCGCTCGGCAGAGCTCGCCGGCGTTGTCGGGCCCTACGAGGGCTACGCCCGCAACGCGACGGCGCACAAGCGCGTCATGCGCAAGCACGCCGCGGCCAACGACGACATCCGTGACCTCGGGGCCATGGACGCCGAGATCCACGCCGCGGCGACGCGGGTGTGGTCCGAGGGCAACCGGATCGGCGAGAAGGCCGGCTGGCGCAACGCGCAGGCCTCCGTCCTCGCCCCAACCGGGACGATCGGCTTCATGATGGACTGCGACACCACCGGCGTCGAGCCCGACTTCTCCCTGGTCAAGTTCAAGAAGCTCGTCGGTGGCGGGTCCATGCAGATCGTCAACCAGACGGTCCCGCGGGCGCTGCGCCGGTTCGGCTACGCCGAGGAGACGATCGAGGCGATCGTCGAGCACATCGCCGAGCAGGGTCACGTCATCGACGCGCCCGGCCTGCGGCCCGACCACTACGAGGTGTTCGACTGCGCCGTCGGCGAGCGTGCCATCTCCCCGATGGGCCACGTGCGGATGATGGCCGCCGTGCAGCCGTTCATCTCGGGCGCGATCTCCAAGACGGTGAACATGCCGGAGACGGCGACCATCGAAGAGATCGAGGACATCTACTTCCGGGCCTGGAAGATGGGCGTCAAGGCGCTGGCGATCTACCGCGACAACTGCAAGGTGGGCCAGCCGCTCTCCGACGCGAAGGCGAAGACCCAGACTGCGCCCGTCGTCGCACCGGAGCCCGCCGCGGCCCCGATGCGCGCCGTCCGGAAGCGCCTGCCGCGCCAGCGCGAGTCGAAGACCACCTCGTTCACGGTGGGCGGTGCCGACGGCTACATCACCGCGGGCTCCTACCCCGGTGACGGCCTCGGTGAGGTGTTCCTCAAGCTGGGCAAGCAGGGATCGACGCTCGCCGGCGTCATGGACGCCTTCTCGATCGCCATCTCGGTCGCGCTCCAGTACGGCGTGCCGCTGGAGACCTACGTCGAGAAGTTCACCAACATGCGGTTCGAGCCGGCGGGCATGACCGACGACTCGGACATCCGGATGGCCCAGTCGATGATGGACTACATCTTCCGGCGCCTGGCCCTGGACTATCTGCCCTTCGAGACGCGGTCGGCGCTCGGCATCTACACCGCGGCCGAGCGGGCGCGGCAGCTCGAGACCGGCTCGTACGCCCCGGTCGAGGACGTCGAGCCCGACCAGGGCGGCGTCGCCGAGTCCGTCGAGCACCACCCAGCCGGCGCACCCGCCACACCGGCGGCGACCACGGCCGCGCCGACGGCTGGGACCCCGGTGGCGGTGCATTCCTCGGCCGAGCTGATGGAGCTCAAGCAGGGACGCACCGCTGACGCTCCCCTGTGCCTGTCGTGCGGTATCAAGATGCGCCCCTCAGGCTCGTGCTACGTCTGCGAGGGCTGCGGGTCCACCAGCGGCTGCAGCTGAGCACACACGCACCGACGGCGGGGACCGGTCCTTCGGGGCCGGTCCCCGCCGTCGTCGGCACGCGCGGACGCCGCGGCGCGCTCCTGCCCCGGCCTCGGCGCGTCCGTGCCCCGCTCACCGTCAGCTACGGGCGAAATCACCCGGGTGAGCGCTCACGCACGCCGGCGCGCCTCCCGACACCTCTTGTGACAGATGGTCGCCCCCGCGACCTCCGCCACACTCGAGGACATGTGACATGCCGCCTGCCGAGCCGGTCACCCGGCGTCAGCTCCGGCACGCCCAGGAGCGCACGGCCCCCTCCCGCCACCGCGCGACCGTTGCTCCGGCCGCCGAGGGCGACGCCGTCGCGCCGATCCGACGGCGCCACGTCGCGCCCGCGGGACCACAGTCGACGCTGCGTCCCGCGGCTGCCCCCACCGTCGTCACGCGCCGCGCCCTGCGCGAGGCCGACCGCCGCGCGGCCCGTCGCTCCGCGACTCGCCTGTGGTCACCACTGCAGCACCCGCTGCCCGGCCAGGGTCCTGCACTCGGCATGCTGGTGGCCGTCGCCTTCCTCCTGGGCGCGGTGACGTCCGTGCAGGACGCCAACGCCGACCGCGCGGACCGTGCCCGGGCGGCCACCCTTGCCGCAGCGCGCGACGTGCGTCACTCCGCCTACGACGCCGACGGCCGTGCGCCGTTCGTCGGGCTTGCCACCGAGGCCGCGGCACTGCGCCGCGCCAAGGCCCTCGACGCCGCGACCACGGCCCTCGCCGCCGCCGACGACGCGATCGTGCAGGCCGGCGGGGTCGTCGGCGCCGAGACGATCGACCCGCTCGCCGCGGCGGCTTCACAGCTGCAGGAGCTCGTCGCAGTCGCGGCCAGCCCGAGCGTCGACGTCACTGCCGTCAGCCCCACCGGCGTCAGCCCCACTGCCGTCAGCCCCACTGCCGCGAGCCCCACCGCGACGGGCCCAGCCGCCGATGCAGCGGCCGATCCGGCCATCGGCGCCGCCGCAACGCCTGCCGGCCCCACGTCCACAGCCGCCGACCCGACAGCGGACCCGGCGACGCCCCCGCGCATCACGGCGCCGGTGCCGGATGTCCTTGCCGCGGACGCGCCGACACCCGTCGGGACACCACCAGCCGCACTCGACGTCGCGACCAGCGACCGTCTGCTCGAGGCCGCGGCACAGGTGATCGCGCTCGCCGACCAGCTGCGCCAGACCGCGCTGCAGGTCGCCGCCGAGCAGGCTGCCGAAGCCGCGCGCGTCGCCGCCGAGCAGGCAGCGGCGCATGCCCTCGCCCAGAAGATCGCGGCAGCGGACGCTGCGCCCAACGGCGAGATCCCCGCGGACCTCCTCTGCAGCGTCTCGTTCGACTCCGAAGTCCTCCTGCGTTGTGACGCGGCGGCAGCGCTCGACCAGCTCGACGCAGCCTTCCGTGCGCACTTCGGCGTCCACCTCGCCGTCACCGACTCGTATCGCGACTACGCCGGCCAGGTCTCCGCGCGGCTCAGCAAGGGTGACCTCGCGGCGACCCCGGGCACCTCGAACCACGGACGCGGCCTGGCCGTCGACCTCAGCGGGTTCGGCTCCGTCGGCCAGTTCGACCGGCCCTACTACCTCTGGATGGCCGAGCACGCCCAGGAGTACGGCTGGCTCCACCCTGCCGGCATGGGGCCGGGAGGCTCGGGTCCTCTTGAGCCGTGGCACTGGGAGTTCGACACGGAGTGACGTCGGGCGCCTGACCTTTGCCCCGCCGTGACAGCCCGAAACCGACCCCTTTGTGCTCTGGTATTAGGCGGCTCAAGAGACCACCATGGTGCCCAGGGCGACGAGGCCCGTCCGGAAGGGGGTGCCGGGTGATCCAGGTCCACACAGTTTTCGAGGCTGCCGGTTGGCGCAACAAGGTCGACGGCCTGCAGCAAGGTCCGCCGTTCGCGGATCGCTTGACGGCGACCGCCGAGGGTCGGCGCATCGCGCTCGACCTGCGCGGCGCGCACATCGTGCACGACGTCGACGGCACGGTCCTTGAGAACCACCGGTACGGGACGGCGCACGTACGGGCATGGGTGGACCCCGTCCAGTACTGCAGCTGACTCCAGTACTGCAGCCGACGCGGCCAGGGCTGCGAGCCGCGGCATCGGCGCGCCCGCGCGTCCTGACGTGATCGCGTCCCAGATGCGATCACGAGGGCGCGGGGTGAGGCTTGCCTCTCTGGACGAGCCTCGGAGGTCCCTGTGAGCACGTACCGACCCGACATCGATCGCCGGGGCACCCGCCAGTGGGTCGCCCTGGCGGTCGGCGTCTCCAGGTGGCGGACCTCGCGCGGCGCCCGGCCGCACGGCCGGTCGCGCGCAGAGCCATGACCGTGACCGACGCCGGCCGCGCCAAGCGGCCCCGGACGCCCCTTGCAGGCCCCTACGGCCATCCCTTCCACCCCATTCTGGTGACGCTGCCGATCGGGGCCTGGGTCTCGAGCCTCGTCTTCGATGTCGCGTCCCGCCTGAGCGACGACGGCGACGCCCTCGCCACCGGCTCGCTGTGGCTCGTGGTGATCGGCATCGTCGGAGCGTTGGCGGCCGCGGTGTTCGGGCTCATGGATCTCAGTGCGATCCAGCCGCGCACGAAGGCGTTCCGCACCGGGATCACCCACCTGGTCCTGAACAGCGTCGTGGTCGTCCTGTACTCCGTGAACGCCGGCATCCGCCTCGGCGAGGACGTCGGCGCGGTGACCAACGGACCGTTGGTCCTCTCGATCGTCACGCTCGGGGTGCTCGGCGCGTCGGGCTGGCTCGGCGGTCAGCTGGCGTACCGGTACGGCGTGCGTGTCGCGGACGGGCACGCAGGCCCAGGCGTTCCGGTGACCGCTCCGTGACCATTTCGTGACAATGGTCGGCGCTCCCCCGTAGCATGGGAGATGCCTCGGGACCCTCGGGGTGAGTCGACGCGGGACGCCGAGTCCTGCCACCGCGTCGCTGCGCACGACCAGGCAGGAACGGGGGAACCACCGCGGCCGCACGTCGGCCTTGGGGTGAAGTCGGGACTCGTCCCGGCCGGGCGGCTCCCGCCCGAACCCGACAGCTCACCTCGTAGGCGCGGGAGAGCACATGGCCGTCACGGCAGCGCGCCACCGCGCGCGCGGCACAGCACGAACCCCCCTCGACGACGCTGCGCGCCGGATCGCGGAAGGCAGCCGCAGGACCCTTCTCGCGGCCGGCACCTCAGGTCTCGTGGTCACGGTGATCGGAGGGGCTGCCACCGCGGGGCCCGTCGCCCACCAGCAGGGCGGTTCGGTGAACACCCAGGACCTGACGGCATCGGTCCGCGCCGCGGTGATCACCGCACCCGCCGTGGACGTACCGGACGAGGCGCAGTGGACCTTCGACGCCCCCGCGCTCTCCGTCCAGGCGAACCCGAAGCCGGTCCCCGCCGCCACCGCCGAGCGGTCCGCAACGCCGAGCTCGCGTGGCGGGGACGTCGCGGTGGGTCGCTACGTGGTCGACGGCGTCGCCGCGCCGTCGACCGTCGCGGGCAACGCGGTGCTGGAGATCGCCGCGCGCTACGTCGGCGTCCCCTACGTCTACGGAGGCGGGACGCCTGACGGCTTCGACTGCTCGGGCTTCACGTCCTACGTCTACGCGCAGCTGGGCGTGGCCCTCCCCCGCAGCTCGTCGGGCCAGGGCTCGGTCGGCACGGTGGTCGCCGCCGCTGACGCGCAGCCCGGCGACCTCATGTGGTGGCCCGGGCACGTCGCCATCTACGCCGGCGGGTCACTGCAGATCGACTCGTCACAGCCCGGCACGACGGTGCAGTTCCGACCGATCCACCGCTCGAACCCCACCTTCATCCGCGTGCTCTGACCGCGCACCCGCTCGATCGCTCGTCGTGCGGATGTCGGGTCCTGACTGCATAGTGGTGGACCTCACCAGGTCCATCCGAGGAGCAGACATGGCGACCCGCGCCTCAGTGCACTAGTCGGCGTGCGCCAGCAGGTCCTTCGTGCGCATCCGCGCGACCACCCCACGCCAGAGGACGAGCTGGAGGACGCCGAGCACTGTGGCGAACGGGAGCAGGGTCCAGATCCCCGCGGTGTCGCCGATCGTGCCCGCGAACCACGGCAGCACGGAACCGCCGATCACGGACACTGCATTCATGAGGCCGACGGCGGACGGCACCAGGCGCGCCGACGTCAGCTCGGGTACCACCGCGATCGCGGTCGGGAAGAGAGGTCCGAGGAAGAAGCCGAGCAGCGCGAAACCCGCCATCGCTCCCGCACCCACCGGGATGGCGGACACGAACGCCCCGCACACGACGACGCCGATGAGGCAGACAGCCGTCATGCGGGCCACGGTCCAGCGCAGCCGCGCTGCCGTCGGGCTGATGACGAACCGGCCGACGGTCAGCCCCAGCCAGTACCCGCTCACCGAGCCGCCGGCGAGACCCGACGTGAGGTCGTGGTGCTCGACGAGGTAGTTCACGCCCCAGCTGCCGACGCTCATCTCGAGGCCGACGTAGACGGTGAGGAAGACAGCGGCCAGCACCACTCCCCTGTCCCGAGCCGTCGCCCGGAGCAGACGGACACCCGACATCGGTGTCGTCGTCGCGTCGGTGGCCGCGGGGCCGCCGACGGCGGCAGGGGTGGCCGGCCCGGGGAAGGTCGTGGCGTACGCCACCGCGACGGGGATGGCGAGCAGCCCGAGCAGCAGCCAGACGACCGTCCACTCAGCCCGGTCCAGCACCCAGGTCGCCGCGAGGGGCCCGATGAGCGCGCCCACACCGAAGAAGCCGTGCAGGAGGTTCAGGCGCGCCGTCTGCGACGGCAGGCCGGCGAGGTAGGCCTGGAGGACCGACTCGACGATCCCCGTTCCATAGCCCGCCAGGAGCTGCACCGTCACGAGGACCGCGAACGAGGGCCGGGCTGCCATGAGCAACGCACCCGCCACGTAGCTGGCGCTCCCGGCGACGAGCGTCAGACGCGTGCCGAAGCGCTCCATCAGCCAGCCCGTCGTTGCCCCGGCCAGAAAGAACGCAGCTGAGAACGTGAAGAAGGTGAGGCCGATCGTGGACCGGTCGACGTCGTAGTCGGCGATCTGTGCGGGAAGCACGACGGACCCGACGCTCGCGCTCACGCCGGTGAGCACGAAGGCTACGTAGGCGACCACGACGGAGGAGCGCACTCGGTGGGCGAAGAGCGGCACGGGTCCTCCTGGTTCGACCGGCCGACGCACGCCCTGGGCCCTTCATCGCGCCGCGGCGGCGTCACGCTATCAGCCCATGGCCACCCTGAATGCCCGAAGCGGGGTGGGCCGCCGGCCCACCCCGCTTCGGGCATTCACGTCACCGGGTCAGAGACCGTGGCGCTCCCGGCTTGCCTTCTCCTGCGACTTGAACAGGTTGAACCGGGGCAGGAACTTGTCCCAGTCGATAGCGTGCGCGTCGATCTCCGGGCCGTCGATGCAGGCGTGCTTGCGCACGAGCTTGCCCTCGACGGTCACCGGGACCATGCACGCGCCGCACATACCCGTCGCGTCGACCATAATCGAGTTGAGGCTCGCGACGGTCGGCACACCGAACGGCCGCGTCAGGTCGCTGACCGCACGCATCATCATCGGCGGGCCGATCGCGATGACCTCGGCGACGGTGCGGCCCTTGCCGGCCTTGTTCGCCTCGAGCATCTCCAGCAGCGGCGCAGTGACGAAGCCCTTGACCCCGAACGACCCGTCGTTCGTCGCGTACACGACGTCGAGCAGGTCGCCGAACTCCGCCTGGAGCTTGCCCACGCGCTCGTCCGCGCCGTCCCAGAACATCAGGTCCGCGCTACGGAAGCCCGAGATCAGGGTGACGTGGTTCCCGAGCCGGAGGTGCTCACGCATGATCGGGTGCACCGGCGGGAGGCCGAGGCCGCCAGCGGTGAACACGACCGTGCTGCCCTCCGGGTACCGGTGCAGCCGGCTCGCCTGACCGAGCGGACCCGCGATCCCGGTGAGGGCGTCGCCGACGGACATGGCGTTGATCTCGAGGCTGCTGGTGCCCACGCCCTGGATCACGAGAGTGACGGTGCCCGCCTTCTCGTCCCAGTCGGCCAGGGTCAGCGGGATGAGCTCGCCGTCGGGCCGGGGCAGGACGCGGACGAACTGCCCGGCCTGCGCCGAACGGGCGATCACCGGCGCGTAGACGGTGAACTCCTCGATGCCGTCGGACAGGTGCGCCTTGGCGACGATCGTCGCCTCCGAAGCGCCCAGCTCCGTGTACGCCTTGGCGCTCGCGACCATCGCCGGGATGACCTCACCCGGGACGTCCACGTTGCCGAGGATCTCGCGCGCCGCAGACTGGCCGTCGCCGGCCGCCATGATCGCGGTCGAGCCGCCACGGGCGGCGTCGCCGCCCGTGTAGATGCCCGGCAGCGTCGTCTCCTGCGAGCCCGGTGCGCCGAGGTTGATGGTGCCCCACTTGGACACCTCGAGCCGCGGCTCCGAGTCCTTGATGATCGGGTTGGCGTCGTTGCCGAGCGCCATGATCACCAGGTCGGCATCGATGCGCTCGGACCGTCCCGTCTTGATGGGGCGCCGACGACCCGACTCATCGGGCTCGCCGAGCTCCATGATGTCGACGGTCGCTGCCGTGACGAAGCCCGCGTCGTTGCCGTGGAACTCCGAGGGGCCCGAGAGAACCTTGAGCGCGATGCCCTCCTCGAGGGCGTGCTCCAGCTCCTCCACGCGCGCCGGCATCTCGCTCTGCGTGCGCCGGTAGACGATCGTCACGTTCCCGCCGAGGCGCTTGGCCGTGCGGCAGGCGTCCATGGCGGTGTTGCCGCCGCCGATGACGATGACGTTCTTGCCCTTGATCTCGGGCAGCGGCGTCTCGTAGTCCTCGCGCAGGCCCTGCATGAGGTTCACGCGGGTGAGGAACTCGTTGGCGGACATCACGTTGAGCAGGTGCTCACCCGGCACGTTCATGAACCGCGGGAGGCCCGCGCCGGTGCCGACGAAGATCTTCCAGAACCCCGCGTCACGCAGGTCCTGGAGGGTCGCCGTCTTGCCGACCACGAAGTTGCGGACGAACTTGCCGCCGAGCAGCTCGATCTTCTCCACGACGTCGTCGATGAGCGAGTTCGGCAGGCGGAACTCCGGGATGCCGTAGCGCAGCACACCGCCGAGGGCGTGGAACGCCTCGAACACCGTGACGGGGAAGCCCTCCGCAGCGAGCAGGTAGGCGTTGATCAGTCCGGACGGACCGGACCCGACGATCGCCACCGGCGGCTTGGCCGCCGTCTGCCACGGGTCCTTGCGGCCCGCGAACCGGATGGCGTTGCTGCCGGGGTGCACGAGCATCTCGCGCTGCGGCAGGAACCACTCGACCTGGCCGATCGACATCGGGGTCTTGTGGAGGCAGACACCCTGGCACTGCAGCTCCTGCGGGCACACCCGGCCGGTGACGTCCGGCAGCGGGTTGCACGACTCGAGCAGCTCGAGGGCGTCCTCGAACCGGCCCTGGCCGACGAGCTCGAAGATCTGCGGGATGTGGATCTTCACCGGGCAGCCGCCCTTCGGCGGCTTGTGCGCGGCGAGGAACTCCCCCAGCTCGCAGGGCCTGTCCGCGCACTGCTTGTCGCGCAGGGCCTCGAGCCACACGAACATGTCGATGTCACGCGCGGTGAAACCGATGTTCATGTAGCCGAGGTAGCCCTGGTTGACCAGCCCGAAGTCCGTGGCCCGGTCCTCCGGCTCGCGGATGTACGGCGGGATGGAGCTCTGCGCCGGCCACTCCACCGAGTAGCCCGCGAACATCGGGTACCGGTCGGAGAGGTGCGCGTCGAGCGCCCGCACGAACATGCGCTTCTTGCCCAGCGGCAGGTTCCAGAGGAACCGCATGAGCACCTTCGACACGTCGTCGTCGCGGAGCAGGAGCTCCCACAGCCGCTCGGTGAACTCCTTGCTGAGCTCCGGCTGGCTGAACTCCCACGCCACGGCCTGCATGCCGTCGGTGATGAACATCTCGCGGAAGGTCCGGGGGTCGGCGACGAGGCGCCGCTTGAGGAGCTCGAGCTGCCGGTTGAAGGTCTCGACCTCCCCCGTCGCCTCGAGCGCCTCGACCTCGGACCGCGTTGCCACGAGCGCGTCCTGCGCGACGACGTAGCGCGCTACGTCGCCGGAGTCGGCGGCCCCGTCAGCGCGGGGCGGCGTGATGGTGCTCACTTGATGATCTCCGCATCGCACGTGGACTTGACCCGGTCGATCCGCTTCTGCAGGTCAGGGGTGACCTCCAGACCGTTGAGCGCCCCGTCGATCATCCGGGCCACCACACGGGCCTGGCCGTCGATGATCTGCGTGGACTTCTCGAAGATCTGCGGCAGCTCCTGGTAGCAGGTGCCGCAGTCGTTGCACAGCGACTCGTCCGCCGGGTCGAGGTAGACCGGACGGTCGGCCACCGCCACCGCAGCGGGCGCCGCGGTCGCCGGGGCCGCCGCCGCAGCGGGCGCACCGAGCGCCGCACCGAGGCTGACGGGCGCCTTGCTCGAGGAAGCCAGGTCGGACATCGCGCGAGCGATCTCGTCGATCGACGACTCGCGCATGGCCGCAGCCTGCTCGTAGCGGGCCGTGAGCGTCAGCGATCTCCTGGCGGTGCTCCGCCGAGAGCTTCGCCTGACCCTGGCCGGCCAGGTACTGCAGCGTCTGCCAGTAGCGCTGACGCTCCTCGACGAGGGCGACGATGGCAGCCGAGCACTGGACCCGGATGAGCCGGCGGTCGTCGTCCGTGGCGTACACGAACGGCACCTTGCCCGCCCGCGCCGCCGCGTCGAGCTCGACGTACTCGGCAACCGGGACCGCGTCGATGTCGGCGTCGGCCTTGAGCTTCTTGAACTGCTTCTTGAAGCGGACCTCACCGAGCGCGAACTCCGCCGGCGTGAGCGGCGTGGTCATGAGCTGGGCGTTGCCGCTCGCGTCCACGTACTCGAGGGTCGACGTCGTCCACTTCTTGTCGACGTCCGGGTTGCCGTCGAGGCTGAACCGCTCCGTGAGGGAGCTCGCCCTTGCGCGGGTCGTGCACGAAGAGCGGGCTGACCCGGCTCTCCACGGCGAGACGCGAGCGGGCGTTCGACAGGTCCTCCGGGATGCCGTTCTCGGTACCGCAGGGCGTGTAGACGTCCATCAGGGCCGAGCCACGGTCGTAGGCGAGGACCTCCATGGCCGTCGTCAGGTAGTGGCCGTGGAGCGCGGTGGCCGTCGAGGCGACGTAGACACCCGGGTGGAACGAGGCGATGAGGCCGAGCTCCTTGCGGGTCTCCTGCTTGCCGTCGTGCGCCTTGCCGTAGCGGGCGAGGTCGGCGTCCTGGCCGGTGAAGCTCGCCGTGGACGCCTGGCCGCCGGTGTTGGAGTACGCGCCGGTGTTGAGCACGAGCACCTTGATCGGGGTGCCGCTCGCGAGCACGCGGGACATCGCGCCGAAGCCGATGTCGTAGCTCGCGCCGTCGCCACCGATCGTCAGCACGTTCGGCATGAGCGACAGCTCGTCCGGCGTGAAGTTCCGCCAGGCCAGCATCGACATCTGCTTGTCGTGCTTCGCGGGGTCGTAGGCGTCATCGAGCTCCAGGCGGGCCTGGCGCAGGGCGCGGACCTCGGGGACGAGGTTCGCCGACACGCCCTCCCAGATGCCGGCCGCGAGGGGCTGGGCGTCCTGGAAGAGGCTGTTGACCCACGGGTCGAGGTACGGCGTGAACGGCATCGTGGACGCGTACACGCTGGAGCACCCGGTCGAGTTGGCGACGATGGTCGGCGCCGGGCCGTTGCCCGTCGGGCCACCCTCGTACAGGTACAGGCGGTCCTCGAGGACGTCGATGATCGCGGCGATCCGCTCGCGACGCTCAGCGGCGTCCTCGCCCAGCCCGGCCGCCTTGGCGCGCAGCGCCGTGACCGTCTGCTCGAGCTCGCGCATGTGCGCCTTGCGCTTGTCGTCGCCGATCGCCCGGCTCAGCGAGGTGAGCAGGCGGATCGCCGTCACCTCACCGCAGCCGCGGCAGGCGCCGTGGCCACCGGTGGTGGCGTAGTAGTTCGCGTGGTCGAGCATCATCCGCTTGGTGTCGCCATCGGCCGACGTCGCGCCCTCGACGAACCGCTTCGGGGTGTTCGGCAGGGCCGTCATGACCTCGAAGCGCTCCTCGAGCATCCCGAGGACGTCGGCGTCCTGGTCGACCGCCGTCAGGGCGCCGGCGCCGCAGACGTCGACGCACTGGAGGCAGCCCGTGCACTTCCACGGGTCCACGACGGCCGCGAAGAGCGCACCCGTGCCGGGGACGTCCTTCTCCATCGCGTCGAAGAAGGGCCGCGTCCGGGCCACGGGGTACGTGGCGACGGCGGCGACGACCTTCTCGACGTTGCGGACGACCGACCGCTGGTCGGCGTCGAGCGCCGATGCGGCCTCGGCGACGACGTCGGCGAAGGTGCGGTCGCTCTTGTCCTGGCGGTAGATCTCACGCACGCGCTCGGCCCAGGGGTACACCTGCGCCTTGAGCGCGTCGCGCTGCGCCTCGGTCACGTCGATCGCGGCGATGCCGGTGAGCAGCAGGTCGTGGATCTCGTGGACGGTGTTCGGGATCGCGACGTCCGGGCAGACGAGCGCGCACTCGAGGCAGCCGGTGCACTTGCTCGCGTCGAACGCGGGCACGGTGCGCCGGAAGAGGCCCTTGTCCTTGGCGACGGCGCTGCCGCCGGGCATGAACAGGCCGGTGCCGGGCAGCACGGGAGCCTCGGAGATGGTGCCGTCGCGGAACGGCCGCGCGATGAGGTCCTCGTAGTACGCCGGGTCGAACAGGTTGGTGGCCCGCTCGTCCGTCGTGGCCGGGCACATCGCCGCCGACAGCGCGTTGGTGCGGACGGCCCGGGCCGGCGCCGCGACCTCGACGGAGGTGAACTCCGCCGACGTGTAGTCGACCGGCTGCGTCGCCGCCATGCCGTCGCTGATGACCGCCATGTTGGCGTCGACGACCGCCTCGCCCTTGCTGCCGAACTTCTTGCTGATCTGCGCGCGGACCTTCTCGCGGATGGCCTCGATCGGCGCACCCTGCGAGACGCGGTCCACGTGCCCGACCATCGAGCCGATGAAGGCGATGCCCATCATGCGGGTCTCGAGCTGCACCGTCGGGGCGTGCTTCTTGGCGACCGTGAAGGCGTCGACGACGAAGAACCGGATCTTCTTCTCGCGGATCGTCCGCCGTGCGTACGCCGGGAGCTCACGCCACACCTCGAGCGGGCTGAGGTCGGACTGGAGGATGAACGTGCCGCCCTCGGTCAGGCCCTTCAGCGGGTTCGTGTGGATGAACGCCTTGTGGTCGGGCGAGATGACGACCTCGACGTCCTCGAGCTCGGCGTTCGTGAGGAGCACCGGCTCGGGGCTGAGGGTGATGTAGTAGTTCGTCGCCGCGCCGCTCTTCTCCGAGCCGTACTTCGGCGCGGACTTGGAGTGCATGTTCAGCACGCCGGCGAGGATGTCGGTGAGGAGCTTGCCGGTCGCGATGGTGCCGTAGCCGCCCACGGAGTGGAAGCGGATCCGCATCGCCGTCGGCGGGAGCACGGCCGGGTTCTCCTCGGTCTCGAGCGCCATGAGCTCGGTCTCGGGGTAGGCGGCGCGCAGCTTCTCCTGCAGCTCGGCCACGGCCGGCGTCACGTCGGCCGCGAAGAACTGCGAGCCGAGGTAGACGAGCGGACCGGTGGTGCCGGCGGCCATCGCCTTGAACGCGGCGATGGTGTGGCGCGGCTGCACGTCGTGGCCACCGAGGCCGAAGATCGCCGTGGTCACCCGCGGCAGCGTCGCGAGCGCCGGGATGCCCGGGTGCTGCACGGCGTCGGCGTTGGCGTGCGCCTTGAAGAGCGACTGCGTGACGAGACGCGTCAGGGCGGTGTCGTCCGAACGCTCGAGGACCGTCACGGCCTTCTTGCCGCGCAGCGCCTCGACGAGCTCGGCCTCCGGGAACGGCTGGAGGAGCTTGACCGACACGACGCCGACCTTCAGGCCCTGGGCCCGCAGGTACGGGACAACGGCGCGGACGTCGTCGGTGATGGAGCCGAGGCCCACCATGACGTAGTCGGCGTCGTCGCAGTCGTAGCTCATGACGGGCGCGTACTCGCGACCGCTGAGCTCCGTGTACTCGGCCATCGCCTGACGCGTGAGCGCGGGGACCGCGTTGACGAAGTGGGTGCGGTGGTCGACCGCGCCGGCCTGGAAGTCGGGCTGGTTCTGCACGGGGCCGGTCAGGCCGGGGTTGTGCGGGTCGACGAGAGCCGGGACGAGCTGACGGGTGCCCTTCTCCCACGCACCCGTCCATTGGCGGCGCCACTGGCCCTGGAGGTCCTCCGGGACCCATGCGGCCGTCTCTGCGACGAGCGCCCCGGTGTTGTCCTGCTCGATCTTCTCGGCGCCGTCGGCGAGGTACGCGCGCAGCGCGGTGAGGTCCGCCGGGGCGAAGTCGTCCGCGTGGCGGTCGAGGTACTGGCCCAGCTGGAAGACGCGGCCCTTCGCGCCGAAGAGAACCTCCTGCGCGACGGTCGGGCACGCGACGCGGCCGGCCGGGTCGCCCAGGTACTCCTTGAGGAGCGCCGGCTCCGGCAGGAGCACCTCGCTCATCACGTGGCTCGTGGCGAAGCCGTCGAACGAGTTCGCGACGGGCACGAGGGACAGCGCGGACACCCGGTACGAGATCGCGGCGAGGTCAGCCGCCTCCTGCGGGTTCGAGCCGAAGAGGATCGTGTAGCCCGCGGGGAGCAGCGCATACACGTCGTCGTGACCCGCCATGACGTTCAGCGAGTGCTTCGAGACGACGCGCGCGGCGACCTGCAGCACGAAGCCGCCGATCTTCTTGCCGGCGGTCACGTAGTGGGACTCGAGCGCGTAGAGAATGCCCTGGCTCGACGAGGCGTTCGAGATGTACTTCCCGCCCGTGAGCGACGCACCGAGCGCGCCCGACTGGGCGGAGTGCTCACCCTCGGTCTCGAAGAAGAAGGGGTGCGTGCCGAAGACGTTGAGCTGGCCCTCTGCGCGGGCGGCCTCGAACGTCTCGACGATCTCCGTGGACGGCGTGATGGGGTAGCCGATCACCCCGCCGCACACATGCTTCATGACGTGGGCAACGGCACCGTTACCGTTGATGACGTCGGGGAGTCCGGGGTACTTGGGTTCAGATGTCACGATGCCCGTCCGTGCCTGAGTGGGTGAGGGAGAAGGAGGCCGGCCGACGTAGGCAAGGTGCCTTTCCCAGGGCGTCGTCGTTTTTATCAACGGCCCCGTTCAGGTGTTCCTGGTTCTGCGTCTTTGCGGTCCTCACGGTTCTTTCAGCCTAGAGTCATCCCACGAACACGCCTGGGACTGAGGGCCCTGATCCCGGGATTGTGACGGCGGTCCACAGTTGCGCCGCAGGAAGATCACCTTCTCGTCCTCGGCACACAGCCCGGCGCGTCACCCGGACGGCCCCTTCACGCACCTCTCCCCCGGCGTCTCGCGGGCCTGGGACCGACCCGCCGCACCCACCTCGAACGCGCCCTGGGCGGGTCGTGGCCATGGCCGCCCGCGTGAGTCACCATGGTTCCCGCCGGTCGCGGACGACGACGTCCCCGGCACACGGAGGGAGGCGGCCATGTCGGAGACGACACTGCGGGCGCTCGAGACGCAGAGGGAACGCCCCACCGAGTTCGGCCGCGACGCCCTCGTCGTATGCGACAACCTGGTCCGGATCTACCAGACCGGCACCGTCGAGGTGCAAGCGCTCCAGGGCCTCGACCTCCTGGTCGACGCCGGCGAGATGGTGGCGGTGGTGGGCGCCTCGGGATCCGGCAAATCGACGCTCCTCGCCGTCCTCGCAGGCATCGACGCCCCGACCGCCGGGCGGGTCCGCGTCGGGCAGTGGAACCTCGCCGCCCTGCGTCGGGCCGAGCGCGTCGAGTACCGCCGGTCCATGGTCGGGTTCGTCTGGCAGCAGGCCGGCCGCAACCTCGTGCCCTACCTCACCGCCGCGCAGAACGTCGCCCTTCCGCTGAGCCTCGCCGGCCGCAAGCGCCACACCCGCCGACGCCGGACCGACCAGCTCCTGGAGCTGCTCGGCGTCGCGGACTGCGCGCACCGGCACCCGAGGGAGATGTCTGGCGGTGAGCAGCAGCGCGTCGCGATCGCCGTCGGGCTCGCGAACGGACCACGACTCCTCCTCGCGGACGAGCCGACGGGTGAGCTCGACACCGCGACGTCGCACGAGGTGTTCGAGGCATTGCGCCGCGCGAACCACGAGCTCGGGACGACCGTCCTCGTGGTCACCCACGACCACGACGTCAGCGGCCAGGTGGCCCGGACCGTCGCGATCCGGGACGGTCGGACCAGCACGGAGGTGCTGCGTCGGGCCGAGGCCCACGACGACGGCACGCACCACGTCGTCGCGGACGAGTACGCGGTCATGGACCGGGCCGGCCGCGTGCAGGTGCCGGCCGAGTACCGCCAGGCGCTGGCGCTCAGCCGGCGGGTCCGCCTCGCCCTCGAGGCCGACCACGTGTCCCTCTGGCCGTCCGGGGGCGACAGATGACCGCCGACGAGGCTGCCCCGGAGGCCGACGGCGCCCCGATGGTCGCGGTGCGCGGCGTCCGGCGCACCTACGGGTCGGGGCGCGCGGCCGTGCACGCCCTGCAGGACGTGACGCTCGACGTGCGCACCGGTGAGCTCCTGGCGCTCGTCGGGCGGTCCGGCTCCGGCAAGACCACGTTGCTGAACGTCGTCGGCGGCCTGGACCGGCCGGACGAGGGCTCCGTGCACGTCGCCGGCGTCGACGTCACGTCGCTCGACGACGGCGGGCTCGTCCGCCTGCGCCGCGACGTCGTCTCCTACGTCTTCCAGACGTTCGGCCTCGTCCCCGTGCTGTCCGCCGCCGAGAACGTCGGCGTCCCACTCCGGCTGCGGCGGCTGCCCGTCGCCGACCGCGAGCGCCGGGTCGAGCTGCTTCTGGCCCTGGTGGGGCTGGCCGACCATGCCGACCAGCGGCCCGACGAGCCTCTCCGGCGGCCAGCAGCAACGCGTGGCCATCGCGCGGGCCCTCGCGGGCTCGCCGCGTCTGCTCATCGCCGACGAGCCGACCGGTCAGCTCGACAGCGAGACGGGCCTGGCCGTCATGGCCCTCATCCGGGCGGTCGTGGAGGCCGAGGGCATGACCGCCCTCGTCGCGACGCACGACCCGGTGATGATCGCCCTCGCCGACCGCGCGGTACGGCTCGTCGACGGACGGCTCGTCGACGAATGAGGTCGCTGAACCGTCGTCGCGCGCCCCACCCGGGCGCCGGACTCCCGCTCGCGACGCGCCGGGCGCGCACGCAGCTGGGGATCCTCGCCGCCGTCCTGGCCCTCGTCGTCGTCGGGAGCGCCGGCCTCGGCGCCGTGGCCCTGCTCCTCACCAACGGCCAGTCCGACGCCCTCCACTCGGCGATGCGGCGCGCGGACCCCACGACGACCGCCGTCGAGGTGTACCTGCGACCCGCCGAGCAGGGCGCCGCCGTCGTGACCGATGCGACCGCCCTCCTCACCGATGCGCTGGCCGGCACGGCGCCCGACGTGACCACCTGGTTCACCTCCGACGTGCGCAGGCTCCTGCTGACCGGCAAGCCCCTGACCTACGTCGTCGGGGCGGACGTCAGCGCCGCTGCCGACCTTCTGACCGGGCGCTGGCCGCGCGAGGCCGCCGACGTCGTCGAGGTCGCCGTGCCCGCGGTGGCGGCCGACCGGCTCGGGCTCGCCGTCGGGGACGACGTCGTGCTGGACGAGCTCCGCGACGGCACCTCCGAGACGCCCGGCCCTGCGCTCGACCTGCGCGTCGTGGGCACGTACGCGCCGCGGGCGCAGGACGCGGTCTGGGCGCGGGACCTGTTGCACGGCGAGCAGCTCACGATGTCGTGGGAGCAGCCCGCGATCGGTTCCGAGCCGGAGGCGCTCACGGGGCCGCTCGTCGTCGTTCCGTCCGCGGTGGTCGACGGCGACACGGTGCGGTCCGTCTCAATCGTCGCCCAGCCGCACCTGACCACCGCGAGCGGCGCCGGGCTGCAGCATGCGGCGGACGGCGTGTCGGGGCTCCGCAACCGCCTGAGCGACGAGCTGGGCGACCGCACGTCGACCGAGCGCGTGACGAGCGGGCTGCCCGGCCTGGTGCGCGGCGCGCGCACCCAGCAGGCGGTGACCGCGTCGGCCGTCGTCGTGACGGCCCTCCTCATGGCGAGCCTGGCGGCGGTGGCCCTCGCGCTCGCGGGCCGCCTGCTCGTGGCACGGCGCTCACCCGAGCTGCGCCTCCTCGTCGCGCGCGGCGCCGACCGACGTCAGCTCGTCAGCCAGTCGGCGGTGGAGAGCGGCGTGCTCGCTCTCGCAGCGACCGCTCTCGCCGTGCCGGCATCGACAGCCCTCTACAGCGCGCTCACGCGGCTGCAACCGCTCCACGCGGCGGGGCTCCGCCCGGTCGGCGCGACCCCGGCGCTCGTCACCGCCGTCGCGGTCACCGCCGTCACGCTGGGTGTCGCGCTCCTCGTCCCGGAGTGGCGGGCCTCCGACACCCGGCCGCCGACCCGCCGCAGCGGCCGTGCGCGCGTCGCCCGACTCGGCGTCGACGGGCTCCTGGTGGCAGCGGCCGTCGTCGGCAGCCTCCAGCTCCGCACCCGCTCCTTCGCATCCGCCGGGGTCGACCCGGTGATCGTCGCGGCGCCACTCCTCGCGCTCGTCGCGGGCACGGCCGTCGCGACCCGGGTCCTGCCGACGGTCGCCCGGCTCGGCGAGCTCCGCGCGCGACGGTCGCGCCGCCTCGTCGGTGCCCTGGCCTCGTGGGAGATCGCCCGCCGTCCGCACGCGACCGGCACGGCCGCGCTCCTGGCGCTCGCCGCGGCCGCCGCGACCTTTGCGCTGTCGCTCGGCTCCACCTGGTCCACATCGGCCGTGGACCAGGCCGACACCGAGGTGGGGACCGACCTCGCGGTGCCCCGCGGCGACGCCGACACGCTCACCCAGGCGGCGGCCCTGGCGTCGGCGACCGGGGGGACCCCGCTCGCGGTGACCGACCGCGACGTCGTGCTGGGCACCCCCGCCGGTGAGGTCGCTCCGGGCACCCGCGCCATCGCCGTCGACACGACGCGGGCCGACGAGCTGCTGCGCGGACGGCTGCCCGGGCCCTGGTCCGCTCTCACTGCCGGGTTGGCCCCCGCCGAGCCGCCCGCCGTCATCGCGCTGCCCGACGACGCGACGCAGGTCCGCCTGTCCGTTCAGGGCAGCTCCACGGGCACCCTCAGCTTCCTCGGCACGGTCGCGGTGACCGTGCAGGCGCCGGGCGGCACCCGGCAGGTGCTGACGTCGTCCGACGAGCTCCGCTTCGACGGACAGCCGCACGAGGTGGCGCTCGACCTCCCCGAGAAGGCAGGGGACGGGCTCGGCGTCGTCGGGGTGACGATCGCCGTCCAGGTCGACCTCAGCGCCATGGCGGACCCGTGGACCGTGAACGCCGAGACGGAGCACGTCACGGTCTCCACGACCGTGCTGGGCGCCACCGCGCCCGACGGCGGCAGCTGGTCCGCCACCCCGGCCACCGGCTCGGCCGACGTCCTGCGGCAGGCGGAGGTCGACTGCGTCGACACGCCCGCCGGTGCCACGTTGACGGCCACCGTGACGGCGTCGGTCGTCTACCTCTACGGCTCCCCCGGGAACCTCGTGCTGACCGGTCTCGGGGTGCCACCGGACGTCCCGGTCGTCGTCACCGCGGACCTCGCCCACGCGATCGCCGCCTCGCCGGGCGACGGGCTCGACCTCGACCTGGGCAATGCCACCGTCGTCGCGCGCATCGTCCGGGTGGCCCCCGCGATCGCGTCGCTCCCCCACGGCGCGTCCCTGATCGCCGACGCCGACGCCCTCTCCGCCGCGGTGCTCGCCTCGGGCGGGCCCGAGGACGCGGTCGACGGCTGGTGGTTCACGGGCGTGCCCGACGCCGTCGTGGCGGCCCAGCAGGTGACCGACGCCCGTGCCGGGACGCCGGTGACGCGCACGGGCACCGCCGCCGACCTGCGGGACAACCCCCTGCGGGTCGGGCTCGGGGCCGCCCTCGCGCTGCTCGTCGCCGCAGCCGGCGTGCTCGCCGTGGCGGGTACGGCCGTGCAGACGGCCACCGCGCTGGAGTCGCGGGCGCTCGACGTCGCACGGCTGCAGGGTCTCGGCGTCGCGCGGCGGAGCCTGGTCGCCTCCCTCGTCATCGAGCACACGCTCGTCAGCGGGCTCGCCGTCGCCGCGGGCGGCGCCGTCGGGCTCGTCGCGGGCACCCTTGTCGGGCCGCTGCTGGTCGTCTCGGCCACGGGCGGCCGACCCGTGCCCGACGCACGTCCCGAGTGGCCCTGGCCCGCCGAGCTCGCGCTGCTGGCGGCTCTCGTCGCGGCCTGCGCCCTCGTCGTCGCCCCCGTGGCCGCGCGCCTGGTCCGGCGGGCGAGCGCCGCACACCTGCGGATGGACGCCCCGTGAGCGGCCGACGCCGGGCGCACGGCGCAACGCCGCACCGCACCCGTCCCGTGCACGGCATGAGTGCCGCCGCCGTTCTCGGGCGGGCGCGCGCGGACGCGTGGCCGCTCCTGCTCTCCGCGACCGTCGTCGCCCTCACCGCGCTCCTGGCGACGATCACGCCACGCCTCGCGGACAGCACCGCGGACTCGACGGTCCGCACCGCGGTCGCGACCGCTGGCGCGGATGCGGAGCTCAGGGCCAGCGAGGTGTTCACGGAGAACCCCTTCGAGGCGCGCGACCTGCACCCCGCTCTCGCCGAGACGGTCGCCGACCGCGCGGCGGCGCTCGAGGGCTCCCTCCCGCCGCGGCTCGCCGAGGTGCTCGACGCGCCGGTCGGCACGGGCAAGACGCTCGCGCTGTACTCGGGGCCCCAGGGGGACGTGCCGGACCCCGCGCTGAGGCTGGTGCACCTGTGGCGCGGCGGCCGCCCTGACGTCACCTGGGTGACCGGCGGTCCCGCCCGCGCGACCATCACGGGCGACGACGTCCGGGCCGGCATCGAGGGGCCGTGGCCGATCCAGGCGGGCCTCGCGGAGGACGTCGCCGAGGCGCTCCACCTCGACGTCGGCGACCACTGGCTGCTGGTGAACGCCTCGAAGGACGTCGAGGTCGACGTCGAGGTGTCCGGCATCTTCCGGCCGGCAGATCCCGCCGACCCTGTCTGGGCGGGCGCCGCCGGCATCCTCGCGCCGCGCGTCGTGGGCTCGTCCCTGACGAACAGCACCCAGGTCGCCGCCCTGCTCTCCGACGACTCCCTGCCCGTTGCCGTCCTCGCGATGCCGCCGGGCACCACGCAGGAGACGATCACGCTCCGACCGGTCCCCGACCGGTTCGACCGCGAGAGCCCGGCGACGGTGGGCCCGGAGGTGGCCGCTGTGAAGGTGGCCGCGGAGCAGTCCTCCACGGGGTACGGCGAGCCCACCGCACGGGTGGTCACGCGGCTGGACGCGGTGCTTGCGGCGGTCGACGGACGGATCGCGGCCGCGCGCGCGCAGACCGCGGCGCTCCTGGCCGCGGTCCTCAGCGCGGCGGGCCTGGCGACCCTCCTGGCGGCCCGGCTGCTTGTGCGCCGGCGGTCGGACGTCCTGGCGACCTATCGCCACCGTGGCGGGTCGCTGCCCGGTGTGGCGGCCGAGCTGGCCGCGGAGTCCGTTCTGCTCGCCCTCCTCGGCACGGGTGCAGGCGTCCTGGCCGCGTCCGTGATCCCGGGGCCTGTGCCGTGGGCGTGGGTCGTGCCCGTCGCGGCGCTCGCGGCCGCCGGACCTGTCGTGCTCGGCGTGATCGCCGCGGCGCGTGTCACGGGCGGCCGGCGCGCCGCCGCCAACCGCCAGGACCGCCGGGTGCTCGACCGCGACCGGCGGGCGGCCCGCATCGCCCTCGACGTAGCGCTCGCCCTCCTTGCTGTCGGTGCGCTCGCCGCGCTGACCACCCGGGGCATCGTCGGGAACGGTGTCGACCTGCTGCTCACCCTGGCCCCCACGTGTGCCGCGGTGGCGGGCGGCGCCCTCCTCCTGCGGACGCTGGAGCCCCTGCTCCGGCTCGGCCAGCACCGAGCGCTGCGCTCCCGCCGACTCGGCCCCGCGCTGGCCGCGGCGCGAGCACGCACCACCGGCCGGGACGCGCTGCCCTTCGTCGCCCTCACCGCGACCGTCTGCCTCGCGGCCCTTGCGGGCGCTGTCGTCGCGACGGTCGAGAGCGGCGAGCAGGCGGCCTCGTGGACGTCCGTGGGCGCCGACGCCGTCGTCCGCACCGCCCCCGACCCGGCCATTGCGGACGTCGCGACGGTCGTCGCCGGGGCGCCCGGCGTCGTCGGCGCGGTGCCTGTGCGCACGGCGGAGGGTGCCGAGCTCTTCGGCGGCTGGGGCGGCCGCGTCGTGCGCGTCGTGGCGCTGCGCGCGGCGGAGTACCGGTCGATGCTGCGCGACACACCCCTGCGCGACGACCCCGGGATCCACGCACTCGCCGACGCAGCCGCGGGCGACCGGCCCGCGGTGCTGGTGACCGACGACCTCTCGTCGTCCAGCAAGCCGCTCTCGCTGCTCTGGGACGGGGGCCGGGTGGACGTGGTGGCGGTCGGCCGCGCGCCGGAGCGGATCGCGGGCACGCAGGCGACGATCGTCGTCGACCTCGACGCGATCAGCGCCGCCGGCGTCCCGGTCGTCCCGGACGAGCTCTGGGCCGTCGGCCCGGGAGCTGCGGCCGCGGTGGCCGACGAGCCGGTCCTGGCCGGGGCGGCCGTCGTGACGCGCGACGGTTGGCTCGCCGCACACCGGGCCGACCCGCTCACCGCGGGCGTCGTGCGACTCGCGGCGTCCGCCGCGCTCCTTCTCGTGGTGCTCGCCGCGCTCGTCGTCGTCCTCGGGGCCACCACGAGCGCCCCCGCCCGCGGACGCACGCTCGCCACGGTGCGCACGCTCGGCGTCGACGGCCGGAGCGCGCGCTGGATCAGTCTCGGCGAGCAGCTCCCGGCCCTCCTGCTGGCCACGCTCGGCGGAACAGCGGCCGGTGTCCTCCTGGCCCGGGCGGTCATGCGGCCGCTGGCCCTGCGCCTGGTCACCGGGCAGATGTCCGACCCCGGTGCCGTCGTGCCCTGGTGGGTGGGGGCCCCGGCCCTCGCCATCCTGGTGACGGCGCTCGCCGTCGTGGCGGTCGAGTCGTCGCTGCGGCGCCGGGAGCGGCTCGGTGAGGTGCTCCGCGTGGGCGGCTGAGGCCCGGCACCATCGCCGATCGTGGTCCGATCGGCCACCATGGGGTCATGCGGCCCGAGGTGCGGATGTCGCCGAGCCAGCGGGCCGGTCTCGTCGCGGCGTCGGCGACCGTGCCCCTCAGCCTGCTGCCCACCCTGCGGCGTCGCTCCGCGACGGACCAGGGGCTGATCACCGGGCTCGGGGCCGCATTGAACTACGCGCTGACGGCCACCGCCCACGACCTCCTGGTGCGCACCGCCCGCGCGGCACGTCTCCTCGTCGGGGCCCGGTCCGACGCCGAGGCCACCGCGCGCACGACGGTCGTCGCCGACCTTGCTACCGCCGCGGTCGCGACGGGTCTCCTGGCGGCGCTCCCGTGGCGTGAGGACGACGCGGTCGCACGCGCCGCAGTCCGCGCGGCGGCCGACCGGGTCCGGGGTGCGGCCCTCGCGGGCGCTGTGCCGGGCGCCCTGGACATGCTGCCCGACGGCGGTGGCCGGGTCGGCGCCGCGCTTCGTTCCGCCCCGGGCATGGTCGCGCTCGGCACCGGCGTCGCGGTCGCCGTCCAGCAGGTGCGGGCCCACCGGACGGCGGCGGACCCCGCCGCGCCGCTACCCGCGGACCGGGCCCCTCTGGTCCGCTCCCTCGCGGTCGGTGCCCTGACGGCGTCGGGCGCGGCCGGCGTCGCCGCCCTGGAGCGGCGCGTCGCGCACGCGGTGGACCACCGCCTGCACTGGGCCGTCGGCACCCAGGCACAGGGTGGCCTCGCCAGCCACCTCACCTCCACGGCCGCGATCGGCGGGGCCACGGTGGCCGCGGCGACCTGGCTCGCCCACCGCGTCGAGGCGAGCGTGACCGCTCCTGACGCCGATCTGGCAGCACCGCCCACGAGCGCGCTCGTCAGCGGCGGCCCGGGGTCGCCGGTGAGGTGGTCCGACCTCGGCCGCGAGGCGCGGCGCTTCCTCGCGACGTCGACGACCGGCGCCGAGCTGGGCGCCGTGCTCGGCGGCCCGACGCACGACCCCGTGCGGCTCTACATCGGGCTGCGGAGCGCATCCGACGACGCCGGTCGTGTCGCGCTCGCCATGGCGGAGCTGAAGCGGACGGGCGCGCTCGACCGGAGCCTGCTCGTCCTCGCGTCGCCCACCGGCAGCGGCTACGTCAACCACACCGCTGTGTCGTCGTGGGAGCACCTGACCCGGGGCGACTGCGCAACCCTCGTGCTGCAGTACGCGGCGCGCCCCTCGATCCTCTCGCTGGACCGGGTGGACGAGGGCCGCGGCCTCAACCGACGGATGCTCGCCGCGCTGTCCCTCGCGGTGGCGTCCCGCCCGGCCCATCGCCGCCCGCGTCTGGTGCTGTTCGGCGAGAGCCTGGGCGCCTTCACGAGCCAGGACGCCTTCCTGCACACCGGCACGCGCGGCCTGCGCGCGTGTCACGTCGACCGCGCGCTGTGGCTCGGGACGCCGGAGGCCAGCGGCTGGGCCCGCCAGGTGCGCGACCCGGCGCGGGTCGACGTCGCACCGGACGAGGTGCTCCACCTGACGTCGGCCGACGAGCTTGCATCGCTCGGTGCGGACCGGGCCGCCGCCGCGCGCTACGTGCTGCTCTCCCACCACGACGACGGCGTCACGGTCTTCGGCCCCCGGCTGCTCCTGCGGTGCCCGGGCTGGTTGGCCGACCGCCGCTCCCCCGCGGTCCCGCCGCAGGCGTCGTGGTCGACACCGCTGACGTTCCTGCAGGCGGGTATCGACGCGAAGAACGCCGCCGACACGACGCCGGGGCGGTTCACCTCGAGCGGGCACGACTACCGGGGCGACCTCGCCCGGGTGGTCCGCTTCGCGTTCGACCTGCCGTGCTCCGACGCCGAGCTGGCGTCACTCGAGTCGGCCCTGCGCCGAGCGGACGTTGCCCGCGGGGCGCGCTGGCCGTGACGCGCCCGGGGCCCGCGGCGCGTGATGCGCCGCGGGCCCCGGGTCGGTACGGCTAGCCCAGCGTGCCGTCGAAGCGGTCGAGGAACGCAGCCATCGCCTGGCGCTCGATCGTCTGACCGGGCCGGAACGTGTGGTCGGCCCAGCCGGTGCTGACGCCGTTCTTCGCGAGCCACTCGATCGCCCCGCAGAACGGGTGCGCCGCGGTGACGTCGACGAAGGTCCGCGCCGCCGCCGGGTCGCAGGTCAGGGGCGTCTGCGGCGTCTCGCTCCAGACGTTCGAGAACCGGTAGAGGAACGCGGCCATCGCCTCACGCGTCACGGGCTCGCCCGGCCGGAACGTGTGGTCCGTCCACCCCGTGCTGATCCCGCTCTTCGCGAGCCACTCGATCGCCCCGCAGAACGGGTGCGCCGCGGTCACGTCCGTGAAGGTGCGCGCGGTGGCCGGGTCGCACGTCGGCAGCCTCCGGGCTCAGGTTCCAGAACCGGTAGAGGAACGCGGCCATCGCCTCGCGCGTCACGGATCCCAGCGGCCGGAACGTGGCGTCCGCATAGCCCGTGGTCACACCCGAGCGGTAGAGGAACCAGATGTTCGGCCAGAACTGGTCCGTCGGCGTGACGTCGCGGAACGGGTACACCGCCACGATCAGGTAGAGGTAGGCGCTCCCCGAGGTGCTGGTGGCGTAGCCCACGCCGACGTGCGTCAGGTCCGGATCCGTGGCGAGGGTGAGGTCGTCACCCGCTGCGGCGTTGGTCAGCGCGGGCACGCCGGCCCCTGCCGGGCCGCTGGACCAGAGCTCACCCTCGGTCAGGAAGCCCTGCGGGATCAGGCTCGCCACACCCGGCTGCGCACCGATCGTCCCGGCCGTCGCCTCCTGCTGGGCCCAGTCCTGCGCGACGCCCGTGATCGAGGCGTCGGCGCTCAGTGCCGGCACGCCGGCCTGCGCTCGGAGCTGGTTCAGGGTCGCGAGGGCCACCGCCGCGTTCCCGGAGAGCGCGGCCTCGAGGCCGTCGCCCTGCGCGTCGTCCGCGGGCCCGGCCACCGCGCCCGTCCCGAGCGCTGCGACCAGCGCCAGCGCGGCCGAGCCCGCCAGCAACGTCCGTGGAACTCGCATCGTCCACCGTCCCTTCCGGCCCGCCCCCCGTGAGCGTCGCCAGGCGCACCGTAGCGACCCCGGGCGGGCGTTGTCCGCGGATCGAGCCCCGTGCCTCCCGGCGTTCGGGTGACGCGGGCGTGGCGGCGGCGGCTACGGTGCGGCCATGACGACCGCCGGACTCCGTATCGAGGTCCCGACGGCGCAGGGCGAGGGGGCGGCCCACCTCCGGGTGCCCGACGGCGCCCGGGCCGTCGGCCTCCTGGCGCTCGGGCACGGCGCGGGCGGGGGTATCGACGCACCCGACCTGGTCGCCGTCGCGGACGCGGCGGTGGCGCGCGACTGGGCGGTGGCGCTCGTCGAGCAGCCCTACCGCGTCGCGGGTCGACGCGTCGGTCCGCGCCCGCCGGCCCTCGATGCGGCGTGGCTGACCGTTGTCGCGCACCTGCGCACCGAGCTTCCTGGCGTTCCCCTGGTCGTCGGCGGCCGCTCCGCCGGTGCGCGCGTGGCGTGCCGCACGGCCGCCGACGCCGGAGCGGACGCGGTCGTCTGCCTCGCCTTCCCCACGCGACCGCCGGGCCGGCCCGACGCGCCGAGCCGGGAGGACGAGCTGGACGCCGTCACCGTGCCGGTCCTGGTCGTGCAGGGCAACCGCGACCCGTACGGGGCGCCGTCGGAGGCACCCGGCCGGACGATCGTCGTCGTGCCCGGCACCCATGCGTTGCGCGGCGACATCGGCGGGGTCACCGACGCGGTCATGGCGTGGCTCACGGCGATCCACCGGCCGTCCACCGGTCGCTCGCGCTGACCGACCCGAGACGCCCCGCCCGCCCCGTCGCGTCCGTGCCATCCTTGGCCCGCCGCTGACCCGGCAGCCACCCCGTCCCCAGGAGGTTCCCATGACGCGGCTCGCCACGAGCCTGCTCGGCCGGCCGCTCGGCACCCCGCTCATGAACGCCTCGGGTGTCTGGTGCTCCACGACCGACGAGCTCGACGCTCTGGTGGCGGTCGGCGCAGGCGCGGTCGTGACCAAGAGCGCGACGCTCGAGCCGCGTGCGGGCAACCCCGAGCCCCGCTACCGCGCGACGCCGCTCGGCAGCATCAACTCGATGGGCCTGCCCAACGCGGGCTACCGCTACTACTTGGACTGGGCGCTCGGCCAGGCCGCCGGGCCGACGCCAGTGCTCGTCTCGGTCGCGGGCCTCACCGTGGACGACAACCTGGCGATGCTGGCCGCTGTGCGGGACGCCGGCCTGGCCGCGCCCGTCGAGCTCAACCTGTCGTGCCCCAACGTGCCCGGGAAGCCTCAGCTCGCCTACGACCTGGCGGCGCTCGACGCGACGCTCGCGGCGGTCACCGCCGAGCACGACCGGCCGTTCGGGCTGAAGCTGCCGCCCTACTTCGACCTCGTCCACTTCGACGAGGCGGCCGCAGTGCTCAACGCCTACCCCGGCGTCGCCTTCCTGACCTGCATCAACTCGATCGGCAACGGGCTGCTCGTCGACACCGAGACCGAGTCCGTGCTGATCCGGCCCAAGGGCGGGTTCGGCGGCATCGGCGGCGACTACGTGCTCCCGACCGCCCTCGCGAACGTCCATGCGTTCGCCCAGCGGTGCCCCGAGAAGCAGATCGTGGGGTGCGGGGGCGTCCGCACCGGCGAGCACGTGTTCTGGCACCTGCTCGCCGGCGCGACCGCGGTCCAGGTCGCGACGTCCCTTCACGAGGAGGGACCGGAGATCTTCGCCCGCCTCGCGGCGGAGCTCGACGCGATCCTCGATCGCAAGGGCTATGCGGGCGTGGACGCGGCCCGCGGTCGCCTGCGGACCCTCTGACTCAGCCGGTCACCCGGATGAAGACCGGGTTGCTCTGCCACATCTCCCGGAACTGCACGGACTTGCCCGGCCGCGGCGCGTCGATCATCAGGTTCCCGCCCGCGTAGATCGCGATGTGGCCGGGGCTCCAGACGAGGTCGCCGGGCTGCGCCTGGTCGCGTGACACCTCGACGCCGGCATGGTGCTGGTCGCCCGAGGTCCGGGGCAACGAGATGCCGATCTGGGCGTACACGTACGACGTGAAGCCCGAGCAGTCGAACCCGTCCGGGGTCGTGCCGCCGTACACGTACGGAACGCCGACGTACCGTGCGGCGACCTCGAGGACGGCGTTGCCGGCGACGGAGGCCGGGATGGCGGACGACGCCGCGGCGGCCGTGCGGTTGGCGCTGCGCGACGTGGTGGTGGCCCGCGCGACCACGGGCTCCGGCTTCGGGTTGGCGGTTACCGCGATGGCGGGCGCCTCGAAGCCCCAGGCTGCGTCGGCCGGGACCTCGACCACCGGCGACGTCGCCAACGCGGAGCGCGCAGCGCTCGTGAGGCTGGTGACGTCGACGTCGGCCGGCGCACCCTCACGGGTGGTCGCGCCGGGGTGGTCGAAGGGCGCCGCAGACGCCGGGATGGCCCCGGCGAGCGCGAGGCCCGTGGTCGCCACGAGGACGCCGCGGCCGACGCGTGATGCGCCGTCCACCGAGGCTCGGGCGACGTCATCGAGGGGGGTGAGTGCGCGGCTGGGCGCGCGATGTCGGGCGTGCTGGGTCGTTGGGGGCACGACGAGGCCTCTCCGCACGCCTACGAGGTGAGCTGTCGGGTTCGGGTGGGAGTTCACCCGGCCGCTGCCCCTACGAGAGGGACCGCGACTTCACCCCGAGGACGCCGTGGCGCCCGAGGATGGGTCCCCCGCTCCTGCCGGTGATGTCACGTGACCGTGGGCGGCCGGCAGGACTCGGCGAACCACCTTCGGGCCACGCCGGGGTCGGCGTGGCCCGGTCACCATAACCCGGTCGTCCCAGGTGTGCGCAAGCCCGGGGTGGTTTATCCTGGTCCAGACGAGGGGAGTACTTCCCACTGCATCGTCCCGGTCAGTACGGCGCTCCGGCGCCCCGGGCGGTGGTCCTCCACGGAGGATGAAGGAGACCTCGGAGCCGCCGACACCTGCCAGGAGACTCCGTTGCACCTCGTACCCGCACCCCAGCTCGCCGTCGCCGCGCCCGCCGCAGACGGGTCCGCCGCGCTGTCCACGATCGCGGACCCCATGCTGTGGGCGGTCACGATCGTGGGCGTCCTCGCGCTCCTCGTGCTCGACTTCGTCGTCACCCACAAGCCCCACGAGGTCTCCATGAAGGAGGCCCTCGCCTGGAGCGCGTTCTACATCGCGCTCCCCCTGACGTTCGGGGCTTGGATCTGGTCGCGTTGGGGCTCCGAGACGGGCGTCGCCTACCTGACGGGCTACCTCGTCGAGAAGTCCCTCTCGATCGACAACCTCTTCGTCTTCATGCTGCTGCTCGCCGCGTTCGTCGTCCCGCCGATGCTCCAGCAGCGCGTGCTGCTGTTCGGCATCGCCGGGGCACTGGTCTTGCGCGGTGTGTTCATCGCGCTCGGCGCCGCGGTCCTCGCCAACTTCGCGGCCGCCTTCCTCCTCTTCGGGGCGATCCTCCTGGTCACAGCCGTGAAGATCCTGCGCGACCAGCTCTCGGGCGCGAACCACGACGTCGACGTCGCGCACCTGCGCTCCGTCCGCCTCATCCGTCGCTTCATGCCGGTCACCCCCGACTACCGGGGCCCGCGCATGAGCGTCCGCGAGGGCGGCCGGCGCTTCCTGACGCCCCTCGCGGTGGTGGTCGTCGCCGTCTTCGCGACGGACGTGGTCTTCGCGGTCGACTCCGTGCCCGCGGTCTACGGCATCACCGGCGACCCGTACCTCGTGTTCGCCACGAACGCCTTCGCGCTCCTCGGGCTGCGGGCGCTGTACTTCGTGCTGCAGGGCGCCCTGAGCAAGCTCGTGCACCTGGGCTACGGCCTGGCCGCGATCCTCGGCTTCATCGGGGTCAAGCTCGTGCTGCACTGGGCGCACGGCGTCTGGTCCGGTGTGCCCACGGTGCCGACGGCGGCCTCCCTGGTCGCGATCGTGGCGATCCTCGGCGTCGTGACGGTGACGAGCCTGCGCGCCACGCGGCGCGCGGATCAGGCCCGACGCGCGGTGTAGGTGCGCGCGCGCCCGCCGGGGCGGCCCACGCGGATCGTCAGCTGCGTGCCCGTGACGCCCGTGACGACGCACGCCTCGAACGACGGCATCCGGAGGTCGGCTGCGGGCACGTACGCCCGCACCGGCTGACCCGGGACGAAGGCCAGCACCTCCGTGCAGGCGCCGCTGAGCAGCCCGTCCTCGTGCCCGGGCACCACCCCGACGCCGAAGAAGTGGACGTCGCTCCCCGTCGCGTTGCAGGTCGCCACGTTGCGGAACTCCCACGCTGGCATGAGCGCCTCCCCATGACCCGGGCCGTCCCGGCGGCCCCGCGCCGGGAGGCGTCCATTGTGCTCCGCCGGGTGCACCGGAGTCACCGTCCTGGCAGGACGAATGTCCGACGGGGCGGCGCGCACCCCCTGGGACGATCGAGGCACCTGCGCGTCGGGCCCCGCCCGGCTGCGCGAGGTCGCACGCCGCACGACCGTCCCGGGAGTCCCCTCTGCCGGCACGGACGACGGCGGGCGTGTCCCAGCCAGATCACATCTGATTCACGGGAGTGTCCGGTGGAGAAGAGGCTTGGCGTCGTGTCGATCATCGTGGAGCGGCCGGTCGCATCGGTCGACGAGGTCAACGAGCTGCTGACGCAGTTCGGCGAGGACATCGTCGGACGGTTCGGGCTCCCCTACTCCCAGCGAGGCGTGAACATCATCACGCTCGTGGTCGACACCAGCGTGGAGCGCGTCAGCGCGCTCACCGGCAAGCTCGGAAAGCTCCCCGGGGTTCAGGTGCGGTCTCTCATGTCGAAGACCCCCCCAGGAGCGTCCGATGCTGTGCCCCCCGACATCTGAGCGCGCCGTCGCGCCGCTCGTCGACCGGCTGGCCGCCCGCGGACGGCTCTCCGTCGACGACTTCGAGACCCTGCTCTCCGCGGCCACGCCGCAGGACCACGCGTACGCACGTGAGGCCGCCGCGGAGGTCTCGCGGCGCCACTTCGGCGGCGCGGTGTACGTCCGCGGCCTGATCGAGTTCTCGAGCCACTGCCGCCAGGACTGCTTGTACTGCGGCATCCGCAAGAGCAACCGCGCCGCCGAGCGCTACCGGCTCGACGCCGAGCAGATCCTCGCGTGCTGTGCCGCGGGCTACGCGCTCGGCTACCGCACCTTCGTGCTGCAGAGCGGTGAGGACGGCCGCTACTCGACCGACGTCGTCGTCGACCTGGTGAGCCGCATCCGCGCGACCTACCCGGACTGCGCGATCACGCTCTCGATCGGCGAGCGCAGCCGCGAGGCGTACCAGCGGTTCTACGACGCCGGCGCCAACCGCTACCTCCTTCGCCACGAGACCGCCGACGCCGGGCACTTCGGGCACCTGCACCCGGTGGGCCAGACGCTCGCCGCGCGCATGACGTGCCTGACGGCCCTCAAGGAGATCGGCTTCCAGACGGGTGCCGGCTTCATGGTGGGCTCGCCGTTCCAGACGACGCGCAACCTCGCCCAAGACCTCGCGTTCCTCGGGGAGTTCCGGCCGCACATGGTTGGCATCGGACCCTTCCTGCCGCACCGGGACACCCCGTTCCGCGACCGTCCCGCGGGCTCTGTCGACCTCACGCTCTTCCTCCTGAGTCTGGTCCGGCTGATGCTGCCGACCGTCCTCATGCCCGCGACGACGGCCCTCGGCACCGCCCGGCCCGGCGCGCGCGAGGAGGGCATCGCCGCCGGCGCGAACGTCGTGATGCTCAATCTCAGCCCGGCCCAGCTGCGCCCCAAGTACCTGATCTACGACAACAAGCCGGTCAGCGGCGACATCGCCGAGATGACCGACTCCACCCGCGCGGCGCTCGCCCGCATCGGCCACCACATCGTCGTCGACCGCGGCGACCACCCCGAGGAGACCCGATGAGCCTGATCGACACCCCCCGCGCCAACCGCCTGCACATCGGCATCTACGGCAAGCGCAACGTCGGCAAGTCGTCCCTGGTCAACGCGATCACGGGTCAGTCCGTCGCCGTGGTCTCCGAGGTCGCCGGGACCACCACGGACCCGGTGTACAAGGCCATGGAGATCCACGGCATCGGACCGGTCGTGTTCATCGACACCGCGGGCGTGGACGACTCGGGCGAGCTGGGCGAGCTGCGCGTCGACCGCACCCGGGACGCCACCCGCAAGACCGACATCGCGCTCGTCGTCTTCGCAGCGGAGCCCGACGTCGAGGCGGAGTGGGTGGCCGACCTGACTCGCCGGGGCATCCCGGTCGTCGCCGTCGTGAACAAGGCGGACGAGCTCGACGACGCCGAGGCGATCCGCGCCGAGGTGGCCCGCCGCTTCGGGCTGCGGACCGTCGTCGTCAGCGCCCGCACCGGTCAGAACGTCGCGGCGATCCGTGAGGCGATCATCACCGAGCTGCCCGACGACGAGCCCGCGAGCATCACGGGGGCGCTCGCCGAGCCGGGCGACCTCGTCCTGCTCGTGATGCCGCAGGACATCCAGGCGCCCAAGGGCCGGCTGATCCTCCCCCAGGTGCAGACGCTGCGGGACCTGCTGGACAAGAAGTGCCTGGTGATGAGCTGCACGACGGACAAGCTCACCGAGACGCTGGCGGCGCTGAGCCGGCCGCCGAAGCTCATCATCACGGACTCGCAGGTCTTCCCCGTGGTGCACGCGGCCAAGCCCGCGGAGAGCCTCCTGACGTCGTTCTCCGTCCTGTTCGCCAGCTACAAGGGCGACATCACGGCCTTCGTCGAGGGCGCCGAGGGCATCGGCCGACTCACCGCCACCTCGCGCGTCCTGATCGCGGAGTCCTGCACGCACGCGCCGCTCGAGGAGGACATCGGCCGGATCAAGATCCCGGCGCTCCTGCGTCGCCGGTTCGGCGACACCCTCACCATCGACACCGTCGCCGGGCCGGACCCGCTGCCGGAACTGGCGTCCTACGACCTGGTCATCCACTGCGGCGGATGCATGTTCAACCGGCGCCACGTGCTCTCCCGGATCCAGGAGGCGACCGAGATCGGCCTGCCCATCACCAACTACGGCATCACGATCGCGTACCTGTCGGGCATCCTCGACAAGATCAGCCTCCCGGCGGCGCGATGAGGTCGCTCCTGCGCGGGCTGGCGGTCGCGGGCGTCGTCGTCGCCGTCTGGTGGGCGCTCAGCGCGCTGCACCTGTGGACGGCCTACGTCCTGCCTCCGCCCGACCGCGTCTGGCGCGCGGCCGTGACGATGACGGCGAGCGGCGAGCTGCCCGAGCACGTCCTGGTGAGCCTCGGCCGCGTCGTGACCGGGTTCGGGATCGCGTTCGCCCTCGCGTTCATGTTCGGCATGCTCGGCTCCGCGCTGCCGCGGCCCGTCGCCTATGTCACGCCCGTCCTGTCGTTCCTGCGCAACGTGCCGCCGCTGGCGCTCATCCCGCTCCTCATCCTCTGGTTCGGGATCGGCGAGGCCGCCAAGCTCGTCGTGATCGTGCTCACGGCGTTCTTCCCCATGTACATGAGCACAACCAAGGGGCTCCGTGCCTGCAGCCCGCAGCTGCTCGACGTCGGGACGGTGCGGCACTTCTCGCCGACCCGCACGCTCGTGCTGATCCGGCTGCCCAACGCCGTGCCGGACATCCTCGTCGGGATGCGGATCAGTCTCGGGTACGCGTGGCGGGCCCTGGTGGGGGCGGAGATGATCGCCGCAGCCTCGGGCCTCGGCTACCTCGTCCTCGACGCACAGGAGATGTCGCGGTCGGACAAGGTGATCGTCGGCATCGTCGCCATCGGGCTGATCGGGATGGCCACCGACCGTGCGTTCGCGCTCCTGGTGCGTCGCGTCCTGCACTGGGGGATCGATGACAGCTGGCGTTGAGATCCGTGGCCTGTCCAAGAGCTACGCGCTGCCCGACCGGACGGTGCGCGTCCTGGACGGCCTCGACCTTGTGCAGCAGCCCGGCATCACGGCGATCCTCGGGGCGAGCGGCTGCGGCAAGACCACCCTGCTGCGCCTCATCGCCGGGCTGGAGCAGCCCGACGCGGGCACGATCGACACCCGGGGGGCGCGCATCGGCGTCGTCTTCCAGGAGCCGCGCCTCATGCCGTGGCTGACCGCCGTCCAGAACATCCGGTTCGGCCTGGGCCGCAAGCTCGACACGGCCCGGCTCGTCGCGATGACGGGGCTGACGGGCTTCGAGCGGGCGCTCCCCCACCAGCTCTCCGGCGGCATGCAGCACCGCGTCGCCCTGGCCAGGGCCCTCGCGGACGAGCCGACGCTGGTGCTGATGGACGAGCCGTTCGCGGCGCTCGACCAGATCACGCGGGAAGCCATGCAGGACGAGCTCCTCCGGCTGCAGCGCGCACAGGGCACGAACGTGCTGTTCGTCACGCACAGCATCGCGGAGGCCCTCTACCTGGGCGACCGTGTCGTCGTCCTCGAGGACGGCCGCATCGCCGCCGACCACGACGTCGCGCACGGGGCCACCCGCGTGCGCGACCACGACCCCCAGCTCACCGCACTCATCCGCTCGACGATCCAGAAGGACACACCATGGTGAAGAAGACCCTCGCGCTCCTCGCGGCGGTGACGCTCAGCGTCACCGCGACGGCCTGCGCGACGACCCCGGCCCAGGACGCGACAACTCCCGACGCGTCCGCGCAGACGGCGTCCACAGCTCCCGACTTCGGGATCGACTCCCTGACGATGACCTACGTCACGTCACCGCTGAACGTCCCGTCGATCGCGGGCAAGCGCCTCGGCACGTTCGAGGACGCTTTCGGCGACGCCGGCGTCGGCGTGTCGTACGCGGAGCTGACGACGGGACCGGAGCAGACGGCTGCGCTCGCGTCGGGCGACGTCCAAGTGCTGTTCGGCGTCGGCGCGACCTCGGTGATCCTGGCGGCGGCCGGCGGCGCGGACGTCGCGATCCTCGACATGTACAGCCGGTCGCCGGAGGCGTTCGCCCTGATCACGGGCGCCGACGGCCCGACGACGCCGGACGATCTCGTGGGCAGGACGATCGGCGGCCCGAAGGGCACGATCCTCCACGAGCTCCTGCTCGCCTACCTCGCGAGCGGCGGGTACGGCGCCGATGACGTGAACTTCGTCGACATGACGATCCCCGCGGCGCAGGCAGCTCTCACGGGCGGGAGCGTCGACGTCGCGCTCCTCGCCGGCCCGGCCGCGAGCCAGATGCTCGCGGACGGCTACCGCGAGGTGACGAACGGCAAGGGCCTCGTGGGCGCGACGATCGTGGTCGCCACGTCCCGTGCCTTCGCCCAGGAGCACCCGGAGGCGGTCGCCGCCTTCCGCGCCGCCCACCGTGACGTCCTCGAGTACATGGCCGCCCACGAGGACGAGGTACTCGGCATGGCCGCCGACGAGACGGGCCTGTCCCCCGAGGCCGTCACCGCGATGTACGGCATGTACGACTTCGACGCGGACGTGCGTCCGGACGACCTGGACGCGATGAGGAAGACCGAGGAGTTCATGCTCGCGAACGGCATGATCGACGAGGCGATCGACGTCGCCGGGCTGGTCCTGCCGACGGAGTGAGCGGTGCGGGACGGGCGGGGAGCGCGCAGGCGTTCCCCGCCCTTTCGTCGTTCGCACCCGTCACCAGGTGGCAGCTTCCGGTGGAAGGGGCCGACCGAGCAGGAACCCCTGTCCCTTGTCGCATCCGAGCAGGCGGAGCGACTCACGCTGCGAGGGGCGTTCGATGCCCTCGGCGACCGTCGTCGCGCCCAGCGCGTGCGCCAGCTCGATGATCGTGAGGACGAGCGCGGACGCCTTCGGGTCCACGTCGACGTCGTCGACGAACGACTTGTCGATCTTGATGACGTCGACCGGGAAGTCCCGCAGGTAGGCGAGCGAGGAGTGGCCGGTGCCGAAGTCGTCGAGGGCGACCTGCACACCGAGGTCGTGGGCCGCCCGGACGTTGACCATCGCGGCCACCGGGTCCCGGATGAGGGCCGTCTCCGTGATCTCCAGGCACAGCGCCCACGGCGGCAGCTGCGCCGTCTCCAGCGCCGCCCGCACGTCGTCGAGCAGGTCGGGGCGGACGAGCTGCTCGGCGGAGACGTTCACGGCGAGCACGAGCTCGATGCCACCCTCGGCGTGCCACGCGGCCGCCTGCCGTGCGGCGCGCTCGAGCATGTACCGCCCGAGCGGGACGACGACGCCCGTCCGCTCGGCGAGCGGGATGAACTCCGACGGCGGCAGCGGCCCGTCGACCGGGTGCGTCCAGCGGCACAGGGCCTCGAAGCCCCGCACCGCACCGGTGTCGAGGTCCCAGATCGGCTGGTAGTGCGCGTGGAGCTTCTCCTGCGTGATGGCGTCCCGGAGAGCACGGGTCTTGCCCCGCTCGCGGATGACCGTCGCGATCGAGCTGGACGACTCCCGGGACAGCCACGCCACGAGGAGGCCCACGAGGCAGAACGCCAGCAGCCGCAGGCTCCACGCCCAGGTCTGCTGCGCCTGCCCAGCGGCGTCGTTGACGGGACGCAGGGGGCCCGAGAGGAGTCCTGACGCGATGCCCGTGACGAGCGCGCCCCACCAGCGGAACCGGTTCGCGGCCAGGACGATGGGCAGGTAGAACGCGTGGAAGATCGCAGTCGCGCCACCCGCGAGCCGGAAGGTGAGGAGCGCGACGACGACGGTCGTCACGAGCACGACGGCGATCGGGGGCAGCGGTCCCGTCTCGAAGATGCTCCGCCGCAGCCACCCGCCGTGGCCCGCGCGGCGCACAGGGCCTGCGGCAGGGTCCGCCGGCTGAGCACCGGTCGCCAGCGGGACGGCGGCGTCGGACCCCGCGCCCGCGACGACGACACGTGAGCCCCGGGGGGCGCGCGCGACATCCTTCACGGACACCTCCGTCGGTCGCGATCGCGTGCGTGGACGCGGCTGGGGTCGGCGGACCTTCTCCCCTACATCGGCGCCGGCGCAGCGCTCCATGAGCGCCCCGCAGGGTACGGATCTACACCGTCCGCGGCTCCACGTGTACGAGGGTCATACAGCGCGGTAGGGCCTCCTCGAGCGCCGCCTCCAGCTCGTCGCACACGCCGTGCGCGCGATCCACCGTCCAGCTGCCCGGCACCGTGACGTCCAGGGCCACGAGGCGCTGCCGGCCCGACTCGACGCTGCGCACTGAGGTGACGTCCACGTCGTCGTCGCGGAACCGTGCGAGCACGGCCTCGACCCGGGCGAGGTCCTCGGCCGGGAGCCGGGCACTCAGCAGGCCCGACAGCGCGCGCCGGGCCAGGCCGTAGCCCGTGACCAGGATGTTCACGCCCACGGCTAGCGCCACGATCGGGTCCAGCGGCGCCCAGCCAGTGACAGCCACGAGCACCATGCCCACCAGCACGCCCGCCGAGGTCCAGACGTCGGTGAGCAGGTGCTTGCCGTCCGCAACCAGCGTGATCGACCGATGGCGTCGCCCGACGCGCAGGAGCAGCAGTCCGACACCGAGGTTGATCAGCGAGGCGACCGTCGTCAGGACGAGCCCGACGCCGGCGCGTTCGACGGCCACTGGGTGGATCAGGCGGTCGACCGACGTCCAGACGATGGCCGCCGCCGCGACGAAGATCATCGCCCCCTCGACGAGGGCGGACATGTACTCGGCCTTGCCGTGGCCGAAGTCGTGCGTCTCGTCGGGGGGCCGCTCCGCGAGCCGCAGGGCAGCGATCGCCACGATCGCCGCCACCAGGTTGACGGAGGACTCCAAAGCGTCCGAGAGGAAGCCGACCGACCCGGTCAGCCATGCGGCCAGACCCTTGAGCCCCATGCTCGCCACGGCTGCCACGAGCGACACCACCATGTAGCGCGCCAGCCGCACCTCGCCGTCCTTGGTTGCGGACTCGCTCGATCCAGAAGCCACCAGCAGCTCTCCTCATCGTGGGGGGACGGCGCGATCATGCCGTGTCCCGCGCGTCGCCGCGCCGACCGGTCAGCGCGAGCGCGTCGGGGCCAGGCTGAACGCTCCCTCGTCCTCCTGGGCGTTGTGGAACTTCAGCACCGCGTACAAGCCGTAGAGCAGCCGCCGCAGCTCGACGACGTCCGCCGTCGTGATGGGCTCGTGCGGGTCGGCGCAGACGCTGTCCAGCAGGCGCCGCAGGCGCCCGACCTGGTGCTCGATCTCCGCGTGCGTCCGGCTCAGCGCCGCGACCGCCTCGTGGCTCCCCAGCGCCCGCGCCACCAGCGGGACGAGCAGCTCCTCGTCGGCGCGCTCGTGCGGGAGGAGGTCACGCTCGAGGGCATCGAGGAGCGCCCGCGCGGGCGCGAGGCTCGGGCTGCGGGTCGTCAGGTCGTCGGCGACGCCCGCAACCCGCTCGACGAGGGGCCCGAGCGCCTCGTGCTCGGTCCGCAGCAGGGCGAGGGTCCGCCGGTCGTCCTCGGGGAGCGCCACCGTGTGCAGCCGGGACGGCAGCACGGCGCGGAGGGCAATCGCGATGGCGAGCAGGTCGATGACCTCCTGCAGCGCGGCGCCGACCGCCGGGGTCAGCCACCCGAGCGCCGCCACCGCCATGGCCGCGAGCGACAGGCCCATCCCGACGGTCACGGCCTGCAGCGCGATCCGCCGGGACCGCCGGGCGACAAGGATCGCGTCGGCCAGCGCGTCCACCCGGTCGACGGTGAGGACCACGTCGGCAGCCTCCGACGACGCCGTGGCGCCGCGCGCGGCGAGGGCGACCCCGACGTCGGCCGCAGCGAGCGCGGGGGCGTCGTTGATGCCATCGCCCACCATGATCGTCGGGCCGTTCCGTGACTCGCGCCCGAGCACCGCGAGCTTGTCGGCAGGATCGCAGTCGGCGAGGACCGTGTCGACGCCGACGATCCGGCCCACCATGTCCGCGACGTCGGCACGGTCGCCCGTCGCCAGGACCACCCGTCGGATTCCGGCGGCGCGCAGCGCCCGGACCATCCGCGGAGCGTCGGGGCGGATCGGGTCGTGCAGGAGCAGCGCCACGGCGAGCGCCCCGTCCACCTCGACGAGCACGCTCATGGACCCGTCCAGGTCGGCCCGGCGGCGGACCTGGCGCGCCCAGCGATCGGCCCGCGAGCCGATGATCCACTCGGGCCGCCCGACGCGGACCGAGACTCCACCGACGCGGCCGCTCACCCCGCGGCCGGCCGTCTCCTCGACGTCGGTCGGCAGCTTCCAGGCGCAGCCCGCGGCGCAGGGCCGCCTCGACGATGGGGCCAGCGAGGACGTGGGCGGAGACCTGATCCAGGCTCGCGGCGAGCCGGAGCCCCTCGTCGACGTCCGCCCTGCTCCGCCCCAACACGTCGGTCACGACGGGACGACCTCGGGTCAGCGTGCCGGTCTTGTCGAACACGACGACCCGTCCGGCGGCGAGCCGCTCGAGGGCGGCGCCACCCTTCACCACGACGCCGAGCCGCGCGGAGCGCGACAGGCCGGACACGATGGCGATCGGCGCGGCGAGCAGCAGCGGGCACGGGGTCGCCACCACGAGAACGGCGACGGCGCGCACCGGGTCGCCGGCAGCCCACCACGCAGCACCGGCCAGGAGCAACGTCAGCGGCACGAAGCCGACGGCCCACCGGTCCGCCATCCGCACGAAGGGCGCTGACGTGGCCTGTGCCTCCGCGACCAGGCGCACCAACGCGGCGTAGGTGGACGTCTCGGCCGTCGTCGTCGTCGCGATCTCGACGGGCGCGCCCATGTTCACGACGCCCGACCGCACGTCGTCGCCGGCGGGCCGCTCGACCGGGGCGGACTCCCCGGTGAGGGCCGACTCGTCGAAGGTGGCGGATCCGGCGAGCCGCCCGTCGACGGGGACCACCCCGCCCGTCGCGACGAGGAGCCGCTCCCCCACCGCGACATCCTCGACCGGGACCTCTTCGAGCCCCTCGGCCGTGAGCCGCCGGGCCAGTCGCGGCGCCCGCGCCGTCAGCAGGCTCAGCTCCCGTCGGGCCCGAGCCGCCGCCCGCTCCTCGAGCACCTGCCCCGTCGCCAGCATTGCGGTGATGATCGCGCCGGCCAGCGACTCACCGACCGCGAGCGCACCGCCGAGAGCGAGCACCGCGACGACGTCGACCGTCGGACGCCGGTCGCGCAACGCCGCACCCATCGCAGCGAGCGCGAAGACGAGCCCGAGGACGGAGCCCGCAGCCCAGAGACCGTCCGCCGCCCCTACGGAGCCGAGGGCCCGGGCGAGGCCACCCACCCCGAGCAGGACGAGCGCAAGCACGAGCACGACCAGGTCCCGGTGCCGCCGCAGGACGCCCATGCCTCGAGACTACTGAGGTGCCGTGCCCGTCTTGGCGTGTCCCGGTGCCGGGTCTGCGAACCACCGCCTGCGCACCCGGAGGGACACGTAGACGAGCCCCACCAGCACGGGGACCTCGATGAGCGGGCCCACCACGCCGGCCAACGCCTGACCGGAGGTGGCTCCGAAGGTCGCGATCGCGACGGCGATCGCCAGCTCGAAGTTGTTCCCGGCTGCGGTGAACGCGAGCGTCGCGGACCGGGCGTACCCGAGCCGGAGCGCCCGGCCGAGCGCGATCCCGGTCCCCCACATCAGACCGAAGTAGACGAGCAGCGGCAGCGCGATGCGCGCGACGTCGAACGGCCGTGACGTGACCGCGTCGCCCTGGAGGGCGAACAGCAGGACGATCGTGAAGAGCAGCCCGTACAGCGCCCAGGGCCCGACGCGCGGCAGGAACCGCTCCTCGTACCAGGCCCGCCCACGGAGCCGTTCCCCGAGCAGGCGCGAGGCGAACCCGGCGGCGAGCGGCACCCCGAGGAACACCAGCACATTCACGGCGATCTGACCGACGGACACGTCCAGCCCTTGGGTGTCCAGGCCGAGCCATCCCGGCAGCACGGTCAGGTAGAAGTACCCGAGCAGCGAGAAGGCGACGACCTGGAAGACGGAGTTGAGGGCGACCAGCACCGCGGCGGCTTCGCGGTCCCCGCATGCGAGGTCGTTCCAGATCACGACCATGGCGATGCACCGCGCGAGCCCGACGACGATCAGCCCGGTGCGGTACTCCGGCAGGTCGGGAAGGAGGAGCCAGGCGAGGGCGAACATGACTGCCGGCCCGACGAGCCAGTTGAGCACGAGGGAGGTCACCAGCAGCCTGCGGTCACCGGCGACGGCGGCAACTCGGTCGTAGCGCACCTTGGCGAGCACCGGGTACATCATCACGAGCAGCCCGAGGGCGATGGGCAGCGAGATGCCTCCGACCTCGAGCGCGGCGAGACCGTCACCCAGTCCGGGCACGAGCCGGCCCAGACCGAGACCCGCAACCATGGCGAGGCCGATCCAGGCGGGCAGCCACCGGTCCAGGGCCGAGAGCCGCACGAGGCCACCGTCGACGGCGTCGGGGGCGGCGGCGGCCCGGCGCGGCGCCGTCATCGGGCCACGTCGTCGGCCACGGGCACGCCGAGCTCGGCGAGCAGGCCCGCCACGCGGCTGCGGATGGCGTCCCGGATCGGCCGGACGGACTCGATGCCCTGACCTGCGGGGTCGTCGAGCTTCCAGTCCTCGTACCGCTTGCCGGGGAAGACGGGGCACACGTCTCCGCAACCCATGGTGATCACGACGTCGGAGGCCTGGACCGCCTCGGTGGTGAGGACCTTCGGGCGTGCGGTCCGGATGTCGATGCCCACCTCCAGCATCGCCTCCACCGCCGTGGGGTTGATCTGATCGGCGGGCATGGAGCCGGCCGACCGGACCTCGACGGCGTCGCCGGCGAGGTGTGCGAGCCAGCCAGCCGCCATCTGGGAGCGGCCCGCGTTGTGCACGCAGACGAAGAGGACGCTGGGACGGGGCGGGGCCATCTGATCGGTCATGAGGTCCTCCGGGTCGGTGGAGTGGCGGTCGTTCGGTCGGGAGCGGGAGTCATCGGGTGCTGGCGAGCAGGTCGTCGGCGAGGGCGCGCACCCGGGCGTCGAGCTCGTCGCGGATGGCGCGCACCCCCTCCGGCGAGGCGAGTGCGGGGTCGGCGATCGGCCAGTCCTCGTACCGGGTGCCGGGAAGGACGGGGCAGGAGTCGCCGCAGCCCATGGTGACGACGACGTCGGCGGCCCGGACGGCGTCGTCGGTGAGCGGCTTGGGGAACGGCTCGGAGTCCGGCGACGTGCCGAGCAGCTCCGCGAGGACCGGCTCCACGGAGGCGTGCACGCGCGCTGCAGGGAGCGAACCGGCCGACCGGACGACCACGCGGTCCCCGGCTGCCCGGCGCATGAGCGCCGCAGCGAGCTGGGACCGGCCCGCGTTGGCGGTGCAGACGAAGAGGATGCGGGGGCGCCCGTCCGCTCCCCCGTCGTCGACCGCCTGGTCCTCGAGCCGCTGGGCCGCGAACCGCTCGGCCAGCACGGGCAGGTGCACCGTGACGGTCGCGGTCCGCGCCAGCGCGACGTAGGAGTCCCGCAGGACGAGCCGCACGATGCGCTCGGGCACCGACGAGAACCGGGCCACCAGGCGCTCGACGCTCCCCTCGAGCTGGGCTTCGACATCGGGCCGGGCGACCTCGACGACCTCGGGCGCGCGCGGCCGGGACGCGGCCTGCGCGAGCGCGTCCAGCAGCCCCGACGCGACGCGGTCCATCCCCGGCGTCAACGCGTAGAACACCCAGGTCCCACGCCGCTCGGCCGTCACGACCCCGGCCTCGCGCAGCGCCTTGAGGTGGTGCGACACCGTCGGCCCCGCCAGCTCGGTGAGCGACGCGATCTCCCCTGCAGCCAGCCTTCCGCCTGGGGCGGAGGCGAGCGCAGAGACGACCTGCAGTCGCAGCGGATCGGCCAGAGCACGCACCACGGGCACCGCCGCCTCGGCGACATCCCGAGTCAGCGTGAACGCAGCAACACTGTCCACACCCATCGCAAGCTTCCCTCTGTTTCGACTACCGTCTCATAAGACGCACGTCGAAACAACACGCCCGCGAGAGCCGGCGCCAGCCGCGACCGAGAGCGCCAGCAGGCTTCTCCGCCTGCCGGGCGTGACGGCTACTGCTGCTGCGCTTCGAGCCAGGCGAGGGCCTCAGCGGCGGTGTCGTTGACGGTCGCAGCCTTCATTAGCCGCGCGACCAGGACGGCCTCGGCGATCTCGGCGTCGCTCGCGCCGGCGTTCTTCGCCTGCCGGGTCCACATGAGGGTGCAGGTCGAGGACTGCAACGCGGCGGCGACGCCGATCCCGATGAGGAGCTTGTCCTTGGTGGGCAGAGCACTGAGTGCCGGGTTGTCCATGATCGCGGCCCGGTGCTCCATGTAGGTACGGGCACCTTCGGGCGAGACTGCGCCGAGAATGTCCATCGGTGTGCGAGCGGGGAGCGCGCTGGTCATGTCTTCTCCATCTGTTGTGGCGGGGCGGCCCACGGCTGCGGGCCGAGGTTCGGTGTGACGGCGGCGGGCGTCACGCCGGTCGCGGCTCCCCGACGAGCTTGGCGTGGAGCCCGGGCAGTACGTCGCCGTAGGCGGCGGTCATCGCCGCGACCGGATCGGCAAGCGGCTTGCTGGGCACGAGGTCGACGACGTCGGCCGCAGCGAGGCCCGACTCGAGCAGTGCCCGCACAGCACCCTCGACCATGGCCGCCAGCGCCTCGCGCGCGGCCGCGTCGTCGAGGCCGGTGGCCCCTGCGACGTCGAGCAGCGCGACCAGCTGCGGCCACAGGTACGTCGGGCCCATCGCGGTGAGCACCGCGTAGGCCTCGAGTGTGTCGTCGGGAACCTCGGGTGCGCGCCCGAGCGGCGCGAGCAACCCACGCACGGCGGCCCGAGCGTCGTCGTCGGCCGCTGCGCTGAACGCGACCGGGTTGTAGCCGGCGCCGACGACGGACGGCGCGTTCGGGATCAGCCGTGCCACCGGGCGCTCCGCGCCGAGGAGGTCCGCGAGCCCGGACAGCCTGATCGTGGGCACCATCGAGACAACGACGGACCGGGCACCCAGGACGTCACGGAGGCCCGCGAAGACCGCGCGCGCCACGGGCGGGTGCACGGCGACCAGGACGACGTCAGCCGCCGCCGCCTCGGCGAGTCCGACCGCTCGCACGGCAGGGGCAAGGGACCGCAACCCGTCCGACGTCGCCCCGTCCGGGTCGTACGCGACGACGTCCGACGGGGTGGCCCCCGCGAGCGCCCAGCCGCGCAGGAGGATCCGCGCGACGCGGCCGGCCCCGACGAAGCCGACGCTCGGCCCGGTCACCGGGCTTCCCCGTCGACGAGCGGGGCGAGGAGCTCACGCACCTGCGCGGCGGTCGGAACCCGACCGGAGAGGACGACCTGCCCGTCGACGACGAGGCTGGGGGTGCGCATGACCCCGTACCCGGCGATCTCGCCGTAGTCGGTGACCTTCTCGATCTCGGCGTCGATGCCGAGGCCCGCGACGGCGTCGCGCGTGGCCTTCTCGAGGTTGACGCAGTTGGCGCAGCCAGGGCCGAGGACCTTGATCTTCACGGCGGTTCCTTTCGATGGGTGGGTCAGAGCACGGTCGGGTCAGAGCACGGTCGGGTCAGAGCACGGCGTTGAACAGGTAGCCGACGGCGACGATCCCGGTGGCGACGACGCCGACGAAGGTGGCGATGAGCCGGGGCTTCAGCACGCGTCGGAGCAGGATCAGCTCCGGCAGGCTGAGCGCGACGACGGCCATCATGAAGGCGAGCAGGGTGCCCATCGGCAGGCCCTTGTCGTGCAGCGACTCCACCAGCGGCAGGACGCCCGCGGCGTTGGAGTACAGCGGGACCCCGATCGCGACGGCGATGAGGACGGCGAAGGGGTTGTCGGCCCCGGCGTAGGTGGCGAAGAAGTCCTCGGGCGCCCAGCCGTGGATGGCGGCGCCGAGCCCGATGCCGACCAGCAGGTACGGCCAGATCTTGCGCAGGATCGACGCGACCTCTTCCACGCCCATCTGGATGCGGTCGTCCCAGCTCAGACCCGCCGTGGAGTCGATCACCTGGCCGCCGAGCCGCGTCTCGAAGACGAACGGCTCCACCCAGCGTTCGAGCCCCAGCCGGCCGATGGTGAACCCGGCGACCGTGGCGATCACCAGGCCCGCGACCACGTAGAGCAGCGCGTCGGGCCAGGCCCGAACAGCCCCAGCAGCAAGGCGATCGCGACCTCGTTCACGAGCGGGCTCGCGATGAGGAAGCTCATCGTCACCCCGAGCGGCACGCCGGCCGCGACGAAGCCGATGAAGGCGGGGACCGCGCTGCACGAGCAGAACGGCGTGACGACGCCGAGTCCGGCCGCCAGCACGTTCCCGACGCCCTCGCGCTTGCCGCCGAGCAGCGTCCGCGTGCGCTCGACGCTCATGAAGGACCGCAGGACTGTGACGAGGAAGATGATCCCGACCAGGAGCAGGCCGATCTTCACCGAGTCGTAGACGAAGAAGTGGATGCCCGAGCCGAGCCGGCTCTGCAGGTCCAGCCCGGCGACATCCCCCAGCAACCAGTCCCAGAGCGGCTTGTTGGCCTGGTAGAGCACCACCCACAGGACGGCGGCGGCAACGAGTCCCGCCCATCGGCGGGTGGGTGTCCGCGCTCGGAGTCGCTCGGCGATGCTCATGAGCACACGCCCGTGCGGGCGCCAGGGAGGGCTGCGCGCATTCGGTCCAGCGCGTCGTCCGCCAGCGCGTAGTCGATCCAGCGGCCGCGCCGGGTCGCCGTGACAAGGCCGGCCTCGCGGAGGACCTTCAGGTGGTAGCTGAGCAGGTTGGCCGCCACGGGGACCCGCTCCTGCAGGTCGCAGACGCACCGCTGGCAGCTGCCGAGCGCGTCCAGGACCGCCCATCGGATGGGATCGGCGACGGCCTGGAGGAGCGCGACGTCCGCGTCGGCGCCGGAGCGCGTCAGTTCAACCGCGGTTGATTCAGCCATGCTTGAACAGTAGGTCGGCCGGGGCCTCAGCGACCGGGACCAACGTCCGCGCATTGACAGCAGTCGATGTCGCGGGCAGGGTTGGCGCATCGACCTACGTCTATCTCTGGAGGCCCCCGTGACCGACGCCGAGAACCTGCGTGCCCAGGTGCGCGACCGGTACGCCCAGGCAGCGACGAGCGTCAGCGGGTGCTGTGGCCCGAGCGAGGCGACGACGAGCTGCTGCGGGCCGACCGGCGCGCAGGCCGTCGAGGTCTTCGGCGCCGGTCTCTACGCGCCGTCGGACACGGCAGCACTCCCCGTCCAGGCGGTGCAGGCGTCCCTCGGCTGCGGCAACCCGCTGCTGGTCGCCGACCTGCGCGAGGGTGAGACCGTCCTGGATCTGGGGTCCGGCGGCGGGATCGACGTGCTGCTCTCCGCTCGCCGCGTAGGCCCGACGGGCTTCGCCTACGGCGTCGACATGACACCCGAGATGCTCGACCTCGCCCGCACCAACGCCGCAGAGGCCGGGGCGACCAACGTGGAGTTCCGCGAGGGCACCATCGAGTCTCTGCCGTTCGCCGACGCCGAGATCGACGTGATCATCTCCAACTGCGTCATCAACCTGTCCGTCGACAAGCCCGCCGTGCTCCGCGAGGCGCACCGCGTGCTCGTTCCCGGTGGCCGCCTCGGCGTCTCCGACGTCGTCGCGGAGGACCATCTCTCCCCCGCCGAGCGCGCCGAGCGGGGCAGCTACGTCGGCTGCATCGCCGGCGCCCTGTCGCGTAGTGAGTACCTCGCACTGCTCGCCGACGCCGGGTTCGTCGACGCCGAGGTGACCTTCACCCACCCCGTGGCCGACGGCCTGCACGGCGCCATCGTGAGAGCCCGCAGAGCCCGGTAACGGCGAGACCCCGCTCAGACCCGTTCGACGCTGTCCGCCTGCGGTCCGCGATCGCTCTGACGCACCTTGTACCGGACCCGATCGCCCTCCTCCAGCGCCCCGGTGCCGCGGACGACCGACACGTGGACGAACAGGTCCGGGCCGCCCGCGTCCGGGGCGATGAAGCCGAAACCGCGGTCCGCGTCGTAGCGCACGATGACGCCCTGGCCACCGCGTGCCGGGACGCCGCGTGCCGGGACGCCGGACGCCATCGGCGGGCCCGACCGGCCACGCGCCGACCCCGTTGGAGCGCCCCGACGTGCGGCGCCCCCCACCAGGCGGACCTTGCGGGCCTGCGGCCCCCTCTCGCTCTGGGCGACGTCGAAGGTCACGCGATCGCCCTCGGACAGCCCGGTCACCCCGCTGCCGAGCTCCTTGACATGCACGAAGACGTCCCCGCCGCCGGAGTCGGGCGTGGCGAACCCGAAGCCCTTGTCCTGGTCGTACCAGGACACCGTGCCGTCCGCCCCGTCGGAGGCCACGGCCGGTCGGGACGCCTCGGCCCCGAGCGGCAGCAGGTGGTCCGCCTGCTGCCCCTTCTCCCCGTCGACGACCAGGAACGCGACCCGCTGGCCCTCGGAGATCACACCGCCCCCGACGATGGCCGAGCTGTGCACGAAGACCTCGGCGCGACCGCCATCGGGCGTGACGAACCCGTACCCCTTGGCCGGCTCGTACCACGAGACGGTGCCCAGCACGCCCACCGCAGCGTCGGGTGCGTGGTCGGCCGTGACCCGGACGCGGCGTGCCTGCGGGCCGCGGTCCCCCTCACCCACCTCGAACTCGACCTGCTGGCCCTCACGGAGCAGCTTCGTGCCGTCGTCGCTCATGATCTCGGACGCATGGACGAACAGGTCCTCGACCTCGTCCCCACGGTTGAGGAAGCCGAAGCCCCGCTCGGCGTCGAACCATCGGACAGTTCCTTCGGGCACGGCTGACTCCTTGTCGAGCGAACATCACTGTCCTCTAGTGTCCCTGACGCAACCGCCCCCCGCGTCCGTCGCCAAGGACGGGGCGAGTTCGCGCAGCGGTCCCTGCGCCGAAGATCATGTGCGCATGATGGGAGCCCGCCACGCAGTCTCCGGTGCCGCCGCCTGGGCCGCAGTCACCGCCACCGTCCCCTACACCCTCGGTCTGGACCCGATGCCGGCCCGCACGGTCGTCATCGGGTCCCTGGTCACCGCCGGCGCCGCCCTGCTGCCCGATGCCGACCACCACAACGGGACGATCGCGCGGTCCGCGGGCCCCCTGTCGCAGGGCGTGGCGCGAGCCGCCGAAGCCGCGTCCGGTGGTCACCGGCACGGCACCCACTCGGTCGTGGCGGTCGTCGGCTTCACGGTCGCGACCAGCACGCTCGGGCGGTGGGAGGCGACGGTCCCGGTGTTCGGGACGATCCCCGCAGGGGCCACCCTGGTGCTGCTCGCGCTCGTCGCGTTCGCTGCGAAGGCGCTGCGCATCGCGCGCGGTGGCGCCGTCACGCTGTGGGTCGGCGCGGCCGGCCTCGTCGTCGCCCTCCTGCGCTTCGCCCCGGACCAGCTCGAGTGGTTGCCGTTGTCGGTCATGGTCGGCGTGATCGTCCACCTGATCGGCGACATGCTCACCGTCGGCGGAGTGCCCCTCCTGTGGCCGTGGGTCCCCAAGCCGCCGAAGGTCTGGGCAGCAACCCCGGTGCTCAACCGGATCTGGATGCGCAACGGGTACGTCGCGCTGCCCGTGCTCGGGCGAACGGGGTCGGCTCGCGAGTGGCTCGCGTGCGCCGCACTGACCGGGTACACCGGGTACGCGCTGCTGGCCACCACGGGCCTGATCACGATCGGGGCTGCGTGACGCCGCACCCGTGGGGTCCAGCGATGCAGGTGCCGGATCACTCGTGGATCGTGAGGTACACCAAGGTCTGGTTGAGGAGCTGGTAGGCGATCTCGCCGAAGGTGATCGGCCCGACGATGTCGCCCGTCTTCTTGCCCTCGAGCTCGGAGTACAGGTAGTTGAGGATGCAGTTGCACGAGAACGCGGGCGTCACCGCGCCGGCGGGCAGCTGGGCGGCGAAGCCTGCGACGTAGTCGTCCACCGGCGCGGCGAGCCGGTACTCGATCCCGGAGAAGACGGGGGCGAAGAGCTCCACCGGACCGGCGCCTTCCGGCACCGCCTGGAACGAGACGTTGATCATCGCGCCGAAGTAGTCCGCGACCAAGGGCACGCGCGTGTCGTGCTGGATCTCTCGGAGGTACTCGGCGAACGCGCGCGGGACGCCGTCCACGAGGACGGTCTCCTGCGAGACCCCCGTGGACTCGAAGGTCAGCGCCGGGCCGTCGCCCTGGCTGAAGAGGTTGACGATGTCGGCGCTGGCCAGCACGCCGTCCGCGAGGGCGGCGTGCAGCACCACGGCGTCGGTCTCGCTCACGCGGGCACCTGAGCCGGCGAACACCTTCGCCGTCGCGGTCCCGAGGTCATCCATGTGCACGCCCGAGACCCAGCCGACCACGGGGCGGTCGAAGATGCCGGGGAACTCCGGGGCCTCGGCGGCGTAGCGCAGATGGGCGGGGCTCCCCGCGGGCAGGATGATCACCGAGAAGCCGGTCTCGAAGGCGTCCTCGGGCAGCCGGTGCAGGTCGTCCGCGGAGTATGTGCGTACCGATACATCGGTCACCTGGGTGGGAAGGGTGTCCACGTACAGCAGGTCGCGGGTCGTCCGGCCACCCTCGGCGGTCATGAAGTACGGGATCGTGCCACCGATCCAGCGACCCTCAGGGAGCCGACTCAGAAGCTTCTCGTCGCCGGCGATGAGGAGAGGGGCGCCGGCGGCGATCAGGGCGGACGCCTCGGCCAGGGTGCTGAGAGTTCCGGGCATGGCTCTTCCTTGCGGTCGTGTGCTAACCGAAGATGGCCTGGACATCGGCGGCGACCAGCCGCTCGTTCTTGATGAAGAAGACGTAGACCTCGTCGATCGCTGCCTCGCGCTCAGCGGCCGAGGTCGGTGGCCGTCGAGAGATGCGTTGCATCATGATCTTCAGGGCGAGGAAGTGGTACGCATGCGCGTCGGGGCGCTCGATGAGCGCCGCCCATTTCGGGTCGTCGCGCGGTGGCACTGCCATGAGGACCCTCTCCGTTCGCAACGGTTGGGTGCCGCTCGGCGACCGATCGGCCGTCCGTTCGGCAGCTGCAGCGGTTGGTGAAGGAATCAGCCCCGACGCTGCCAGGGCAACGTTGGTGGTCACTCACCCGTCGGTCCGTCGGGACTCGCCGTAGGCTCGGCAGTGACGCGAGATGTGACCCGCACTTACCTGGCCGGGGGTAGTGATGGACAACCAGCTCGATGAGGAGTTCGGTCGGCTCTTGTCGGGCCGCCGGGTCATTGTGGCCTTCCAGCCGATCGTAGCGCTGTGGACCGGCGAAGTAGTGGGGTTCGAGGCGTTGGCCCGCGGTCCGCAGGGGACGTCGTTCGAGCTTCCTGACCCGCTGTTCGCGGCGGCGCGACGCACCGGCCGGCTGGCCGAGCTCGACTGGGTATCCCGCGCAGCTGCCTTCGAAGCGTTCGCCCAGGCCGGAGTACCGGCAGCGATGTCGCTGTGCGTCAACGTCCAGCCTGAGTCCCTCGCGACCGCTTGCCCGCCGGATCTCGCGGAGGCGGTGTCGCGGGCGGAGTCGCTGCTGCGGGTGTTCGTCGAGGTCGACGACAAGGCTCTGGCTGCCGACCCGGCGGGGCTGGTGCTCGCGGTGGACCGCGCGCGAGCCTCCGGTTGGGGGGTTGTCGTCAGCGACGTCGGTGGCGCACGCACCTCGCTCGCGGCACTGCCAGTGGTCGGTGCCGACCTGGTCAAGGTCGACATGTCGCTGTTCCGCCGACGCGACCGGGCGGAGGTCTCGGCCATCACGCTCAGCGTGCTGCGGCACATCGAGCTGCCAGCGGGGCCGGCCTGCTGATCCAAGGCGTCGAGGACGCCGAGGACGCCGCATGGGCTCGCGCGCTCGGCGCGCCGTACGCCCAGGGCTCCTACTACGGCCGACCCGGCCCCCTCAAGGACGCCTACCCCGTGCCTCGCGCGGCGATCCCTCTGCTGAGGATGGCGCCGAGCGATCGCGTCCTGGACTCGGCGTTCGACATGGTCAGCGATCTCGGGACGACGTCGATGACTACCGCCCAGCTGGATCAGATCGCGCAGGTCGTGTACCGGGCGGCTCTGCAGCCGGGGACGTCGTCAGTCGTGCTCGCCTCTGCCGGGAGCCAATCCTTCGAACCGGACCGCTCCGCGGTCGAGTACCCGAGCGCGCCGACACCTCCGCTGCTCTCGGTGCTGTTCGGTCCCGACGCGCCACTCGAGCCCCGTCCGGGGCTGCGCGGCGTCAGCGTCAGTGCGATCGACCCGATCGCACGGGAGGCCTTCCTCGTCGTCCTCGGCGAGCGCGAAGTCGTCGCGGTGGTCGCCGCCCCGTCGGCCGACGAGCCCGGGCTCGTCGACACGGTGATCACCCAGGACCCGCTGCGGGTGCACCACCTGGCCCGATCGCTCTTCGAGCGCATCCCCGGGACCACGGCCCAGCCCCCAGAGCCATCGGACCTGAGCGAAGCGGCCGACGACGGCGCCCAACCGGACCAGGGAGGCCACGGCCTGCGGCTTCCGTGGCGCCGACCATAGCCTCTCCCGACCCGCGCCTCGGCGTCAGCGATCGACCGCCTCACTGGCCCCGGCCCTGCACGGACCTCGCCGGCATGCTGAGGGAACGGTCCCAGTCGACGGCCACGCGCTGCGGGTCCTTCGGATCGACCTTGACAGCAAGCTGAGCCCCCACCCGGACGGACCCCGCGGACGTGGCGTTCAGGAACTCGCCGGTGCTCGCCGGGTAGGCCGGGCGGTCGCCGACGGTCACCTCGAGCTCGAGATGGACGAGCTGCTGGAGTTCGCTGGCCACGTCGCCGTCGCGGACCTGCATCACCACCGCCGTTCCGTCGACGCCGGACCGCAGCACCGCTTTCGCCCGCGTGGTCGCCGCCCACCAGTCGGCCTTCTTCTGCTCCGAGGCAGTCCCGGCCGCCGCCTGTCTCGCCCGGAACTCCTCGACGTATGCCCGACGCTTCACCGGGTCCGGGTAGCGGAAGTAGAGCGAGACCCACGCCCCCGTGAGAAACCCGCAGCTCAGCACCAACGCAGCGCCGGACCACCACAGCCAGGTCGGCGGGTCGGACAGACCCGCCGTGTGCGCCAGGACCGCGACACCCGCAAGGAACCCGATCAAGGCGAAGGTCCGCGCGGCGTACCTGGCAATCGCTCTCCTCCGCGTGTCCACGGCCACAGGATAGGGCTGGGCCGATGCCCACAACACTGCCTCCAGCGGGGCGCCCGACCGGCCAAAGCCGGCGGGTCGCGTGACGCCTGTCGCGCCGCTCGAGCAACGAGGGGAAGAACGAGCCCGTGCGCAGCTTGGGGATGCGCAAGTCCAGGTCCCCGGCCGTGGTGGTCAGCACCCGCGGGCGGGTCCCGTTGCGCTGGGTGGTCCGCTCGATGGTGCGCTGCCAGGGGCCCGCGCCGATCACCGCGGTCGCCTCGGCATCGATCAGCTCTTGATACAGGTGCTCGGTCGCGACCCGGATCCGGTCACTGACCTCGGTGTCCTTCAATGCGGCGAGCAGGTCGAGCAGGGCAGACTGGTCCATAGCCATCGTGCGATGTCCTTCCGTGAGTTCCCTAGTCCGGTCTCACCGACCATCGCACGATGGCCTTCTCCGTCGCGGCCACCACGACGAACAAGATCGAGAACTACACCACCCCAGGGGACGTCACCATGCTCGTCCATGGCGCACCCGGGCCCTCAGTCTGGCCGTCAGCACGCCAAGAGGCCCGCCCCGCCGAAGCGGTGCGGGCCTCTGGCCTGCTCTTTCACTGTCGGGAAGGCGGGACCGCCGACATCCCGATTGCCCGGTCGACGAGGCCTAACCGTTGTCAGGCGTTCGGGCTGTACCGCCCACATGCTGGGGCCTGGTCCACACCGAGGCGACGCTGGTCCCCACAACCCACCCCAGTATCCACAGGGGCACGCTGTCGGAGTGGAGGCAGATGACCGCCACGAACGTGGCCACGGCCAGCACCGCGACTGCCACGAGCCAGAACATCGGCACTCGCCGACGTCTCAGGAGTGCGATCAGGGTGACAGCCGCACCCCCAAGGAGCGCGCCGGTCACGGGCCACGTCATGATCACTTGCAGTACCTTCCCGCTTCTTTCCCACTGTACTGCTGAGGCACGAGCGGCGGGATGTGGCCGTACAGCACTACCTTGACGCACTTGTTACGGCCAAGGGCGTCGCTCGCGAACATCGCTAGCGCGCCAGCACCGGCGGCAACGATCTTGGAGACTGTCGGATCCGGGATCCACGCTGCCACGATCCCGACACCGGCCGCTCCAGAGGCCATCGTGGTCGTCTCGGACTTGTTGAATGAGTCGCCCTGGGTCTGATGGAGGCTCGGACTATGGGATTTCGACCAGGTGTTGGTCGCTCCCGTGGGTAGCGTAGAACGCTGTTTCGAACTCGGTGGGTGGGACGTCGCCGAGGTAGCCGTGCAGGCGCGCGGTGTTGTGCCAGTGGACCCAGCCGAGGGTGGCGAGCTCGACGTCCTCGACGGTCTTCCAGGGTCCGGTGCGGGCGGGGCCGCGGATCAGCTCGGCCTTGTAGTAGCCGTTGACGGTCTCGGCCAGGGCGTTGACGCTCCTATAGATGTCAACTCGCGTCTAGGGCGGCTCGAGGGGCGCAGCAGGTGGTAGACCTCGCGGATGACGTAGCGCTTGAGGCAGCGGATGATCTCGCGTTTGGTTTTGCCCTCGGCGGTGCGTCGGGTGACGTAGTCGATGGTCGGCTGGTGGAAGCGCATGCGGACGATGACGGTGCGGTAGATCGCGGCGTTGAGCTGGCGGTGTCCGCCGTGGTTGATGCGGTGCCGCCCGGAGGTCAGTCCAGAGCCGGTCGGGACCGGGCTGATCCCGGCCAGCTTGGCCAGGGCGGCTTCGGAGTGGATGCGCTCGGGGTTGTCGCCGGCCACGATGAGGATCTCGGCGGCGGTGTCCACGCCGATGCCGAACGGCTCGAGAAGCTGCGGGGCAGCCCGCTGGACCAACGTCGCGATCATCGACGTCAGGTCCTTGGCCTCGGCATCCAGGTACTGCCAGCGCCGGGCCAGTGCCCGCAGGGCGTGACGCAACGCGTCGTGGGGTTCGTTCAGATCCCGGGGGCGCAGGGCAGCGAGCTGCTTGGCGAGTGCGCCTTGGCTCTTGCGGGCGCTCTGGCGGCGCAGTTCATCTGGGGCGTGGACGAGCATGGCCTTCATCGTGACCATCGCCGAGGAGCGCTGCTCGGCGGCCTGGTCGTGGGCGATCTTGAGCTGGCGGATCATCTCGGCCTCGCCATCAGCGCTCTTGGGCGTGGCGGTGGCGAGCCCGGCCAGCACGGCCCGGGCGGCGTTCTGCGCGTCCAGGGTGTCGGACTTGCCGTTCATCCGCCGCAACCGCCGATCGGGCCGGCCAGCCTCGACGACCTTGTGGCCCGAGCGCCGCAAGAACGACGTCAACGTCGCACCGTAGGAGCCGGTGCCCTCGATCCCGAAGGCGAGGACCCGTCCGAAGGTGCCAGCCCAGGCCAGGAGTTGCTGAAAGCCGCCGGTGTCTGTGGGGATCGTCAACGTCCCGACGATCCCGCCGATTGTGTCCATCGCCGCGGCGACGTGGACGTGCTTGTGGGTGTCGACACCGATCACGACGTGACCGGACCTGACCTGCTCGAGTGTGCTCAACGTCGTCCTCCCAGCGGTGGGTAGCGTGGGTTCACGCTGTCGCCGGCCGGACGGACAGGACTGTCACGGGGACGCTTCGACGAGTGGGCTCCAGGCTCCTATCAGGTCACGTCCGCCCGGCGGCAGCGCTTGCTGAACGGCCCGGCCGGACGGTCGACAGATCAACGCCAGGACACTCCGTGGGTCAGTCATAGGCAAGAGTCAGACCGCCACAGCCGGGACGACCCGATCCTCGCGGAATCGGGCGCTGCGAGCCTGACAGTCGTAGCTGTCGGCGACGGTCCCGATCGAGGGGGTCGCGCCGATCTCGGCGAGGCGTTCGCCGTAGCGCAGCGAGGTGAACTGACCGGATTCAACCGGTCGATGCAACACCGACTTGTTTGAGCAAGAGTAGGTGCTCGTTGAAGGCTTCGGCGGGGGTCTTCCAGCCGAGGGTCTTCCGCGGCCGGGTGTTCAACGCGTGAGCGACGGCTTCGAGCTCTTCGGCGCTCCAGCGGGACAGGTCGGTGCCCTTGGGGAAGTACTGGCGCAGCAGCCCGTTGGTGTTCTCGTTCGTGCCGCGCTGCCAGGGGGACTGGGGGTCGGCGAAGAACACCGGGATGCCGGTGGCGACCTTGAACTGTGCGTGGGCGGACATCTCCTTGCCGCGGTCCCAGGTCAGCGATCTGGTCAGCTGCGCCGGCAGGGTCGCCATCGTCGCGGCGAGGGCCTTGCTCATGGTGATCGCGCCGTAGCCGGCCAGGGCGGGGCCGTTCTTCGGAGTCTGCTTGTGGCGGTAGCCCTCCTCGCGGGGCAGGTGCACCAACATCGTGAACCTCGTGGTGCGCTCCACGACGGTGCCGATCGCGGACCGCTCCAGGCCGATCAGCAGGTCGCCTTCCCAGTGCCCGGGGACGGCGCGGTCGGCGACCTCGGCGGGGCGTTCGCTGATCAGCGTCTCGGGTGTCACGTGCGCCCAGGTCTTGCGCCTGGAGCGTTCCCGCGGGGCGCGCAGCGCTCGCCCTGTGCGCAGGCACCAGACCAGCTCGCGCTTGAGCGCGCCGCGGCCCTGGATGTAGAGCGCCTGGTAGATCGCCTCGTGGCTGATCCGCATGGACTCATCCTCGGGGAAATCCACCCTGATCCGGTTCGCGATCTGCTCCGGACTCCACGCCTGCACCCAGGCCCGGTCCTTACGGTGCGGTTTGTTCTTGCCGGTGAACTTCGGCAACTGCGGTCCGCAGACCGGCGTGCCGTCGGGCCGACGAACCTGCCCCGACAGCCGGTCTTGGACATAGGCGTGCAGCCGGGGGTCGGCGATCAGCTTCGGCGTCTTCGGTCGCCGTGCCGCCAAGTCGGCCTTCCACTGCGCGACCGACGCCCGATACTCGAGCTTCCCGCCGCGCGTCGCGGCGTTGCGGCGCAGCTCACGCGAGACCGTCCCCGGGTCGCGCCCGATCACCCGGGCGATCTCGCGAACGCCCCTGGCCTGAGCCCTGAGCAGAGCGATCTCCTCGCGCTCAGCGAAGGACAGGTAACGGCCCGTTGGCCGCGCCTTGAGGTCGAACGGCGGCATGCCGCCACCGTTGTGGAACCACCGCTGACCCACCGGCTGCGACACACCGATCACGGCCGCCGCCTCGATCGGCAACAACCCCTTGGCGATCTCGGCCCAGAACGCAGCCTCGACCTCGCGCTGGAACCTCGGATGCCCCGGCGACCTCAGCTTCGGACGCACCGCCCGATCCGCTGCCTGCTGCCGACGAACCATCGAACACCTCCACCAACTCGAGGTGTTGCGACGACCGATTGAATCCGCCCTGGCTGCCTGCGTCGCTGTGACAGCGCAGCCCGTCGATCTTCGCCCCGCGTGACCAGCGGGCCATCTCGATCGCGTCGAGCACCATCTCGGTGCGCATGTGCGCAGCGACCCGCCAGCCCACGATCATCCGGGAGTAGACGTCGGTGATGAAGCAGACGTAGGCGACCCCGGCCCAGGTCGGCACGTAGGTCAGGTCGGTGACCCACAGCTGGTTCGGCGCCGTCGCGGTGAAGTCGCGGTTGACCAGGTCTGGGTGACGGGCCGCGGTCGGGTCGGCCTTGGTGGTGCGGACCCGCTTGGTGCGTCGGGCCCCTTCGATGCCCTCAGCGCGCATCAGCCGGGCGACCTGGTCCCGGCCCACCTCCCAGCCGGCCCGGACCGCGGCCTTCCAGAGCTTGCGGGCCCCGTAGTGTCGACGACGCGTGAAAACTGGGCCGTAGTCGACGGGGCGGGTTCCAGTGGACGTCGCAACACGTCCTGAATGCTGGAGGCCGTGTTGTCATCGATGCGTCGTGTGAAGAAGGGGCCCGGTCGGCGACCGCAGTCAGCGAAGCGGGCGCGGTTCATGGAGTTGCGGGCTCGGGGGTGGCCGATCGCCACGGCCGGCCGGGAGGTCGGGGTCTCACGGACGACGGCCAGCAACTGGGCCCACGGCTACAAGGTCTACCGCCGTGGCCAGGTCGTGGGGTTCGTCGACCGGCTGGACCGCCTCGCGGTCAGGGAGATCGGCCCCCGCTACCTGTCCCAGGACGAGCGGATCTTGATCGCTGACATGCGCCGCCAAGGGCTGACGGTCCGAGCGATCGCGGCCGAGCTCGGTCGGGCGCCCTCGACAATCTCACGCGAGGTCCGCCGCAACGGTGGCCATGACGGCGGCTACCGGCCCTTCGAGGCGCACCGGCAGGCCACGCGCCGACGGGCCAAGCCGCGATGCCGTCGCCTAGAGACGAACCTGGCGCTGCGCGTGCTGGTCGGTGAGCTGTTGGCGCAACGGTGGAGCCCGGCGCAGATCGGCCGACACCTTCGGGCGACGTTTCCGGGTGATCGATCGATGTGGCTGTGCCACGAGTCGATCTACCAGGCCGTCTACGAGCCCGGATCCACCCTCGTGCGACCATCCGTGGTTCCCTCCACGCACCGGTCACCGCTGCGGACCGGGCGTGACCACCGCCGCGCTCATCAGCGCCGCGACCGGCGCCGGCCGCGGTTCGAGCAGCCGATGCTCTCGATCCACGACCGCCCGTTCCCGCCCGAAGACCGCACACAGCCCGGGCACTGGGAGGGAGATCTGATCGTCGGACCCGGCCACAGGTCCGCGATCGGCACCTTGGTCGAACGCCACACCCGCACGACCCGGCTCCTACACCTGCCCGCCCGGGACGCCGACGGCCTGCGCGCCGCGATCGGGGCGCGGATGGCCGGCCTACCCAGCTCGTTGCTGCGATCGATCACCTGGGACCAGGGCACCGAGATGGCCCGACACCTGACCATCGCCGCCGACCTCGGCGCGAGCGTCTACTTCTGCGACCCGCACGCGCCCTGGCAGCGCGGCACCAACGAGAACACCAATGGCCTGCTGCGCCAGTACTTCCCCAAGGGCGCCGACCTGAGCATCCACAGCCCGGACCACCTCCGAGCCGTCGAAGACGAGATCAACCGGCGCCCACGCCTCGTCCTGAACAACGCCGCTCCGGCCGACCTCTTCGCCGCCCTGCTAGCCTCCCCGAACCACCCACCGTTGCGACGCTGACTGGAAACCACCCCGTCGATACCTGCTCAGTTTTCAGCCGTCGTTGACACGTAGACGCGGTAGTTGTCCTCCCAGAGCTGGCGCAGCACCGGGCGCAGCACGCCGTCGCGCACCTCCCGAGCCGACAGAGGTCGGGCCTTGGCCGCGTAGTACGTGCTCGGCGCCATCTGCAGCACGCTGCAGATGGGCTCGACGCCGAGCTCGTCGCGGTTCGCGTCGATGAACGCGACTACTTCTTGTGTTGGCGGTCGAGCTCCGCCCCGAAGAAACTCGCGGCCCGCTTGAGGATCTCGTTGGCCCGGCGCAGCTCGCGGTTCTCCTGCTCCAGCTCGCGCATCCGGGTGCTCTCGCTCGAGGTCACTCCCGGCGCGCGTTCGTCGTCGGTGTCGGCCTGACGCACCCACAGTCGCACCGACTCGGTCCCGTATCCCAGCTGCGTGGCGACCCGCTGGACCGTCCCGTGCTCGGTCCCGAGCTCCGCGCGCAGAGCTCGGACCATCCGCACCGCGGCGGCCTTCTCCTCTTCGGAGTACCGACGCGTGGTCGGCTTCCCCTTCGACACCTCTCGTGGCATGGCTCCATCCTCGTTTCCAAGGTCAGGAGCCTCCAACCTCCCCAGGGCGACTCATTCCTCGCCACCCGCCCGAGCACGCCTTCGATCAGCAAGTAGTGCGATCAGGGTGTGCGGGCAGCGTAATGATGCCGACACTCGCGTCCGATCGCCAGTGCGGGCCTTAGCCGGAGGTGACGATGGTCTGCACCTCGGCGACCGGGACCTCGGCGGTCACGGTGATCTCCTGGGCCGGCAGCGCGGTCGGGACCGAGTTGGCCGACGACACCCACGACGCGGTCCACACCGCCGTCATCGTCAACGTCGAGGTCGGCACGGACAGCCCATCCTTGACCGGCTGCCCGGCGCTGGAGTGGGTGAACCGGATCGAGCACGGCGTGGACGCCGCGCCCTCCGCCCACGCCACCCCGGGTTCGGCACAGGTGACCGGGTCCGCGCCCGGCGCGGACACCTCCACGTGGTCCAACACCGCATCCACCCGAGCCCACATCCCCGGGATCGACGCCGTAACACTCACAGAGGACGGCGCGCCGCCGACCCATACCCAGGTGTCGGTGTTCACCACAGTCGCACCCACTGCCCCGAGCTTCGGGCTCCACGACACGGTCCCCGTGGGCAGGTCGGTGAACTCATACGCGACCTGGGCGAGCTGACGCGGGTCAACACCCTCATGCTCAGCCGGGACCGGGTCCGCCGGCCACCAGTAGACCGGCGGATGCGCGGCCCGGAACGCCGCCACCACATCCGCCGGAGCATCCGAACGACACTCCGGCCCGTACCAGCGCCCCGTCGTGTCCGCGCGGTACTGCTCCGAGTCATACCCCCGGTAGAGCAGATCCTGATAGGCGTAGGCGTCCAACGTCCCAGAGCTGCGGGCCGCGCCCTCCGGACCCCAGTAGTCGTAGTAGTCCTTGCCCGACTTGTCACGCCCGTACCAGCACACCCTCGGCAACCCTTGTGAGCGCACACGAGTGAACGGCTCACCCTCCACCGTCGACCCCGCACTCGTCACCGTCACCGCCACCTGACCACCACCGGCGGTCGGATCCGCCACAGGCGCAGGTGGCCCGGCCGGATCGCCAGAAGGGGGCGGGTCCTCCTGACCGAATCCCGCGGCAGGCCCCGGTACAGCAAGCACGCTGACGGCAAGTGCGAGCCCGACTGCGGCGGCGCGCCGAGTGAGTGCGGCTCGCGTCAGCACTCGCCGACCCCGTCGGCGCTCTGCACGATCCACAGCCCCTCGCCGACAGGGTTTCGCGTCAACTTCAGGCGAAGCAGCCGCGGAACGTCGTGTCCGGTGACCTCGGGGCCAAGCACGCCGCTCGGCTCGCTGACGGTGACCTGCCGGTAGTCATCACAGCTTGTGCCGGTCGCTGTGTCGCCGTCGACGACGATGTCAGCGATCCGCACATGGAACTCGCCACTCCACACCGACTGGTCCGCGGTATTGGTGGCGGCGATCTCCTCCATCCGCGCCTGGAGCTTCCGGGGACGTGAACACGCTGAACCCGGGACTGGCCTCGTTCGTCATGAGCGTGCGCCAGTACTCCTGCCGGTAGGTGGCGATCCAGTTGTAGGCGTCCGCCTCATCACCGGTCAGGTCCGGGACATCGTCGAAGACGATGCCGAGCTTCCGGGTCCGACATGTCCAGCACCCGACCCACGATTGACGTCGGAGTAGGCGTCGGGGTCGGCGTGGCCTCGACGCTCGGCGTCGGCTCCGCAGTCACGGTCGACAACCCCGCCGGCTCTTGCCCTCCGCCTGTGCACCCGGCCAAGGTCGCGACCACGAAAGCACCGACCGCCACGCACATGCCATGCCTCATCGGCATTCCTCCCCACGGTCGAGGGCACGCGTCCACCGACGCCCGCCCGAGTGCGGACTCCGGTCGGACCCGCCGCCTCACGACGCGCTCTGCAGACCGAGCGTGAAGGCCACCTGCTGGTTCACGGCCAGCAGATCTTCGGAGCGTTCCCTGCTGCGGACCAGGACGTTGTAGGCGAAGACCTGGACAGCTGTCTCCCCCCAGAACACCCGGGAGGTGCTTGCCGCGCCGGTCTCCCAGTAGGCCCCGTCCACGACATCGCGGGGATACACGACGTCAGGAGGATTCCCGTACTCACCGTCCACTTGTCGGCGCAACTCCGCTCCTCGTTCCGAGGACGCTGGGATCAGCTCGACGATGAGGAGTTCATGGTCCTTGTGGCGCGGGTCGTCGGTCCACACGTTGCATCGCGCTGTGCCGACCTCGTCCTGGACGGTCAGGTCGCCGTCGGACCGGTCGGGCGTGAACCCTGTGATCAGCTCGATGGTCGACTCGTCAATCCCACACATCAGCTCAGTGCCTGGGCTTGGCGTCGGCGAGACCGGGCTCAGGTCCACCGTCGGGGCCGGGTCAGGGTCTTCTGCAGTGCAACCGGCCAGCAACACGCAGGCAGCCACGACACCCGCCCAAACCCGTGTCGGGTCCTTCATTGGCGTTCTCCTCACTGCAGGTTCGACCAGACGTCGTTGTACGGGACCGTCACCCGGGCATCCAGGAAGTCATTGGGCCCGTGGTCATGGAGCCACAGCAGGTATGCGCCGGACTCCAGATCGAACTGCGGCGGGTCGCTGCCGTCAATGAAGGCGTCCTCCGGCGGCGCGGTGTGGGCCATGTCGCCCTGGTAGGACTCGGGGCCGAAGTACTCGGCCGCCGCCAGCAGGTTCATGACCTGGTCCTTGCACCCTTCCGGGACCTCGTCGTCGATGGCGGAGAACCTGTCAAGAGCGTCCTGGGGCACCCCGCTCTTGAAGGCGTCGATCGCCTGGGTCCGCAACTGGTCAAGCGTCCACTGGATCATGGCAGGTTCGATCTTCGGGATCACCGGCAGGGACGCGGCTGCGCTCAGCGCCGCGGCGAACCGCTCGCGACGCGCCTTCGTGGCGGCCTCGTCCGCGGCATCGCCCTGGTAGGCAGCCTCCACGATCCATCCCAGGAAGCTCGCACTGATGCCGACGGTGTTCTTCACCCCGTCTAGCGCGCCGTTGTCGAGCAGGATCTGTCCGGCGGGTATCGCCTGCTGGCGGTCCATCTCGGCGGCGAACGCCGTCGACATGAGCAGCGTGTTCGCGGCGACTGCACCGGCCAGGATCACGTCGAGGCACCCCTGGTCGCGTCCCAAGGTCCCGACGATCCGCTCCATCAACGCCATGTCCATAGCGGCCCCATAGGGCATGCCCTCGGGGAGCCAATCACTTCGGGCGAGTGTCGCGAACCCGTCGGACCAGTCGTCGACAATCTCCCCATCGGAGATCCGCTGCATGTCCGTGGCGTAGGAAGCGAGCATCTGTGCGACGTGGGGGCGCATCCCGACGGGTATCTCCCACGTCTCGCCGAAGTCGTCGACCTGGCCGGTCTTCTCGCCCATCAGCGCGAAGGCCTGGGAAGCGATCTGCGCCGACAGACGCCCGGACTCGGACCGGTCGCGTAGCGCCGTGGTGGCGGCCTCCAACGCCCGGCCCAGCGCCTCACCAGAGGCGTCTTCGCCGGCCCAGCCCCGGTCCTGGATGTAGTACTGCAACCGGGCACCGACCTGCAGGTCCTGACCGTCGAGCTCCACAGTCGCGGTCGGCCCACCCGCGAAGAAGCGCTGTGCCACCTCCGGTTGTTCGGCGAGGGCGGTCATCAGGGAGACCACGGGATCGCCGTAGGCCCCGGCGGCCCCGTCAGGGAAGTACAGCGCCCAGTAGCCCGGCAATGCATCCGGGGACCACCGGCCCGGGGCCCCGTCCCACCCCGTCCGGTCGAAGGCGTCCACGGCCTCCGCGGCAGCGCTCAGGAACGCATCGGAGTAGCGGGACTCGTACAGGAGGTAGGACAGGACCGAGCAGGACTCGTCACCGGTGGAGGCTTCGACCAGGGCGGTGGCGAACTGCGCGGACTGGTCGGCAGACCACATGGTGTCCGCAGTGGCCAACCCCGCCTTCAGCGCCGCCAGCAACGACGCCCGGTCGTCGGTGTCGATCGTGGCGACCGCGTTCTGCGGGGGGATCGCCACCCGGTTCATCACCTCCAGCAGACCCTGCGCACCTAGGGCCTGGACAAGGGCACTCATCACATCCGGGTCGCCTGCATGAGCAGCCACCTCGGCTGCCACTGCCTCGAACACCGCGGCGTCATCACACAGATCCGCGGCTTCCAGACGCCCAGCCAGGTCACGACCCAACTCCGTGGCCTGCTCCATGGACATGGTGGGTTCGGTGATCTGCACCGGTGTGCCGCGCAGACCCGTGGGGCGTTGGGCGTCGGCAGCGATCGCCAGGTTCAGCCGCCGCCGCAACCCGGGGAGCTCGTCATCGGCCCAGGCGGCGATCTGCTCCAGCCGGGTCAACGCAGTAGTCGGCACGTCCAGGCGGTCGGCCTTGGCGCGCATGGACCGGGGGACGGTGTGCAGGCAGTGCGACGCCGTCTCCAGGGTGGCGATCAGCGCGGCCATGCCGTCCAGGTCGATCGATGACGTCGCCACCCTCACCACACCCTCGTGGACGCGGTCACCGTGGCCGGGGTCGACCGCAGCCGGTGCTCGACCTCCTCGACGAACTCAGCAAACCGCGCCGACACAGCACCCTTACGACCCTGTAGCTCAGCGGCGAACCCCGACGCCGCCGCCGGCCCGGTCCACACCCGGTCCTGCCCCATCAACAACGCCGCACGATCCAACTGGGCGCCGTGCACGCTCGCGGCCCGGCGGGCCTGCGCCAACAGCGCCTGCAGCTCCGCGTGGTCAGGGTTGGGGACCTCCCGAGTCGCGATCTGCGCGTCGTCACCAGCCGTCATGACCCACTCCCCCACCCTGCGTTCGCGCGGAGACGACTGCACGCCTCGCGTAGTCCTCACCGACAGCCCCGATCCGATCAGTCATCCCGACGTCACCACTGACTGAATCTCGGCGACGGGGATCTCAGCGGTCGTGGTGATCGACTGGTTCGGCAGTGGCCGAGGTGCGGCGTCCAGGGAGGACACCCACGTCGCCTGCCAGGTCGCCCCCGCCGTCAACGTCGAGGTGGGCAGGGTCTGCCCAGCCTTGACCGGCTGGTTCGCGCTCGACCGCGTGAACCGGATGGAGCATGAGGCCGTCGCACCGGCCGACCACGCCGTCCCGGTGTCCGCACACGACGCCGCGTCCGCGCCCGGCGCGGACAGCTCCATCCCGACGACGTTGGCGTCGACGCGCGCCCAGCTGCCCGAGGCGATCTGCGCCGTCACCGCCACCGACGTCGGCGCACCCTCCACCCACACCCAGGTGTCGGCATTGACCACCGTCAAGCCCCGGCCCTGCAACGAGGGACTCCAACGAATCACGCCTTCGGGCAGGTCCATCGACTCATACGCGATCTGAGCCAACACCTCCGGCGACACCTCGCCCACCGGCGGGGCCTGACCCGCCTCGACGTACACCGGGTCGTGGGCGGCGGAGTAAGCGTTGCGGTAGGCGACGAACTCCTCCCTGGTACCCGACCAGTTCGCATCCGAGCACTGCGGCACCCACCACGCCCCCGCGGTATCGGTCTCGTGGCCCTTCCAGCCGTCCCACGGCGCGAACCGGTCCTCCTGCGGCAAGTCGTCCTGCAGACCGGTGAACTGCCCGTCCGCGGTCCACATCGACGCGTACTTCTGGCCCGTAGCGAACCACCGATACCCGCAAGCCGCCGCGGCGCGATGCGTGCTTGCCGCGACCTGGAACGATCCGCCCTCGGCGGTCACCCCAGTGCCCCACACCGTGACCTCGACCTCGCCGGACTCGGCACCTCCGCTCGCACCCCCTCCCGGGTCGTCCCCGCAGTCCCCATCGACGCACGAACCCGGTGGTGGCGGGGATGCGCAAGGCGCGGAGAACGCCAGGCCGAAGCCGATGATCGCGCCCGCCCATCCCGCCGTCATGAGGCTCAGCACGTTCCGGTCTTCTCGTAGGACTCGACCGCCCACGGGGTCGAGTCGTCGACGCGGGACATGACCACCGTGTGGAGAGTTCGATCCGTACGTCCCGTCTCCGCGGCGGTGTACTCGACCCCGGCGTTGGTGAGCGTGACCTTCGCCAAGTCGTGGCACACGGTTGCGTGGGCGGTGTAGGCGTCCGCATCGACGATGGTGACAGTCGCGCCCATCACGCCTCCGACGGTCCAGCCCTTCTCCTGGTTCTGCTGCAGCTGGTACGCCACCCTGTCGACGAGGTCCGGAGCCGCGATGATCTGGAGGGATGGGTCGAGAACACCCGAGGTGGTGGACTGCTGGACCTTGAGTTCGTAGAGGGTGAGGGTGTCCAGCGCCTTGAGTGCGTCGCCGGTGACGTCGGGCAGGTCCTTGAAGACGATCCCGGCCGCCTCGTCCGAGCGGTCCACGGGGCCTGTCGGGGTGGGCGTTGGCGTCGGTTCTGCCGAGGCCGATGGAGGTGCTGTCACCGTCGAGAGGCCCGCGGGGTCCTGGCCGCCTCCGGTGCATCCGGTCAGCAGGCTCATGGCCAAGGCTCCGACGACGACCACGGTGTTGCGACGCATGCGCACTGCTCCCCTTGCTCTTGCGTGAGCCTGTCGGCTCTGCGCTTCGGACAGGCCAACCGTAGTGACAAAACGGACATGCGCGCGGGTGGACTGGCTCACGTGAGATCCCTCGTTGTCTGCGGCCGACCCCGTCGCGGGGCGAGCGCGTCGCTTCGCGGCGGTCATGGGGTGGGCACCTGGATCGGTTGCCATCCGGTGGGTGTGACGTGCAGGCCACGCCCCGGGGCGGTCGCGCCCAGGGCGGACCGGGGTAGGCGGACGCCGAGGATCTCCCCGTCCCCGGGTGCCGCGGGGCATAGCAGGATGCCGGCGCGGGACTTCTTCAGTGCGGCGGCCGGGCCGCGGTAGGCGCTGGCGAGCTCGTCACTGGTGCCGGCGGCGATGAGCAGCCCGGGCTTGTCGCGTAGGGCTTTGAGGTGGTCGACGAGGGCATCGGCCAGGCTCCCGTCGGTGCCGAGGATCTCCAGGTCGTCCACGAGCAGCAGGGTGGGCTGCGTTCCAGTAGGCACGAGACCAGCCAGGAACGCGGTCACGTCGTCGCGCGACGTGTCGGCGGTGATCGAGCCGATGTGTCCCGGGCGCCCGTCGAGGTCGCGCAAGGGGCTGCGCCGCGGGGTGATGGTCCCCACCGTCCAGCCGTGGTCCAGGGCGTGGGTCCCCACCATGGCCAGGGTGGTGCTGCGTCCCGAGCGGCGCGGCCCGACGACGAGCAGGCCGGGCCCGTGGTCCTCGGCGTCCAGGCCGAGCAGGGCGAGGGTGTCCCCGCCGACGCCGGCTGGCACCGACGTGGCGGGCAGGGCGGGTCCGGGCAGGGCAAGGGCGTCGACCAGGGTGATGCGCGCGGGCAGCTGGTCGACCCGGAACGGGACCTGCCCAGCAGGCGCCGCGCCCAGGTCGGCGTCGGCGCGGATCGTGGCATCGCGGGCGATGGCTTGCAGGGCCGCGACCTGGGCGGACCCGGACGGGTCGGGGGCAAGGAGGCCGACCTGCAGCTCTTGGCCCCCGGTGGAGGAGAAGGCGCGCCCGTCGGGCATGGTGCCCGGGACGTCGCGGACGGACAGCCCGACGGACTGGTAGTCCCCGGGTTCGGTCATGCGCAGCATGATCCGGTCCTCGGTGAGGGTGGAGACCCGACCGACCAGCAGGCTCCGGTCGCCGGAGACGACTACCTTGATCCCGACACCCGGGCCCTCTTGCAGGACCTGGGTCCACAGATCCAGGAGTGCCCCGGCGTCGTAGTCCTCGAACGCCTGCATGAACCCCTCCCACCGGTCCAGCAGGACCAGGAGGTAGGGCAGGCGCTCGTCGGCGGGCGCGCCAGCCCGCTGCTCGGCGGCATCGGCGTAGGCGTGGGTGGCCAGGAGCTGTTGGCGCCGGGAGATCTCCGCACGCAGGCGCCGCGTGAGCCGGGCCAGGCGGTCGGGTTGATCGCGCGTCACGACGGCGCCGGTGTGCGGCAGTGCGACCAGGGGCAGCAGGGCGTTGTTGCCGCAGTCGACGCCATACAGGTGCACGTCGCGTGGGCTGGTCTGGCGGCCGACGGCGGCGGCGATGGCGCGTAGGGCGGTGGAGCGGCCCGAACGTGGGCTACCGACGATGGCGAGGTTCCCGTCGCACGCGAGGTCGTAGATCAGGGTGTCGCGGCGTTGCTGGGCGGGCAGGTCGATCAGCCCGTAGGGCAGCTCCAGGGGGGCGCCGGGCCGGTTGTCGAGGTCGTCGAGGGTGACGGTGGTCGGCAGGGCGGGCAGCCACGGTGACGGCGGCGCCTCGATCCCCGCGGCGTCGGCGGCGTCGCCGATGGCGGTGACGAGGGTGGCCAGGTCGGTCGGGGCGTCGCCGTCGTCGTCGACTCCCCCACGCGTCGCGGCCGGTCGGCCGATGCTAGCCCAGGTCAGCGGCGCCAGGTCGATGGCCGCGGCGGTACCGGTGGTGGGTGGGCGCCCGCCGACGCGCGCGGACTGGAACGCGACGAGGCTGGAGTGTCCCAGGCGGGCGTAGGCGCGTCCGGGCAGGGCGGCGGGGATCTCGGCGGCGTCGGGGGCCTCGATGACGTCCTGGGAGTCGGTGCGGTCGGTCACGCGCAGGGCGATGCGCAGGTTGGTGTTGGACTTGATCTCGGCGTTGACCACACCGGCGGGGCGTTGGGTGGCCAGGAGCAGGTGGACGCCGAGGGACCGGCCGCGGCGGGCGATGTCGACCAGGCCGGTGACGAAGTCGGGCAGCTCGGCCACCAGCGCCGCGAACTCGTCGATCACGATCAGCAGCCGCGGCATGGGCTCGTCGCCGGGGCGCCGGGCGAACAGGTAGTCCTCGATGTCCTTAGCACCCAGGGTCGCGAGCTGGTGCTCGCGGCGGCGCAGCTCGGCGGCCAGGCTCTCCAGGGCGCGGGTGGTCAGGTGGGTGTCCAGGTCGGTGACCATGCCGACGGTGTGCGGGAGGTTCGCGCAGTCCTTGAACGCGGCGCCACCCTTGTAGTCGATGAGGACGAACGTCATCTCGTCGGGCCGGTTGCCGACCGCGAGCGAGGCGATGAGGGTCTGCAGGCAGCTCGGACTTGCCGGACCCGGTGGTGCCGGCGACCAGGCCGTGCGGGCCGTCGCGGCGCAGGTCGACGGCGAACGGCCCGTCGCAGGTCTCGCCGATGACGGCGGTGGTGGTCCGCCCGCCGGCGGCCCAGCGGGCTGCGATGGCCGCGGGTTCGGGGGTCTCGAGGCCCAGGACGGTGAGCAGGCGGCTGCGGGTCGGGATCGTGGCGCCCGTGCCGGCTGCGGAGACGTCGTGGACGGGGGCCAGAGCGCGGGCCAGGCGTTCGCACCAGGCGGTGGAGACCAGGTCGGGGCGGACGGCCTCGGCGACGCGCTGGCCGGTGACCTCGACCCGGACGGTGTCGCCGGTCTGGCTGACGACGGCGCGGCACTCCTCGGGCAGCAGGGTCACGTCGGCGTCCAGGCACACGAAGGTGATGCCGAAGGCGGGTCCCTCGCGCAGCAGGGACACCATCCCGGGAAGCAGCCGCAGGGCCCGCGCCCCGTCCAGGATGACCAGGACGGGCGTGTGGACGCTCCCGGACCCGGCTGCGGCGACGGCGCGGCGCGCCTCCAACTCGGCGACGAGCTCGGCGACGCGGCGTGCGGTGGTCTCGGCGTCGGCGCCCACGCGGGCGGGAGCGGCGTCGTCGGTCCCCCGCACATGCGGCAACCAGCGGGTCCAGCCCCAGTCGTCGGCGTCGGCTTCGGGGCTGATGACGACCACGCGCAGGTCGGCAGGACTGTGCAGGGTGGCGACCTGGGCGAGGATCCACCGCCCCAGGGCCCGGGCCAGGTCGCCGCGCCCGGCGACGCCGAGGACGCCGGCGGCGGAGATGGAGACGGTGGCGGGGACGTCGGGTGCGGTCCAGGTGAGCGCCCCGCGGTGGCGGTCCCGGGAGGGGTCAGCCAGGACGACCTCGCTGGGCAGGTCGGCGGTGCCGATCCGCACCTGCAGCCAGTCGGGGTCGGTCAGGCGTCGCTCCCACAGCCGGGCACGAGGTCCGGTGGCCTGCAGCAGCACCTCGGCGGGGTCGGGGGCGTCGACGCGTCGGGCCTGGCGCTCGGCGAGGAGGGCGTCGAACGCGGCCTCCTCCACCCGGGCCTTCTTGGCCCGGTACTCCGCGACGGTGTCGGCGTGGCTGCGGCGTTGGCTGCGTCGGCCCTGCCACCAGTTGCCCAGCAGCATCACCGGGGACAGGCCGATGAACATCAGCGTGTAGAGCTGGCGGGTCACCGCGTACATGGCCGCGCCCATGACCAGGGGCGCGAGGACGAGCACGAAGGGCAGGGGCGAACGGGCCTGCTTGCCGGGCTCGGCCGGCAGCGCGAACTCGGTGGTCCGGGCGGGCGGTCGCAGGCGCGGGGGGCGGTTGTAGTCCAGCGTGGCCCCGGCGGGGCTAGGGCTCAGCGAGGCGTCGGGCCGGGTGGGCAGGCGCAGCTCGAGCAGGCTGGTCCCCACGTTCAGGCACAGTCCCGGCGCCCACTCCGTGGCGGCCGTCAGCGAGACGCGGTCGAGCTTCGACGACGGCGCGGTCGGCCGCGGGGTCGATCGTGAGGAACCGCGCATCCAGGGCCTGCGGCTCGCGCGGGCGGGCGCGGCCCCGGGTCGCGGGCTGCGCTTGGGCGTCACGGCGGGGCACGACGATCGGCCCATCGAGCGGCTCCCGGCGCATCGGGGCCGGGACGGCGTCGCCGGGGTCGGCGGGCGGGTGGATACGGACGGTCCCGTCGGGTGCGACGTCCACGTTCACCGCGGGTCCGTGCGGCAGGTGCACCGAGGCGTCGACGCCTGGTCCGATGCGGTGGGTGCCGATGCCCAGGCGTCGCACGGCGCCGGCGCCCGGGCCCGACACGACCCGGATCTCGACCACGCCGGCGGGCTCGTCGGTCGTGGCCGCGGCGGGCGCGTCCAGGCCGAGGATCGCACCGTTGCGCACCGGGCTGTCGGCCAGGAGCTGGCCGGGGTCGAGCGGCCGCTGACCGAGGTGGAGGAGCGGTGCGGTGGTCGTCGCCAGCGCGGCGACCGCGGGGAACGTCTCGGGGGCCGGGCCGTCGTCGTCGGCCGCGTCGACAACCACGCCCAGGCGCCGGCCGGTGTCGCGCACCCGGGCCGCGGGCGGGGCGGCGGGGGCGACGACGTGGGCCAGGTGGCTGGCCAGGTCAGCGACGGTCGCGGTCTCCTCGCAGGTGACCGCGACGTCGACGAGCCGGGAGTCTGGCCCGTGGGCGACGCTCAGCAGGAGGCGCACGCGGTCTCCCTCATGCCGTCCCGACCTGGTCCGCCGGCAGCGGGTATCCGGGCGCGAGCTCCTCGATGAGCGCCGCGGTGGGTGCGGCGACCTCGGCCACGCCTGCGGCGCGCAGGCTCGCGAGCATGTCGTCCACCGCGCCGCGGACGGCGGGCTGGTCCCCGGAGGCGGCTGTGGCGCGCAGGACGTCGCGCCAGAGCAGCTCCTCGGTCGGGCTGACCCACAGGCCGGCGAAGGCGGCCTCGCGGGCGCCGGCCGGGTCGTCGTCGTGGCGGCACAGGATGGCGAGCCGGTGTGCGGCGTCGACCAGGACGTCGCGGGAGGCGCGTTCCAGGCGCACGCGCGCCAGCCAGGCGTACCGGCCCGGGGGCCGCTCGGCCAGGACCGGTCCGGCGGCGAACTTCAGTGCGGCGGCGGTGAGCCGTCGCTCCTTGGCGGTCTCGCCCACGGTCCGGGCGGTCACCAGCAGGGTCCGCACGACGTCCCAGTCCACGACCGCGCCCTTGCCCAGGCACAGGCGCCCGTCGCCGGTGTCGCGCAGGTGCGGGGTGCCGCCGTCGTCCAGACCCAGCCACTCCCGCGTGCGGGCGATCGTGGCGTCGCGGACCTCGGGGGTCACCCCACGCGGCCACAGGGCCGCGGCGAGCACGTTCGGGTGGACGCCGTCGGGGTGCAGCGCCAGGAAGACGACGAGCTCGGTGGCCAGCGCCACCCGCTCGGGGTCAATGGGTCCGGCGGCGTGCACGCGGGGGGCGCCGAACACCTGGACCCGCACGGGGGCGGCGATGTAGGCGGCACGGTCGACGGGGTGCGCGGGCGGGAGGACCTCCGGCCGGTCCAGCACCGCCTCGTGCCCGGCCGCGGCGCCCTGGGCGTCGTCGTCGACGGGGGTGGGCGTGAGCAGCTCGGCGACGCAGGCGACCTGGGCGGCGGTGAGCCGGTTGGCGCGGACCTCCATGCCCAGGACCGCGATGTTCACCGATCCGGCGTCGTCGACCTCCAGGCGCCACCGCGCCCCGGGCAGGTCTCCCACGCAGACCAGGCCGAGCGGGGCGCGGACGTCGGTGGTGGTCAGCTCGAGCAGGGCCGGCACGATCGCCGGCTCGGGGGTGGAGCCGATGACCAGGTACCGCGGGATCCAGGCGCCCGCTCCCCCGGCGGCCAGGCGCCCGGACAGCACCCCGGCGCCGAGGGTCGCGGTGCGCCGCTCGGCCAGGGCGGGTAGGGCCGCCGTGACGGTGTCGGCCGCCTGGTAGCGGTCCAGGCCGAGGTCGGTGACCGCTGCGGGCAGGTCGACGCCGGTCACGGCCAGGGCGTCGGACCAGGTGTTCGTGGCCAGTTCCACGGCCAGGGCGGTGACCAGCTCCAGGGCCGCGGCAGGGTCACCGACGACGGCGATCGGTCCCTGGGCCGCCTCGAGGTCGATGAGGATGTCGGCGTCGTCGACGTCTCGGCCGAGGGAGACCAGGCCGGGGAACGGCGCCGGCCCTCGAGCGTGGGCCCGGGTGGGCGGCTCGACGTCCAGGACCCACCGTCGCCCGCCGTCGTCGGCGCGCCAGGGTGCGGGCGCGTCCGGGTCGGCCGGAGCGAGGACGAGGGTCACGGTGTGGTCGTCGACGCGGGCGGCGTAGACGCCGGGCAGGTCTCGGCCCGTGGCGCGCAGGGTGGTGGCCAGGTGTCGCAGGCCGGTGTCCAGGAGCTTCGCGCGGCCCGGGCTCGCGGCGACCCGTAGGGCGACCTCGACCTCGACGGCCGAGTGGGACGGCTCGGGGGTCCGGCGCCGGCGCCGGAGCCCGTCGATGGCGGCCAGCAGGCCGGCGGCGAGCAGGCCTGCGCCCAGGAGCTGGCGGGTGCTGTCGCCCTGGTCGGCGGCCTCGGGCGCGGCGAACGAACCTGCCTGGTCCGCTGCGACGCCTGAGGCTGCCGCTGCGACGGCCGCGCCCTGGACGGGGGCGGCCGCGGGCGCCCCGGGCGCCGCTGTGGTGGGCGCCTCTGGCGCCGCAGGGGCTTGGACGGCGACGACCTGCTGGGCTCCGACGGCGTCGGCGGGCATGACGAGCAGCCAGTTCGGTTGGATCAGCCGGGCCAGGGAGAGCTCCTGCCCGTCGGGCTGGGGACGGCCCTTGTTGAGCTCGTAGATCTCCTGGTAGCGGCGACCGTCGCCCAGCGTGCGCTCGGCAATGTCCCAGAGGTTGTCGTGGTAACGGCCTTCGGGCGGCTGGACGACGTAGACGTGCTGGCCGACCAGGGCGGCGCCGTCGTCGGCGTCCAGGACCACGTCGCCGAGCAGGTAGGTGGCCGGCCCAGAGGCTTGCGGCACGGGCGCTGCGAGCGGGGCACCCACCTGCGGCAACGCCGTCTGCGGGCTGGTGAACGCGACGGAGGTCGCGACAGTTCCAACCTGCGGTACGTGCGCGATCTCGGGTGCGATGGCCGACGCCGGGCCCACCGTGGTGATGAGCATCAGCACGGCGACCACCAGGGAGCGGGCGACGCGCTGGCTCGGCCCGGCCAGCGGCACCCGGGTGGGCAGCCCGATGCCGGAGAGCGCGCTGCGCAGCTCCACCAGGACGCACAGGGTGAACTGCAGCCAGGCGAGCCAGGCCACCCAGACCAGCACCGCGAGGACCTGCTCGGTGCCGATGGTCGCGGTGAGCTGCTCACGGGTGGGCAGGGAGGTGGGGATGGCGGGCAGCGCGTCGAGCAGGACGAGTCCGGCGGGCACGCCGACCACGAGCGCGAGGAGCACCACGGCGGCGCCGAGCGCCCGAGCTGTGTGGCGCTCGGGCGGGACGGCGTCGAGCTGCTGGAACCGGGCGGGACCGGTCGGATGGACGGCCACCGGAGAGTGGGTGGTGCGGTCGTGGGTCACGGGGTCTCCGCGGGGATCTCGTCGAGGATGCCGACTGCGGCGCGGGCGGTGGCGTGGCCCTCTGCGGCGAAGGACGTGATGCCGGCCAGCGAGAGCAGCGTCGTGGTCTCGGTGTCCCGCACGGCCACGACGACCTGGTTCTCGCTCGCGGTCACGGTGATGCCGGACTGGGGGTAGCCCTGGGCGAGGAGGTACTCGGAGGCAGCAGCTCGGGCGGCCGCTGGGTCGATGCGCACGACGCCGTCGTGCAGCGCGTCGGGGCCGAGCTGGTTGGCGCCCGAGCGCGCGGCCTGCTCGGCCGCGTCCATGGCCGCGGCACGGGCGTTGACCGCCCGACCGCCGTCCACGACCAGGCCGGCCACGACCATCAGGACCACGACCATGCCCAGGACGAACACCGAAGCGGTGCCCTCGTCCGGGACGCCGTCGCGCCAGGTTCTCCACGTCACGTGTCAGCCCATCCTGCGGTAGAGGTCCAGGGGGGCGGCGGACGTCGCCGTGACCGTCCCGGAGCCGTTGAGCCCGATGAGGCCGAGGTTCGCCCACGGCACCTGGCAGGTGACCTCGACGCTGACCCGGCCACCGGGCGTGAAGTCACCGGTGACCTGCACGGGGGCGCAGGTGATCGTGTCGGGCACCATCGCGGTGGCGGCCGCCTGGGCTGCGGCCCTCGCGGAGGTCTCGTCACGTTCGAGCGTCGCGGCCCGCACGGCCTCGCGGGCCAGGGCCTCGACGTCGCCCTCGGCGTTGACGTACCTGCCGAACGCCACCACCAGCACCATGATCATGACGAGCACGGGCACGAGCACGACGATCTCGACGGCCATGGAGCCGGTGTCGTCTCCGCGTCGCATCGCATCCTCCTGTCCGTGTCGTCGGTGCTGGTCGGTTGGGGTTCGGGCCGGTCAAGCTCAGGTGTCGGGGCGGAACACCTCGACCGGGCCTTCGACGGTGGCCTCGACGGTCGGGGCGAGGCCGTCGACGATCTCGTTCGCGCGGCCGCGCACGGTCACCCGGATCTCGTCTCCGGGCAGGGCGACGACGTCGACGGTCACGTCCCGCAGGACCGCGCCGCCGATGGCGTCGGCGTACTCCAGGCCGCGCGCTTCGGCCTGCGCGATCGCGGCGGGGGTGCCTCCGCCGGCCCGGGCGGTCCGGGCGGCCTCGCGTGCCACGGCACTCGCCACCGAGCTGCCGTGCCAGCTGAGGGCGAACTGCACGGTCACGAAGATGACCAGCATCAGCAGCGGCGTGTAGAGCACCATCTCGATGGAGGTGGCGCCCTCGTCGCCGCGCGCGCTGGCCGCTCGCCGCAACCGCTCGGTCACCACGGTCACGGCCCGCCGGGAGGGGCGGGGATCTTGATCGACTGAGCCTGCGACGTCACCATGTTGTAGATGACGAGCCCGACGGCGACTGCGATCGCCACCAGGATCCCCGTGATGATGACCCACTCGATCGTCGAGGCGCCCAGGTCGGGTTCGTCGCGCGCGAGGCGCATGCGGCGGCGAAGCTCCGCCGTGAGGTACCCCCAAGGGGTGAACGGGTTGAAGTGCATGATGGTCGTTCCTCTCTGCCGGGCGAGCCCGGTCGGTGTGTGCAGCGGCGTCGCGGCCTCGATCAGGTGCTGCGGAAGACGCTGACGATGGCGGGGTAGATCAGGAAGACGAGGAAGCCCAGAGCGATCAGCAACTGGGCGACGAGCATCGACTGGGACGCCTCCCCGGCCCTGCCCTCGGCCTCCGCCAGCTCGCGGCGACGCATCGAGTCCGCGCGCGCGGCCAGGGAGTCGCGGACCTTCGCCCCGTCCTCGGCCACCAGCGCCAGGGCCGCGCCCAGGTCGCGGAGCTCGTCGATGCGCAGCTCCTCACCCAGGGCGGCCAGTGCCGACCAGGGCGTCTCCCCGCGCAGGCGCGCGCCGACCAGGGCGTTGCGGATGCGCACGGCTCCCCAGCTGTCGCTGATCTCCGACGCCGTCTGCAACGCCTCGGGGACGCCGCGTCCACCGGCCAGGCTCATCGAGACCAGGTCCAGGAAAGAGCCGACGACGTGGCGGAAGTCGCGCCGGCGATCCGCGGCGGCCGCACGCGCCTGCAGCACCGGGACCGCCGCGCCGAGCACGGCCGCGAGGGCAGCGACCCCGACAGGTACGGCCACCGAGACGGTGACGCCCGCCAAGGCCAGGCCCGCGGCGATGGCGAACGGCAGGAGCAGGCCGGCCACCGCCGTCAGGACGCACGAGGCGAGCAGCCCGTCCAGGGTCCGACCAAGGATCGCCACGTCGGAGCCGATCCCGGCCATCGGCAGGCCGAACGAGCCCAAGCTCGCCGCGGTCCGCCGGCCCAGGCCCCGCCGCCACGCAGGCCCGGCCGCGTTGCGTGCGTCCAGCCGGACGGCCGCGGACTCGGCACGCTGGTGAGCCCGCAAGAGGTCCAGGCGCGCCAGGGCGCTGGCCGGCTGCGCACGCGGCGGGGCGAGGACCAGCCCGAGCACCAGCAACCCGAGACCGGCGATCGCCCCGGCGATCATCACCGCGGTCATCTCGGCACCCCGTACTGGCGGACGGGCATCCGATCGGGCGTGGCGACGAGGAACCGGGCGGGCATCTGAATCCCGGACAGCCGCTTCATCCAGGCGAACCCGGCCGCGAAGAGAGCGACGACGCTGGCCAGGACAACCTGCCCGAGAGCAGTGTCGTAGGGCTCGAGGTAGCGGCGGTTGAGCACGGCCAGCAGGACCATCACGGCCACCGAGAAGATCATCACCACCTGGGCGGAGCGGCGCGTGGAGCTGCGCTCGGCCGCGACCCGCTGACGCATGTCGAGCTCGGCACGCGCCGACTCCGACAGCGAGGTGAGAACCTGGCGCAGGCCCGGTCCGCGGAGCTTGGCGTTCAGGATCAGGGCGGTCACCACCAGGTCCGCGGCCGGGTCGTCGAGCTCGTCGGCCAGGCCCTGCAGCGCGGTGGGCAGCGGGACGCGCACCCGCAGCCGGTCCACGAGCAGCAGCAGCTGGGGCCGAATGGCAGGTGCGGCAGCGTAGACCGTGGCCGGGATGGCCTGCTCCAGCCCGACGGCGCCCGCGATGGTATCGCGCAGGGACTCCGTCCACGCGGCCAGGCCTTCGATGCGGGCCTGCGCGCGACGTTCGACCCGCGCGCCGCCGAAGAGGCTGTCCCAGCCCAGCACGAGCGCCCCGGCAGCGATCGATGCAACCGGCCACCGCGTCCACACCAGGACGAGGAGCGCGGCACCCAGCGCCAGCGCCGCCTTGCGCCCGAGTCGGGCAAGGACACCCGGGCCGGTGTGGACCACCCGGCGCTCAACGATCTGCCTCGTGCGCAGCCCGCGCACCAGGAGCATCACTCCGGCGCCCGCCGCAGCGCCGGCGATGATGATCAGCACGATGGACGGGGGCATGTCAGTTCACCCCGTAGGCGGCGTAGCCGGGGGCGTACCCGGCCGCCATGAGCTCGTCCATGCAGGCGATCGGTGCCGCCGCGACGGCGCGCCCGTCGGGTCCGGGGGCGAAGACCTCGCTGGACAGGACCCGGCCGTCGACTCCGTTGACCTCACGGATGCTGGCGACGTAGCGGCGCAGCCGCCCGCCGGCGTGGAAGTCGTTCTGCTTCTGCACGAAGACGACGAAGTCGATCGCACCCGCGATGAGCATCTGGGTCGCCTCGACCGGCAGCCGCTCGACGGACTGGATCGCGTAGGTCGAGATCCGGTTGAAGACCTCGATCGAGCTGTTGGCGTGGATCGTGGACAGCGAGCCGTCGTTGCCCTGGCTCATCGCGTTGAGCATCGTGACGATCTCATCGCCCAGGACCTCCCCGACGATGACCCTGCTGGGGTTCATCCGCAGGCTTCGTCGCACCAGCTCGGCCATGCTGATCGCGCCGTTGCCCTCGGAGTTGGCCAGGCGCTCCTCGAACGCCACGACGTTCGGGTGCAGGTCGGCGTACTCCCCCAGCCCGAGCTCGAGCGCCCGTTCGACGGTGATGAGCCGCTCGTGCGCCGGGATCTCGTTGGCCAGGGCCCGCAGCAGGGTGGTCTTCCCGGCGTTGGTGGCCCCGGCGATCATGATGTTCTTGCGCGCAACGACAGCCGCGGACAAGAACGCCGCCACGTCCGGGGACGCGGAACCCAGACGGACGAAGTCGTCCAGGTGGACCCGGGCCAGGCGGGCGCGCCGCACGGATATCGCCGGGCGGGCGCACACGTCCATGACAGCCGACAACCGGCTGCCGTCAGGCAGGCGAATGTCGAGCTGGGGGTTGGCCGAGTCGAACGGGCGGCTGGTCAGCCCGGAGTACGCCCCCAGGATCTGGACGAGCTCGACGAGCTCGTCGTCGGACTCGGCCACCGGCGGCATCCGGACCTCGCGGCCGTCGCCGTACTGGACGAACACGTGGTCGTGCCCGTTGATGTCGATGTTCTCGACCTCGGGGTCGTCCAGGAGCGGCTGGAGCCGGCCCACGCCGAACAGCGCGGCATGGATCCCGGCGCTGATCTCCTCCTCGTCCTTGGGTGACGGTGGTGTGCGGCCCGCTCCCACCTCGACCCGCGCGTGCGCGGTGAGCACGCGGCCGATGACGGCGCGGGCGAACTGGCGCTCGTCCTCCCCCGACATCGGCGCCACGCCGGCCGCCGCATCCTGCCGGCGCTGACGTGCCAGGAGGTCGGCGACCTCTTCACGCAGTCGGCGCACCAGCGCCTGATCCAGTGCCATCCTCGCCCCCTCAGACCCGGCCGTAGGCGGGCTGCGGGCGCGCCGCCAACGCCTGGACGGGCCCGGCGAGCAGACGCGCGGAGCGGACCAGCAGGGACCTGCCGATTCCCCTGTCCAGGCGCGCGGCGAACGCGTCGGCGGCCTGCGGGTCGTGGGCGATGGGGCCCAGAACCGGGATGTCGAGCCCGTCGTGGGCGAGGAGCCGCGCCAGGTCCTTGGTGGTCTCCTTGGACTTCTTGTCCGCGACGAGCACGACGGCGTGCCGCGGCGGTTGCGCGACGTCGCGCTGGGCGGCGGCGAGCCAGCGCAGCCGCTGGCGCAGGTGCGCGTAGGACTCCAGGCGCGGTCGGACGACGAACAGCACCAGGTCCGCTGCGTTGAGCAGGGGCATCACCGGAGTGCCTGCGGTCACGCGCCCGCAGTCGGCGACGACGTCCGCCCCGGGGATGTGCGCGAGGGCCGTCGCGATCGCGGGCCACACCGGGCCGATCGCGGCGACCTGCTCGGGGCTGCTGACCCCGCACAGGACCGGCAACCCGCCGTCCAGGTGCTGAACATGCTCGGCCACCGCGCTGGACGGCAGGCCGTGCCGGGCCTCGACGGCCAAGGACAGCAGGCCGCGGTCGGGGTCCAGGACGCCCCCGCCCGGGCCGCGGCCCACCAGGGCCACGTCCCCTCCGGCGGGATCGCAGTCGGCCAGCAGGACCGGCTTCGGCCAGACGGAGGCCAGGACTCGGGCGGTGGTCGAGGCCCCTGGGGAACCCTTCGCGGCCACGACGGCGATGAGCACGTCAGCCCTCCTGCGCCGAGCCGCGCTCGACCAGGACGACGGCCAGGTCGCCGGCGGCGTTGACGGCAGCGATCCGAGCACTGTCGGCGCGCTCGACGATGAAGGTCGCAGTCGCAGCGGGCCCGCTCGTGGTGTTCTCCGAGGCCACGTAGGAGCTGACCGTGACGCCGGCGGCCAGGACCTCTCCCGCGCCGTCGGAGACGGACACCAGGTCGACGACGTCGCCGGGCTCCAGTCCACTGGCGGGCACGCGCCCAGCCGCCAGGGACGCCCCGACGGCGACGGACCCCGGTCGCAACGCACCGGTCGGCATGACCATGGCGGTGTCGATCAGCTGCCCGTCCCGGATCGTCACCCGGGCGTACTGCCCGACGAGCTCGTCCTTCTGGGCAGCGGGGATGAGCTTGGTGCCCTCACTAGCCACCGAGATCGTGGCGAGGTCGTCGGCAGTGATCTGCTCGCCGGCTCCGACGTCGTTGCTCGCGATCAGGACCGGCACCCGCGCGTCGGCTCGCATCGCCAGCAAACCAGCCGTGGCGGCGCCCCCGACGATCAGCAGGACCCCGAGCGCAGCGAGCATCGGTCGACGCTCCCGAGGCGGCGGCGGAAGTCGATCCTGGTGAGCTGTGGGGACAGCCGGCCCGAGAGCCCGCTCCTCGCGGGCCCGGCGCCGATCCTGATGGTGGTCGCGAACGTCAGTGGTGGTGGTCATGTGCGTGATGCGTCCGTTCGGCAGTGCGCAGGCCCGAGCGGCCCGCCCGGGGCGCGCGCGCTCACGACGTCGAGGTCGTGAGCGCGCGCAGCCACCCGGCGGCCCCGCAGGGAGCGGGACCGCTTCGCGCCAGAAGGCGAGGACCGAAGCCGGCTAGGTCGCGCGTGTGAGGAACCGAGGTTTGGACGGGGCCGCACCCTGGCGGCGCCCGTCGCGCCTCAGATCCGGTCGGGCTCCCCCGTCGCGGCGGCGATGTTGTTGTGGTTCGACTTCACGTCAGACGCCGCGCCATCCAGCGCGTCGCGAAGACGGTCGAGGTTGGCGCGGTAGTCAGCCCACGCCTCACGGAACTGGTCGGCATAGCGCCCCGTCCAGTCGGCGCCGGTCAACGCTCCCTCGACCTGGTTCTTGATGTCGGCCGCTTCGCTGGCCTTCTCGGTGAAGGTGCGGTGAAGCGACTGGAGCGTGCTCAGTTCTGCGCCGACGGCCATGCGTGTCCCCTCGTCCGGCAGCACCACCACGGTGCCGCATCATGACGATACTAGCCATACCGGACATCCATCCCATGTCCGTTTCGCCGGATTCACCCGATCGGGCGCACCGCCCCTGGTTGGCCGCGCCGCTGCCCCGGCCGACGGCGGACCTGCCTGCGCAACCCCAGGAGGTGCGCGTCTCACGCTATGTGCGCCCAGGGCGTACATAGACGCCCCAGCATGCAAAGAGGCCCGCCCCGCTGAAGCGGTGCGGGCCTCTGACCTGCTCTTTCACTGTCGGGATGGCGGGATTCGAACCCACGACCCCTTGACCCCCAGTCAAGTGCGCTACCAAGCTGCGCCACATCCCGATCGGCCCTCGCGGGCCGGGAAGAAGTCTAGCGCACGGCCGACCCGTCCTGGTCAGCGGCCCGTCCGGCGTCGGGCTCCGCTCCACGACGACCGCGGTGCTGCGCCCGCGCCTGCACCGTGAGCTGCTGCAGCTCCGCCGCGACAAGACCCAGCGCGAGCAGCGCGACAACCAGACCCACGGTCGCCCACCACTCCTGGATCCGGAAGACGAACACCTGCGTCACGAGCAGGCTGATGAGGATCGCCCTCCTGCACAGCGCGTACCCGCGCATGCGATCGCCGCGCACGACTACGACCCCGTACAGCGCCGTCGCCGTGGCCACCGCAGCGCTCACCAGCAGGCCGACGACCGCCCAGCCGGGCACGTCCGCTCCCCCGAACCACGCGACCATCCCGGAGGTGACGGTCGCGACCAGCGAGGCGAGCAGGATCCCGACGGCGAGCCACGGCACCCAGCGCGCGGAGACCACGTGCCGCGTCGCACGCACCACAGCGGCGCCGATCGCGTCGATCGGGTTGGGCAGCTCCGCGGAGTCCTCGTCAACGGCGTCCAGGAGGGCCCGCACCTCCGCGGCGCCCGGCACGTCCCCGGCACGGTCGAGCAGCTCACGCGCCTCGGCACGGGCGCGCGGCGTGAGCCCGCCGACGACGCCGGCCACCGCATGGTCCACGGCGCCCGCCAGGTACTCGCGCGGCTCGTGCGGAAACCGCCCGTGCAGCCCCTCGGCCAGGAGCACGAGCAGGACCACGACCAGGTAGATGAGCGACGGCGTCGGACCGTAGAAGTAGTCGTTGTCCGAGGTGACGAACTTGCCCACCTCGTCGATGAACAGCCCGAACCCGACGCCACCCACGAGCGCACCGACCGGACGCGCCACCGGCCCCGCGAACGAGAGCAGCACCAGGAGGGCGAGCGCCATCAGCAACCCACCCCACAGCACGTGCGCGATGTGCAGGCCCTTGCCACCGAGCTGCGGGAAGCCGAGCGCCGCCAGCGCCCCGCGCGTCAGCAGCACCGTCATCACCGTCGCCACGAGGAACCCGGCGATGTGCGAGCTCCCGCTCGGGTCGCGCGGCAGCCCGAGCCGCAACAGCGCCCGCATCGCACGCCTCACCGCTTGCGCTTCTCCCGAACGCGCACGGAGATGACGAGCGGAGAGCCCTCGAACCCGAACGCCTCGCGCAGCTTGCGCTCGATGAAGCGCCGGTAGCCGGCCTCCAGGAAGCCGGTCGCGAAGATGACGAACCGCGGCGGCCGGGTGTCCGCCTGGGTCGCGAAGAGGATGCGCGGCTGCTTTCCGCCCCGCAGCGGGTGCGGGTGCGCCGCGACGAGCTCGCCGAGGAACGCGTTCAACCGACCGGTGGGGATCCGCTTGTCCCACGAGTCCAGAGCCGTCTCCACCGCAGAGACCAGCCGGTTCGTGTGCCAGCCGGTCTTCGCGGCGACGTTGATGCGCGGCGCCCAGAGCACCTGGACCAGGTCGCGCTCGATCTCTCGCTCGAGGTAGTGCCGCCGCTCCTCGTCCATGAGGTCCCACTTGTTATAGGCGAGGACGAGCGCGCGCCCGGCGTCGACCACCTGCGAGATCACCCGCGTGTCCTGCTCGGTGAGCACGTCGGAGGCGTCGAGGAGCACGACGGCGACCTCGGCCTTCTCGATCGCGGCCTGCGTGCGCAGCGAGGCGTAGAAGTCGGCGCCCGTCGTCTGGTGCACGCGGCGGCGGATGCCGGCGGTGTCGACGAACCACCACGGCTTGCCGCCGATCTCCACGAGCTCGTCGACCGGGTCGCGGGTGGTGCCGGCGACGTCGTCGACCACGACGCGCTGCGACCCGACGAGCGAGTTCAGCAGGCTCGACTTGCCGACGTTCGGCCGCCCGACCAGCGCCACGCGGCGCGGACCGTCACCGCGGTCGATCCCGCCATAGGCCGACACCTCCGGCATGACGGCGAGCATCGCGTCCAGCAGGTCACCGGACCCCCGGCCGTGCAGCGCCGACACCGGCCGCGGCTCGCCGAGCCCAAGACCCCAGAGCGTGCTCGCCTCGAGCTCGATCCGGGGGTTGTCGACCTTGTTCGCCGCGAGAATCACCGGCTTGCCGGACTTGCGCAGCAGGCGCACCACGCGCTCGTCCGTCGCCGTCGCGCCCACGGTCGCGTCCACGACGAACACCACGACGTCCGCGAGATCGATCGCGATCTCCGCCTGCTCCGCGACACGCGCATCCAACCCGGCGACGTCCGTCTCCCAGCCGCCCGTGTCCACGAGCGTGAACCGACGGCCCGACCACTCGGCGTCGTACATCACGCGGTCGCGCGTCACGCCCGGGGTGTCCAGGACGACCGCCTCGCGGCGGCCCAGGATGCGGTTCACCAAGGTGGACTTGCCCACGTTCGGCCGCCCGACGACGGCGACCACCGGCACCGGGCCCGACCGCGCGGCGCCCTCGCCGTCCGCTCCCCTGCCCTCGAGCAGCGCCAGGTCGTCGTCACCGAGGTCGTACTCCGCGAGGCCGGCGCGCAGGGCCTCCTCACGGGCGAGCTCCTCCGGCGTCTGCGGCGCATCGGCGTCCAGGTGCGGGACGGGCGCGTCGTCGTCGGGCTCGAAGCCCTCGAGGTCGTCGGTCATGGACCTATCCTCCCGTGCCGGAGGCCCGCGCGACGAACCGGACCGCTCCCGGCGGGCTCAGCCCTGCGTCGGCTCCGGCGCGACGTCGTCCGGACGGTCCGTCGGCAGGGGGATCCCGCTCCGCTCGGCGGCCGCCGTCACGTGCGCCGCCAGTGCCTCGCGGATGATCTCGTTCGCGCGCCCGACAGCCTCCCGCCGGGGCAGGTCCGCCAGCCCGTCGAGGCTGATCGGCGCCCCGTACTCGACGTAGAGCCGACGGCGGAAGCCCGGCACGGTGCCCACCCGCTCCCCCGTCCGCCGGGTGCCCAGCATCGCCACCGGCACGACGGTCGCACCCGAGTTCACCGCGAGCCACGCGGCGCCGGCCCGGGAGCTCGACGCGTCACCCCGGCCGCGGCTGCCCTCGGGGAAGATCCCGACGACGCGCCCCTCCTTGAGCAGGGCGAGCGCGGTCGCGAGGGCCGGACGACCGTTGCGCCGGTCCACCGAGATCTGCCCCGTCATGCGGAACAGCCAGCCGATGGCTGACCGGAAGATCTCGACCTTCACCATGATGTGCGTGCCGCGCGGCGTGCAGCCGATCATCAGTGGCCCGTCCGCCCAGCCCGCGTGGTTGCCCACCACGATCACCGGGCCGCGCCGCGGCACCCGGTCCTTGCCCACGACGCGCGTGTTCCAGATGACACGCGCGAAGAACCGCCCGAGCCAGCGACCCCAGCCCGGACCGATCGCGCGCGGCACGTACGTCGGGGCGGCGGCGGGCGCGGCGGCCGCGGCGGGCTCCGGGCTCGACGCGCTCATGCCGGGGCTCCGGCCGCGCCGACGAGCCGGCGGACCACCGCCAGCACCGCCTCGACCGTCTCGTCGAAGGTCAGCGCGGAGGAGTCCACCGTCACGACGCCGTCCGCCGCGACCTGGAACTCCACGACCGTGGAGTCCTTGGCGTCACGCCCCACCACGTGGGCCCGCGTGGCGGCGACGGCCGCCGCGTCCGCGACACCGTGCACCTCCAGGGCCCGGCGCGCCAGACGTGCCTCCTCGCTCGCGGTGAGCAGCACTCGCACCGGGGCCTCCGGCGCCACCACCGTCGTGATGTCGCGACCCTCCGCGACGACCCCGCGGCCCCCGCTGCGACCGCCCGTGCGCTCCGCCTCGATGATGGCGCGCTGGCGGTCGCCCAGCTCTGCACGCGCCGGCAGGTTCGTGGCGACGTGGCTCACGACGCCGGAGATCGCCGTCGTGCGGATCGCGGTGCCCACGTCGACGCCGCCGACCACCACGGTCGGGGCATCCGGGTCGAGGCCCATCTCCAGCGGCATGGCGACGGTCGCCGCCAGCACCGCAACCTCGTCCGTGAGGTCGACGCCCTGGTCCAGGCACCACCACGCGGCCGCGCGGTACATCGCACCCGTGTCCAGGTACGACAGCCCGAGGCGTGCGGCAACCTGCCGGCACACGCTCGACTTGCCGGACCCCGAGGGCCCGTCCACGGCGACCACCAGGCCACCCGCGCCGACGCCGCTCACCCCACCACCCGCCACTGCCGCTCACCCAGCTCCGTCGTCAGCCGCGGGCCCAGGCCCCGCAGCACCGAGACCGAGGCCAGGCCGACGCGCTGCCGGGGCGCATGGTCGATCGCGAGGTCCTCGAGGTTGATCCCGGCCGCGCCGACGTCCGCGAGGAGGCGCGCGAGGGCGCCCGGCTCGTCGGGCACCAGCACCGTCACCAGGTCGTACTCCGTGCGCGCGCCACCGTGCTTGCCCGGGATGCGGGCCACGCCCGCGTTGCCCGCCGCCACCGCGCCCGCGATCACACCGAGCACACCCTGGGCGGGACGGGCGTGGGCGTCGCCGGACGCCGCCTGCCCGAGCGCGTCGATCAGGGCGGTGAGATCGTCCCGCATGGCCTGCAGCACCGGCACGACGCCCGCCGCATTGGTGGCGAGGATGCCCGTCCACACTCGCGGGTCGCTCGCGGCGATGCGCGTCGTGTCGCGCAGGCCCTGGCCCGCGAGGTCGAGCGCCGCACCGTCGGCGTCCTGCAGCCGGGCCGCCACCAGGGAGGCGGCGACCTGCGGCACGTGGGAGACGAGCGCGACCGCCCGGTCGTGCGCGTCCGCGTCGAAGACCACGGGGACGGCGCCGAGGTCCGTCGCCAGCGTGCGCACCGCGATGACGGCGTCGGGCCGGGACGCCTCGCCCGGGACCACGACCCAGGGTCGGCCCGTGAACAGGTCGGGCCGAGCCGCGGTCGGGCCCGACCGCTCCGAGCCCGCCATCGGGTGCGACCCGACGTAGCGGGTCAGGTCGGCGCCCGCAGCCGTGAGGGCGCGCACCACGCTGCCCTTCACGCTCGCCACGTCGGTCACCACGGCGTCGGGGAACCGCGCGAGTGCGGCCTCGACGGCGTCGGCGGTCACGTCCACCGGTGCGGCCACGACCACGAGCCGAGGCGCGTCGTCGGGCGTGACCAGGCGGCCCGCGCCCAGGTCCTGCGCAAGCATCGCGGTCATCCGGGACGGGTCCTCGAGCAGCACCTCCACGCCCGCAGCGCGCAGGCCCATCCCCACGCTCGCCCCGAGCAGACCGGTCCCGAGCACCAGGACAGGGCCCACCGTGGCGACCGGGAAGGCGGCAGGGCCCGACGGCGCAGGCTGCACGGTCACTGCGCGAGGTCCTTGCGCAGCACCGTCGCACCGTGCAGGTACACGTGCTGAACGTCACGGCGGGGCACGTCGAGGCTCCGCGTGGGCCATGAGCCGGACGACCCGCGGAAGCGCGTGCGGCACCCCGATCTCGACCGCGCACATGAGGGGCACGTCGCCCATGCCCATCTCGCGTGCCGCCGTCGCCGGGAAGTCGCTGACCAGGTCGGGCGTGCACGTGAACAGGATGGAGATGAGCGCGTCGGCCGTGATGGCATTCGCGTCGAGCACCGCCTGCACCAGCTCGCCGGTGCGCTCGAAGAGGTGCTCACGCTCATCACGGTCGAGCTGCGTCGCCCCGCGGATGGCCCGGACCGTCATCGCCGGCACTCCCTTCGTGCGGCGGTCGATCGCCGCCCGCGCGGAAGGCTACCCGCGCCGACGGGCCCACAGACGCGCCGTCCGGCACTCACAGGCCGACCGCCGCCATGAGCGTGCCGAGGCTCGGTCCCGGCGATCTCGCGCGTCCGCCCCGGGCGCAGGTTTCCGAGCCGGATGGGCCCGATCTGCGTCCGCACCAGTCGCACGACCGGGTGCCCGACGGCGTCGAGCGTGCGCCGCACGATCCGGTTCCGTCCCTCGTGCAGCACGACCTCCACGAGGGTCTCGGACGCCGTGGCGTCCACGACCCGGAAGTCGTCGACCCGCACCGGGCCGTCGTCGAGCTGGATGCCGGCGCGCAGCTTCACGCCGACGCCGGGCCGCACCCGGCCCTGGACGGTGGCGAGGTAGGTCTTCATGACCTCGTAGGACGGGTGCGCGAGGCGGTTGGCGAGCTCGCCGTCGTTGGTCAGCAGCAGGAGACCCTCGGTCTCGGCGTCCAGGCGCCCGACGTGGAAGAGACGCTCCGGACGGTCCTTGACCAGCTCCGCCAGCGACGGTCGCCCCTGCGGGTCGTGCATGGTCGAGACGACGCCGAGCGGCTTGTTCAGCGCGAGGGTCACCATCGAGGCGTCCAGCTGCACACGCAGCCCGTCCATGTGCACGACCGATACCGCCGGGTCCACGCGCATGCCCAGCTCGGTCACGATGACGCCGTCGACGCTCACGCGGCCGGCCGCGATGATCTCCTCGCATGCACGTCGCGAGCCCAGGCCCGCACCGGCGAGCACCTTCTGCAGCCGGATCCCGTCCGGCACGTGCGGGTCGCTCATCGCTCCGCCTCGTCGATGCCCGACAACGTGTCGAGGTCCGGCAGGTACGGCGCCAGGGGAGGCAGCTCGTCGAGGCTCGTCATGCCCATCCTCTCGAGGAAGTACGACGTCGTCCCGTACAGGACGGCGCCGCTCGGTTCGGTGCCGGCCTCGGCCACCAGGCCGCGCGACACCAGGGTGCGCATGACCGACTCCACGTTCACGCCGCGCACCGCGGACACCTGGCCGCGGGTCACGGGCTGCCGGTAGGCGATCACCGCGAGGGTCTCCAGGGCGGCCTGGGTGAGCCGGGCCGCCTGGCCGTCGAGCACGAAGCGCCCGACGACGTCGCTGTGAGCGGGCGCCGAGTAGATCCGCCAGCCACCGGCCAGCTCGCGCAGCTCGAAGCCGCGCGGCCGGCCGCCCCCGGTGCCCCGGTACTCCGCGGCCAGCCCGGCGAGCAACGTCTCGACGTCGCGCGTGGGCAGACCGAGCACCGTCGCCAGCTGCACCGCCGACACCGGCTCGTCCGCCACCATGAGCACCGCCTCGAGGGCCGCCTCCGCACCTCCCGGCAGGACGGCGACGTCGAAGGCCAGCTCGTCCACGGCCGGCGGCTGCGGGGCCGCCGCGCCCTCGGGCGCGGCGGCGCCCAGCACGTCCTGCTCGTTCACGCGGTGCTCCCCTTCTCCTTCGACGCGGCTGCGGGCGGCGCTGCGGCCGCGTCGTCGTAGCCGTCCTCCACGGTCACATCGGCGTCGCCGCCCGTCCACCGGATGGTGAGGTCGCCCAGCGGGCTGACCTGGTCGAACGCGATCACACCCTCGCGGAACAGCTCCAGCAGAGCGAGGAACCGCGCGACCACCACCCCGGTCGACCCGGCGTCGGACACGAGCGTGCGGAACGAGCCGGACCCCGAGCGCCGCAGCCGGCCCACGATCACACCCGCCTGTTCGCGCACGCTCACCGCGGGCGCGTGCAGGTGTGTGAGCTCCACGGTCGGGGTCGGCCGCGGGCGCATCGCCAACGCCGCGAACGCTGCGAGCTCCGCCGGACCGATCTGCAGCACGAGCTCCGGCAGCAGGGCCGCGAGGTGCGGCTCGAGCGTCACCGAGCGCGGCACGCTGCGGGCCTGCTCCCCCAACCGTGTGCCGATGGCCGTCGCGACGTCCTTGAACGCCCGGTACTGCAGCAACCGGAGGAACAGCAGGTCGCGCGCCTCGAGCATCTCGAGGTCCTCGGCGTCGTCGGTGTCCGTCGCCGGCAGCAGCCGTGCGGCCTTGAGGTCGAGCAGCGTCGCCGCGACCACCAGGAACTCGCTCAGCTGACCGAGGTCCCACGGTGCCTGCCGCGCCTCCGCGGCGCGGATGGCCGCGATGAACTCGTCCGTGACCTGCGCGAGCGCGACCTCGGTGATGTCGAGGCGGTGCCGGGAGATGAGGCTCAGGAGCAGGTCGAACGGGCCCGAGAAGTTCTCCAGGTGCACCTCGAAGCCACCGGCGCCGGCGGGAGCGGCGACGGAGACGGCCTCGTCAGGCGGCATCGCCGCGCGCCACGAGCTCCCGGGCGAGCTGGCGGTAGGCGTCCGCGCCCGAGTGCGTCGGCGCATACGTGGTGATCGGCTCGGCCGCGACGGACGAGTCCGGGAACTTCACGGTCCGCCCGATCACGGTGTGCATCAGCTGATCCCCGAAAGCCTCGTGGACACGGTTGAGCACCTCGCGCGAGTGGAGGGTGCGCGGGTCGTGCATCGTGCCGACGATCCCGTCGATCTGCAGGCGCGGGTTCAGCCGGTCCCGCACCTTCTCGACCGTCTCGATCAGCAGCGCCACGCCCCGCAGCGCGAAGAACTCGCACTCCAGCGGGATGAGGACTCCGTGCGCCGCGGTCAGGGCGTTGACGGTCAGCAGTCCGAGCGAGGGCTGGCAGTCGATCAGCACGACGTCGTAGTCGGCCTCCGCCGGGCGCAGGGCCCGCGCCAGGACGGACTCCCGGGCGACCTCACCGACGAGCTGCACCTCCGCCGCGGACAGGTCGATGTTGGCCGGCACGACGTCCAGCCCCTCGACCGCCGTGTGCTTCACCACGTCGCCCAGGTGCACGTCGCGCTCCATGAGCAGCGAGTACACGGTGCTGTCGAGCTCGTGCGGGTTGACCCCGAGGCCGACGGACGCGGCGCCCTGCGGGTCGAAGTCGACGATGAGCACCCGCCGGCCGTACTCGGCCAACGCGGCGCCCAGGTTGATGGTGGTGGTGGTCTTGCCCACCCCGCCCTTCTGGTTGCACAGGGCGATGATGCGCGCCGGACCGTGGCTCTCCAGGGGAACGGGCACGGGGAACTCCGGGATCGGCCGACCAGCCGGGTCGGTCGCCGCGGCGACGGCGCTCTCCTGCGTGCTCACGGCCCCGAGGCTACCGCAGCGAGCGCCGCACGCCCGGGCTGCAACGCGGGGGTGGGCAGGTCCGGCCGGTGCCCGTCCGCGGGGTCAGCCGAGGGCGCGTGGATGGGCCATCGCGTACACCTCGCGCAGCGAGTCCGGCGTCACGTGCGTGTAGATCTGTGTCGTCGTCACGGAGGCGTGGCCGAGCAGCTCCTGGACGACCCGGACGTCCGCGCCGCCCGCGAGCAGATGCGTCGCGAACGAGTGCCGAAGGGTGTGCGGCGAGACGTCGTCGTCGATCCCCGCGCGCCGCGCCGCCAGGCGGAGAACGGCCCACGCGCTCTGCCGCGACAGCCGCGCACCACGCGTGTTGAGGAAGACGGCGGGTGTACCGCGGCCCCCCGCGGCGAGCATCGGCCGGGCGCGCACCAGGTAGGCGTCGACGGCCGCGCAGGCGAACGACCCCACCGGGACCACCCGCTCCTTGCTGCCCTTGCCGACGAGCCGGGCCGACGCCGTCGCGGGTTGCAGGTCGAGGTCGTCGACGTCCAGGCCGACGACCTCGCTGATGCGCGCGCCCGTCGAGTAGGCCAGCTCGAGGAGAGCGCGGTCGCGCAACGGGACCGGCCCGTCGCCGAGCCCCGCGGCCTCGAGCAGCCGCTCGACGTCCTCGACGCTCATCGCCCGCGGGAGCCGACGCGCTTGGGCGGGCGGCTTCACCGCGCTCGAGGCGTCCTCGGCGCACCAGCCCTCCGTCGTCGCGAACCGGTGCCAGCCGTGCACGGCCGCGACCACCCGCGCCGTCGACGACGCGGCAAGGGCCTGGTGCTCGTCGTCACCGGTGCGCAGGGCCGTGACGAAGTCGCGCACGTCCGCCTCGCTGACGTCCGCGGGCACGTGCCGGTCCCGCGCGGCGAGGAACGCCCCGTAGCGCAGCAGGTCACGTCGGTACGCGGCGAGGGTGTTGCCGGCGAGGCCGCGCTCGACCGCGAGGTGGTCCAGGTAGGCGGCCACCGCCCGCTCGATGCCCGCCGCCGCGACAGCGGCCTCCGCCGTCGTCACATCAGGACGGGGTCGAGGGCCACGGCGACGAACAGCAGCGTGAGGTACGTGATGGAGCCGTGGAACAGCCGCATCTCGCCGAGCTTGCGGCCGGGCCGCGGGTCGCGCGCACGGCGCAGGACGTCGACCGCCAGGTACAGGAACCAGGCCCCCGCAAGGCCCGCGACGGCGATGTACAACCAGCGTCATGTGCGCGAGCGGGACGAGCGCGAGCGAGGCGGCCACCATCGCGACCGAGTAGGCGAGGATCTCCCAGGCCACGCGCACGTCGGCCGCCACGACCGGCAGCATCGGGACGCCCGCGGCCGCATAGTCGCGGCGGAACTTCATCGAGAGCGGCCAGTAGTGCGGCGGGGTCCAGAAGAAGACCACCGCAAAGAGCGCGACAGGCGCCCAGTCGAGCGACCCCGTCACCGCGGACCAGCCGATGAAGACCGGCATGCACCCGGCCGCGCCGCCCCACACGATGTTCTGCGACGTCCGCCGCTTCAGCACCATCGTGTAGCCGACGACGTACATCACGATCGCCAGCGCGGTGAGCGCCGTCGCAAGCAGGTTCACGAGAAGGGCGAACCACGCGACAGAGATCACGGCGAGCACGAGCGCGAAGACGAGCGCCGCGCGCGGCGTGATCTCCCCCGTGACGAGCGGACGACGCCGGGTCCGGTTCATGACGCCGTCGATGTCCCGGTCGAGGTAGCTGTTCAGCGCGTTCGCGGCGCCCGCGGCAGCCGTCCCGCCGACGAGGGTGGCGAGCACGAGCCCGACGGGCGGGAACCCGCGCTCGGCCAGCAGCATCGTCGGGATCGTCGTCACGAGCAGCAACTCGATGATCCGAGGCTTCGTGAGCGCCACGTACGCGGCGACCCGCACCCGTGCGACCGCAAGGGCCCCGGCCGCGGCACGCGCGCGAGGCGCCTCGAGTGGCGCGGACGTGGCGAAGGGCACGGGGAGCGGACTCCGATCTTCGGGCGTGGTGATCACATCCTACGACGCAGACCGTCGAAAGCCTGGTGAGCGCCGTCCACCGCGGGGTGGGCGCGGCGCGCGACCCGGTGGCGCTCCCGGCTAGGCTCGGGCGGACAACCACCGGTCGATGGGCGCCTCGCCGTGGATGGCACACCCTGCGGGCTCACCGGCCCGCGCCCGCCCGACGATGGCCCCGGAGGACGCTCCGGGGAAGAAATGAGGTTCCGTGAACTCCGCCCCCTCTGGCCTCGAGTGGACCGACCTGGACCGTCGCGCCGTCGACACGCTCCGCGTGCTCGCCGCCGACGCCGTCCAGAAGGTCGGCAACGGCCACCCGGGCACCGCGATGAGCCTGGCCCCCGCGGGCTACCTGCTCTTCCAGCGGTTCCTGCGCCACGACCCGAAGGACTCGGCCTGGGCCGGCCGCGACCGGTTCGTCCTGTCGGCCGGTCACTCCTCGCTGACGCTCTACCTGCAGCTGTTCGCCTCCGGCTACGACCTGTCGCTCGAGGACCTGGCCAGCCTGCGCACCTGGGGCTCCAAGACCCCGGGCCACCCCGAGTACAAGCACACCGACGGCGTCGAGATCACCACGGGCCCGCTCGGCCAGGGCCTCGCATCCGCGGTCGGCATGGCCATGGCGGCCCGCCGTGAGCGCGGCCTCTTCGACCCGGACGCCGCGCCCGGCACCAGCCCGTTCGACCACACCATCTGGGTGATCGCCGGTGACGGCTGCATCCAGGAGGGCGTGACTGCCGAGGCGTCGTCGCTCGCCGGGCACCAGCAGCTCGGCAACCTCGTCCTGATCTACGACGACAACCACATCTCCATCGAGGACGACACCGACGTCGCGTTCTCCGAGGACGTCCTCGGCCGCTACGAGTCCTACGGCTGGCACACCCAGCGCGTCGACTGGACGGCCGGTGGCGCGTACACCGAGGACGTCGACGCCCTCGCCGCCGCCCTCGCAGCCGCCAAGGCCGAGACCGGCAAGCCCTCGATCATCGCGCTCCGCACGATCATCGGCTGGCCGGCCCCCACGAAGCAGAACACGGGCGCCATCCACGGCTCCGCGCTCGGTGCCGACGAGGTCGCGGCGCTCAAGACCGCCCTGGGCTTCGACCCGGAGCGCTCCTTCGTGGTGGAGGACGACGTCCTCGCGCACATGCACGCGGTGGTCAACCGCGGCGGCGAGGCCCACGCCGAGTGGGACCGCACGTTCGCGGCCTGGCGCGAGAGCAACCCGGCCCGCGCGGAGCTCTTCGACCGTCTGGCGTCCCGCACGCTGCCCGCCGGCTGGGCCGACGCGCTCCCGGTCTTCCCGGCCGGCAAGGCCGTGGCGACCCGCGCGGCGTCGGGCACGGTCCTCAGCGCCCTCGCGCCGGTGCTGCCCGAGCTCTGGGGCGGCTCCGCCGACCTCGCCGGCTCGAACAACACCACGATGAAGGGCGAGCCGTCGTTCCTCCCCGACGGCCACTCCACGAGGGCCTTCCAGGGCAACCCCTACGGGCGCACCCTGCACTTCGGCATCCGTGAGCACGCCATGGGGTCGATCCTCAACGGCGTCGCCCTGCACGGTGGGACGCGGCCCTACGGCGGCACGTTCCTCGTCTTCAGCGACTACATGCGCCCGGCGGTGCGACTCGCCGCGCTCATGCAGCTTCCCGGTGACGTTCGTGTGGACGCACGACTCGATCGGCCTCGGCGAGGACGGCCCCACCCACCAGCCGGTGGAGCACCTGGCCTCGCTCCGGGCGATCCCGGGCCTCGACGTCGTCCGGCCCGCCGACGCGAACGAGACCTCATGGGCGTGGCGGACGATCCTCGAGCGCACCTCGAACCCGGCAGGTCTGATCCTCTCCCGCCAGAACCTCCCGGTTCACGAGCGGGGCACGGGCGCAGCCGAGGGCGACGTGCTCGCGGCCGCCGACGGCGTGGCCCGCGGCGCGTACGTGCTCGCGGAGGCCGACGGCGGTGCGCCGCAGGTGATCCTGCTCGCCACCGGCTCGGAGGTGGAGATCGCGCTCGACGCGCGCGCCGCACTCCAGGCCGAGGGCGTCGCGACCCGCGTCGTCAGCGTGCCGTGCCGCGAGTGGTTCGACGAGCAGGACGCGGCTTACCGTGAGTCCGTGCTGCCGGCGTCCGTGCGGGCGCGCGTATCGGTCGAGGCGGGTCTCTCGCTCGGCTGGCGCGAGCTCGTGGGCGACGCCGGTCGGTGCATCTCGCTCGAGCACTTCGGCGCCTCGGCATCCGCCGAGCGGCTCTACGCGGAGTTCGGGATCACCGCCCCTGCGGTGGTGGCCGCGGCCCGCGCGTCGCTCGCGGACGTCGACGCCGCTCCCGGCGGCCCGGCGCTGCCGACGTCGGGGGGCACGGGCGACCTCTGAGTCCCGCGGGTGCCGGGCCGGCCGCTGAGGCCGGCCCGGCACCGCACCCAGCGAGAGGAGAGCCCGTGTCCACCGTCGCCAGCTCCGTCCCTCCGGCCCCGATCGTCGCTCTCCGTGACGCCGGGGTCGCCATCTGGCTCGACGACCTCTCGCGGGAGCTCCTCGCCGACGGCGGGCTGGCGCGCCTCGTCGTCGAGCGCGGTGTCGTCGGCGTGACGACCAACCCGACGATCTTCGCCGCGGCCCTCGCCAAGGGGTCCGCGTACGACGCGCAGCTCGCCGACCTGCGCGCGGCGGGCGCCGACGTCGAGGATGCCGTCTTCCGGATCACCACCGACGACGTCCGCACGGCATGCGACGTCCTCGCCCCGGTCCACGAGGCGACCGGCGGCCTCGACGGGCGGGTCTCCATCGAGGTCGACCCGCGTCTCGCTCGGGACACGGAGGGCACGCTCGCCGCCGCCCGCCGACTCTGGGCCACGGTCGACCGGCCCAACCTCTTCATCAAGATCCCGGCGACGCTCGAGGGCCTCCCCGCGATCCGCGCGGCGATCTCCGAGGGCATCAGCGTCAACGTCACGCTGATCTTCTCGCTCGAGCGCTACCGCGCGGTCATGGACGCCTACCGCAGCGGGCTCGAGGCGGCCCTGGACGCCGGCCGCGACGTACGCGGCATCGCCTCCGTCGCGTCGTTCTTCGTCTCCCGCGTCGACTCGTCGATCGATACGCTGCTCGACGCCCTCGGCACCCCGGACGCGGCCGCACTGCGTGGTTCGATCGCCATCGCGAACGCCCGCCTCGCCTACGGCGAGCACCTGCTGGAGCAGGCGACCCCCGCGTGGGAGCGCCTGCACGCCGCGGGCGCCCGGCCCCAGCGCCCGCTCTGGGCCAGCACCGGCGTCAAGGACCCGGCCTACCCGGACACCCGGTACGTGGACGAGCTGGTGGCCGACGGTGTCGTGAACACCATGCCGGGTGCGACTCTCGAGGCCGTGGCGGACCATGGGACGGTGGCCGGGCTGATCCCGGACGCGCTGGCCGACGCCGAGGCTCGCCTCAACCGTCTGGAGCGCGTCGGGGTCGACCTGGCGGACGTCACCCGGACGCTGGAGGTCGAAGGCGTGGACAAGTTCGTGGCGAGCTGGACAGACCTGCTCCTGACCGTCGGGCGCGGGCTCGGCGAGGCCAGGTGAGCCGGAACCCCCTCCGAGACCCGCGCGACCGGCGTCTGCCCCGCATCGCCGGCCCCTGCGGACTCGTCATCTTCGGCGTCACCGGGGACCTCGCCCGCCGCAAGCTGATGCCGGCGGTCTACGACCTGGCCAACCGCGGGCTGCTGCCGCCGGGCTTCGCGCTCACGGGCTTCGCCCGTCGCGACTGGGAGGACCAGGACTTCGCCCAGGTCGTCCACGACGCCGTCAAGGCCAACGCGCGCACTCCGTTCCGCGAGGCGGTCTGGGAGCAGCTCGCCGAGGGCATCCGCTTCGTCCAGGGCGAGTTCGACGACGACGAGGCGTTCGACCGCCTCAGCGCCACCGTCGCCGACCTCGACGCCGAGCGCGGCACCGGCGGCAACCATGCGTTCTACCTGTCCGTCCCGCCGCGGGCCTTTCCGCTCGTCTGTCGGCAGCTGGCCCGGTCCGGGCTCTCCGCCGAGCACCCCGGGGCGTGGCGCCGCGTCGTCGTCGAGAAGCCGTTCGGGCACGACCTGGCGTCCGCGCGGGAGCTCAACGACGTCGTCTCCCAGGTCTTCGCGCCCGAGTCGGTCTTCCGCATCGACCACTACCTGGGCAAGGAGACCGTCCAGAACATGCTGGCGCTGCGGTTCGCCAACCAGCTGTTCGAGCCCATCTGGAACGCCCACTACGTGGACCACGTGCAGATCACCATGGCCGAGGACATCGGCATCGGCGGCCGGGCCGGGTACTACGACGGCATCGGTGCGGCCCGCGACGTCATCCAGAACCACCTGCTCCAGCTGCTGGCGCTCACGGCGATGGAGGAGCCCGTCTCGTTCGACGCCCAGGACCTGCGGGCTGAGAAGGAGAAGGTGCTGTCCGCGGTGCGCCTGCCGAAGGACCTCGCCCTGCACACGGCGCGGGGTCAGTACACCGCCGGCTGGCAGGGCGGCCAGGAGGTGCGGGGGTTCCTCGAGGAGGACGGCATCGCCGCAGACTCCGGCACCGAGACCTACGCCGCCATCCGCCTCGACATCGACACGCGTCGGTGGGCCGGCGTCCCGTTCTACCTGCGCGCGGGCAAGCGCCTCGGGCGCCGGGTCACGGAGATCGCCGTGGTGTTCAGCAAGGCACCGCACCTGCCGTTCGAGTCGACCGCGACCACGGAGCTCGGCAGCAACGCGCTGGTGATCCGCGTGCAGCCGGACGAAGGCGTGACCATCCGCTTCGGCGAGAAGGTCCCCGGAACCGCGATGGAGGTGCGCGACGTGACCATGGACTTCGGCTACGGGCACGCCTTCACGGAGTCCTCGCCCGAGGCGTACGAGCGCCTGATCCTCGACGTGCTGCTCGGCGACCCGCCGCTGTTCCCCCGCCACCGCGAGGTCGAGCTGTCCTGGATGATCCTCGACCCGATCACCCAGTTCTGGGCCTCCGACGGGCGCCCGGAGCCGTACCGCTCGGGCACGTGGGGCCCGGCATCGGCGGACGCGATGATGGCCCGCGACGGACGCACCTGGCGCCGACCCTGAGGAGGTGAACCATGATCGTCGACCTGCCGGACACGACCACCGGTGAGGTGGCCCGCGCCCTCGTGCACCTGCGTGAGGAAGGTGGCGCCGTCGCCCTCGGCCGCGTTCTCACGCTCGTCATCGACGCCGAGGCCGGCGACGTGGAGGAAGCCGTCGCCATCACCAACGACGTCAGCCGCGAGCACCCGATGCGCGTCATCGTCCTTGCCCGCGACGGGCGCGAGGGCAAGGCACGCGTCGACGCCCAGATCCGGGTGGGCGGCGACGCCGGCGCGAGCGAGGTCGTCCTCCTGCACGCGACCGGTGACATCCTCGCCCACAGCGACACGCTCGTGATGCCGCTCCTCCTGCCCGACGCCCCGATCGTGGCGTGGTGGCCACGCGAGATCCCCGCCCGGCCTGCCGAGCACCCGATCGGGCGGATGGCGCAGCGCCGGATCACGGACGCGACCGCGTGCAGCGACCCGATCGGCACCCTGCGCCGCCTGCGGGACGGGTACACCGACGGCGACACCGACCTCGCGTGGACGCGGCTCACCGTGTGGCGGGGGCTGCTCGCCGCGGCACTCGACCTGCAGCCCGACGACGAGGTGACCGCGGCACACGTCAGCGGCGACGAGGAGCACCCGTCCGTCTACCTCCTTGCGGCATGGCTCGGGCACGAGCTGCGCTGCCCCGTGGAGGTGGTGCGCCAGACCGGCGTGCAGGCGCTGACCAAGGTGGTCCTGGAGACCTCCGCAGGCCCGGTGCTCATCGACCGGCCGGACGGGCGGACGGCGACGCTGTGCCAGCCCGGACAGCCGGAGCGGCACGTCGCCATGCCGCTGCGCGAGCTGCGCGAGTGCCTCTCGGAGGACCTGCGTCGGCTCGATGCCGACGAGGTGTACGGCGAGGTGCTCGAGGCCGGGCTCGAGGCGGTGCTCAGGTGACGGGCGTCGTCGTCCACCCCGATGCGCTCACGCTCGCGCACGCGACGGCGGCCCGCCTACTGCTGCGACTCCTCGACGCCCAGTCCGTGCGGCGTCCGCTGCACATCGGGCTCACCGGCGGGACCATGGGCACGCGCGTCCTCGGCGAAATGGCACTGTCCCCGCTGAGGGACGCCGTCGACTGGACCGGTGTGCACGTCTGGTGGGGCGACGAGCGCTTCCTGCCCGCCGGCCATGCAGAGCGGAACGAGACCCAGGCGCGCAACGCCCTGCTGGACGGCATCCCGATCCCGGCCGAGAACATCCATCCGGTGCCCGCGTCCGACGCTCCGGGGATCGCCTCCGCCGAGGACGCCGCCGCGGCCTACGCGGCCGAGCTCGCGCGCTTCGCCACGTCCGGTGGCGGCCGCGCCGGAGGCGTCGCCGACGCGGAGCGTGACACCTCTGACGACGCAGGTCCGGCCGTACCCGCGTTCGAGGTGCTGCTGCTCGGCGTCGGCCCGGACGGGCACGTCGCATCGCTGTTCCCCGGTCGGGACACCCTCGCGGTTACGGACCGCACCGCCGTCGGGGTGCACGACTCCCCCAAGCCGCCACCCGAGCGCGTCAGCCTGACGTTTCCTGCGATCGAGGCGGCGACCGAGGTGTGGCTCGTGGTCGCGGGGGCGGACAAGGCGGACGCCGTCGCGCGCGCCCTGACCGAGGGTCCTCTGGCGGAGACGCCGGCGCGTGGCGTCCGGGGCCGCCGCGCCACCCTGTGGCTCGTCGACATCGCCGCGGCGGGCTGATCGAGCACCACGGAGACGACGAAGGCCCCGCCCGTTGGGAGCGAGGCCTTCGTGACGATGTGCTTCCGGCTCAGCCGCCGCGGCGGGCGCGGAGCGCAGCGAGCGCCTCGTCGAGGATCGCTGCGCCGTCGGCGTCCGAGCGCCGCTCCTTCACGTACGCGAGGTGCGTCTTGTACGGCTCGTTGCGCACCGGCTCCGGCGGTGCTTCCTTGTCACGCCCGGCCGGGAACCCGCAGCGCGGGCAGTCCCAGGTGTCCGGTGCCTCGACGCCGGCCTCCTCGGAGAAGCTGGGCCGCGTCTCGTGGCCGTTCGCGCACCAGTACGACACCCAGAACCGGGGCGCGGAGTCGCCGCGCTCGGCCTCACCCATGGGACCTGCACCGACGCGGGACCCTCGGATCGCGCTACCGCTGGCCATTCCGACTCCCTCAGTCGACCTGCTGGAGAAGCCCCAGCAGGATGATCACGGCCGTCCACAGGAGGGCGATGCCCACCGTGAGGCGGTTGAGGTTGCGCTCGGCGACGCCGGAGCTACCGGCACCGCTCGTAACGCCCCCACCGAACATGTCGGACAGGCCGCCACCACGACCCTTGTGGAGCAGCACCAGAAGCACCACGACGGCGCTGGAGAAGACCAGCAGGACCTGCAGGACGATGCGCAGTGCGGTCAAGGTCTGTCCTTACGTGAGTGCAGGCGGTGCGGTACCGCGGGTCACCGGTCGTGGCGCCGAGGCGCACGCCCGGTCAAGGATAGGTGACTCCGCGGCCGTCCGACGACAACGAACCGGGGTGACTTCGGGCGCGGGCCGGCGAACCGGCCCGCGCCCGAGACGTCGGCTACAGGCCGACCTGGTGGGACTGGTACCGCGCGATCTTCGCGAACTCCTCGGCGTCGAGGCTCGCGCCCCCGACGAGGGCGCCGTCGACGTCGGGCTGCGCCATGATCGCCGCGATGTTCCCGGACTTCACGGAACCGCCGTAGAGGACGCGCACGCCCGCGGCCAGCTCGGGCGAGTACAGCTCGCCGAGACGCACGCGGATGGCGGCACAGACCTCCTGCGCGTCGTCCGGCGTCGCGACCTCACCCGTGCCGATCGCCCAGACGGGCTCGTACGCGATGACGACAGTGGCGGCCTGCTCGGCCGTGATGCCGTCGAGCGACCCGTCGAGCTGCTCGAGCGTGTACGGGACGTGCCGGCCCTCCTTGCGGATGTCCAGGCCCTCCCCCACGCAGATGATCGGCACGATGTCCTGGCCGAAGGCGGAACGAGCCTTGGCGGCCACGACGGCGTCGGTCTCACCGTGGTACTGCCGGCGCTCCGAGTGGCCGACGACCGCGTAGCGGCAGCCGAGCTTCGCGAGCATCACCGGGCTGGTCTCGCCGGTGTAGGCGCCCTCGGTGTGCGCCGAGACGTCCTGGGCCCCGTAGGCGAGCTCCAGCTTGTCGGCGTCCACGAGGGTCTGCACCGAGCGGATGTCGGTGAACGGCACCATCACGGCGACCTCGACGGCCGCGTAGTCGTGCTTGGCGTCCTTGAGCGTCCACGCGAGCTTCTGGACGAGATGGGTGGCCTGGTGGTGGTCCAGGTTCATCTTCCAGTTGCCCGCCATGAGCGGGGTACGGGCTGCGGTGGCCATGCGGTCAGGCCTCCAGAACGGCGATGCCGGGGAGGGTCTTGCCCTCGAGGAGCTCGAGGCTCGCCCCGCCGCCGGTCGAGATGTGACCGAAGCCGGCCTCGTCGAAGCCGAGCTTGCGCACGGCGGCCGCGGAGTCGCCGCCGCCGACGATCGAGAAGCCCTCGGTGTCGACGAGCGCCTGCGCGACTGCGCGCGTGCCCTCAGCGAAGGCCGGGAACTCGAACACGCCCATCGGGCCGTTCCAGGCGATTGTCTTCGCATCGAGGATCGCGGCCCGGAAGAGCTCCGCGGACTTCGGGCCGATGTCGAGGCCCATCTTGTCGGCCGGGATCGCGTCAGCGGCCACGACCGCGTGGGCGGCGTCGGCAGCGAAGGCGTCCGCGGCGACGATGTCGACCGGGAGGACGATCTCGACGCCCTTCTCGGCGGCCGAGGCCAGGTAGCCCTTGACGGTCTCGACCTGGTCCTCCTCGAGGAGGGACGTGCCGACCTCGTGGCCCTGGGCCTTGAGGAACGTGAAGACCATGCCGCCGCCGATGAGCAGCTTGTCGGCCTTCTCCATGAGGTTCGCGATCACGCCGAGCTTGTCGGAGACCTTCGAGCCACCGAGCACGACGACGTACGGACGCTGCGGGTTCTCGGTCGCCTTGCGCAGCGACTCGACCTCCATCCGCACCAGGCTGCCCGCCGCGTGCGGCAGCTTCAGCGCGACGTCGTACACCGACGCCTGCTTGCGGTGCACGACGCCGAAGCCGTCGGACACGAAGGCATCGGCGAACGCGACCAGCTCGTCCGCCAGCTCGCCGCGCACGGCGTCGTCCTTGGACGTCTCGCGGGCGTCGAAGCGGATGTTCTCCAGGAGGGCGATCTGGCCGTCCTCGAGGGCCGCGACGGTGGCCTTCGCCGACTCGCCGACGACGTCCTCGGCGAGGGCGACGGGCTGGCCGAGGAGCTCGCCCAGACGGGCCGCGACCGGCGCGAGGGAGTACTTCGCCTCAGGGGCGCCCTTCGGGCGGCCCAGGTGAGCGGTGACGATGACGCGCGCGCCGCCGTCGAGCAGCGCCTTGAGCGTCGGCAGTGCCGCACGGATGCGGCCGTCGTCGGTGATGGTCGTGCCGTCGAGCGGCACGTTGAAGTCGGAGCGGACGAGCACGCGCTTGCCGCGCAGGTCGCCCAGGTCCTCGAGGGTCTTCATGCTTCCTCCCTGGAAGGCGGGTGGTTGCTGGTGCTGGCGCACCGGCATCGAACGGGTGGCGGGATCAGCCCGCGACAGTGCCCTGACGCGACTGCGTCCGCGTGCCCGGGCCCGTGGGCCACGGAGCACGCGGACGCATGTCGCTCGCTCAGGTGAGGCTGGTCAGAGCCGCGCGCCCATGTACATCGCGAGGTCGACGAGGCGGTTGGAGTAGCCCCACTCGTTGTCGTACCAGGAGACGATCTTCACCTGGTCGCCGATGACCTTGGTCAGGCCGGCGTCGAAGATCGACGAGGCCGGGTGCGTCACGATGTCGCTCGAGACGATCGGGTCCTCGGTGTAGGCCAGGATGCCCTTGAGCTCGCCCTCGGCGGCCGCCTTCATCGCGGCGTTCACCTCGGCGACGGTCACCTCACGCGCAGCGGTGAAGGTGAGGTCGGTGGCCGAGCCCGTGGGGACCGGCACCCGCAGCGCGTAGCCGTCGAGCTTGCCCTTGAGGTTCGGGAGCACCAGCGAGACCGCCTTCGCCGCACCGGTCGAGGTGGGGACGATGTTGATGGCGGCCGAGCGCGCACGGCGCAGGTCCGAGTGGGGGGCGTCGAGCAAGTTCTGGTCCTGCGTGTACGCGTGCACCGTGGTCATGAGGCCGCGGACGATCCCGAAGGACTCGTCGAGGACCTTCGCGACCGGGGCGAGGCAGTTCGTCGTGCACGAGGCGTTCGACACGATGTTGTGCTTGGCCGGGTCGTACTCGGTGTGGTTGACGCCCATGACGAACGTGCCGTCGATCTCGGTGCCCGGGACGGACAGGATGACCTTCTTGGCACCCGCGTCGATGTGCGCCTGGCTCTTCGGGCCGGTGCGGAAGACGCCGGTGCACTCGAGCACGATGTCGACGCCCAGCTCGCCCCAGGGCAGCTTCGACGGGTCCCGCTCAGCGAAGGCCTTCATCGCCTTGCCGTCGACGGTGATGGACTCCTCGTCGTAGGAGACCTCCTCGCCGAGAACGCCGAGGACCGAGTCGTACTTGAGCAGGTGCGCGAGCGTCTTGTTGTCGGTCAGGTCGTTGACGGCGACGACCTCGAGGTCCGCGCCGGACTGCAGGATGACGCGGAAGACGTTCCGGCCGATACGGCCGAAGCCGTTGATTGCCACGCGGGTGGTCACAATGCCCTCCTCGGGCGCGCCGGTATCGCCGGCACGCGTGATCTGATCACTAACGGATGCGTACGGCGATGTACGCGCGCCTGGCCGGACCGTGACTGCATCGATCCCCAGATGCCTTCAGCCTACACATCGGCGTAACACGGTGCTGCAGGACGTTCGTCCAGCGGAAACCGCCCCGGAACATGCCCCTGACCTGCGGTCAGACGTCGAGCATGTCCACTGTGAGGCTCGCCTCGGTGTCCGGGATGCCGAGCTCCTCGGCACGCTTGTCGGCCGTCGCGAGGAGGCGCCGGATCCGACCCGCGACCGCGTCCTTGGTCAGCTGCGGGTTCGCGAGCTGGCCGAGCTCCTCGAGCGATGCCTGCTTGTTCTCGAGGCGCAGCCGGCCGGCCTCCCGCAGGTGGTCGGGAACCTCGTCGCCGAGGATCTCGAAGGCCCGCTCGACGCGCGCGCCGGCGGCGACAGCCGCGCGCGCGGACCGGCGCAGGTTCGCGTCGTCGAAGTTCGCGAGCCGGTTCGCGGTTCCGCGCACCTCGCGGCGCATCCGGCGCTCCTCCCAGACCATGACGGCGTCGTGCGCGCCGAGCCGCGTCAGCATGGCGCCGATCGCGTCACCGTCGCGGATCACGACCCGGTCCACACCGCGGACCTCGCGCGCCTTCGCGGGGATCGAGAGCCGACGCGCTGCGCCGACGAGCGCAAGCGCCGCCTCCGGACCAGGACAGGTCACCTCGAGCGCAGCGGACCGGCCGGGCTCCGTCAGCGAACCGTGCGCCAGGAACGCTCCCCGCCATGCGGCCTCCGCCTCGCCGATCCCGGCCGAGACGACCTGGGACGGCAGGCCGCGGACCGGGCGACCGCGGCCGTCCAGGAGCCCCGTCTGCCGGGCGAGGGACTCGCCGTCCTTCACCACGCGCACCACGTACCGGGTGCCACGCCGCAGCCCTCCCCCACTGACGACGACGACGTCGCTCGTGTGGCCGTAGACCTGCGAGATGAACTGGCGCAGCCGTCGCGCGGCCGCCCCCGTGTCGAGCTCCGCCTCGATGACGATGCGCCCCGAGATGATGTGCAGTCCGCCCGCAAACCGCAGCATCGCCGACACCTCGGCCTTACGCCACGACGTCCGCTCCACCGGGAGGTTGGCGAGCTCGTCCTTGACCTGTGCCGTGAGCGCCATGGGGGTCATCCTGCCATCACCGCGGCGTGTCACCGACGTCCCCCAGGGCGCCCTCGAAGGCGTCGCGGTAGGCCGCGGCGAGCCGGAGCGCGTCGTGCCGCAGGCTCCCGTCACCCACCCGCACCTGCCTGAGCAGCAGCGTTGCACCGAGCGCCTCGACCTGCTCGTGGAGCGCATCGACGTCGTCGACCGCCGACGGATCGGCGATGACGACGTCCACCCGGAGGTCCGGCGCGTGCTCGCGCAGGGCACAGACGTGCTGGTACGTGGTCATGCCGGAACGCCGCCCCGGCTCCGGCACGAGGTTCAGGGTGACCGCGCGCCGCGCCTTGGTGCGGCGGATCGCGGCCGCGAGGTCGGGCACCAGCAGGTGGGGCATCACAGACGTGAACCACGAGCCCGGACCGAGCACCACCCAGTCGGCTTCCTCGACCGCGGCGACGGCCTCCTCGGGCGCGCCGGCGTCGTCCGGCACGAGGCGGACACGCTGCACGTCACCGTGCGCGACGGCCACCGCACTCTGGCCTCGCACGACGTGCGGCTCCGGATCACCCGCCATCAGGATGTCCGCCTCGATCTCGAGCGGGACCGACGCCATCGGCAGGACCCGGCCGCGTGCGCCGAGCAACCGACCGACCCAGTCGAGGCCCTGCACCGGGTCCTCGAGCAGCTCCCACAGGGCGACGATGAGGAGATTCCCGACGGCGTGGTGGTCCATCGGCCCGCCGGTCGTGAAGCGGTGCTGGAGAACGTCACGCCACAGCCGGCCCCACTCCGTGTCGTCGCACAGCGCCGACAGGGCCATCCGGAGGTCCCCGGGCGGCAGGACGCCCATCTCCTCGCGCAGGCGGCCGGACGAGCCGCCGTCGTCGGCCACCGTCACGATGGCCGTCAGGCGGTCCGACATGAGTCGCAGGGCCGAGAGCGACGCGGAGAGGCCGTGTCCACCGCCGAGTGCGACGACGGCCGGCCCGTGCGCCCCGCCGCGTCCAGTGCTGGGCATGGTCACTCGCGGCCCAGGTCCCGGTGGGTCACCGCCACGTGGTGGCCCTTGCCGCGAAGCGCGGCACCGAGGTTCTCGGAGAGCGCGACCGACCTGTGCTTGCCCCCGGTGCACCCGACGGCGATCGTCACGTACCGCTTGTCCTCGTGCGCATACCCCGCGAGCACCGGCTCGAGCGCGTCCACGTACCGGCGGACGAACTCGCGCGCTCCCGGCAGCCCGAGGACGTACTGCCGCACCGGCTCGTCCCGGCCCGTCAGGTGGCGGAGCTCGCTGATCCAGTACGGGTTGGACAGGAACCGGACGTCGACGACGTGGTCCGCGTCGAGCGGGAGCCCGTACTTGAAGCCGAACGAGACGATGTGCACCCGCAGCGCCTCGTCGTCGCCGCTGACCGCCAGCCGCACCTCGCGCGCCAGGTCGTGCACCGTCAGGTCCGTGGTGTCGATGACGACGTCCGCCCGCTCACGGATGTCCTTCAGGAGCGTCCGCTCGACGCCGATGCCGTCCAGGATCCGGCCCTCACCCTGCAGCGGGTGGGGGCGACGCACCGCCTCGAAGCGCTGCACGAGGACGGCGTCCGAGGCGTCGAGGAAGAGCACGCGGTGGGCGATGCCCGCCTCGTAGAGCGAGTCGACGACGTTCACGAGGTCCGCGAAGAACTCGCGGCTGCGCACGTCGACGACGGCGGCGAGCCGGTGCACGCCGCCCGGTCCGGTGGACATCATGCCGGCGAGCTGGGTCAGCAGCTGCCCGGGAAGGTTGTCGACGACGTACCAGTCCAGGTCCTCCAGCACCGCGGCGGCCTTCGTGCGCCCCGCACCGGACATCCCGGTGATCACGAGTAGCTCGGGCAGGTCTTCGTTGCGACCGCGGCCCGCGGCCTCGAGCGCCGGGATGCCACTCGGCACCGTGGTAGCGGGAGGCTCCTTGCGGCCGTCGTCGTCGGTCATGGCCCCAGCATGCCAGGGGCCGGGGCGGGCGACGCAGCCGGGGCCGCGGGTTCACCCAGTGCGTCACGGACCGCCTGCGCCGTCCGGGCGCCCATGCCCTTGACCGCGGCGATCTCCTCCAGGGACGCAGCGCGGAGGCGCGTCACCGAGCCGAAGTGCTGCAGCAGGGCGGCACGCCGCGCAGGGCCGAGCCCTGGCACGTCGTCGAGCGCCGACACGGTCATGGCCTTGCCACGCCGGTTGCGGTGGTGCCGGATCGCGAACCGGTGGGCCTCGTCACGCACGCGCTGCATGAGGTAGAGGCCCTGGCTGCCGCGCTGCAGGATGACCGGGTAGTCGTCCCCCGGCAGCCAGACCTCCTCGAGCCGCTTCGCCAGGCCGCACAGGGCGACGTCCACGATGCCGAGGTCGGCGAGTGCCCGGGCGGCGGCGGCCACCTGGGGCGGCCCGCCGTCGACGACGACCAGGCTCGGCGGGTACGCGAACCGTCCGCCGGGCGCATCGCCCGACTCGACCTCGTCGGCCGGGACCTCCCCGGACTCGGGCGGCGCGGCGGACCGGTCCGTCAGGTAGCGACGGAAGCGACGCGTGAGGACCTCGTGGATCGCCTCGGTGTCGTCCCGCGCGCCGTCGCCCGTCTCGCCCCGCACGACGAAGTGCCGGTACTCGGACTTGCGGGGCAACCCGTCCTCGAACACCACCATGGACCCGACCTGGAAGGTGCCCTGGGTCGTGGAGATGTCGTAGCACTCGATCCGCAACGGCGCCTCCGGCAGAGCCAGCGCCTCCTGGATCTCCCGCAGGGCCTGGCTGCGGGTCGTCAGGTCCCCTGCGCGGCGCGTGCGGTGCAGCACGAGGGCTTGCTCGGCGTTGCGCCGGACGGTCTCGGCGAGGTCCTTCTTGTCGCCGCGCTGCGGGACGCGCACGTGCACCCGCGCCCCCTTCAGCCCGCTGAGCCAGTCCGTGAGCTGAGGAAGATCCGCCGGCAGCACGGGCACGAGCACCTCACGGGGCACGGCGCTCAGCTCAGGCGCCAGTCGCTCCGGCCGGCGGGCGCCGCCCGACTCCAGCGGCGCACGGTCCCAGCCGTCGCCGTAGACCTGCTGGAGCAGATGCTCGACCAGCTCGGCATCGGAGACGTCCTCGACCTTCTCGACGATCCACCCGCGCTGGCCACGGATGCGGCCACCGCGCACGTGGAAGACCTGGACAGCTGCCTCCAGGTCGTCCCCGGCCAGTGCGAACACGTCGACGTCCGTGCCGTCGGCGAGGACGACCGTGTTCTTCTCCGTGGCCCGCTCGAGCGCCTGGATGTCGTCGCGCAGGCGGGCTGCCTGCTCGTACTCGAGGTTCTCGGCGGCCACGCGCATCTGCAGCTCGAGACGCTTCACGAACCTGCCGGTCTGCCCGGCCATGAAGTCGCAGAAGTCCTCGGCGATGGCGCGGTGCTCGTCCGGCGAGACGCGGCCGACGCACGGCGCCGAGCACTTGTCGATGTACCCGAGAAGGCAGGGGCGGCCCGTCTGGACGGCTCGCTTGAAGACGCCGGACGAGCAGGTCCGGACGGGGAAGACACGGAGCAGCAGGTCGACGGTCTCGCGGATCGCCCAGGCGTGCGCGTAGGGACCGAAGTAGCGGGTGCCCGGGCGCTTGGCGCCGCGCATCACCTGCACCCGCGGGTACTCCTCCCCCAGCGTGACGGCGAGGAACGGGTAGGACTTGTCGTCGCGGTACTTCACGTTGAACCGCGGGTCGTACTCCTTGATCCAGGAGTACTCCAGCGCCAGCGCCTCCACCTCGGTGCCGACGACGGTCCACTCCACCGACGCCGCGGTGGTCACCATCTGTTGGGTGCGCGGGTGGAGTGCGCTCAGGTCCTGGAAGTAGTTGGACAGCCGCGACCGGAGGCTCTTCGCCTTGCCGACGTAGACGACGCGCCCGTGCTCGTCGCGAAAGCGGTAGACGCCCGGCTCGTCGGGGATCTGACCGGGCGCCGGCCGGTAGGTCGAGGGATCGGCCATGCGGTCGAGCCTAGTTCGCCCTGCTGACACGCCCGGGGTGCGGGTCAGGCACTGACCCGCACCGCCTCCGAGCGGCCGGCGCCAAGCACCTCGGCGAGGAACTGTCCGGTGTAGCTGCCCGGGGCCGTCGCCACCGCCTCCGGCGTGCCCTCCGCGATCACCAGGCCACCGCCAGAGCCACCCTCGGGGCCGAGGTCGATCACCCAGTCCGCGCTCTTGATCACGTCGAGGTTGTGCTCGATCACGATGACCGTGTTGCCCTTGTCCGCCAGCGACTGCAGGACGCCGAGCAGCCGGCTGATGTCCTCGAAGTGAAGCCCGGTCGTGGGCTCGTCCAGCACGTACACCGTGCGACCACTGGAGCGCTTCTGCAGCTCACTCGCGAGCTTGACACGCTGGGCCTCGCCGCCGGAGAGGGTCGGTGCGGGCTGTCCGAGGCGGACGTACCCGAGCCCCACGTCGACGAGCGTCTTGAGATGGCGGGAGATCGCGGGGACGGCCGCGAAGAACTCGGCCGCCTCCTCGATCGGCATGTCCAGGACGTCCGCCACCGTCTTGCCCTTGAAGTGGACCTCGAGCGTCTCGCGGTTGTAGCGCGCGCCGTGGCACACCTCGCATGGGACGTACACGTCCGGCAGGAAGTTCATCTCGATCTTGATCGTGCCGTCGCCGGAGCACGCGTCGCATCGACCGCCCTTGACGTTGAACGAGAAGCGACCGGGGGCGTAGCCCCGGACCTTCGCCTCCGTCGTCTCGGCGAACAGTCGACGCATGTGGTCCCAGACACCGGTGTAGGTGGCCGGGTTCGAGCGTGGGGTACGCCCGATCGGCCCCTGGTCGACGTGCACGACCTTGTCGAGGTGCTCGAGCCCGGTCACTCGCGTATGCCGACCCGGCGCCTGGCGTGCCCCGTTCAGCTCGTTCGCCAGGACCTGGTAGAGGATTCCGTTGACCAGCGACGACTTGCCCGAGCCGGAGACACCGGTGACCGCCACGAGGCAGCCCAGTGGGAAGGTCACGTCGATGCCCTGCAGGTTGTGCTCGCGGGCACCGACGACCGTGAGCATCCGCCCCGGGTCGACCGGACGACGCACGGTGGGCGTCGCGATCTCCCGGCGTCCCGACAGGTACGCACCTGTCACGGACTCCGGCGATCGCAGCAGGCCTGCGAGGTCCCCCGAGTGCACGACCCGCCCGCCGTGCTCGCCTGCGCCCGGCCCGATGTCCACGATCCAGTCCGCGGTCCGGATGGTGTCCTCGTCGTGCTCGACCACGATGAGCGTGTTGCCGAGGTCCCGCAGTCGGGTGAGCGTCTCGATGAGCCGCCGGTTGTCGCGCTGGTGGAGACCGATGCTGGGTTCGTCGAGCACGTAGAGGACGCCCACCAGGCCGGAGCCGATCTGGGTGGCGAGGCGGATGCGCTGTGCCTCACCGCCGGAGAGCGTGCCCGCGGCGCGCTCGAGCGAGAGATAGTCCAGCCCGACGTCCAGCAGGAAGCCGAGCCGCGCCAGGATCTCCTTGAGCACCTGCGCGGCGATGACCCGCTCACGCTCGCCCAGGTCGAAGCTTCGCGAGGAACCCGCGAGCGTCGCGCAGCGAGAGACGGCAGACGTCGGCGATCGAGCGGCCGCCCACCTTGACGGCGAGGACCTCCGGCTTCAGACGGGCGCCGTCGCACGCCGGACACGGCACCTCCCGCATGTACGACTCGTACCGCTCCTTGGACCAGTCCGACTCCGTCTCGGCGTGCCGACGCTCGATGAAGGAGATGACGCCCTCGAACCCCGTCGAGTACTGGCGATCGCGGCCCCATCGGTTGCGGTACTTGACGTGGACCTTGTGGTCGCGGCCGTAGAGGATCGACTCCCTCGCCCGCTCCGGCAAGGCCCGCCAGGGCACCGTCATCGAGAAGCCCATCTCCTCCGCCAGGGCGGAGAGGACTCGTTCGAAGTACTCCGACGACGTCTGCGACCACGGCGCGATAGCGCCCCCGGCGAGCGTCGCGTCCTCGTCCGGGATCACGAGGTCCGGGTCGACCTCGAGGCGGCTCCCGATCCCGGAGCACTCGGGGCATGCGCCGTACGGGGCGTTGAACGAGAACGTGCGCGGCTCGATGTCGTCCAGCGTCAGCTCGTGGTCGTTCGGGCAGGCGCGGTGCTCGGAGAACCGCCGCTCGCGTCCAGGGTCGTTGGGCTCCGCGTCGACCAGCTCCACGAGCAGCAGGCCGCTCGCGAGCCCGAGTGCCGTCTCGACCGAGTCCGTCAACCGGCGCTGGACGCCGTCCCGGGCGACCAGCCGGTCGACCACCACCTCGATCGTGTGCTTGAGCTTCTTCTCCAGCGACGGGGCCTCGGCCAGCTGCACGACCTCGCCGTCAACTCGCACGCGCGCGAAGCCCTTCGTCTGCAGCTCCCGGAACAGGTCCGCGTACTCGCCCTTGCGCCCACGGACGACGGGCGCGAGCACCTGGTAGCGGGTCCCCTCGGGCAGCTCGAGCAGGCGGTCGACGATCTGCTGCGGCGTCTGCCGACTCACCTGCTCGCCGCAGACCGGGCAGTGCTGGGTGCCGGCGCGCGCATAGAGGAGGCGCAGGTAGTCGTAGACCTCCGTGATGGTCCCGACAGTGGAACGCGGGTTGCGACTGGTCGACTTCTGGTCGATCGAGACAGCCGGCGACAAGCCCTCGATGAAGTCGACGTCGGGCTTGTCCATCTGGCCGAGGAACTGTCGCGCGTACGCCGAGAGCGACTCCACGTACCGGCGCTGGCCCTCCGCGAAGATCGTGTCGAACGCGAGGGACGACTTGCCCGACCCCGAGAGCCCGGTGAAGACGACGAGGCTGTCCCGGGGAAGGTCGAGGTCGACGTTGCGGAGGTTGTGCTCGCGCGCTCCACGAATCCGCAGCCGGTCGTCCACCCCGACATGGTAGGCATCCACGCTCGCATCATACACGTGTTCGAACCTCGCCCTTGCTCGTCGGCCGCCGGCACACGGGTGCGTACCACAGCAGGCATCATGCCGCCGACCACCGACATGGCGCCCCCGGCGGCCCGTGCGGGCCGCGAACGGCTACGGCGTCAGACCTCCGGCGACTGGCTCACGTCGACGTCGGCCCCACGCCGGGTCGCCACGAGGCTCGCGACCGTGGCACCCGTGAGCGTCACGACGATGACGACGAGCGACAGCCAGATCGGGATCTCCGGCGCCCACGAGATCGGGTCGCCCCCGTTGACGAAGGGCAGCTCGTTGGTGTGGAGAGCCTCGAGCACCAGCTTCACGCCGATGAACGCCAGGATGACCGACAGGCCCTCGGACAGGTAGACGAGCCGCTGCAGCAGGCCGCCGAGGAGGAAGTACAGCTGGCGGAGCCCGAACAGGGCGAACGCGTTCGCGGTGAAGACGATGTACGCATACTTCGTGAGGCCGAAGATCGCCGGGATCGAGTCGAGCGCGAACAGCACGTCGGTGGAACCGATGGCCACCATGACGATCAGCATCGGTGTCGCCAGGAGCCGGCCCGCGTGCCGCACCACGACCCGGTCGCCGTGGTACTCCGGCGTCGACGGGACGACGCGTCGCACGAGCCGGAGCATCCGGTTCTCGTGGTACTCGGCGGGCGCCTCGCTGTCGTGGTCCTCGCGCGCGAGCTGGACGGCCGTGTACACGAGGAAGACACCGAAGACGTAGAAGACCCACGAGTACTCGGCGATGGCGGCCGCACCGACCCAGATGAAGAGCCCCCGCAGCAGCAGCGCGATGACGATGCCGACGAGCAGCACCTTCTGCTGGTAGGCCCGCGGTACGGCGAACCTGGTCATGATGATCAGGAAGACGAACAGGTTGTCGACCGAGAGGCTCCACTCGGTCACGTAGCCGGCGAAGAACTCGCCACCCCGGCTGGGACCGCAGGCCACCAGCATCCCGAGGCCGAACAGGACGGCGATCGCGATGTAGACCGCCGACCAGACCGCCGCCTCGCGGAACGTCGGCTCATGCGGTGTGCGGATGTGGGCGTAGAAGTCCACGACCATGAGCGCCAGGACGCCGACGACGGTCGCCACCCAGATCCAGGCGGGCACGTCCATCTCGACCGGCCTCCGGTTCAGTCAGGCACCGGAAGCCCACCCGCGCGGATACGCGGGCGGTCGGTGCGGTGGGACGAGGGGTTCAGGGCCGCCCTCACGGGCACGTCGACCCGTGTGGAGCCGGCGCCCTGCCTCGGGCCGAGAATAGGGCACCGCCGCCGGGCCCACCGAAGACGGTGGTCCCGACGGCGGTGCGCCGTGCGGTCGAGCGGTCAGCCGGCGAAGGCGGGCTTGACGACGACGGGAGTCGCTGCCGGGGCGGTGCCGCCGTTCGCGGTGGCCACGCCACCGCCGCTCAGGACGCCGGTCTCAGGCTTCGGCGCCGGGGTGGTGGGAGTCGGGGTCGGCGTCGGCACCACGACCGGCGGGGTCGGCGTCGGCGTGGGGGTGGGCGTCGGGGTCGGCACGACCGGCGGGGTCGGGTTGCAGTCGGGGACGTCGACGAGGGTCGAGAGGTCCGCGTGCCGCGCGTTGACCAGCGGAGGCCAGCCGAGGATGCCCTCGCCCGTGGAGCGGTCCACGACAGTCGGCACCTGCTCGCGAGCGATGCCCCCGATCATGTCCTCCTGGATGGCCCAGCCGTCGCCGCACACCCCGGCGGGCAGCGCGCCCACGTCGATGTGGTCGAGCCAGGCCCAGCCGTCGCGGATCGAGATCAGCGACTGGCGGCCCGAGTTCTCCCACGAGGCCGGGAGACCGCCGCTGACCTTCTGGTAGATGTACGTCGCCGTCAGACGCGTGGGCTGCGTCTGGCCGCCGTCGTGGCCGCCGTGGTGGTCACACGCGTCGGCGACCGTGGGGACGAGGGCCAGGCTGAGGCCCAAGGTGACTGCTCCGAGCGCACGTGCATGACGCATTGGGGGTCCTTGCTTACGAGGGGAGATGTCGGACATGGTGACCGCGTGACCACTATGCCCGATTCCGCCCCATTACTCCAGCAATGTCACCCGTTCGGAGTGTTCTTGCCCGTGCAAGATCATCGCGTTGCCGCCTGCATCTGACGCAACTCACGCTTGAGACCCGAGATCTCGTCCCGCAACCGGGCCGCAAGCTCGAACTGGAGCTCCGCCGCGGCCGCGTGCATCTGGTCGGTGAGCTCTTGAATGAGGCCCGCGAGCTCCGTCGCGGGAACCTCCGAGAGACCGCCCGCGCGCCGCTCCGGCTCGGGGCTCGGAGCGCGCCCCGCCCCCCTCTTGCCTGCCTTCGCCGGCTGGCGGTAGCCGCCCTTGAGCAGCTCCGCGGTGTCCAGATCCTCTCGCGCGAGCATGTCCGTGACGTCCGCGATGCGCTTGCGCAGCGGAGTGGGGTCGATGCCGTTCGCGACGTTGTACGCGACCTGCCTCTCCCGCCGACGTGTCGTCTCCTCGATCGCCAGCGCCATCGACGGCGTGACGGTGTCGGCGTACATGTGCACCTCACCCGAGACGTTGCGCGCCGCGCGGCCGATCGTCTGGATGAGCGACCTGCCCGAGCGCAGGAAACCCTCCTTGTCGGCATCCAGGATGCTCACCAGCGAGACCTCGGGCAGGTCGAGACCCTCACGCAGCAGGTTGATGCCGACCAGCACGTCGACAACCCCGAGCCGCAGCTCGCGCAGCAGCTCGACGCGCCGGAGCGTGTCCACCTCCGAGTGCAGGTACTGGACCTTGACGCCCTTCTCGAGCAGGTAGTCCGTGAGGTCCTCAGCCATCTTCTTGGTGAGCGTGGTGACCAGCACGCGCTCGTCCCGGTCGGTGCGGGTGCGGATCTCCTCCAGCAGGTCGTCGATCTGACCACGCGTCGGCTTGACCACGACCTGGGGGTCGACCAGGCCGGTCGGCCGGATGATCTGCTCGACCACCCCGTCCGACTGGGCCAGCTCGTAGGCACCCGGAGTCGCGGACAGGTACACGGTCTGACCGATGCGCTCGACGAACTCCTCCCAGCGCAGCGGCCGGTTGTCCATCGCGCTCGGCAGACGGAAGCCGTGCTCGACGAGGGCCCGCTTGCGGGACATGTCCCCTTCGAACATCGCACCGATCTGCGGCACCGTCACGTGCGACTCGTCGATGACGAGGAGGAAGTCCTCGGGGAAGTAGTCCAGCAGCGTGTGTGGCGGCGTACCGGGCCCCCGCCCGTCGATGTGACGCGAGTAGTTCTCGATGCCGGAGCACGACCCGATCTGCCGCATCATCTCGAGGTCGTAGGTGGTCCGCATCCGCAGCCGCTGAGCCTCCAGCAGCTTGTTCTGGTCCTCCAGCTCCGCCAGCCGGCCCTCGAGCTCCGCCTCGATGCTGCGGGTGGCTCTCTCCATCCGCTCCGGCCCGGCCACGTAGTGCGACGCCGGGAAGAGGAAGACCTGCTGCTCCGCGCGCACGACATCGCCGGTGAGCGGGTGCAGCGTGTGGATGGCCTCCACCTCGTCGCCGAAGAACTCGATCCGGATGGCGAGCTCCTCGTAGACCGGGATGATCTCCACCGTGTCACCGCGGACCCGGAACGTGCCTCGCGTGAATGCGATGTCGTTCCGCGTGTACTGCATGGCGACGAAGCGGCGGAGCAGTTGGTCCCGCTCGATCACGTCACCGACCGCGAGCGGCACCATCCGGTCCACGTACTCCTGCGGCGTCCCGAGGCCGTAGATGCAGGAGACGGAGGCGACCACCACGACGTCGCGTCGCGTCAGCAGCGAGTTCGTCGCCGAGTGTCGGAGCCGCTCGACCTCGTCGTTGATCGACGAGTCCTTCTCGATGTAGGTGTCCGTCTGGGCGATGTACGCCTCGGGCTGGTAGTAGTCGTAGTACGAGACGAAGTACTCGACCGCGTTGTTCGGCAGCAGCTCCCGGAACTCGGTCGCCAGCTGTGCCGCAAGGGTCTTGTTCGGCGCCATCACCAGTGTCGGGCGCTGCAACCGCTCCACGAGCCACGCCGTCGTGGCCGACTTGCCGGTTCCCGTTGCGCCGAGCAGCACGACATCCTTCTCCCCCGCCTGGATCCGGCGCGCGAGATCCTCGATGGCCTGCGGCTGGTCACCGGAGGGCCGGTACTCCGAGACCACCTCGAACGGCGTGGTCGAGCGCTGCAGATCAGTCACGGGACGCATCCCACAACGGTACGTCCGGCCACCGACACGCCGGACGGGCGCCGGACGCACCGGTCATCTCAGCCAGAGCGGGACAGGTGCGGCCGAACGGGTGAACTCCGGCTCGATCTGAGCTGAGGAACCTGGCGCTCTCGTTAACACGATGTTTAACTACGTCCACACCCGGCTAAATTGGGAGATCCCTCATGAGGCGGACAATCCTCTCGACCGCGCTCGCGGCCGTTCTGCTGGTACCCGCCAGCGCCGCGCACAGTTCCCCGCAGGACGACGACGCCGAGCTCTCGCAGACGATCCAGGTGGCCTGGGCGATGCCCGGACCCTTCCGCGGCTTCGCCACCTTCCCCCAGACGTACCTGCCCGGCGGCGTGCCCGAGTGCGGCACGGGCGGGGTCCAGGTGGACGTCTACAAGTACGGGACCGCCGAGGTGCGCGCCCTTGTCGACACCCTCGTCGCAGGTGGTGTGCTCACCAGCCCCGCCGATGACGCACGGGTCGCCGCCGGCCGGGTGCACTGGTTCGTCGCCCTCGAGCCGTGCTCGGGCGACCCGACCGACCCGCCCGAGATCGGCGTCGAGGGCGCTGGTGGAACCGTCACGACCCTCGCCGCGGTGACCCCGGTGGTGGTCTTGCCTGCCGCAGGGGCGGTGCCCGTCGCCGCCGTGCCGCGCTACGCGGGCTGACCGCTGCGCCGCGAGGCGGCCGCCCAGCGCTCCCAGAGCGCGTCCACCTGCACAGCGAGGCTCCGCGAGGGTCCCTGACCCGTCCAGCACCACGTCCGCCGCCTCCAGCCGCTCGTCGTCGTCGGTCTGCGCAGCGAGGCGGTCCCAGGCCTGCTCCTGGGTGAGGCCGCGCCCGCGGGTCAGTCGCGTCACACGGAGCTCCGGTGGGGCGTCCACCACCACCACCACGTCGAAGTGCCCGGCCTGACCTGTCTCGACCAGCAGCGGCACGTCGTGCACCACCACGTCGTGGCCTGCGGCCACCGCCGCCGCCTCCTCGACGGCGGCCGCCTCGCGGACGAGCGGATGCACGATGCCGTTCAGGCGCGCCAGCGCCGCCTCGTCGCCGAAGACACGGGCTCCCAGGGCGCCGCGGTCCAGCTGCCCGAGCACGTCGACGACGTCGCCGAACTCCGCCACGACGGCGGCGAGCCCCGGCGATCCGGGAGCCACCACCGCACGCGCGAGGACGTCGTGGTCGACCACTCCCGCACCGAGCTTCCTCAGTCGCGCAGCCACCGCGGACTTGCCCGCGGCGATGCCCCCCGTCAGGCCGACGCGCAACGGTCTCGTACCGTCGTGCGGCTGTTCCTCGTGGACCGCCATCGAACCAGCGTAGGCCGGATCACGGCCGCTGGGGCAGCCTTGCCGGGTACGACGAAGGGCCCGGTCCGTCACGGACCGGGCCCTTCGTCGTCAGCTCAGTTGCCGGTCAGCTTCTCCCGCAGCGCGGCGAGCGCCTCGTCCGACGCGAGCGTGCCGGTGGCCTCGCTGTCGCCCGACGAGGAGTAGGTGCTCGGGGCGTCGCCCGGCGCGGTGGCAGCGTCGGCGTCGGCCTGAATGGCCTCGGCGACCTGCTTCTTGTGGGCCTCCCAGCGCTCGTGAGCGGACGCGTACTGGGCCTCCCACGCCTCCCGCTGGGTCTCGTAGCCCGGCAGCCACTCGTTCGTCTCCGGGTCGAAGCCCTCGGGGTACTTGTAGTTGCCCTTCTCGTCGTACTCGGCGGCCATGCCGTAGAGCGCAGGGTCGAAGTCCTCGCTGCTCGGGTCGACGCCCTCGTTCGCCTGCTTCAGCGAGAGGGAGATGCGACGGCGCTCGAGGTCGATGTCGATGACCTTGACGAAGGTCTCGTCGCCGACGTTGACGACCTGCTCAGGCAGCTCGACGTGACGCTGCGCCAGCTCGGAGATGTGCACGAGGCCCTCGATGCCGTCCTCGACACGCACGAACGCACCGAAGGGGACGAGCTTGGTGACCTTGCCGGGCACGACCTGGCCGATGGCGTGCGTGCGGGCGAATGCCTGCCACGGGTCCTCCTGCGTCGCCTTCAGCGACAGGGAGACGCGCTCGCGGTCGAAGTCGACGTCCAGGACCTCGACAGTGACCTCCTGGCCGACCTCGACGACCTCGGACGGGTGGTCGATGTGCTTCCAGGACAGCTCGGAGACGTGCACGAGACCGTCGACACCGCCGAGGTCCACGAACGCACCGAAGTTGACGATCGACGACACGACGCCGGGACGGACCTGGCCCTTCTGCAGCGTCTGCAGGAAGGTCGAACGCACCTCGGACTGCGTCTGCTCGAGCCACGCACGACGCGACAGGACGACGTTGTTCCGGTTCTTGTCGAGCTCGATGATCTTGGCCTCGATCTCCTTGCCGACGTACGGCTGGAGGTCGCGGACCCGGCGCATCTCCACGAGGGAGGCCGGGAGGAAGCCGCGCAGGCCGATGTCGAGGATCAGGCCGCCCTTGACGACCTCGATGACGGTGCCGGTGACGACGCCGTCCTCCTCCTTGATCTTCTCGATCGTGCCCCAGGCGCGCTCGTACTGTGCGCGCTTCTTGGACAGGATCAGACGACCCTCCTTGTCCTCCTTCTGGAGGACGAGCGCCTCGACGACGTCACCGACCTTGACCACCTCGTCGGGGTCGATGTCGTGCTTGATCGAGAGCTCACGGGACGGGATGACGCCCTCGGTCTTGTAGCCGATGTCGAGGAGGACCTCGTCACGGTCGACCTTGACGATGGTCCCCTCGACGATGTCGCCGTCGTTGAAGTACTTGATGGTCGCGTCGATCGCGGCGAGCAGATCCTCGCTCGAGCCGATGTCGTTGATCGCGACCTGCGGCGCCGTCGGCCGGGTGGTGGAGATGGTCATTGAGGTGTGAGCTCCGATGCGGACAAGGAGTAGTGCGGACAGGGTGGTTGTGCGATGGGTGCAGCGCTGCGCAGGACCACGGACACGTCAGACCGAGGACACAGCACAGGGGAAGGCCCGAGCCGGGGTGAACCTGACGCGAGACGTGCTACACCGCCCGCCATCTTATGGGCGCGCCGAAGCCCGGTCAAAGCCGACGGGGAGGATGCCTCGTCAGGCCAGGACGCGCACCGCGCGCAGCAGCTCCTCCGGCACCATCTTCACCTTGCCGGCGATCTCCGCCAGAGGAACGGTCACGACCCGCTCGCCGTGCAGCGCGGTCATGACACCCGACTCCCCCGCGGTGACGGCGTCCATCGCGGCGACCCCGAACCGGCTGCCCAGGATGCGGTCGGTCGGTGTCGGCGACCCGCCGCGCTGGACGTGCCCGAGGATCGTCACGCGGGTCTCGAAGCCCGTGCGCTGCTCGATCTCATGCGCGACGACCTCGCTGATGGCGCCGGCGATGATCTCGCCGAACGGCCCCACCTGTGTCTGGTAGTCCATACCGCTGCCGTCGCGCGGGACGGCGCCCTCGGCGACGACGACGATCGAGAACGAGGCGTGCGCACGGTGCCGGTGCTTGAGGAACTTCACCACCTGCTCGATGTCGAACGGCTCCTCCGGCGCCAGCACGATCTCCGCGCCGCCAGCGATCCCCGCGTTCACGGCGATCCAGCCCGCGTGCCGCCCCATGACCTCCACGACCATGACGCGGTTGTGGCTCTCCGCCGTCGTGTGCACACGGTCGATCGCCTCCGTGGCGATGTTGACCGCCGTGTGGAAGCCGATCGACAGGTCGGTCCCCCACACGTCGTTGTCGATGGTCTTCGGGATCGCGACGACGGGCACGCCCGCCTCGGCGACCTTGCTCGCGGCATGCAGCGTGCCGTCGCCGCCGATGCAGACGAGGGCGTCGAGCCGCTCCGCCTCGATCGTGCCGAGGACGGCGTCGATGCCGCCGTCGTTCTGGTGCGGGTGGAAGCGTGCGGTGCCGAGCAGCGTGCCGCCCAGCGGCAGGACGTTGCGGATGCTCGAGCGGTCGAGCTGCACGACATCGCCGTCAACGACGCCGCGCCAGCCGTTGCGGAAGCCCACGATCGTGTGACCGTGCGTCCCCACGCCATGCTTGACGAGGGCGCGGATGGCCGCGTTCAGGCCCGGGCAGTCGCCCCCGCCCGTGAGAAGTCCGATACGCACGTGCTCTCCTTCGTTTCCGGGTCGAGGCGACCCGAGCGCTCGGCGTCCACACTAGGTCAGACCGGTCGGGACCGGCCGGGACCTGGGCCCGGGCAGTCGCCCCGTCCCCAGGGCCAACCCGATCGCCACCAAGGAGCATCCATGGCAGACCTCCCGGCGTCGTTCGCCGGCTTCTCGGACGTGCGCGACACGGGCGCCGCCGGCAGGACGTGGTGGGACGCGAACGCGGCGGACTACCTCGCCGAGCACGGCGAGTTCCTCGGCCCGGCGGACTTCTGCTGGTGCCCCGAGGGGCTGCGCGAGGCGGACGCCGGTCTGCTCGGCGACGTCGTCGGACGCCGGGTGCTGGAGATCGGGGCGGGTGCCGCCCAGTGCACGCGGTGGCTGACGGCGCACGGTGCCGAGGCGGTCGCCACCGACGTGTCGGCCGGGATGCTCGCCGAGGGGCGCCGCATCGACGCGGCGCTCGGCACGCGGGTCCCGATGCTGGTGGCCGACGCGCGGGCCTTGCCCTTCGGCGACGAGTCCTTCGACGTGGCTTTCACGGCATTCGGCGCGATCCCGTTCGTCGCCGACGCAGGTCGCGTCCACGCCGAGGTGGCGCGCGTGCTCGCACCCGGGGGCCGCTGGGTGTTCGCCGTGACGCACCCGCTGCGGTGGGCGTTCCCGGACGACCCGTCCGAACACGGTCTGCGCGCCACCCGCTCGTACTTCGACCGTCGTCCCTATGTCGAGTCCGACGACGCCGGTCGGCTTACGTACGCCGAGCACCACCGGACCCTCGGCGACCACGTCGCCGAGGTCGTCGCCGCAGGCTTTCGGCTGGAGGCGCTCGTGGAGCCGGAGTGGCCCGAGGGGCACGACCGCACCTGGGGCGGCTGGGGCCCGGTCCGCGGGGCGCTGCTGCCCGGGACCGCGATCTTCGTCTGCCGGCTGGACCGCCCATGACGACGGTGGGGCCCGGCAGGCCAGTGGCCGTCAGTGCGTGACGGCCTTCTCCGAACCCGCACCGGTGAGCGACCGGACCTCCATCTGGGCGAACCGCTCGGCGTCGGGCCGCTCCTTGCTCAGCAGCGTGCCGACGATGCCCAGCAGGAAGGCGAGCGGGATCGAGACGATGCCGGGGTTGGACAGCGGGAAGATCGCGAAGTCCACCGACGTGTCCTTGATCATCGACAGGCTGGCGCCCGTCACCGGGTCCACCTTCCCGGAGACCACCGGCGAGAACGCGATCAGCACCACGCACGAGATCAGCCCGCCATACATGCTCCAGAGCGCCCCGGAGGTGTTGAAGCGCCGCCAGAACAGCGAGAAGAGGATCGTCGGCAGGTTCGCGCTCGCCGCCACGGCGAAGGCCAGGGCGACGAGGAACGCGATGTTCTGGCCGTTGGCGAAGATGCCGCCGACGATCGCCAGGAGCCCGATCGCGACGACCGTGATGCGCGCGACGCGGACCTCCCCGTCCGGGTTGACCTCGCCGTGCTTGATCACGTTCGCGTAGATGTCGTGGGCGAACGTGGCAGCGGCCGTGATCGTCAGGCCAGCCACCACCGCCAGGATCGTCGCGAAGGCGACCGCTGAGATGAAGCCGAGGAGCAGCACGCCCCCGAGCTCGTACGCCAGGAGCGGGGCGGCCGAGTTGACGCCCCCTGGCGCGGCCTTGATGGCGTCGGGGCCGACGAGGGCGCCGGCGCCGTAGCCGAGCACCAGCGTGATCAGGTAGAAGATGCCGATCAGCCAGATGGCCCAGACCACCGACCGGCGCGCCTCCTGGCCCGTCGGAACGGTGTAGAAGCGCATGAGGACGTGCGGCAGCCCGGCCGTGCCGAGCACCAGGGCCAGGGCGAGCGACAGGAGATCGACCCGGGTCAGCGCGGAGACTCCGTACTGCTTGCCGGGCTCGATCAGTGCCGCGCCCGTCTCGCCGCCCCTGTCGACCGCGCCCTGGAGCAGATCCGAGAGGTCGAAGCCGACCTTGCTCAGCACCCACACGGCCATCACCGCGGCGCCGACCATGAGCAGGACCGCCTTGACGATCTGCACCCAGGTGGTGCCCTTCATGCCGCCCACGAGAACGTAGAGGATCATCAGCGCGCCCACGACGGCGATCACGAGTCCCTGGGCCGCCGTGCCGTCGACGCCGAGAAGCAGCGCGACGAGGCCACCGGCCCCTGCCATCTGCGCGAGGAGGTAGAAGAACACCACCGCGAGCGTGGCGATCGCGGCGGCCATGCGCACGGGGCGCTGCTTGAGCCGGAACGACAGGACGTCCGCCATCGTGAACCGACCGGTGTTGCGCAAGAGCTCGGCGACGAGCAGGAGTGCCACAAGCCAGGCGACCAGGAAGCCGATGGAGTAGAGGAAGCCGTCGTAGCCGTTGATCGCGATGGCGCCGGCGATGCCGAGGAAGCTCGCGGCGGAGAGGTAGTCCCCTGCGATGGCGGTGCCGTTCTGCGGGCCGGTGAACGACCGACCGGCCGCGTAGTAGTCGGCAGCCGTCTTGTTGTTCCGCGACGCGCGGAACACGATGACGAGCGTCACCACCACGAAGGCCGCGAAGATGGCGACGTTGACGGTGGGCGACCCGACCCGGTCCGGGGCCGTGACGGCGGCCGGCATCACCGCAGCTCACCGGCCTCGATGTGCTCACGGAGCTGCTCGGCCACGGCGTCCTGGCGTCGGTTGGCCCAGCGCGCGTAGATCATCGTGATGGCGAAGGTCGTCACGAACTGGCCGAGGCCGAGGAGAAGGCCGACCGTGATCGTGCCGGTGACGCGGATGCTCATGAAGTCGTGCGCGTAGGCGGCCAGGAGGACGTAGAGCAGGTACCAGGCGAGGAAGAACGCCGTCATCGGGAAGACGAACCGGCGGAAGCGGGAACGGAGCGCCTGGAACTCCGCCGAGCGCTGGACACGCTGGTAGTCGGTCTCGGTCTCCGGACTCTGAAGGACCTCGGACATGCTGCCTCCGGGTGTGTCGGTCGGCGGCCTCCTCGCCACCGAAGGTGCGAGTGTGACCGAGATCACCCGAACGCGCTAGTTTTCCCCGGCCCCTGCCAGGTTTACGTCAGTGGCCCGCCTCGTGCCAGCTCCGACCCGTCCCCACCGAGACATCCAGCGGCACGGCCAGGTCTCCCGCGGCGCCCATCTCCGCACGCACGAGGGACTCGACCGCGTCGCGCTCCCCCGGCGCGACCTCCAGCACGAGCTCGTCGTGCACCTGGAGCAGCATCCGCGAGCGGAGGCCGCCCGCTGCCAGACCCTGCGCGACGCCGAGCATGGCGACCTTGATGAGGTCGGCCGCACTGCCCTGGATCGGAGCGTTGAGGGCCATCCGCTCCGCCATCTCGCGACGCTGCCGGTTGTCGCTTGTCAGGTCCGGGAGGTAGCGCCGTCGTCCGAGGATCGTCGCCGTGTAGCCGGTGCGCCGGGCCTCGTCGACGATGCCCGAGAGGTACGTCCGCACGCCGCCGAAACGGTCGAAGTAGTCCTCCATCAGCCCGTTCGCCTCGCCGACAGAAATCGAGAGCTGCTTCGAGAGGCCGAACGCGGACAGACCGTACGCGAGGCCGTACGACATCGCCTTGATCTTCGACCGCTGGGCCGCGCTGACCTCGTCCGTCGGAACACCGAACACGCGGGATGCCACGTAGCTGTGCAGGTCCTCCCCTGACCGGAACGCCTCGATCAGCCCGGCGTCGCCCGAGAGGTGCGCCATGATCCGCATCTCGATCTGGCTGTAGTCGGCCGTGAGCAACGTCTCGTAGCCCGGCCCGACGACGAACGCCTCCCGGATCCGCCGGCCCGCCTCCGTCCGGATGGGGATGTTCTGCAGGTTCGGGTCGGTCGACGACAGCCGACCGGTCGCCGCGATGGTCTGCACGTACGTGGTGTGCACGCGCCCGTCGTCCGCCACCGAGCGCAGGAGACCCTCGACGGTCTGACGGAGCCGCGAGGCGTCCCGGTGCGCCAGGAGGTGGGCCAGGAACGGGTGCTGCGTCCGCTCGAAGAGCTCGCCGAGCGCCGCGGCGTCGGTGGTGTAGCCGGTCTTGATCTTCTTGGTCTTCGGCATGCCGAGCTGGTCGAACAGGATCTCCTGCAGCTGCTTCGGGGACCCGAGGTTCACCTCGCGGTCGATCACGGCGTAGGCCTCGGCAGCGGCATCCGCCACGGCCTGGGCGAAGTCGCGCTCGAGCGCCGTCAGCCGGTCCACGTCGACGGCGATCCCGGTCCGCTCCATCGCGGCGAGGATCCCCACCAGCGGGAAGCTCGACGTCCGCCAGAAGCCCTGCCGCCCCGCGGTCCACCAGCTCACCGCTGAGCACGTCCGTGAGCTCCGCGACGGCCGCCGCACGGATCGCTGTCGAGCGGTCGGGCCCGCCGTCGAGGTCCAGGTCGAAGGCCCCCTGCGCGTCGTCGTCGGCCGCCGTGGTGCGCAGCTCGCGGTGCAGGTGCCGAACAGCGAGGTCGGCCAGGTCGAACGAGCGCTGGTCGGGGTGGCACAGATATGCGGCCAGCAGGGTGTCGAACTCGACGCCGTCGAGCGGGAGCCCGCGCCCGTCCAGCGCGTGCCAGGCCTGCTTCGCACCATGGAGCGACTTGCGCCGGGCCGGGTCGGCGAGCCACGCGGCGAGGGCCGCCTCGTCGGCGGGGCCGAGCTCGGCCAGATCCACCGTCACCGCGGACGTCCCGCCGTCGGCGACGGCGAGCGTCCAGGCATCCCCGCGGCCCGGCGTCGGCCGCCCCGCCACCTCGAGGGCCAGCAGTCGCTCACCGTGCGACGCCAGCCACGCCCCCAGCTCCCCGGCGGCGGGCTCGAGCACCTCGAGGTCGAAGCCGTCCGCCTCCCCCACGTCCTCCGGGACCATGGCGAGGAGACGCTCACGCAGGGTGCGGAACTCGAGCGCGTCGAAGACCCGGTGCATCGCTTCGCGGTCCCATGCCCGCGCAGCCAGGTCGGCCACGTCAACCCCGAGCTCGAGGTCCACGACCGGGGCGTTGAGCTCGCGGTTGAGACGCACCTGAGCCAGGTTGGCGCGCAGGCTCTCGCCGGCCTTGCCGCTGATCTCCCCCGCCGCGCCGAGGATGCCCTCAAGACCGCCGTACAGCCCGATCCACTTCGCGGCCGTCTTCGGCCCGACTCCGGGCACGCCCGGCAGGTTGTCGCTGGACTCGCCGACAAGTGCCGCGAGGTCGGGGTACGACCGCGGTGGCACGCCGTACTTCTCCTCCACCGCGGCGGGTGTGAAGCGGACCAGGTCGGATACGCCCTTGCGCGGGTAGAGCACCGTCACGTCGTCGCTGACGAGCTGCAGCGCATCCCGGTCGCCCGTGCAGACCAGCACCGACATGCCCGCCGCGACAGCACGGGTCGTCAGCGTCGCGATCACGTCGTCGGCCTCGTAGTTCTCGCGCTCGACCGTCGAGATGCGGAGCGTCGCGAGGATCTCCTTGATCAGGGGCACCTGGCCGATGAACTCCGGCGGCGTCGCGTCCCGGGTCGCCTTGTACTCCGGGTAGCGCTCCGTCCGGAACGTCGTCCGCCCGACGTCGAACGCCACGCCCACGTGGGTGGGCTGCTCGTCACGCAGCAGGTTGGCGAGCATCGACGTGAAGCCGTACACCGCATTGGTGACCTGCCCCGTGGAGGTCGAGAAGTTCTCCGCAGGCAGGGCGAAGAACGCCCGGTAGGCCATGGAGTGCCCGTCCACGAGGAGCAGGAGGGGGCGAGGTCGCGCCAGGTCCGTCACGGGTGCCAACCTAGCCGCCATGACCGACAGCGACACCGAACGTCCCGCCGCCGACGCCGCCGACGCCCTGCGCGCCGCGGGGGCAGGCACCCTCGCGCAGCGGATGGGGATCGAGGTGACGGAGGCGACGGCGGAACGCGTCGTCGGCACCATGCCGGTGGCCGGCAACACCCAGCCGTACGGCCTCCTTCACGGGGGCGCGTCGGTGGTGCTCGCGGAGACCCTCGGGTCCTGCGCGGCGGCCCTGCACGCGGGTCCAGGTCGGCACGCCGTGGGTATCGAGGTGAGCGCCACGCACCACCGCGGCGTGCGGGACGGCGTCGTGACCGGGACGGCCACCGCCGTGCACCTGGGGTCGACGGCCGCGACCTACGAGATCGTGCTCGAGGACTCCAGCGGCCGCCGGGTGTGCACCGCACGGCTCACGTGCCTCGTGATCGAACCACGCTCGGGGGTCTGATCGAGGTGCACGTCGCCGCGGGTCTGCCGACGGCGCGCGATCACCTCGTCGATGGGACGTAGGCCCGTCCGCGCCTGCGCGTCCGCCGTCAGCTTGCGGTGGAGCGTCGCCGTCGGGATGACGCGGTGGGCGGCGGCCGGCACGAAGCCCAGCCGGACGAAGAAGCGCTGCATCCCCCGCGCGCCGGGGATGGGGGCCGCGAAAACCTGCTCCGCGCCGGCCACCACCGCCAGCTCGACCGCCACCAGCATGAGCGCATGACCGACACCCTTGCGCCGGTGGTGGGGGTCGACGTACACGGCCTCGACCGCGAGGCTCACCTGGTCCGTGAAGATGCTGGGGCCGACGACACGCCCGAGGAGGACGCCCACGACGTCGTCGTCGCACAGCGCGACGAGCACCGTACCGCCGCTCAGGCCCGCGAGTGCGCCCAGCTGGGCGGACACCGTCGACGCCTCGGAGCTGCAGACCTGAGGGCCCGCCCACGTCTCCCGGCGGGCGGTGAGGCAGAGGTCAACGAGGCTGTCCATGTCCCCGGGTCGAACCGATCGGACCTCGATGCCTGGACGCACCTGACTGCCTCCTTCGACCGATGGGACCAGGCCGCACGACCGCGGCCTCGGGGACTTCCGCGACCATAGCCCGCCCGGGCCACGGAACGGAAGGCCGCTCGGGCGAATTCATACCTTCTGGGCAATCCGGACGTCTCGCCCACGGCCGTTCGACGGTCACGGCAGCGCTCCCAGCCGCCCGAGCGAGCCGTAGCACCGCCGTCGAACGCCGGAAACGTGCCCGACACCGCCGACTGCCATCCTCGCCGCACCCCGCCGTCGACCGACGGCGCGAGCCCCCGGAGGTCGCCCGTGCGCCCAGGCCGAGTCGTGGTGCCGCTGCTCGCCGTCGGCCTGCTGGTGGCCGTCGCCTCGCCCGCCGCAGCCGAGCTCACCCCGGGTGCCTGCACACCTGGCCCCGACGTCGGCTGCGTCGCCGGAACGGTCCGCGACCCTGCCGGCGGTCCGGTCGTCGGCGCGGCGCTGGAGGTCTCCGGACCCGCCGGCACCGCGACCGTGGCGACCGACGCCGAAGGCCGCTGGGCGGTCGGCGTCCCGGCGGCCGGCGACTACACCGTGGCCATCGACCCGTCGTCACTGCCGGGCGGTGTGACGCTGCGCGACCCCACCACGACCTCGCGCACCGTCACGGTCGCCCTCGGGTCCAGCGCCGGCGCGCTCTTCCCGCTCGCCGCCCCGGACGCCGCGGCCGGCACCCCCGCGCCGGGCGAGACCGGCGCCACCTCGGCGCCCGAGACCCCCACGGGCGACGTGGCCGAGCCGGACGCCGACAGCGCCGCGACCCAGAGCGCCGGGGGCAACCGCGTCGCACAGCAGCTCGCCAACGGGATCGTGTTCGGGCTCCTGCTCGCCCTCGCCTCCGTCGGCCTCTCGCTCGTCTACGGCACGACCGGGCTGTCGAGCTTCTCCCACGGCGAGCAGGTGACCCTCGGCGCCGTCGTCGCCTACGTCCTGGCCCGCCTCGGCGGCGTCCCGCTGCCGGCCGCCGCCATCGCGGCGGTCGTCGTCGGCGGAGCCAGCGGCTGGCTCCAGGACGCGGCGATCTGGCGACCTCTACGCCGACGCCGGGTGGGCACGACGCAGCAGATGATCGTGACGATCGGCCTGTCGATGGCGCTGCAGTACCTGTTCCAGCTCTTCCTGGGCGGCGGCCGGCTCCGCATCGAGACCAGGTCCTCCTCCCCCGTCCACCTGGGCCCCGTCGTCCTCTCGGCGCAGACACTCACCTCGGCCGTCGTCGCGCTCGTCGTGCTCGCGGGCGTCGCCGCCGCCCTGCTGTTCACCAGGACAGGCCGGGCGGCGCGTGCCGTCTCCGACAACCCCGCACTCGCTGCAGCGTCGGGAATCGGCGTCGAGCGCGTGATCCGCACGGTGTGGGTCGGAGCGACGGCCCTCGCGGCGCTCGGGGGCGTCCTCACCGGCCTCTACTTCCAGGCGACAACCTGGAACATGGGCGGCACGATCCTGCTCCTCATGTTCGCCGCCGTGACGCTCGGCGGCCTCGGGACAGCATTCGGCGCGCTGGTCGGCTCGCTCGTGATCGGCATCGTCTCGGAGATGGCGAGCCTCGTCATCCCGTCGGACATGCGCTTCGCGGCCGCCCTCCTGATCTTGATCCTCGTCCTTCTCGTACGGCCGCAGGGAATCCTCGGCCGGCGCGAGCGGATCGGCTGACCGAGGGAGACGCACATGGACTGGGCACGCATCCTCACCAACGTCGCCGGCGAGGCCTTCGCACCGGCCACCGCGGCGTACGCGCTGGCCGCGATCGGACTGAACGTGCACTTCGGCATGACGGGCCTCGTGAACATGGGCCAGGCGGGGTTCATGCTCATGGGCGCCTACGGCTTCGCGGTCGCGACGACGAGCGGATGGAGCATCGGCGCGGCCGTCCTCGCCGGCCTGGGCGCAGCCGTCGTCTTCGCCGTCGTGCTCGGGATCCCGACCCTGAAGCTGCGGGGCGACTACCTCGCGATCGTGACGATCGCGGCCGCGGAAATCGCGCGCCTCGGCGTCCGGTCCTCGTCGCTGACGGACATCACGGGCGGCAACGCCGGCATCGCGGGCAACGCCTTCAAGGGCACGTTCCAGGACCTGTGCCCGTTCCCGTCCGGCTCCACGACCATCGGACCCTTCACCTACTCGAACTGCCTCTCCAACAGCTGGTGGCTCCGCATCGTGGGCTGGGTGCTCGTCGCCGTGGCGGCCGCCCTCGTGTGGCGCTGGATGCGCAGCCCCTGGGGCCGCGTGCTCGCGGGCATCCGGGAAGACGAAGACGCCGTCCGGGCGCTCGGGAAGAACGTCTACGCGTACAAGATGCAGGCGCTCGTGCTGGGCGGCGGCCTCGGCGCCCTCGGCGGGATCCTCTACGTCCTGCCCTCGGCGGTCCAGGCGGACGCCCTGGGACGCACGCTCACGTTCAACGTCTGGACGATCCTCCTGCTCGGCGGCGCCGCGACGATCTTCGGGCCTGTGCTCGGCTCGGTCCTCCTGTGGACGGTGCTGATGCTCGTCAAGTCCACGTTGCGGGATCTGCCCACCGACGCCCTCACCGGGACGCAGGCAGAGGCCATCTCGTGGGTCCTCGTGGGCGTCACCCTCATGGTCCTGGTGATCTTCCGCCCGCAGGGGCTGCTCGGTGACCGGAAGGTGGTGGCCCTTGATGGCCGATGACGCGCGTGTGCGCCTGCAGAAGGACCGGATGACCAAGGACCTCGCGGCCGTGCCGCGCGTCCCCGGTGCGGTCAAGCCGGACGCCCTGATCGTCGCCGACCATGTGACGCGCCGCTTCGGCGGGATGACCGCCGTCGACGTCGACCACCTCGAGATCCAGCGGGGTGCGATCACCGCGCTCATCGGGCCCAACGGCGCCGGCAAGACGACGCTCTTCAACCTGCTCACGGGGTTCGACGTCCCCGACTCCGGCACGTGGTCGTTCGACGGGCGCCCGCTGGCACGCGTACCCGCCGCCCGTGTCGCACGCGCCGGGATGGTGCGGACCTTCCAGCTGACCAAGGCCCTCGCCCGGATGACCGTGCTCGACAACATGCGACTGGGCGCGGCGCACGACCGGGGCGAGAACATGCTGACCGCCCTCGTCCCGCCGCTGTGGCGAGCCCGGGAGGCACAGATCACGGCGCAGGCCGAGGAGCTCCTCGCGCGCTTCCGGCTCGACGCCAAGAAGGACGACCTGGCCGGAAGCCTCTCGGGCGGCCAGCGCAAGCTCCTGGAGATGGCGCGCGCCCTCATGACGCGCCCGACCGCGGTGATGCTCGACGAGCCGATGGCGGGCGTCAACCCGGCGCTCACCCAGTCGCTGCTCGGGCACATCCAGGACCTCCGCGAGGACGGCACGACGGTGGTCTTCGTCGAGCACGACATGCACATGGTCCGGCACATCTCCGACTGGGTGGTGGTGATGGCGGAGGGCCGCATCGTCGCCGAGGGGCCGCCCGCCACGATCATGGCCGACCAGGCCGTCGTCGACGCCTACCTCGGCGCCCACCACGACACCGACCTCGGGGACGACGCGCTGCTCGACGACGACACCCTGGCCGACGTCGTGCCGGGCGGCGCCCGGACCAAGGAGGACACATGACCACCGCGACGACCACCACCGACGCCGCCACGCACCGTGGTGCGCCCGCCGGCACGCCGCTCCTGGAAGCGCGCGACGTCGTCGCCGGCTACGTGCCCGGGGTCGACATCCTCGGCGGGTGCGACCTCGTCCTCCACCCGGGCGAGCTCGTCGGCATCATCGGGCCCAACGGCGCCGGTAAGTCCACGCTCCTCAAGGCGCTCTTCGGGCTCGTCCCGATCCGCTCCGGGCGCGTGACGCTGCGCGGCGAGGAGATCACCAACCTGCGGGCCGACCGGCTCGTGCGGCGCGGCGTCGGCTTCGTGCCGCAGACCAACAACGTCTTCCCGTCCCTGACCGTCGAGGAGAACCTCCAGATGGGTGCCTTCCAGGCGGCCCGGGAGTTCCGGTCCCGCTTCGAACGCGTTGTTGACCTCTTCCCGACGCTCGGAGAGCGCCGGTCGCAGCGCGCCGGCTCGCTGTCGGGGGGTGAGCGCCAGATGGTCGCCATGGCCCGTGCACTCATGATGGAGCCGTCCGTGCTCCTCCTCGACGAGCCGTCGGCGGGGCTGTCGCCCGTGCGCCAGGACGAGACCTTCCTGCGCACGCGGCGCATCAACCGGTCGGGCGTCTCGGTGGTCATCGTCGAGCAGAACGCGCGCCGCGCACTGCAGATCTGCGACCGGGCATACGTGCTCGACCAAGGCACCAACGCCTACTCCGGCCCCGGCCGGGAGCTCATGAACGACCCGAAGGTCGTCGAGCTCTACCTGGGCACGCTCGCCGCCGACGTCGAGGCCGCTGGCACCGCCGGGCCTGGGCAGCGCACGCCCTGAGGCGGCCCGCCGCACGTACGAGGGCCCCGCCGGTCGACCGGCGGGGCCCTCTCGCTCGGCGGGTCAGGCCTTGCCCTCGACCGCCTTCACCCAGGCGTAGGCGTTGTCGTCGCCGTACTGGTAGATGCCAATGAAGGCCGACGACGGGTCGTTGGCATCGTTGAACGGACCGGCGCCGGACACCGCGGAGTAGTCGATGTCCTCGCCCGCCGCCAGGAGCTCGGCGCAGGCCGCGAAGCCCGTGCACTCGGTACCGCCGTCGGCGCCCGAGACGGACGCCATGGCGGCCTGGACCGTCGGGCCGTCCGTGGCACCGCCCTTGACGGCCGCGAGGGCGACGAGCACCGTCGCGTCGTACGACTCGGCCGCGTAGGAGAAGTCGTCGAGGTCGGGGTTGACGCCCAGGAGCCGCTCCTTGAACGCCTCGTCGGGGTATGCCCCGGGGATCGTGCCCTGCGTGTGCAGGCCGGCCAGCGTCCCCGGGTCGAAGTCGGCGGAGTAGTCCGCGGTGTTGCCGTCCACCATGTACAGCGAGCCGGTGAAGCCCTGGGCCACGAGCTCCGGCACGATCGACTTCGTCTGGTCGAAGGCGATCAGGGCGATCGCCTGCGGGTGCGTCGCCAGCACGCTCGTCACTGCGTCGGCGAACGAGGCCGCGGTCGGGTCGAACTCCTGCCCGGGCTTCCCGTAGGTGACCGTGACGCCCGCCGCCTCGACCGTCGACGAGATGACGTCGCGCAGGGACGTGCCGTACTCCTCGTTGAACGCGAGGATGCCGAGGTCCGTCACGCCGTCCGCGACGATGAGGTTGCCCAGCGCCGAGCCCTGCACCGTGTCCGGCGGCGCGGTCCGGAAGTAGTACGGGCTGTAGCCGGACAGCGAGGTCGCGGTGTTGGCCGGCGAGACCATCACCGTCTCGGAGTTCGCGATGTCGTCGACGACGAGCTTGGTCACCGACGACGACGCCGCGCCGATCACTGCGGAGACGCCCTGGCTCTGCAGATCGGACCAGGACTGCGGCGCGACGTCAGCGTGATCGGCGTCGGAGGAGTCCGCCGAGACCAGCTCCACGTCGGTGCCCAGGACACCGCCCGCCTCGTTGATCTCCTGGACGGCGAGCGTGACGCCAGCCACCTCAGGCGGCCCGAGGAACGCGAGCGAGCCGGTCTCGGGGAGCAGCGTGCCGACGACCAGGGGGTCGCCGGCGCCCGACGTCGCGTCCGTCGCAGGGTCGTCGTCGGTGGAGCAGGCGCTCAGCGCCAGGGCGGCCGCGCCGAGGAGAGCGGCAGCGCGCAGGGGGGTGGTCGATCTCATCATGGGGCACCCTTCACCGAGGTCCGAGGGAGCCTCCGGGCCGACGCCGATGCTCCGGTCCGGAGGTGATCTCCGGACCGTACGAGCCGTCGGTTGCCGGGACGTGTCCCGGCCGTGTCGAGGGTGCTGCGCGGCCACTGCCGCGTGTTACGGGCGTGTCAGAAGTGCGCCCCGAGGGCTGCAGAGCAGGTCAGGCCCCGCCGCCGACCTGCTCGATCACGGCGTCGGCGACCTCGCGCATGGTGAGGCGCCGATCCATGGAGGTCTTCTGGATCCACCGGAAGGCGTCCGGCTCGGTCAGGCCCATCTTCGTCATGAGCAGGCCCTTGGCGCGGTCCACGCGCTTGCGGGTCTCGAAACGCTCGGCAAGGTCCGCAACCTCGGCCTCGAGGGCCGAGATCTCGCTGTACCGGGAGATCGCGATCTCGACGGCCGGCAGCAGGTCCGCCGGCGTGAACGGCTTGATGACATACGCCATCGCACCGGCGTCGCGCGCGCGCTCGACCAGCTCGGTCTGCGAGAACGCCGTGAGCAGAACGACAGCGGAGGCGCGCTCCTTGACGATCTTCTCGGCGGCCGTGATGCCGTCCATGACCGGCATCTTCACGTCCATCACGACGACGTCGGGACGCAGCTCCGTGGCGATCCGCACGCCGGCCTCGCCGTCACCCGCCTCCCCGACGACGTCGAAACCCGCCTCACGGAGGGTCTCCACGACATCCATGCGGATGAGCGCCTCGTCCTCGACCACGACGGCCCGGCGCGCCGGGCGCTTCGGGGCCTTCTCGGAAGACTCGGCGGCGCTGGGCGTCTCCTCGGGCTCGGTCGGGGACTGGGCGTCGGTCTCGGTCACGTCCGTAGCCTAACGGCGGACCGCTGACCTCGGAACTTCCGTCCGCCCGCGCGCCGGGCGGATCCCGCGACAACGCCCGGCCTGCGCGGCGCTAGGCTCTCCAGGCGGCCCCCGTGGCGGAACTGGCAGACGCACTCGACTCAAAATCGAGCGCCGCGAGGCATGAGGGTTCGAGTCCCTCCGGGGGCACCGGTGCACGCCCGGTCCGGGCGCGCGGCATGCGTGCGGGGAATGGGTGGCCATCAGGCCTGACGCGCGCGCCGCCCGGGCCGTCCACCGGCGGCGGGTCAGAGGCGCGGGGAGCCCGCGAGGCCGTCAGCCAGGGCGCCGATGAGCGCGGCCGCCTCCCCCGGGGCAAGGTGGACCGTTGCGACGCAGCTCCCCATGCGCCAGATGCTGAGGACCACCACCTGGTCCCGCTCGTGCCACGTGACCTGCAGGGCCCGCCGCTCGCCGCGGACGTCGGGCAGCGCGACCGCTCCGGGCAGCGGCAGTGCGATGACATCGCCCATGTGGCCACGATCCGCCGTCGTCGGTGGCGTGTCCAGGGGTCGGACGGGTGACTCAGGGCCGAGGGTCCCATGGCCTCGCGCGCGAACCCACGTACGCTCTTTCCAGGTTTTCCACGGTCCCTTGCGGCTATACGGCGGAGATGGGCGATGACGACGGACGAGCTGCCGATCACCGGCATGACGTGTCGGGCGTGCGAACGCCGCGTGGGCCGGGCCCTCGCCGCCGTGCCCGGGGTCCGGTCGGCCGACGTCTCGGTCCGGCAGGCACGCGCCGTCGTGCACTCCGACCGGCCCGTGCGGCGCGCCGCCCTTGTCGCCGCAGTCCGCGAGGCCGGGTACGACGTCGGGGTGACGAGCCGTCCGTGGGTGAGCCGCGACCGGAAGGTATGGCTGGACGTGCTCCTCGCGGCCGGGGTCGTGGGCGCGGCTCTCGCCGTCGCGTCGGCCCTCGGGATCACGGATGCCGCGGGACGGGCCGCGGCCGGCGGGACGGCCGGGCTCGCGGTCGTCCTCGTCCTCGGACTCGCCGCAGGTCTGTCCACGTGCATGGCGCTGGTCGGCGGGATCGTGCTCGCCGCCGCCGCGACGTTCGCGTCGGAGCACCCCGAGCTTCTCGGCACGGCAGAAGCTGCGGCCACACCTGGCGTTCGGCGTCGGACGAGTCGTCGGCTTCGCGCTGCTCGGCAGCCTCATGGGGGTCGCGGGCTCGGCGGTGCGCCTCGACGCCCGGGTCGTTGCCGGGCTCATGGTCGTCGTGTCGGTCGTCATGGGGATCGTCGGGCTGCGCCTCGCACAGGTCTCCCCTCGCCTGGCCGGCGCCGGGCTCGCGCTGCCACCCGCCCTCGCCGGCGCCCTCGGCATCGACCGGGAGCGTCGCCGCTACAGCGACGGGGTCACCGCCCTGCTCGGGGCCGGCTCGTTCTTCCTGCCCTGCGGCTTCACTCAGGCGGTCCAGGTCCTCGCCCTGTCCACGGGCTCGCCGCTCCAGGCAGGCACCATCATGGCCGTCTTCGCCATCGGGACCGCGCCCGGGCTCCTCGGCCTGGGCGGGTTGACGGCCACGGTGCGCGGCGCCGCGGCCGACCGCTTCTTCCGGTTCGCCGGGGTTGCCGTCGTCGCCTTCGCCCTGGTCAATGCCGGCGGCGCGCTGCACGTGCTGACGCCCGACCTCTTCGCCTCACGGGCGGGCCTCACGGCGCTGAGCGACAACGTCCGCATCGTCGACGGCGTCCAGGTCATGCGCACCGCGCAGGTGGCGGACGGCTACCAGCCGGCCGACGCCGCCGTCTACGTCGGGATGCCCGTCCGCTGGGAGATCCGGTCCGATGCCCTCACCTGCGCCGCGACGATCCGGTCGGCCGATCTCGCACTCGACGTCGACCTCGACCCGGGTGACAACACGGTGACCTTCACCCCCGAGCGCACCGGCGTCATGCGCTACTCCTGCCTCATGGGCATGTACACCGGCAGCATCACCGTCCTCGACGCACCCGCGGCCTGACGGACCGCACCTCCGCCGCTCGCCACCACCGGGCCGCGCGAGCGTCGATCGGACGCACGAAGGCCCCCGGCGGAGGACGCCGGGGGCCTTCGTGACGTACGACGTGCTGCGTCAGAACCTGACGCTCAGTGCTGGACGGCAGCGCCGATCCGGTGCACGACGAGCGAGTTCGTCGTGCCCGGCACGCCCACCGGGGCGCCGAAGACGATGACCACCAGGTCGCCGTCCTCCGCCAGGCCGTTCGCCCGCAGCGTGAGCTCCACCTGGAGCACCATCGCGTCGGTGTGCGCGACCATCGGCACCTCGTAGGTCTGCACGCCCCAGCTGAGTGCCAGGGTGTTGCGGACCTGCGGGAGCGGCGTGAACGCGAGCAGAGGGATGGGCGAGCGCAGGCGCGACATGCGCCGGGCCGAGTCACCGCTCTGCGTGAACGTCACGAGGTACTTCACGCCGAGCGTCTCGCCGACCTCGGCGGCCGCGTGCGTGATGGAGCCACCGCGCGTCTTGGGCGCCCAGCCGAGCGGCGCGATCCGGTCGCGACCGTGCTGCTCGGTGTTCTCGATGATCCGCGCCATGGTGCGCACGGCCTCGATCGGGTACTCGCCGACGCTCGTCTCGCCCGAGAGCATGACCGCGTCCGCACCGTCGAGGACGGCGTTCGCGCAGTCGGATGCCTCGGCGCGCGTCGGACGCGGCGCGGAGATCATCGACTCGAGGACCTGCGTCGCGACGATGACCGGCTTGGCCGAACGCCGCGCCAGCTCGATCGCGCGCTTCTGCACGATCGGCACCTGCTCGAGCGGGAGCTCGACGCCGAGGTCGCCGCGGGCGACCATGATGCCGTCGAACGAGTCGATGATCTCGACCAGGTTCTCGACGGCCTGCGGCTTCTCGATCTTGGCGATGACCGGGACCGTGCGGCCCTCCTCCGCCATGATCTTGGCCACGTCGTCGTAGTCGGCCGCGTTGCGGACGAACGACAGGGCGATGAAGTCCGCGCCCAGCCGCAGGCCCCAGCGCAGGTCCTCGATGTCCTTCTTCGACATCGCAGGCACGCTGACCGCCACGCCGGGAAGGTTGAGGCCCTTGTTGTTGGAGACGGGGCCGCCGACCTCAACCCGGGTGGTGACCCGAGGCCCGTCGACGGACACGATGCGGACGGCCACGCGGCCGTCGTCGATGAGGATGCGGTCACCCGGGCGGGCGTCGCCCGGAAGGCCCTTGTACGTGGTGGAGGCGAGCTCCTTCGTACCAGGCACGTCCTCGGTGGTGATGACGAAGGTGTCGCCTTCGGCGAGCTCCTCCTTGCCGTTCTTGAACTTGCCGAGCCGGATCTTCGGCCCCTGCAGGTCCACGAGAATGGCAACAGCCCGACCAGACGCCTTGGCGGCCGCGCGCACGTGACGGATGACCGCCTCGTGCTCTTCCGGGGCACCGTGGCTGCGGTTGATCCGCGCCACGTCCATACCCGCGTCGACCAGCGCCTGGATCTGCTCGGGGGTCTCCGTCGCGGGTCCGGTGGTGCACACAATCTTGGCTCTACGCATGGCTCCAGCCTATGTCGTGGACGCATGGTCCATGTGGTCCCGAAGTCCTGGGATGTTTACCCGGCAGAGCGCGGGATCCGTGGGCTGCCGGGCACCCACGCCGCGTCGGCGGCTACGGCCGCATGGCCCTCGTGGTGGGGGTCACGGGCGCCGGCAGCTCGGTGGCGCCGCGCAGGTACGCGTCGACCCCCGCGGCCGCCGCGCGGCCCTCGGCGATGGCCCAGACCACGAGCGACTGCCCGCGACCCGCGTCACCGCAGACGAAGACGCCCGGGACGGACGTCTGGAAGTCGTCGCCGCGTGCGATGACACCCCGACCGGTCACGTCCGCACCCGTCTGCGCCTGCAGCAGGTCCGTCTCCGGCCCGGTGAAGCCCATCGCCAGCACGACCAGGTCCGCCGGGAGGTCTCGGATCTCCCCCGTCGGCACGCGCCGCCCGTCCTCTGCGACCTCGAGGGTCGTCACCCGAAGGCCACGGACCTGGTCCTCGCCGAGGAAGCTGACGGTGCCCACGAGGTACTCGCGGGTGCCGCCCTCCTCGTGCGAGCTCGAGACCTTGAACACCATCGGGTCGACCGGCCAGGGCTGGTTGGCGGGCCGCTCGTCCGGCGGCCGCTCCATGATGTCCAGGGTCGTGACCGAGAGCGCGCCCTGCCGCAGCGACGTGCCGAGGCAGTCCGAGCCCGTGTCACCGCCACCGATGACGACGACGTGCTTGCCGGTCGCGACGATCTGGCCGGGCACCTCGTCCCCGGCCGCGACACGGTTGGCCTGCCGCAGGAAGTCCATGGCCACGTGGATGCCGGGCAGCTCCGATCCCGGCACGTCGATGCGCCGCGGCACCCGGGCCCCGGTCGCGATCACGACGGCGTCGTACCGGGAGCGCAGCTCCTTGTACGTGACGTCGACGCCGATCTCGACCCCGGGCCGGAACCGCGTGCCCTCCGCCTCCATCTGGGCGACGCGCCGGTCGAGCAGGTGCTTCTCGAGCTTGAAGTCCGGCACGCCGTACCGCAGGAGACCACCGATGCGGTCGTCCCGCTCGAAGACTGCGACCGTGTGGCCGGCGCGGGTCAGCTGCTGGGCGGCGGCGAGGCCCGCAGGCCCCGAGCCGACGACCGCAACCGTGTGCCCCGTCAGGAAGTACGGCAGCTGAGGTGCCAGCAGGTCCTTGTCGAACGCCATGTCAGCGATGGACGCCTCGACGTTCTTGATGGTCACCGGCGGCTGGTTGATCCCGAGGACGCACGAGGACTCGCACGGTGCCGGGCAGATGCGACCGGTCACCTCGGGGAAGTTGTTCGTGGCGTGCAGGCGGTCGCTGGCCTCGGCCCACTGGCCCTTCCACACGAGGTCGTTCCACTCGGGGATCAGGTTCCCGAGCGGGCAGCCCGAGTGGCAAAACGGGATGCCGCAGTCCATGCAACGCCCGGCCTGGCGGTGCAGGATCGCGCCCGTCTCCTCCTCGGTGAGGTGCTCGTGCACCTCCCGCCAGTCCATGAGACGGACCGGCACCGGCCGGTTCGGCGGGAGCTCCCGCTGCCGGACCTTCAGGAAGCCGCGCGGGTCAGCCACGGGACACCTCCAGGATCTTGTCCCACGCACCCGGTGCGCTGGGGTCGAGGCCCTCCGCCTCCGCGGCGGCCATCGCGGCGCGCATCCGCTCGAAGCCGGTGGGCACGACGCACGTGAAGCGCGCCAGGGACTCGGGCAGCTCGGCGAGCAGCTCGCCCGCCCGCGGGGAGCCGGTCTCCTCGTGGTGTCGCCGCAGCAGCCGTTCGACCGTCGCCGCGGCAGCCTCGTCGAGCGGCCGCAGCTCCAGCTCACCGGCGGCCACCGCTGCCTGGTTCACGGCCTCCGGCCGGAGGTCCAGGACGTACGCGTAACCGCCGGACATCCCGGCGCCGACGTTGCGGCCGGTGCGGCCGAGGATCACGACCGTGCCACCCGTCATGTACTCGCAGGCGTGGTCGCCCACGCCCTCCACGACGAGCGTCGCACCCGAGTTGCGCACACCGAACCGCTCGCCCACGACGCCCCGCAGGAAGATCTCCCCGGTGGTGGCCCCGTACCCGATGACGTTGCCAGCGATCACGTCACGCGCGCCGGAGAGCACCGAGGCGTGGTCGGGCCGCACGACGAGACGGCCGCCCGAGAGCCCCTTGCCGACGTAGTCGTTGGCGTCACCCAGCAGCCGGATCGTGATGCCGCGGGGCAGGAAGGCGCCGAACGACTGCCCGGCCGACCCCGTCAGCGTGACGTCGATCGTGTCGTCCGGCAGCCCGGCCGAGCCGTAGCGCTTGGTCACGTGGTAGCCCAGCATCGTCCCGACGGTCCGATTCACGTTCCGCACGGGGAGGTCGATTCGAACCGCCTCCCCGCGCTCGAGGGCCGGCTCGGCCAGCTCGACCAGCCGGTTGTCGAGCGCCTTGTGGAGGCCGTGGTCCTGGGCCGTCGTCTGGCGCAGCGTGGAGCCGGGCACGGGCTCGGGCCTCGCGAGCACCGGCGCGAGGTCGAGACCCTGCGCCTTCCAGTGCTCGATGACGGCCTTCGTGTCCAGCGCCTCGACATGCCCGACGGCCTCGGCCAGCGACCGGAACCCGAGCGCCGCGAGGTGCTCGCGGACCTCGATGGCGATGTACTCGAAGAAGGTCTCCACGAACTCCGGCTTACCCGAGAACCGGGCCCGCAGCTCGGGGTTCTGCGTCGCGACACCCACCGGGCAGGTGTCGAGGTGGCAGACGCGCATCATGATGCAGCCGGACACCACCAGCGGCGCCGTCGCGAAGCCGAACTCCTCGGCACCGAGCAACGCTGCGACGACGACGTCGCGGCCGGTCTTCAGCTGACCGTCCACCTGCACGACGATGCGGTCGCGCAGGTTGTTCAGGACGAGCGTCTGCTGCGTCTCGGCCAGCCCGATCTCCCACGGGGTTCCCGCGTGCTTCAGCGAGGTCAGGGGGCTCGCGCCCGTCCCGCCGTCGTGCCCGGAGATCAGCACGACGTCGGCGTGCGCCTTGGAGACACCCGCGGCGACCGTGCCGACCCCGAACTCGCTGACCAGCTTCACGTGGACCCGGGCCTCCGGGTTCGCGTTCTTCAGGTCGTGGATGAGCTGGGCGATGTCCTCGATCGAGTAGATGTCGTGGTGCGGCGGCGGCGAGATGAGCCCGACGCCGGGGGTCGAGTGCCGCGTCTGGGCGATCCAGGGGTAGACCTTGGGGCCGGGCAGCTGCCCGCCCTCGCCGGGCTTGGCGCCCTGCGCCATCTTGATCTGCAGGTCGGTGGCGTTGACCAGGTACTCGGACGTGACGCCGAACCGCCCCGAGGCCACCTGCTTGATCGCGCTGCGCCGAGCCGGGTCGTAGAGACGCTCCGGGTCCTCGCCGCCCTCGCCCGTGTTCGACCGCGCGCCGAGGTGGTTCATGGCGATCGCGAGGGTCTCGTGCGCCTCCTGCGAGATGGAGCCGTACGACATCGCACCGGTGCTGAACCGCTTGACGATCTCGCTGACCGGCTCGACCTCGTCGAGCGGGACCGGCTGCCGCTCACCCTCGGCGAACGTCAGCAGCCCGCGCAGGGTCATGAGCCGCGCCGCCTGGTCGTCGATCCGCCGCGTGTACTGGCGGAAGACGTCGAGCTGGCGGGTCCGGGTGGAGTGCTGGAGACGGAAGACCGTCTCCGGGTCGAAGAGGTGCTCCTCACCGTCGCGGCGCCACTTGTACTCGCCGCCGACGTTCAGCCGACGATGCGCCTGCGGGTTGCCGCTCTTGGGGTAGGCGTCCGCGTGGCGCGACGCCGACTCGGCCGCGACGACCTCGAGCCCGACGCCGCCGAGCCGGCTCGTCGTGCCCGTGAAGTACCGCTCCACCAGCTCCTTCGAGAGGCCGACGGCCTCGAAGGTCTGCGCGCCGCGGTACGACGCGAGCGTCGAGATGCCCATCTTGCTCATGACCTTGAGCACGCCCTTGCCGAGCGCCTTGATGAGGTTGGCGACCGCCTTCTCAGGGGCGATGTCCCCGAGCGAGCCGTCCCGGGCGAGGCCTTCGACGGTCTCCATGGCCAGGTACGGGTTCACGGCGGCCGCCCCGTACCCGATGTGCAGTGCGACGTGGTGCACCTCGCGGACGTCGCCCGCCTCCACGATCAGGCTCACCCGGGTGCGAGTGCTGCGCCGAACGAGGTGCTGGTGCACGCCGCTGAGCAGGAGGAGCGACGGGATCGGGGCCAGCTCGCCGTCGGACTCGCGGTCCGACAGGACGACGAAGCTCACGCCCTGCTCGATGGCCGCGTCGACCTGGGCGTAGATCTCGCGGAGCCGCTCCTCGAGCGCCCCGTGGCCGCCGGCGACGCGGTACAGCCCGCGGACCATCTCCGTCCGGAAGACGCCCTCGAACGTCGGGTCGCGGTCGATGCGGACCACCGCGGCGAGCTGGTCGTTGTCGATCACGGGGAACGGCAGGATCAGCTTGCGCGCGTGCTCCGGAACGTCGGAGAGCAGGTTCGGCTCCGGCCCGATCGCGCCGCCGATGCTCGTCACGAGCTCCTCACGGATCGCGTCGAGCGGCGGGTTCGTCACCTGGGCGAACATCTGCGTGAAGTAGTCGAAGAGCAGCCGCGGACGCGCGGACAGGACGGCGATCGGCGTGTCGGTGCCCATCGCACCCAGCGGCTCGGCGCCCGTCAGCGCCATCGGCGTCAGGAGGACCTTGAGCTCCTCCTCCGTGTAGCCGAAGGCCCGCTGCCGACGCCGCACGGACGCAGGCGTGTGCTGGACGTGCTCACGCTCGGGCAGCGAGCCGAGCGGCACCGAGTGCTCCGCGACCCAGGTGGCGTAGGGCCGCTGCGTGGCGAGCTGCGCCTTGATCTCCTGGTCGTCGACGACGCGGCCGGAGCCCGTGTCGACGAGGAACATCCGGCCCGGCTCGAGGCGGCCCTTGCGCACGACCCGCGCGGGGTCCACGTCGAGCACTCCCGTCTCGCTGGCCAGCACGACGAGGCCGTCGTCGGTGATCCAGTACCGGCCGGGGCGCAGGCCGTTGCGGTCGAGCACGGCACCGATGAGCGTGCCGTCGGTGAACGTCAGGGCCGCGGGGCCGTCCCACGGCTCCATGAGGCTCGCGTGGTACTGGTAGAAGGCACGCAGGTCGGGGTCCAGCCCCTCGTGGTTCTCCCACGCCTCGGGAACCATCATGAGGACGGCGTGCGGCAGGCTGCGCCCCGCCAGGTGCAGAAGCTCGAGCACCTCGTCGAACGTGGCCGAGTCGGAGGCGCCGTCGGAGCAGATCGGCATCAGCGGTGTGAGGTCGCCGAGCGTCTCCGCCGCCAGGACGCTCTGACGCGCCGCCATCCAGTTGCGGTTGCCCCGCACCGTGTTGATCTCGCCGTTGTGCGCGATCAGCCGGAACGGCTGGGCGAGCGGCCAGGACGGGAACGTGTTCGTCGAGAAGCGCGAGTGCACCAGCGCGAGCTCGCTCGCGTACCGCGGGTCCGACAGGTCAGGGAAGAACGGCTCCAGCTGGGCCGTCGTCAGCATCCCCTTGTACGTGAGGGTGCGACACGACAAGGAGGCGAGGTAGACCCCGACCTCCCGCTCGACGCGCTTGCGCACCCGGAACGCCCGCCGCTCGAGCTCGATGCCCGACAACGTCCGGCTCGGGTCCGCGACCACGACGTGCCGGAAGACGGGCATCGTCGAGCGGGCGGTCGGGCCGACGATCTCAGGGGTGACCGGCACGTCCCGCCAGGCCAGCAGGTCCAGGCCCTCGTCGGCGACGACCTTCTCCACGCCGACGACGGCGTCGTGCAGCGCGTCCGGGTCCGTCGGGAGGAAGACGAGGCCGATGGCGTAGTGGCCGGGCGCCGGGAGGTCCGCGTCCACGACGTCGCGGATGAACGCGTCCGGGACCTGGGTGAGGATTCCCGCGCCGTCGCCGCTGTCCGTCTCGGCGCCGACGGCGCCACGGTGGTCGAGGTTCGCCAGCGCGGTGAGCGCGGCGTCGACGATGTCGCGGCCGGCCGTGCCGCGCAGTGTCGCCACGAAGGCGACGCCGCAGGCGTCGTGCTCGGACGCCGGGTCGTAGAGGCCCGACTCGTGTCCGGGATGCTGCGGCCGGCTCATGGGCACCGTCCTCGCTGGGCCGGCGCAGGCCGGCGTGACGTGATCAGGGGAATGTGCGGGACGCCCTCGGCCCGAGTGGCCCGACGATACCCGCTTCAACGGCATCGCCCAAGGAGCGTTCCACGCTACGGCGGGTCACCGCGTGCGGGGGTGAGGAGAGGCCCGACGGCGTCAGCGACGCTCGCCGTCACCGCCGTCCGACGCGTCGTCGCCAGCGGCGACGGGAGCGGCGTCCAGGTCCTCATGGTCGGCCTTGTGGGCCGGGTCATCCGCCGCGTCCGGGTGGTTCGCACCCTCATCCGCGTCGTCGTTCTCGGTCGGGTCCGCGGCGTCGCCGGGCTCGTGGGCGTCGCCGTCGACGACGTCCCGCAGTGCGGGGGTCGTCTCACGGCCCGGGTGCCGGTGACCCACGAAGACGAAGGCCGCCAGAGCGGCCAGGCCGACGAGGAGCGCCGTCCACACGTTCAGGCGCAGGCCCAGGACCGTCTCGGCAGGGTCGATGCGGAGCAGCTCGATCCACAGCCGCCCGATCGTGTAGGCGACGACGTACGCCCAGAACACCCGCCCGTGTCCCCACCGACGCTTCCGGTCGAGCCGCACGATCAGCGCCGCGGCGGCCAGGTTCCACAGGAGCTCGTAGAGGAAGGTCGGGTGGAAGAGGGTGTCCGGCGGCGTGTCCGCCGGGAAGTTCGGCGACTCGGGATCGATGCGCAGGCCCCACGGGAGCGTCGTCGGCGATCCGAAGAGCTCTTGGTTGAACCAGTTGCCCAGTCGGCCGATGGCCTGCGCCACGAGCAGGGCCGGCGCCACGGAGTCGGCGTAGACCGTCAGCCGGACGCCGGAGCGCCGCGCGCCGATCCAGGCGCCGACGGCGCCGAACGCGATGGCGCCCCAGATGCCCAGCCCGCCCTGCCACACCTCGACCACGCGGCCGAGATCGCCGTCCGGACCGAAGTACGCGTCCGGCGAGGAGAGCACGTGGTAGATCCGGCCGCCGATGATGCCGAACGGCACCGCCCAGAACGAGATCTCGAGCACGGTGTCGGGATCACCGCCGCGCGCCACCCAGCGCCGCGTCGTGATCCACACCGCCATGACGATGCCGGCGAGGATCGCCAGCGAGTAGGCGCGGATGGGCAGCGGCCCGAGGTGCCACACCCCTTGCGACGGGCTCGGGATCTCGGCGAGCACGCGAGCGATCACGACTCTCCCCGGACACCGCGGGCCAGGTTCCGCACGACGTCGGCGAGCCCGCTCAGGCCGGCCGCGGGAGTTGCGGCCTCCAGGAGCGGACGCACGAAGGCGCTGCCGACGATGACGCCGTCCGCGTACGCCGCGACCTGCGCCGCCTGGGCGGCCGTGCTCACGCCGAGGCCGACGCACACGTGCTCGGCACCCGCCCGCCGGGTGTCCGCGACGAGCCGCTCCGCGTGCGTGCCCACGGCGTCGCGGGTGCCGGTCACGCCCATGGTCGACGCTGCGTAGACGAAGCCCCGGGACGTCCGCGCCGCCTGGGCGAGGCGCTCGGTCGGCGAGCTCGGGGCCACGAGGAAGACGCGGTCGAGCCCGTGGGCGTCGGAGGCCGTCACCCACTCCCCTGCCTCGTCGGGGATCAGGTCGGGGGTGATCAGGCCTGCGCCACCGGCAGCGGCGAGGTCGCGCGCGAACGCGTCGACCCCGTACCGCACGACCGGGTTCCAGTAGGTCATCACCAGGATCGGGACGCCGGTGCCAGCCAGGGCCTCGACCGTCCGCAGGGTGTCGGCGACGCGCACGCCACCGGCCAGCGCACGCTCGACGGCGTGCTGGATGACCGGGCCGTCCATCACCGGGTCGGAGTACGGCACGCCGAGCTCGACCAGATCGACGCCGGCGTCGATCATCGTCCGGACGGCCGTCACGGAGCTCGCCACGTCGGGGAACCCCACGGGGAGGTACCCGACCAGGGCGCTGCGGCCCTCAGCGCGCACGGCGTCCAGCCGATCGGCGGTGCGGCTCGTGATCGTGGCGGTCACGGGGCCTCCCCGTCCAGAAGGTGGAACCATTCCGCCGCAGTCTCCATGTCCTTGTCGCCACGGCCGGAGAGGTTCACCAGGATCGTCGGTGCCCCGCCGTCCGCGGCCGCCTCTTGGCCGAGCTGCATCGCCCCGGCGAGGGCGTGCGCGGACTCGATCGCCGGGATGATCCCCTCCGTGCGGCTGAGCAGCAGCAGGGCGTCCATCGCCTGGGTGTCGGTGATCGGCCGGTACTCGGCGCGCCCGATCGACGCGAGCCAGGAGTGCTCGGGGCCGACGCCGGGATAGTCGAGCCCGGCCGAGATGGAGTGGCTCTCGAGGGTCTGGCCGTCGGCGTCCTGCAGAAGGAAGGACCGGGCACCGTGGAGGACACCGGGCGCCCCACCGCTGATCGTCGCCGCATGCCGGCCCGTATCGACGCCCTCCCCACCGGCCTCGAGCCCCACGAGGCGCACCGGGTCGTCGAGGAAGGCGTGGAAGATCCCCATCGCGTTCGAGCCGCCGCCGACGCACGCCGCGACGACGTCGGGCAGCCGGCCGGTCAGCTCGAGCACCTGCTCGCGCGCCTCGACGCCGATGATCCGCTGGAAGTCACGCACCATCGCGGGGAACGGGTGCGGACCGGCGACCGTGCCGAAGATGTAGTTGGTCGTCTCGACGTTGGTGACCCAGTCACGCAGAGCCTCGTTGATGGCGTCCTTGAGCGTGCGGGAACCGGTGCGCACGGGCACGACCTCCGCGCCGAGCAGCCGCATGCGGGCGACGTTCAGGGCCTGGCGACGCGTGTCCTCCTCGCCCATGTAGACGACGCACTCGAGGTCGAAGAGCGCGGCGGCCGTTGCCGTCGCCACGCCGTGCTGGCCCGCGCCGGTCTCGGCGATCACGCGCGACTTGCCGATGCGCTTCGTGAGCAGGGCCTGCCCGAGAACGTTGTTGATCTTGTGCGAGCCGGTGTGGTTCAGGTCCTCACGCTTCAGGATCACGCGTGCGTCACCGCAGTGCCGGGCGAACCGGGGCACCTCGGTGATGATGCTCGGCCGACCCGTGTAGGTACGGTGCAGCCGGGTCAGCTCGGCCGCGAACTCCGGGTCGTGGCGTGACTTGTCCCACGCGGCCTCGAGGTCGTCCAGCGCAGCAACGAGAGCCTCGGGCATGTACCGCCCGCCGAACTCGCCGAAGTAAGGCCCCTCGCCCGAGGCGTCGAGCAAGGGGTGCGACGCGGGGTCCGTCACTGGCGCACCGCCCGCAGGGACGGGTGGGCACCGGCGGCCACGAGGTCCGCGACGGCGTGGCGCGGGTTGCCCCCGGTCACGAGGCTCTCCCCCACCAGGACGGCGTCCGCGCCGGAGCGCGCATAGTCCATGACGTCGTGCGGGCCGCGGACGCCGGACTCCGCGATGCGGACGACCCCGGACGGGATGACCGGCGCGAGCCGCGCGAACGTGGTCCGGTCGACGTCGAGCGTCTTCAGGTTGCGGGAGTTCACGCCGACGCAGCGTGCCCCGGCGTCCACGGCACGGGCGACCTCGTCGACGTCGTGCACCTCGACGACCGCCGTCATGCCCAGGGAGTGCACCCGCTCGATGAGCGACGTCAGGACGGTCTGCTCCAGGGCCGCCACGATCAGGAGGACAAGGTCGGCGCCGTGCGCCCGAGCCTCCCAGACCTGGTAGGGCGTGACGATGAAGTCCTTGCGCAGGATCGGTACGTCCACCGCCGCCCGGACCGCGTCCAGGTCGGCGAGGCTGCCGTTGAACCGACGCCGCTCCGTGAGCACCGAGATGGCCAGCGCACCGCCTGCCTCGTACTCCGTCGCGAGGCCCGCCGGATCCTCGATCGCGGCGAGGGCGCCCTTGCTGGGGCTCGACCGCTTCACCTCGGCGATCACGCCGACGGCGGCCTCGTCGTGCAGCCTCGAGAGGCACTCCTTGGCGCCCGGGAGCCGTGCTGCGCGCTCCTTCAGCGCCGCGAGCGGAACAGCCGCCTCACGCTCCGCCAGGTCCTGCCGCACCCCTGCGACGATGTCCTCCAGGACCGACATGGCGCCACCTCCCGTCACCGCCCGCCCCCAGCGAGCCTGCCCCCATGGTAGGGGCCGTCACGGGGTGCCCGGTCCCCGCCCACCTGCTGGGACCGGGACCACGGCCCGTCAGGGGGCCAGCACCGGCGCCAGGGCGGGCACGTTCCGCGCCACCATGAACGCCACCAGGACGACGGCGAGGGCCAGCGTGCCGGGCAGCCCGGTGCCCCGCGGCGGTACGCCGCGCCAGCTGCGCACCGCCCAGACGAGCCACAGCAGCGTGACCACAGGTACGGCCACGACGAGAAGGGGGTTCATCGCCCACGCGCCCACGAGGTCCAGGTGCGCCAGGTCGTGCGCGGCGCGTAGACCGCCGCAGCCCGGGCACCACAGGCCCGTGACCGCGCGGATCGGGCAGAACCCGTAGCTGCCCGGCGCGTACGGGCTCCGCACCGCGAGGAGCGCGGTCGCGACGCCCACGGCCCCGGCGACAGCGAGCGGTGCACGCAGGCGCCGGGCCCGGCCCGGGGCCGCCGAGTGGGTGGCGACCCCGGCCGGGAGTCCGAGGAGCGGGGCTGCCGACACGGTCAGCTGCCGGAGTTGAGCCAGCTGTAGTCGACGACCCCGGTGAACCGGAGCACGAGCGAGAGGGCCCAGAGGGCGACCGCGACGATGCCCAGGATGTAGCCGGCCCGGCCGACGCCGCCGTTGGTCGCCTCGCCGCGGGCCACGGCCTCCTGCGACTGCTTGCCGAGCACGATCGCCGCGATGCCGGCGAAGCCGCAGCACAGGCCGAGGATGCCCGTGACGAGCGCCCAGGTGCCGAGGCCGTTCTTGGCCGTGCTCGCCGGGTACCCGTAACCGGGGTACTGGCCGTAGCCGGGCTGGCCGTACGGCTGCTGGCCGTAGCCGGGCTGGCCGTAGCCGGGCTGGCCGTACGGCGGCTGGCCGTTGGGCTGCTGGCCGTAGCCGGGCTGGTCGCCCGGGTTCTGCTGGCCGTACGGGTTCGGGTCGCCGGAGTAGGGCGGCGTGGTCATTGAGGGCTCCTGTGCGAGGTGATGTCGGCCGGCCGGAGGCGCGGTCGAGGGGGGAATGACCCGGCGGCGCAGGGGGCGACGCCGGTCCGGTGCGTACGGTCAGCTGTCGAACTCCCAACGGAAGCTGCTGCCGTCGCTGGAGGAGTGCATCGTGCCGTTGGCCAGCAGCACCGCGAAGACGATGACGCCGATGATCGAGAGCACCGTGACGACCCAGCCGAGCACGAGCCCGGCCGTCCCCATGCCGCCGTTGTCCGCGTGGCCCTGCGCAGCAGCCTTGCGCGACTTGCTGCCCAGGATGATCGCGGGGATGCCCGCCAGGAACCCCAGGCTGCAGACCCAGCCCGCGATGCCCAGCACGAGCGCCCACACGCCGAGGCCGTTCTGCGACGTGTCCGGCACGCCGTAGCCGTAGCCTCCACCCGGCGCCGGGTAGCCCGGCTGCGGATAGGCGGGCTGGGGGTAGCCCTGCTGGGGGTATGGCGGCTGCGGGTAGGCCGGCGGCTGATCGGCCGGCGGCTGACCGCTGGGCGGCTGGACGCCGTAGGGGTTCTGGTCGCCAGGGGTGCCGACAGGCGGCGTGCTCATGGGGACTCCTTCTCGTCCGTCGGCGCCCGGCGGCCACCGACCGGGTCACAGCGTGGCAGCACCCGCGGACCGGAGGGAAGCGGCACGCCGCGTTCGCCGCGCCGCAACGCCCGCGGACAGCCCCCGGGGGCGGCGGTCAGCGCCGCTCAGGGACGTCCGAGCCGGCGTCGTCAGTGCCGCGTCGCGGACCCGAGGGGGACGGCTGGCCGAAGCCGAGCGCGCGCAGGACCCGGCCCGCGACCGTGCCGAGGGCACAGACGACGAGACCCGCCCAGAACAGCACTGCCGCGCTCGCCAGCACCCCGGCGGCAGCGAGCACCGCGCCGAGCATCACGACGGAGACCGTCACCCAGGCGGCCACGGTGTGCCCGTGGTTCGTGGGCGGCGCAGCCTCGGGGAGGCGCGCCCTCTCCGCGTGATCGAACGGCTGCTCTCCCATGCCCACCTACCTCTCGCCACGTACGGCGAACGATAGCGAACCGGCACAGTTTCCGACGGTCAGGGCCGTGGATCCTCCGCCGAGCCGTCCTCGCCGACGAGGGGCACCACGTCCTCGGCGCTCGGGTCCTCGCCGCGCGTCAGGGCCGTCCAGTCGTCCGACGCCGACGCCGCCACCACCGCCGGCGCGTCGTGCCGCGTGCCGACCGACCACCGGCGCGTCGCGGGCACAGTCACCGCCCCCGCGGCCACCACCGCGACGCCCAGCGCGACCGCGAGCCAGACGAGCGGGGTCAGTGCGACGTCGGTGGTGAGGGCACCCACGCCGACCGCGCGGAGCGCCCCGGACGAAGCGACGGCGTCGACGTCGCGGACGGCCCCGATCGCACCGACCACGGCCAACGCTCCCCCGCCCGCGGCGACGACGGCGGCGAGCACCGCGGCGACGCGGCGGGCGATCGCGAGCACCAGCGCCGCCGCGACGACCAGCAGACCCGCGGCCGCGACGACCGGCGCGGCGCGGGACCCGCTCACGGAGACCTCGACATCGGCCAGCGCGGTCCACGACTGCGCCGTCACCCACGTCCCCCGGCCCGCGCCGAGCAACGCGACGCCGCCAAGGGCGAGGACACCCACCGCCGTCCGGCGCGCCGGCAGCCCGAGCCGGGCGCGCGACTGACGCGTCATCGACCGGCGGGCCGCAACCGCGAGGCCACCTGCACGGCCCGCACCGCCGCCGCGGCCTTGTTGCGCGACTCGGCGTACTCGAGCGCCTCGACGGAGTCGGCGACGATGCCCCCACCCGCTTGGACGCTCGCCCGCCCGTCCCGGATGAGGGCCGTGCGGATCGCGATCGCCATGTCCATGTTCCCGGCGAAGTCGAAGTAGCCGACCGTGCCGCCGTAGATCCCGCGGCGGGCCGGTTCGAGCTCGTCGATCAGCGCGATCGCCCGAGGCTTCGGGGCCCCCGAGAGCGTCCCCGCCGGGAACGCCGCCATCAGCGTCTGCAGCGCGGTGGCGCCCGGCCGCAACCGGCCGACCACCGTGGAGCAGATGTGCATGATGTGGCTGAACCGCCGCACCGCCATGAAGTCGACGACCTCGACCGACGTCGGCGCGCACACCTTCACGAGGTCGTTGCGGGAGAGGTCGACGAGCATGATGTGCTCCGCCCGCTCCTTCGGGTCCGCGAGCAGCTCGGCCACGAGGGCGGCGTCGGCCTCCGGGGTCGCGCCCCGCGGCCGGGAGCCCGCGATGGGGAAGGTCGTCACGTGGCCCTCGGTCACCTTGACCAACGTCTCGGGGCTCGATCCCACCACCGTGAACGGAGCGCCGTCGGCGTCCTGCAGCACCATGCAGTACATGTACGGGCTCGGGTTGATCGTGCGCAGCACGCGGTAGACGTCGAGCGGGTCCGCCGGGCAGTCGAGGTCCAGGCGCTGGGAGATCACGACCTGGAACACCTCGCCGTCGCGGATCGCCTCCTTGCCGCGGCGCACGGCCGTCTCGAACTCCTCCCGCGTGCTGCGGAACTCCAGCTCCGGCTCCGGGCCGGCCGCCAGCACACCGGGCTCGGCCGTCGTGCCCTGCGCCAGCGCCGCCTGCATCGCATCGAGGCGTGCCACGGCGTCCGCGTGCGCCTCGTCGACCCGCTCGTCGGTCGCGTCGAAGTTGATCGCGTTCGCCACGAGCCACACGGTGCCGTCGACGTGGTCGACCACCGCGAGGTCGGCGGCCAGGCAGAGCGCCACCTCCGGCACCCCGAGCTCGTCCGGCGCCACCGCCGGGAGCGTCGGCTCCCAGTGCCGGACGACGTCCCAGCCCAGGGCGCCGACCAGCCCACCGGTGAGCGGCGGCAGGCCCGGCACCGCAGGCGTGCGCAGCGCCTCGAGCGTCGCGCCGAGGACGTCGAGCACGTCTCCCTCTCGCGGGACACCGACGGGCACGTCACCGAGCCAGATCGCCTGGCCGTCCCGCACCGTCAGCGTCGCCCGGGCGGCCACGCCGACGAACGAGTAACGGGCCCACGTACCGTCGACCTCGGCGGACTCCAGCACGAAGGTGCCGGGACGACCCTGCGCGAGGGTGCGGTACAGACCGACGGGCGTCACGTCGTCGGCCAGGAGGCGGCGCACCACGGGGATGACGCGACGGTCCGCGGCGAGCTTCCCGGAACACCTCCAGGCTCGGCCACGTCGTGCCCCAGGGGAGCGCGCCCGGTCCGTTCGTCACGAGCCCTCCCCCGCACCGACCACAGCGCCCAGGTCGCCGCCCGCCTCGAAGCACGTCCGCGTGCCGGTGTGACACGCCGCACCCACCTGCTCGACCTCCACGAGAACGGCGTCACCGTCACAGTCCAGGTGCACGGCGCGCACCCACTGGACGTGGCCCGACGTGTCTCCCTTGCGCCAGTACTCCTGGCGTGAGCGGCTCCAGAAGGTCACCCGACCGGTGGTGAGCGTGCGGTGCAGCGCCTCGTCGTCCATCCAGCCGACCATCAGCACCTCGCGGGAGGCGTGGTCCTGGACGACGGCGCACACCAGGCCGGCCGCGTCACGCTTCAGACGTGCGGCGACCGCCGGGTCGAGGGGATTGTTCGGCACGGGCCGATCCTGCCACGCACCGTAGCGGACCCGCCGCCCGATTCCGCCGCGCGGGCCTCGACCGCCGGGCCGGTCAGCGCGTCTGTGCGAGCCAGGCGGCGTGCATCGCGGCGTAGGGGCCATCAACGGCCACCAGCTCCGCATGCGGGCCGACCTGGACCAGCCGCCCGTCGGCGACGACGACGACGAGGTCCGCCGCCTCCGCCGTCGAGAGCCGGTGGGCGATGGTGATGGTCGTGTGGCCGGCGGTGAGCTGGTCGAGCGCACGGGCGATCCGCACCTCGGTGGCAGGGTCCACGGCGCTCGTCGCCTCGTCGAGGACGAGGACGTCTGCCCCCGCGAGGTGCGCACGGGCCAGCGCGACGAGCTGCCGCTCCCCCGCCGACAGCCGCTCCCCGCGCTGACCGACCTCCGTCCCGGCACCCTCCGGCAGGTCCGCCAGCCAATCGGCGAGCCCGAGCTCGGCGAACGCGCGCTCGACGTCCCCCGTCGTGGCGGAAGCCTCCCGGCTGCCGTAGGCGACGTTGTGCTCGACCGTCCCGTCGAACAGGAAGCCCTCCTGCGGCACGAGCACGACACGGGTCCGCAGGTCGGCCAGCGCGATCGCCCGCAGGTCGACCCCGTCGAGGAGCACGAGGCCGTCGACCGGGTCCGCGAGCCGCGCGACGAGCCTGGCCATCGTCGTCTTGCCGGAGCCCGTGGCACCGACGACCGCGACCTTCGTCCGCGCGGGAACCACCAGGTCGACGCTGTCCAGGACCACGCCCCCACCTGGGTAGGCGAAGGTGACGTCCCGAAGCTCGATGCGACCCGGACCCCGCGGGCTGGGCGCGCCGCCGCCGGGCGGGTCCGCGATCTCGGTAGGCGTGTCGATCACGCCGAGCACGCGGCGCCAGCCCGCCAGCGCGTTCTGGAGCTCGTTCAAGATCTCCGTGGCCATCTGCACCGGCCCTGTGAAGAGCTGCACGAGGAAGAGGAACGCCAGGAGCCGCCCCGCGGTGAGGCCGCCGTCGACGCCGATCAGGGTCCCCACCACGACCACGGCTGCGAGCACCAGGTTGGCGACGAGGACGCCGGAGGAGAACACCAGCGACACGCGCGTCTGGGCGGCGACCTGGGCGTCGCGCGTGCGGCCGACCGCGGTGTCGATGCGCCGCTGGGTGCGGGCCCCGACGCCGTAGGCCCGGATCGTCTCCGCCCCCACGACCGCCTCGGAGATCGCGCCGAGCATCGCACCCGTGCGCGCCCGCACGACGGCGTACGCAGTGCTCACGCGGCGTTGCGCCGGCCGCAGGACGAGGACGAGCGGCAGGAAGGCGAGCCAGACGACCGCCGTGAGCTGCCAGGAGTACGCGAGCATCAGGGCCGTCGCCACGAGGATCTGCAGGGCGGAGACGAGCAGCATGATGCCGCCCCACTGCACGAAGAGGGAGATGGTGTCGACGTCACCGGTCACCCGGGACACGAGGCTCCCCCGCCGCTCCGTGCTCTGCGTGTGCAACGAGAGGTCGTGGACCCGCCGGAACGCCGCGACGCGCAGCGCGGCCAGGCCGGCCTCGCTGCGGCGGAAGAGCCGGGCGTTCACCAGGGCGGAGCAGGCCCCCGCCACGACCAGGGCCAACGCCGACAGACCGACGAGCCAGGCAACCCGGTCGGCACGCGGCCCGCCGGGGACGAGGACGCCGGTGTCGATGGTCTGCTGAACGGCGATCGGCACGACGACGCGGCCGCCCGCGGCCAACGCCGCGAGCAGGAGGGTCACGCCGATCCCCTGCCGCATCTGCGGCGAGACCTCCAGGCCACGGCGCAGCGTCGCCCACGGTCCGAGGGTCGACGTCGTCTCCAGACGGACGTCCGCCCGCCCCGCGGTCACGGCCGCACCTCCGCTGCCACGTCGTCCGCAGGCTCGTCGGACTCGTCGGCGCCCTCCCGGTCGGCGGCACGCCGCTCCGACTCCAGCAGGTATGCGGTCGCCAGCTCGGCGTAGCCCTCGTCGCGCCCCATCAGCTCGGCGTGCGTGCCGCGGTCGACGACGCGCCCGCCGGCGAGGTGGACCACCTCGTCGGCCAGGAGGACCGACGACATGCGGTAAGCCACGAGCACGACGGTGGGCCGCCACGCGCCGCGCTCACGAAGGCCGGCGAGGATCTGCTGCTCGACCCGCGGGTCCACCGCCGAGGTCGCGTCGTCGAGCACGAGCAGCCGTGGGCGCCGGACGAGGGCCCGCGCGATCGCGATGCGCTGCCGCTGCCCGCCGGAGAGGTTCGCGCCCCGCTCACCCAGGGGGGCGTCGAGCCCGCCCGGGAGCGCGCGCACGACGTGATCCACCCGCGCGAGCCGCAGAGCGGCCCACACGGCGTCGTCGTCCGGCGCAGCCGGGTCGTCGGCGTCAGCGAGCGTCACGTTCGCGCGCACCGTGTCCTCGAACACGAAGGTCTGCTGCGCCACGAACGCCACCTGGCTCGCGACGTCGTCGGCGCGTGCCTCCCGCAGGTCGAGGCCGTCGAGCTCGACCCGCCCGGCGTCCGGGTCCCGCAGCCGCGGCAGGAGCCCGACGAGCGTGCTCTTTCCCGAGCCCGTCGGCCCGACGAGCGCCACGGTCCGGCCGGCAGGCAGGGCGAGGTCGACGTCGCTGAGCAGGTCCTGCTCGCCGTCCGCCGTCGCGACGGTCACCCGTACCCCGGCGAGTCGCACCGCCAGACCCGCGTCGCCCGACGGCAGCGGCCGGGTTCCCTCGGGCTCCTCCGCACGCGCGTCCAGGACCCGGGCGATGCGCTCGTAGCCGACGAGGGCGCGTGGCAGCTCGCCGAGCACCCAGCCGAAGGCCCGCACCGGCACCGCCATGACGGTGAGCAGGTACCCGGCGAAGACGATGTCACCGGCCTCCACCGCGCCGGCCGCGACCCGCTGCGCGCCGACGACGAGCACGGCCAGCGTGCCCACGCTCGGCAGCAGCTCGATGACCGGGTCGAAGACGGCGCGGAGGATCCCGACCCGCACGTTGGCCGCGCGCAGCTCGTCCGCCTCGGCCGCGAAGCGGGCCTCCTCGCGGTCCGCGGTGCCGAGCGACTTCACCAGCAGCGCCGCCTCGAAGCTCTCGTGCGCGACGTCGGCGACGCGCGCCCGCATGTGCTGCGCGTGCGTCGCCGCGGGGCTCATCGAGCGCTGGAAGACGAGGTTCGCGAGCGTGGCCAGGGGCAGCACGACCAGCGCCGTGACGGCGATCCACACGTCGATGACCAGGAGCGCGACCGCCGCCACGACCACCATGACGACCACGCCGAGCGCGAACGGCAGCGGGTTGAAGACTCCGGTGGCGGCCTCGACGTCCGAGCTGGCGTTGGCCAGGAGCTGGCCCGTCGGGTGCGCACGGTGCCAGGACATCGGCAGCCTCAGGTACTGACGCGTGACGCCGCGGCGGTGGTCGGCGCCCACGTCCGAGTAGCCGACGCCCGCGAAGATGCGCCGTCCGGCGACGCCGACCGCGAGGGCGAGCGCGACGGCCGCGAGCACCAGGCCCGCCGTACCGACGTCGCCCCGGGCGTCCGCATCACCGGCCAGGGCGGGCACGACCACGCGGTCCGTGACCGCGCCGAGCACCCGGGAGACACCGACCGTGGCCGCGCCGAACAGCCCCGAGAGGCCGACCGCCAGGGCGTAGGTGCCCGGGTGCGCCGCCATGCCGCGCCAGATGAGCTGCAGGGACCGGCGCGCCACGCCGCCCGTCAGGGCCGCCTCCTGGCGAGTCACGGGCACGCTCGACGTCCTTCCGATCCGGGGAGGTCGTCAGTCTCTCACGCACCACCGACACGCGGTCGGTGGACGGGGTCAGCGCACCTCGACGCCCGCGGCCCGCAGGTGGTCCTTGACCTGCCCGATCGTCAGCGTGCCGAAGTGGAAGACGCTCGCCGCGAGCACCGCGTCGGCGCCCGCCCGCACCGCCTGCAGGAAGTGCTCCGGAGTGCCCGCCCCGCCGCTCGCCACGAGCGGCACCGCGACCGCGGACCGCACGGCGGCGAGCATCTCCAGGTCGAAGCCGTCAGTCGTGCCGTCGGCGTCCATCGAGTTGAGCAGCACCTCGCCGGCGCCGAGCTCCACGGCACGTCGCGCCCACGCCACCGCGTCGAGCCCGGTTCCGCGGCGTCCCCCGTGCGTCGTCACCTCGTAGCCGGACTCCGTCGCCGGGCCGTCCACCACGCGCCGCGCGTCGACCGAGAGCACGAGCACCTGGCTGCCGAACCGCTGGGCGATCTCGGCGACGAGCTCGGGCCGCGCGATGGCGGCCGTGTTCACCCCGACCTTGTCGGCCCCGGCCCGCAGGAGGCGGTCGACGTCCTCGACCGACCGCACCCCGCCGCCGACCGTCAGGGGGACGAACACCTCCTGCGCGGTCCGGTGCACGACGTCGTACGTCGTCGAGCGATCGGCAACGGAGGCGGACACGTCGAGGAAGGTGAGCTCGTCGGCCCCCTCGGCGTCGTACCGGCGCGCGAGCTCCACGGGGTCGCCCGCGTCGCGCAGACCCTCGAAGTGCACGCCTTTGACGACACGACCGGCGTCGACGTCAAGGCACGGGATGACCCGGATAGCCGTCACGACGCGTCCCCAGGACCACCGACGGCGGACAGGATGTCGACGACGTAGACGAGCGTCTCGTTCGCGAGCACGTTCGGGCTTCCCGCGTAGGCCATCGAGGGCGGGACCACCAACAGCACCTGGCTGCCAACGGTCTGTTCCACCAGGCCCGCGTCCCAGCCCTCCAGCACCGACTGAACGCCGATCGGGAACGACACCGGGAGCTGCCCGTCGTCCCAGCTGGACTCGAACACCGAGCCGTCCGACCAGGTGACGCCGACGTACTGCACCGTGATGACCTGACCGGCGGCGACCTGGGGCCCGTTCCCGCGGATGAGGGGCTGGACGACGAGGTCCGTGGGCGCCGGGGCCCCGGCGGGCACCGTAACCGTCGGCTCGCCGTCGTCGTCCAGCTTGACGGACGGCAGCCCCTCCCGCGGCGGCTGCTGCTCGCCCTGCGCGCGCGTCGCAAGGACGTCGAACACCGCGACCGTGCCCGCCGTCTCGCCGTCGGAGGGCGGCACGATGTGCAGGATCCGCGAGCCCGCGCGCTCTCCGTGCAACGCCCGGTAGATCTCCCGGCCGAGCTGCTCCTCGCTGAGCTCGTAGGCACGTGGCTCGCTCGAGTACGTCTCGTTGATGAGGCTGCCGTCGGCGGCGGACTCGGCGTAGAAGTTCACCAGGACCGGGCCGCCGTCCTCCAGCGGGTCGCCCGTGCCCTCGGCGATCACCTCGACCGTCGGCGAGCTCACGGCCAGCGGCGTCGCGAACTCGAGCGTCGGGGTGACGCCGGGCTCACCCGTGACGGTGACCTCCGGCGCCGGCGCCTTCTCGGCCGAGCAGCCGGCGGCGAGCACCGCGACGACGGCGAGCACCACCGCCCGGCGGCCGCGGGCCCTCACAGGGACTCCAGCAAGCGGTCGACGCGCTCGTCGACGCTGCGGAACGGGTCCTTGCACAGGACCGTGCGCTGGGCCTGGTCGTTCAGCTTCAGATGCACCCAGTCCACCGTGTAGTCGCGGCGTGCCTCCTGGGCACGCCTGACGAAGTCGCCCCGGAGCTTCGCCCGCGTCGTCTGGGGCGGCTGCGCCGTGGCCTCGAACACATCGACGTCGGTCACCACGCGGTCGACCATGCCACGTGCGGCAAGCAGGTTGTACAGGCCGTCCGTCCTGGAGATGTCGTGGTAGGCCAGGTCCAGCCGGGCAACCCGCGGGTCGTCCAGCCCCAGATCGTGCTTGGCGCGGTACCGCTCGACGAGCCGCAGCTTGATCACCCAGTCCAGCTCGCGCTCCACGAGGGACAGGTCGCCGGTCCGGACCGCTCGCAGGCCCCGCTCCCAGAGCTCGAGCACCCGCGTGACGACGGGCGTCGGGTCGAGGTGCTCGCGCACGTAGGCCTGGACCCAGGCCAGGTACTCGGACTGGATGTCGAGCGCGGACGCCGTCCGGCCCGATGCCAGGGCGACGGTGGCGGTGCCGGTCACGTCGTGGCTGATCTCCCGGATGGCCCGCATCGGGTTCTCCAGCGTCAGGTCGCGCAGGGGCACGCCCGCCTCGACCAGGCGCAGGATCAGGTCGGTGGCACCCACCTTGAGCAGGGTCGTCGGCTCCGACATCGAGGAGTCACCGACGATCACGTGCAGTCGGCGGTAGTGCTCGGCGTCGGCGTGCGGCTCGTCGCGGGTGTTGATGATCGGCCGTGAGCGGGTGGTCGCGCTGGAGACCGACTCCCAGATGTGGTCCGCGCGCTGGGACAAGCAGTAGATCGGCCCGCGCGGCGTCGGCAGGACCTTGCCGGCGCCCGTCAGCACCTGCCGGGTGATGAGGAACGGCACCAGCACGTCGGCGAGCCGCCCGAAGTCGCCCTGCCGGCGCACCAGGTAGTTCTCGTGGCAGCCGTAGGAGTTGCCGGCCGAGTCGGTGTTGTTCTTGAACAGGTGGATCGTGCCGGGCACGCCCTCGTGCTCGAGCCGCTGCTGGGCGTCGACGACCAGACCCTCGAGCACGCGCTCGCCGGCCCGGTCGTGCGCCACGAGCTGTGGGATGTCGTCGCACTCCGCCGTCGCGTACTCGGGGTGCGAGCCAACATCGAGGTACAGGCGGGATCCGTTGCGCAGGAAGACGTTGGACGAACGACCCCACGCGACGACCTTGCGGAACAGGTACCGGGCGACCTCGTCCGCCGAGAGCCCCCGGCCGTTGTCGACCGCGCAGGTGACGCCGTACTCCGTCTCGAGCCCGAAGATCCGTCGGTCCACGCGCTCAGCCCTGCTCGGGGGCGACGGCGTCGACGGGCTCGCCGTCGTCGCGACCGAGGAGGTCAGCGAGCTGCGGCGCGGCCAGCCGGCGGAAGGCCCGGCGAGGCCGCGTCCGGTCCAGGACGGCGACCTCGAGCTGCCCGGGGGTCAGCACGCGGTCCTCGCCGTCCGACTGGCTGCCCAGGACGCCGACGGCGAGCTGGACCGCCTCGGCCAGCGCCATCCCTGCGCGCCAGCGCTCGGCCAGCCGCTCCGAGAGCAGGTCGGCCTGGCCGCCCATGACGACGTGGCCGTGCTCGTCCGCGACCGATCCGTCGTAGGACAGCCGGTAGATCTGGTCGTCCGCGGACGACGGACCCACCTCGGCGACCACCAGCTCGACCTCGAGCGGCTTGGACTCCGTGGTGAACACGGTGCCCAGCGTCTGCGCGTACGCGTTGGCGAGGGCCCGGGCGCTCACGTCGGAACGGTCGTAGGAGTAGCCGCGCAGGTCGGCGTACCGCACACCGGCGACGCGCAGGTTCTCGAACTCGTTGTACTTGCCGACGGCCGCGAAGGCGATGCGGTCGTAGATCTCCGACACCTTGTGCAGCGCGCGCGACGGGTTCTCGGTGGCGAACGCGATGCCGTCGTCGTAGGCGAGCACGACGACGGAGCGCCCGCGGGCGATGCCCTTGCGTGCGTAGTCGGCCCGGTCCTTCATGAGCTGCTCGGGCGAGACGTAGAACGGCATCGTCATGCGAGCCCACCTCCCGTCCCGTCGGCCGGCCTGCGGCCCGCCTCGATCGTCGCCGCTACGGCCGCGAGATCGGCATCGGGCACCCGCAGGTACCCGGCCGCCGTCACGGTGGCCACGACCGGCCAGATGCGGCGCGTCGAGTCCGGGCCGCCGGTGGCCGAGTCGTCGTCGGCCGCGTCGACGAGTGCGTGCACCGCGACGCGGACGGCATCGTCCGCCGCCAGGCCGGGGCGCCACAGCTTCTTCAGGGAGCCACGGGCGAACACCGAGCCGGAGCCGACCGCGTGGAACTCCGTCTCCTCGTAGCGGCCGCCCGTCACGTCGTAGGAGAAGATGCGGCCGAGGCGGCGCTCCAGGTCGTACCCCCCGAACAGGGGCACGACGGCGAGGCCCTGCATGGCGAGACCGAGGCTGCCTCGGATCATCGTCGCGAGCCGGTTCGCCTTGCCGTCGAGCGACAGCAGCGTGCCCTCGATCTTCTCGTAGTGCTCGAGCTCGAGCTGGAAGAGCCGCACGAGCTCGAGCGCGAGGCCGGCCGTGCCCGCGATGCCGACGGCGGAGTACTCGTCCGCCGGGAAGACCTTCTCGATGTGGCGGCTGGCGATCATCGCCCCGGCGGTGGCCCGTCGGTCGCCCGCCATGACGACGCCGCCGTCGAACGCGAGCGCGACGATGGTCGTGCCGTGCGTCGTGCCCGGGACCTCCCCCGGTGGCAGCGACCGCCCCGTCGGCAGGAGCGACGGGTCGTGCGCGGCGAGGAAGTCCAGGAACGACGACGAGCCTGGGGTGAGGAACGAGGCCGGCAGCCGGCCGCTCGGCTCAGCCGTCACTCACTGGCCGCCCTTCTGGACGAAGCCGCGCACGAAGGACTCGGCGTTGGACTCGAGGACGTCGTCGATCTCGTCGAGCAGCGCGTCCACCTCGGCGTCCCGGGCCTGCGGTGCCGCGGCGGGCACGGGCTCGGGAGCACCAGCGGGCTCCTCGTCGTCACGGTGGCGTGCGTGCTGTTCCTGACCGGCCATGATCGTTCCCCTGTCCTCCGGCGCCGCAGCCGCGGCGGGTGATGACACGTCGATCCTAGGCGGCGGGGCCGACGCACCGCGCCGCGAGTCCGTGCGCTGGGCGGCTACCCCCCGGCCAGCCGCTCCACGAGGGTCCGGGCGTCCGGGCACTGCGCGAGCAGCTCGCCGACGTGGGCCCGGGTGCCACGCGACGGGTCCCGCAGGGGCACGCGCCGCAGCGCGGGGAAGTCGGGCACGTCCAGGACGACGGAGTCCCAGCTCGCGGCGCGCACCTCGTCCGGGAACCGGCGCACCACCGTGCCGCGGAAGTACGCACGCGTGTCCTCCGGCGGGTCGACGACGGCCCGGGCCACCTCCTCGTCGGTGACCAGCCGCTCGACCGCGCCCGCGGCCGCCAGCCGGTGGTAGATGCTGCGCTCCGGACGCACGTCGGACCACTGGATGTCCATGGCGGCCAGGCGAGGGTGGTCCCAGGCGAGCCCGTCCCGGGAGCGCAGGCCCTCGAGCAGCCGGAGCTTGGCGACCCACTCGACCTCGCGGGCGCAGCCGGCCGGGTCCACCGCCAGCCGGTCGAGGACCGAACCCCAGCGGGCCACCACGTCCTGGGTCGCGTCGTCGGGCGCGTCGTCGGTGGCGGCGATGGCGCGCGACGCCACGTCGAAGTACGCGCGCTGGACCTCCAGGGCCGTCATGTGGCGGCCGTCGTGCAGCTCGAGCCGCTCCGACAGCGTCAGGTCGCGACTCACCTGCTGCACGGCCGCGACCGGGTCGGCCAGCCGCAGCGCCTCGAGCTCGCCGAGCAGCCCGTGCCGCGCCCCGTTCTCGACGAGCCACAGCACCGCCGCGGTGGTCCCGACCCGCAGGTACGTCGCCACCTCCAGGAGGGTGGCGTCCCCAAGGATGAGGTGCAGGCGCCGCCAGCGCGTGCGATCCGCGTGCGGCTCGTCGCGCGTGTTGACGATCGGACGGCGCAGGGTGGTCTCCAGACCCACCTCCGCCTCGATGTAGTCCGCACGCTGGGAGAGCTGGAACCCGGGCACCTGGCCGGTGGGCCCGATGCCGACGCGCCCCGAGCCCGCGAACACCTGCCGCGTCACGAGGAAGGGCGTCAGGTAGGTCACGAGCGCCTCGAACGGCACCGCGCGGTCCACGAGGTAGTTCTCGTGGGTGCCGTAGGACGCCCCCTTGCCGTCCACGTTGTTCTTGTACAGGACGACGTCCGGCATCGCGGGGTTCGCCGCGAGGGTGCGGGCGGCGCGCAGCATCACCTGCTCGCCCGCCTTGTCCCACAGCACCAGGTCCCGCGGGTTGGTGACCTCGGGCGAGGAGTACTCCGGGTGCGCGTGGTCCACGTAGAGGCGGGCCCCGTTGGTGAGCACGGTCGTCGCAGCTCCCGGGTCCTCGTACTCCTCGACGTCCGGACGGTCGACCTGGTCGCTGTCCAGGGATGTGGCGTCTCCCCCGGGCGCGGGCCGGCGCGGGTCGTCGGTGAGCAGCGACGGGTGCGCCGAGCCGCGGTCGAGGCGGAACCCCCGGGCGTCGGCGAGCGGGTCCTCGTCCGCGTAGTCCCAGCGCGCGTGGCGACGGGCCGAGGTCAGCGCCGTGTAGGCGGCCACGACGTGGCTGGACAGGAGCATCGGGTTCGCCGTCGGCCGTCCCGGCTGGACGACGCCGTACTCGGTCTCGATGCCCATCACGCGCCGCACGGTCACGCCCGGCAGCCTAACCAGCGGGGGTGACGCGCCACCGGGCCGCCCGTCAGAGGTACTGCCCCGTCGGCGTGACCGTCTCGATGGTGCGGCCGCTCTCCTTGCCGCCCTTGCCCTGGACGATGGTGCGGATGAACACGATCCGCTCGCCCTTCTTCCCGGAGATGCGGGCCCAGTCGTCAGGGTTCGTCGTGTTCGGCAGGTCCTCGTTCTCCTTGAACTCGGCGACGCACGCGGACAGCAGATGCTCCACGCGGATGCCGCGCTGGCCGGTGGCGAGGAGGTCCTTGATCGCCGACTTCTTCGCGCGGTCCACGACGTTCTGGATCATCGCCCCGGACGAGAAGTCCTTGAAGTAGAGGGTCTCCTTGTCGCCGGACACGTACGTCACCTCGAGGAACTCGTTCTCCTCGCTCTCGGCGTACATGCGCTCGACCGCCTGCACGATCATCGCCTCGACGGTGCCGGCCGGGTCGCCGTCGTGCTCGGCGACGTCGTCGGCGTGCAGCGGCAGGTCGGCCGTCAGGTACTTGGCGAAGATCTCGCGCGCGGCCTCGGCGTCGGGCCGCTCGATCTTGATCTTCACGTCCAGGCGGCCGGGCCGCAGGATGGCGGGGTCGATCATGTCCTCGCGGTTCGAGGCGCCGATGACGATGACGTTGTCCAGCCGCTCGACGCCGTCGATCTCGCTGAGCAGCTGGGGCACGATCGTCGTCTCGACATCGCTGGAGATCCCGGTGCCGCGCGTGCGGAACAGCGACTCCATCTCATCGAAGAAGACGACGACGGGGTGCCCCTGCGTGGCCTTCTCGCGCGCACGGGCGAAGATCAGGCGGATGTGCCGCTCCGTCTCGCCCACGTACTTGTTCAGCAGCTCGGGGCCCTTGACGTTCAGGAAGTAGCTCTTGGCGGGCTGCCCGTCCGCACCGACGCCCCGCATCTGGGCCAGCGAGTGGGCGACGGCCTTGGCGATCAGCGTCTTGCCGCAGCCGGGCGGGCCGTACAGGAGGACGCCCTTCGGCGGCCGCAGACCGTGCTCGCGGAAGAGCTCGGGGTGGGAGAAGGGCAGCTCGACGGCGTCGCGGATCTGCTCGATCTGCGAGCCGAGACCGCCGATGTCGCCGTAGTCGACATCGGGCACCTCCTCGAGCACCAGCTCCTCGACCTCCGAGCGCGGTACACGCTCGAAGACGAAGCCGCTGCGCGTCTCCACCGTGAGCGCGTCCCCGACCCGGATCGGCTGGTCGAGCAGCTGCCCGGCGAGGCGCACCACCCGCTCCTCGTCCGCCCGCCCGACGACGAGCGCGCGGTCCGTCCCGATGAGCTCCTTCACGGTGACGATCTCGCCCACCGACTCGTACCGGCCGGCCTCGACCAGGGCGAGCGCCTCATTGAGCTTGACCTCCTGGCCCGGCAGGAGCGCGGTGACGTCGACGGTCGGTGCCACGGGGACCTGCATCTTGCGGCCCGCCGAGATGATCTCCGCGGTGCCGTCGGCGCGGCCGCTCAGGAACGTCGCGAACGTGGCCGGCGGTCGACCCAGGTCCTCGAGCCGCCGCTGGAGCTCCACGATCTGGTCGCGGGCCTGCCGGAGCGCGTCGGCGAGCCGCTCGTTCTTCGCCGCGAGCACCGCCGCCTGCCGTGCCGCCTCTGCCGCGCTCGTGCGGTCCATCTCGGGGTGCTGGCTCATGGTCGCCTCCGCTCCTGGTCCGACAACCCCGACCCTATGCACCGGCGTCAAGCCCAAACCGCCGCCACGGCGCACCGCGATAGCGCGTCTCAGTCCCCGGTCGTGCCGTCCGCGGCCGGGCCGTCGTCGCCCGTCCCAGCCGCGAGGGCCGCGCCCCGACCGATCTCGCGCCGCACGCGACGCAGCTTCTTGTCCGAGACCGGGCGCTCCCCCAGGTCGTCCTCGCTCCACTCGGCGGTGTCGGGGTAGGAGCCCTTCGCCGGACGACGCCGTCGCAGCGGGGGCGCGACGCCGTCGGCCAGCCGCCGGGTGGTGAGCAGGAAGCCGGTGTGCCCGACCATGCGGTGCTCGGGGCGCACGGCGAGGCCCTCGAGGTGCCAGCCGCGCACCAGCGACTCCCAGGCCTGCGGCTCGGTGAGGCGACCCTCGTCGCGCACGTCCTCGGCGAGCCGGGACAGCTGCGTCGTCGTCGCCACGTAGCAGACCAGCACGCCGCCGGGGGCGAGCGCGTCGGCGACGACACCGAGGTTCTCCCAGGGCGCGAGCATGTCCAGCACGACGCGGTCCACGGAGCCGGGCGCCGCGACGTCGGGCAGGACGTCCGCGAGGTCCCCGACGGTGAGCGTCCACGCGGGGTGCGGCTCTCCGAAGAAGCCGGTGACGTTGCCCCGGGCCACCTCGGCGAAGTCCGCGCGGCGCTCGATGGAGTGCACCTGGCCGCCGTCGCCGACGGCGCGCAGCAGAGACATGGTCAGCGCACCCGACCCGACACCCGCCTCGACGACGACCGCGCCGGGGTAGATGTCCGCCATCGCGACGATCTGGCCGGCGTCCTTCGGGTAGACGACGGCGGCGCCGCGGGGCATCGAGAGCACGAAGTCCGAGAGCAGCGGCCGCAGCGCCAGGTAGGTGACCCCACCCGTGCACGTCACCGTCGAGCCCTCGGGGGCGCCGATCAGCTCGGTGTGCCGGAAGTAGCCCTTGTGGGTGTGGAAGGAGCCGTCCGGGGCGAGGGTGATGGTGTGCAGGCGGCCGCGCGGGTCCGTGAGCTGCACGCGGTCGCCGACTCGCAGCGGGCCGCGACGGACAACGGCGCCGGTGGGCGGCGGGGTCGGGGTGGTCACGGTGCCCGAGTCTAGGAGCCGCGCGGGCCCGGCCGGGCCGCGAGGGCGTGGACGACGTCCGTGTAGCGCAGCAGCCCGACGACCGCGCCGTCGACCATGACGACCATCGTCGGCGCGTACCGCATCGCGGCACCGACGTCCGCCACGGCGTCACCGCCGCGGCGCGTGCCGTCGAGCACGCCGGCCGGCGGGAGCGGCACGAGCACCGCCGAGACGGGCACCCCGGCGCGGTGCGCCGCAGGCACCTCGGCCAGGGCCACGCGGTCGACGTAGCCCAGCACGGCGCCGTCGGGCCCCACGACCACGGCCTCGGCGCCGCCCGAGAGCACCGCAGGCGGCAGGTCGTCGAGCCGCGCCCCGGCGTGCACGGCGACGGCCGGCGTCGACAGCGCACGCAGGTCCACGCCCTCGGCGCGGTCCCGCCAGTCCGCCACGCGCAGGAAGTCCCCCGCCCCCAGCCAGAGGGTGACCCCGATCACCGCGGACCAGATCGTCGCGGTCGTGCTCGGTGCGACGCCCCTGGCGATCGGGAGCACGACGGCGACGACGAGCAGCCCGACGGCGAGCACCCGGCCGACGACGGCACCGATGCGGGTACCGGTGTTGCGGCGGCCCGTCACCCGCCAGACGAGCGCCTCCAGGACCCAGCCGCCGTCCATCGGCAGCGCCGGGAGGAGGTTGAAACCGGCCACGAGGAGGTTCGAGCCGGCGAGCACCGCGGCCCCGGCGTGCAGCACGGCCGCCCCGCCGCCGGGCGCAGCGTCCGCCGTGAGCATCGTGAGCACCCAGCCGGCCCCGCCGAGCACGAGGTTCGCCAGCGGGCCGGCGACGGCGACGAGCGCGCTCGTGCCCGGCGAGCCGGAGTCCGACATCTCGGTGTGGCCGCCGACGAGGGTCAGCACGATCTGGTGGACGGCGAGCCCCCGACGTCGGGCCACCCAGGCGTGCGCCACCTCGTGCACGAGCACGGACCCGAGCAGGAGGAGACCGAAGCCCGCCCCGACGACGTAGGCGCCGGCGTCGGTCACGTCCGGGAGCACCCGACGCGCCAGCGGCGCACTGCCGAGGGCGAGGACGACCGTTGCGGCGAGCCAGCCGGGCTGCACGATGATCGGCGCCCCGCCGAACCGGCCGACCACGAGGCCGCGTGCACGCTTGTCCGCCACGCCGCCAGCGTACGGGGGGTGTCGGTGCCCGGTCGTACGCTCGGCCCCGTGACCGAGACGCCCGCCCTGGAGGCTGCCGACGCCCTGCCGTGCGAACCGGCGGAGCCCGCCCGTCCCCGCACGCCGGGGCTCTCGCCGTCGCGCGCGAACGACTACATGCAGTGCCCGCTGCTCTTCCGCTTCCGGGTGGTCGACCGGCTGCCGGAGCCGCCGAGCCCGGCCGCCGTCCGGGGCACGTTGGTCCATGCGGTGCTGGAGCGTCTCTTCGACTCCCCGGCGGGCGCCCGCACCCTCGACGCGGCCCGGGCGCTGCTCCGGCCCTGTTGGGCGGCGATCGTCGCGGAGCGCCCCGAGTGCGCGGACCTGCCCGACGCCGCCGACGAGGACGCGTGGTTCGGCCAGGCCGACGGGCTGCTCCGCACCTACTTCACGCTGGAGGACCCGAACCGCCTCGAGCCCGCCGAGCGGGAGCTGGCCGTGTCCGTGGAGGTCGACGGCATCGAGATGCGCGGCATCATCGACCGGGTCGACGTCGCACCCGACGGGGCCGTGCGCATCGTCGACTACAAGACCGGCCGCTCCCCCGGCGCGGGCTACGAGGCGAGCGCGCTCTTCCAGATGCGGTTCTACGCCGCGGTCCTGCGCCGGCTCCGGGGCACGGTGCCGGCCATGCTGCAGCTCATCTACCTGGGCGACGGCACCGTCCTGCGGCACGTGCCCGACGACGCCGAACTCGCGACCACCGAGGCCAAGGTCCGCGCCATCTGGGGCGGCATCCAGGCGTCGGCGCGCGACGGGAGCTGGGAGCCCCGGCGCAGCGCGCTCTGCTCCTGGTGCGCCCACCAGTCGCTCTGCCCGCTCTTCGGTGGGACGCCACCCGAGGTGGCGCCCCAGGCGCTCGAACGGGCGCTCGGCGTCACCGCTCCGGCGAGCTGATCAGATCCACGGTTTCCCCCGCGGCCACCCGGGAGATGAGGTCGAGGGACAGTCGACGGTGGGAGTCCACGCGGCTCAGACCCGGGCGCGCCGCCACCGGGACCATGTGCTGGATGCCGATCGTCCGCGCACCCGACGCATAGGCCGCCGCGACGCCGGGCACAGAGTCCTCGACGGCGACGCAGTCAGCCGGGTCCACCCCGAGCGCCTCGGCAGCCCGCAGGTACGCCTCCGGGTGGGGCTTGCCCTGCGTCACCTCGTCGCCCGCGACGATCACGGCGAAGGTGCCGGCCGGCGCGCCCGCGACGACAGCTTCGGCGAGCACGCGGTACGACATCGTGACCAGGGCACAGGGCACCCCGGCACGGGCGAGCTCCCCGAGCAGCTCGGAGATGCCCGGCAGCCACGGGACCTCCCGCAGCAGCGCCGCGTGCACGTCCGTGACCAGCCGCTCGACGATCTCGGCCGCCGCCAGGTCGACCCCGCGCGAACGCAGCACCTCGGCGGCCGTGAGCAACGCCATGCCGACGAGCTCGGCGTGGTCCGCCGGCCCGAACTCGACGCCCGCGCCGGTCATGAGCCGCGCCTCGGCCGCCAACCACATCGGCTCGCTGTCCACGATCGTGCCGTCCATGTCCCACAGGACAGCGGCGGGCAGGCGCGAGGGGGCTTCCGGGCTGGACACCGGTGCAGTCTAGGCCTCGGCCCACCGGTCGGCCGGTCGGCTGGTGGTCGGCAGCGCGGGTGCCCCATTACGCCGTTCGGGTGACACCCCAGGGGGCGCCTCATCGCCGTCGGCGTCGAACCGATCTTCCAGACGGCGGCAACGCGCCGCCCCCCCCATAGCTGTGGCTTCATGTCGGCGACGGAGAGCGCGTACCGGCCCGCAGCACTAACGCGACCGGAGACATCAATGAGCACGACAACTCGGTCGATGCCGCGTGCGGGCATCGCTGTGAAGTTCGGATCCACCGTCGCCGTGCTGGCGATCGTCGCAATGGGCGTTGCGGGGGTGGCCACGTCACGCATGCTCCAGCTGTCGAGCGAGCAACAGGGCATGTATGACGACGGCACGGTTCCGCTCGTGTCGCTCGTCGAGATCAGCCGCGAGTTCGCCGGAGTCCGGATCCGCGCGCTCTCCCTGCCGCTGCAGGATGTCGCCGACCGCGAGGACAAGACAGCCGACCTGAACGAGAAGATCGACGCGTTCGAGGCCGACGTCGAGGCGTACGAGGTCCATGCGACCGATCCTGCGACGTACCAGGAGCTGGTGGCCGGGTTCGATGCCTTCCTCGCGGAGGTCGACCAGGTCATCGCCTTCGTCGGTACGGACGACGTCGAGTCGGCAGGCGAGCTCCTCGTCGGGGACATGGCAACGCAGGGCACGGCGCTCAACGACCTCCTGGAGGCGGAGACCGCGGCGAGCGCGCAGGTCGCCTCCGACCTGAACGATGAAGGAACCGCCAACGCCAACAGCGCGATCCTGCTCATCTGGGTTGCGCTCGCCGCGGGCCTCGCGGCCGCGGTGGCGCTGGCGGCCTGGGTCATCCGCGGCATCCTGCGCACCGTGCGCGAGGTGGGACGCTCGCTCGAAGCCCTGGAGAACGGCGACCTGACGGTCGAGCCGCACGTCACGAGCAAGGACGAGGTCGCGGCGATGGCGCTCTCCCTCGTCGCCGCCCAGCGCGCCCTCCGGGACACGGTGGGCGAGGTCTCCCGCACGGCGCAGGCGGTCGCCGGCGCGGCGGAGGAGCTGTCCGCCTCGTCGTCGCAGGTCGGTGCGAACTCCGAGGAGACCTCAGCGCAGGGCGGTGTGGTTGCAGCGGCGGCGGAGCAGGTGTCCCGCAACATCCAGACGGTGGCCGCGGGCTCTGAGCAGATGGGTGCGTCGATCGCCGAGATCGCGCAGAGCGCAGGCAAGGCGGCCGCGGTCGCCTCACAGGCCACCGGGGAGGCCGCCGCAGCGAACGCACAGGTCGCCCGCCTCGGGACGTCGTCGCAGGAGATCGGTGCGGTCATCAAGACGATCACGAGCATCGCCGAGCAGACCAACCTGCTGGCGCTCAACGCGACGATCGAGGCGGCGCGCGCGGGCGAGGCCGGCAAGGGCTTCGCCGTGGTTGCGGGCGAGGTCAAGGAAGCTCGCCCAGGAGACGGCCAAGGCCACCGAGGACATCGCACGCCGGGTGCAGGCGATCCAGAACGACGCCGAGGGCGCGGTCGCGGCGATCGGCAGGATCGGCGACATCGTCTCCCAGATCGACAACTTCCAGATGACGATCGCCAGCGCCGTCGAGGAGCAGACCGTCACCACGGCGGAGATGTCACGCAACGTGAGCGAGGCGGCGAGCGGCTCCGGGGAGATCGCCACGAACATCGCCGGGGTGGCCGCAGCCGTCGACTCGTCGAGCCAGCTCGTGAGCCAGATGGGGGACGCCGTCACCGAGCTCGCTCGCCTCGCCGAGGGCATGCGCTCCGAGATGAGCCGCTTCACGGTCTGACGGGTGGTGGGGCGGAGCCCCGTGCGCCGGGCCGCGCTCGGGGCATCCGCGACGGTCGGGCCTAGGCTGGGGGCATGACCGACGAACTCCCGGAGCCGCTGCGCGGACCGGTCATGCTCGCCGCCTTCGAGGGATGGAACGACGCGGGCAGCGCCGCCAGCCAGGCCATGGTGCACCTGCGCGAGGTCTGGGCAGCCGAGCAGATCGACGAACTCGACCCCGAGGAGTACCACGACTTCCAGGTGAATCGGCCGACCATCGCCAGCGAGGACGGCCAGCGGCTGATCACCTGGCCCAGCACCACGATCTCGGCGGCCACGCTGCGCGCGTCCGGCACCACCGTCGTCCTCGTCCAGGGCATCGAGCCGTCCATGCGCTGGCGACGGTTCTGCGCGGAGCTCCTCGACTGCGCCGAGCGGCTCGGCGTCACCAGCGTCATCACGCTGGGTGCGCTGCTCGCAGACGTGCCGCACAGCCGCCCCATCCCGATCACCGCCACGTCCGACGACCCGCATGTGCAGGCGGCACTCGCGCTCGACGCGAGCACCTACGAGGGGCCGACCGGAATCGTCGGCGTCCTGCAGTACGAGGCCCTGCGGCGCGGCTTGCGCGGCATGTCGATCTGGGCCGCCGTGCCGCACTACGTCGCGCACCCGCCGTCGCCGAAGGCGACGATCGCGCTCCTCCTGCGCATCGAGGAGCTGCTCGGCGAGCCGATCCCCCTGGGCGATCTGCCGGACGACGCCGAGGCGTGGCAGCACGGCGTGGACGAGCTCGCGGCCGAGGACTCGGAGATCGCCGAGTACGTCGCCCAGCTCGAGGAGGCCAAGGACACCGCCGACCTGCCGGAAGCCACGGGCGAGGCGATCGCGCGCGAGTTCGAGCGCTACCTGCGCCGCCGGGACCGCGGCTCGGGCGGCGCCACCACCTGAGGCGTCCGCGCCGCCGGGGCGCGTCCCCTCAGAGCCGCACGCCCAGCAGCGCGTCGATGCTGCGCGCCATGACGCCCGCGGCGCCCTCGTCGGTCCCGCCGAGGGTCAACGCGGCGTCAGCCCACGCGTCCACGGCGCGTAGCGCACCAGGGGCGTCCAGGTCCGCCGCCAGCGCGGCGCGCACGGCGGCCACCGCCGTCGACGCGTCGGGCGCCCCGGTCCCGGAGATCGCGGCCCGCCAACGCCCGAGCCGCCGTACGGCGTCGGCCAGCGCGGAGTCGTCCCACTCCCAGTCCTCGCGGTAGTGGTGCGCGAGGATCGCGAGCCGGATCGCCATCGGGTCGACGCCCCCCGCGCGAAGCTCGGACACGAGCACGAGGTTTCCGAGCGACTTGCTCATCTTCTCGCCCTTGAAACCCACCATCCCGGTGTGCATCTGGAGGCGCGCGCCATAGCCCCCGAGCGCACGGGCGTGCGCGGTGCTCATCTCGTGGTGCGGGAAGCACAGGTCACGCCCGCCCCCCTGCACGTCGAAGGACGCCCCCAGGGCGCTGCCCGCGATGACCGTGCACTCGATGTGCCAGCCGGGCCGCCCGCTGCCCAGCGCCCCGCCGTCCCAGCTCGGGTCGCCCGGGCGCTCGCGTCGCCACAGGGCGGGGTCCAGCGGGTCCCGCTTGCCCGCCCGGTCCGGGTCGCCGCCGCGCTCGGCGAACAGGGCGACCGTCTCCTCGTGGGTGAGCCCCGGCACCGTGCCGAGGTGCGGGTCTACGGCGACGTCCGCGTACACGTCGCCGAGGTCCGGGGCGTCGCCCCCGGCCCCCGCCTCGAGCGGTACGCGGTAGGCGAGGCCGCGCTCGAGAAGCTGCGCCACGGCGTCGCGCACCAGGGGGATCGTCTCCACGGCGCCCAGGTACGTGCGGGGCGGGATCACCCCGAGGGCCGTCATGTCCTCCGCGAACAGCGCCGTCTGCTCGCGCGCGAGGTCCGCCCAGTCCACGCCCGTACGCGCTGCGCGCTCCAGGAGGGGGTCGTCGACATCGGTGACGTTGGACGCGTAGTGCACCGCGAGGCCGGCGTCGAGCCAGGCGCGGTGCAGCAGGTCGAAGCCGACGTAGGTCGCGGCATGGCCCAGGTGCGTGGCGTCGTACGGCGTGATCCCGCAGACGTACATGGTCGCCGTCGGGCCGGTCGCGGACTCCTCGCCGACACCCCGCTCGGGGTCGAGAAGACGGGGTACCTCCCCATGCCCGGGGATCGTCGGGATCTGCGGAGCGGGCCAGGTTCGCACCTCGGCAGCCTAACGGGGAGCGCGGCGCCGTCGGCGACCGGACGGGACGGTCCACACTGGTGCCGTGGCGATGACGGGCATCACGACGTGGACGAGGACTGGACAGCGCTGGCAGCCCGACGGGGTGGACGAGGCGACCGACGTCGTCTGGGTTCGCGTCGCCGAGCGTGCCGACTTCGTCGAGGTCGGCGCGCACTACGGGCTGCCGGCGCGGGTGTTGGAGCACGTCGCGGCGACCGCACCCGGCACGCGTCCGCGCCCGCACGTGGAGCTGCTCGAGGGCGGCGGCGTGCACCTCGTCGCACCGACCCTCACCTTCGCCGCCGCGCACGACGTGCGCACGGGCGAGGTCTCGTGCCTGATCCTCGGCTCGGTGGTGCTCACCGCGGAGTCCGGCGAGGCGGGGATCCTCGACAGCGTCGCGGATCGCCTCGGTGAGCCGCAGGCGTTCCCGGACCGCCTCACCGGCGGCGTCCTGTCAGCCCTGCTCGCGCGCCTCGTCGAGTCCGCGGCCGAGGTCGAGGCGGACCTCGCCGAGGCTGTCGAGGCCCTGGAGGACGTCGTCTTCTCCGTGAGTCACGACACGCCCGTCGAGCGCATCTACGCGCTGAAGCGCGAGATCGCGGAGGCGCGGCGCGCCCTCGTGCCGCTCGGCGCGGAGCTGGCCGACCTGGTCACCGATCCCGACAGCGCGAGCGCGGTGGACGCCTGGGTGCGGCGACTCAGCACCGCGGTGGAGCGCCTCGACCACCGTCTCGAGGACCACGACGAGCTGTGCGCGGACATGTTGTCGGCCCACCTGGCTCTCGTCTCGGTCCGCCAGAACGAGCAGATGCGCCGGATCTCCGCGTGGGCGGCGACCCTTGCCGTGCCGACGCTCGTCGCCGCGATCTACGGCATGAACTTCCGCCACATGCCCGAGCTGGACTGGACGCTGGGCTACCCGGCGGCGCTCGCGTTCATGGGCGGTGTCGCCCTCGTCGTGAACCGGATGTTCCGCCGGTCCGGCTGGCTCTGAGGCGGCAGCCCGCCGTCAGGCGGCCGCGCCGTGCGCCTCGAGCACGTTGCTCAGCGCAAGCACGACGATGAGCGCGGCGAACGCCCAGCGGTACCAGACGAACGGCATGAAGCTGCGCGTCGAGACCAGCTTCAGGAACCCGATGATCACGACGTAGCCGACGACGAACGCCACGATCATCGCGAGCACCGTCACACCGAGGCCCGGCGTCCCGGGCGTGCCGAACTCGTGCACGCTCGACGCGAGCTGCTGGAGGCCGGAGCCGAGCACCGCCGGGATCGCGAGGAGGAACGAGTACCGCGCGGCGGCCTCACGGGTGTAGCCCATGAGCAGCCCGCCGGTGATCGTGCCGCCCGACCGGGAGACGCCCGGGATCAGGGCGAGCGACTGCCAGAGGCCGAAGGCCAGGGCGTCCTTCGCGGTGAGCTCGTCGAGCGTCCGCTCCTTGCGCCCGGTGCGATCCGCCCAGCCCAGGACCACGGCGAAGACGGCGAGCGTCAGCGCGATCAGGTACAGGTTGCGGAACGGGCCCTTGATGGTGTCCTCGAAGCCGATGCCCAGGATGACGATCGGGACGGTGCCCAGCGCGATCCACCAGGCCATCCGCGCGTCCGGGTCGCCGTCGCCCATCCGCTGGCGCCAGCCGGTCCCGTGCTCCCCCGTCAGTGCCCGCCACCAGGCCGACACGATCCGTGCGATGTCGCGGCGGAAGTACAGCAGCACGGCAGTCTCGGTGCCGATCTGCGTGATCGCGGTGAAGGCCGCGCCGGGATCCGATCCGCTGGGCAGCAGCTCGCCGATGACGCGCAGGTGCGCGCTCGAGGAGATCGGGAGGAACTCGGTGAGCCCCTGTACGAGGCCGAGGACGATCGCTTCCCACCAGGTCACGAGCGGTCACCCTACCGGCCGACCCTGGGGCCCTGCCCACCGGGTGCGGTGCGGCGAGCCGTGCGCGGCCCGCCGCACCGGATCGCCACTACGTGGACACCGAACGGTCACATGGCGGTCGGCGCGCGCCTCCGACCGCACGGACCGCAGCCGGTAGCCTGCCCGGCATGGAGGAGCGACTGCTGGGACGCACCGGGTTGCGCGTGTCGTCGCTGGCGCTCGGCACATTGACCTGGGGCCGGGACACGGAGGCGGACGACGCCGCGACGCTCCTGCGGGACTTCGTGGACGCCGGCGGGACGCTGGTCGACACGTCGGCAAGCTACGCGGACGGCGCCGCCGAGGCACTCCTCGGTGACCTGCTGCGCAGCGACGTGCGACGCAGCGACGTGCTCCTGTGCACCAAGGGCGGCGTGCGGCGCACGCCGGGCGGCGGCGTCGTCGACGCCTCGCGGGGCGCCCTGCTCGACGCGCTCGACGCCTCGCTGGCGCGCCTGGGCACCGACCACGTCGATCTCTGGCTCGTGCAGACCCCGGACCCGTCGACGCCGCTGGCGGAGACCGCCGCGGCGCTGCGGCACGCCGTCGACTCCGGCCGGGCCCGCTACGTCGGCCTGTCCAACCACCCCGCCTGGCAGACCGCGCGGATGTCGTCGCTCCTCGAGCCGGTGCCCCTCGCGGCCGTGGAGGTCGAGTACTCGCTGCTGCAGCGTGGCGTCGAGCGGGAGGTGCTCCCCGCGGTCGCCGAGCTCGGCAGCGGCGTGCTCGCGTGGTCCCCGCTCGGCCGCGGCGTCCTGACGGGCAAGTACCGCCGGACCGTCCCGGCCGACTCGCGGGCCGCGTCGGCACACCTCGCCGGCTTCGTGGAGCCGTACCTCGGCCCCGCCTCGGCGCCCGTCGTCGAGGCCGTACGGACGGCCGCCGAGGGGCTGGACTGCTCACCGCTCGAGGTGGCCCTCGCATGGGTCCTCGGCAGGGGCGTCGCGGCCGCGATCATCGGCCCGCGGACGCCGGCCCAGCTGAGCGCGGCGCTCGACGCGTCCGCGACCCTGCCCGGCGCGATCGGCCGCGCCCTCGACGAGGTGAGCGCGCCGGCGCTCGGCTACCCCGAGCGGCTCTGACCCCGCCCGCTCCGCCGGCCCGCCGTCGTCAGGTCTGAGGGTCGCTCTCCTCGACCAGGTCCTCCAGGTCGTCGTCGAGGTCGTCGTCCTCGAGGTCCTCCTCGTCGAGGTCGTCGTCCTCGCCGTCCTCCTCACCGTCGTCGTCGAGCAGGCCGAAGGGCAGGGTCTCCCCGTCCACGCGCGCCAGCGCGTCCTCGTAGACCTCGAAGGCGTCGGCAAGGACGTCGTAGGCGTCGTCGACGGCCGGGTCGTCGTCCGTACGCCGGGTACCCACGGCGTTGAAGTGGGCCTCCAACGCGGCGATGAAGCGGTCAAGAGCGGCTCGTGGGTCCACGGTCATGGGTCGACCGTAGCGCCGTGGCGTGCAGAATGGCACCACCGGGCCGGCGGGAGGGGACGGGTGGCGGAGAACGGGAACGGACGGACGGCGCGCGACGGCTGGCAGGCACAGGGTGGGCACTACGAGTACCGCGTGCTCACCCTCCGGGAGACCACGAGCCGCCACGACGCGCGCCGACTGCTGACGGACGAGGCCGAGTACGGCCGCTGGGAGCTCGCGCGGACGCTCATCTTCCCCGGCGGCCGCCGCACCGTGTGGTTGCGCCGGAAGATCATCCACGTGGAGCGGACGCTCTGACCCGAGGGGTCAGCAGGTCGCGAGCAGCCGGTCCAGGACGCGGACGCCGAAGCGCAGCGCGTCGACGGGCACGCGCTCGTCGACGCCGTGGAAGAGCGCCGGGAAGTCCAGATCCGCCGGGAGCCGCAGCGGAGCGAACCCGTAGCCGACGATGCCGAGGCGGGAGAGCGACTTGTTGTCGGTGCCCGCCGAGAGGGCGTAGGGCAGCACGGTGGCCTCGGGGTCCTCCGCCCCGACGGCGGCCACCATCGCGTCCACGAGGCCGCCCTCGAAGGGCACCTCGAGCGCGACGTCGCGGTGGATCTCCTCGACCCGCACGCGCGGGCCCGCGAGCTCGGCGATGGTCGCGCGCGACTCGTCCTCGAACCCGGGCAGGAACCGCGTGTCCAGCACGGCCTCGGCCCGTCCGGGCACCACGTTGGCCTTGTAACCCGCCGCGAGCTGCGTCGGGTTGGCCGTGTTCGCCAGAGTGGCGCCCACGAACCGGGCGGCGGGGCCGAGCGCGTCGACCAGCCGTCGCACGGCGTCGGGGTCCTCCGCCTCGACGGGCAGGCCGGTCAGCTCGCCGACGCCGTCGAGCAGGGCCCGCACGGTCGGGGTGAGGCGCATCGGCCACGCGTAGGCGCCGATGCGGGCGACGGCCGCCGCGAGGCTCCGTCACCGCGTTCTCGGTGTTGACCGCGGAGCCGTGCCCCGCACGCCCCTCGGCGACCAGCCGCAGCCAGCCGATGCCCTTCTCCGCGGTCTGGAGCAGGTACGTCCGGTGGCCGCCGACGTCGACCGAGAACCCGCCGACCTCGCTGATCGCCTCCGTCGCGCCCTCGAAGAGCTCGGGCCGGTTGTCCACGGCCCACCGGGCACCGAAGACGCCGCCCGCCTCCTCGTCGGCGAACATCGCCAGGACGACGTCGCGCGCCGGTCGCCTGCCCTCGCGCGCCATCTGCCGCACGACCGCCAGGATCATCGCGTCCATGTCCTTCATGTCCACGGCGCCGCGGCCCCACAGCATCCCGTCGCGCTCCTCGCCCGCGAACGGGTCCACCTGCCAGTCGCGCGCCTCGGCGGGCACGACGTCGGTGTGACCGTGCAGCACGAGGGCGGGCCGCGTGGGATCAGTGCCGGGCAGCCGCACCACGACGCTCGTGCGTCGCGGCGCCGACTCGAACACCTCGGGCACCAGCCCGACGTCGGCCAGCGACGCGGCGACGTACTCCGCGGCCGCCCGCTCCCCCGGCCCCGACCCGTCCCCGTAGTTCGAGGAGTCGATGCGCAGGAGGTCGCGGCAGATGCCGACGACCTCCTCCTCTGCGGTGGGGATGGCGGGGGTCGGCATGCCCCTCACGGTACCCGCCACGGGCGGGCGCCCCGTCAGGCCAGGCCGCGGCGGGCCAGCAGCGGGCCGATCTCCGGATCCCGGCCGCGCAGCTCGCGGAAGGCGTCCATCACGTCCATGGAGCCGCCACGAGACAGGAGCAGGCGACGGAAGCGGTCGCCGTTCTCGCGCGTCAACCCGCCGTTCTCCGCGAACCAGTCGACGGTGTCAGCGTCCAGGACCTCGGACCAGATGTAGCCGTAGTACCCGGCCGAGTAGCCCCCGGAGAAGATGTGCTGGAAGTACGCGCTGCGGTACCGCGGCGGCACCACGTCCAGCCCGACGCCCGCCTCCGCCAGCACGCGCCGCTCGAACGCCTCGACCTCTGCGACGTCGGTGGGCACCTCCGCCTCACCCAGCCGGTGCCACGCCTGGTCCAGGATCGCGGCCGCGAGGTACTCCGTCGTGCGGAAGCCCTCGTTGAACTGGCGGGCGGCGACCAGGCGCTCGACCCACTCGGCGGGCATCGGCTCACCCGTCTCGTGATGCACCGCGAAGCGCGCGAGGATCTCCGGCTCCCACGCCCACATCTCGTTGACCTGGGAGGGGAACTCCACGAAGTCCCGCGGCACCTCCGTGCCGGCCTGCGACGGGAAGCGCACGTCCGACAGGAGCCCGTGCAGGCCGTGGCCGAACTCGTGGAACAGCGTCGTCACCTCGTCCCACGTGAGCAGCGTCGGCTGGCCGGCCGGCGGCTTCGGCACGTTGTGGTTGTTCACGACGACGGGACGGTCACCGAGCAGGTGGTTCTGCGTGACGACCTCGTTCATCCACGCGCCCCGTTGCTTGGACTCGCGCTGGTAGACGTCCACCAGGAACAGGCCCATGCCGCTGCCGTCGGCGTCGTGCACCTCGTAGACCCGCACGTCCGGGTGGTAGCCGCGCAGGTCGGGACGGGCCACGAAGGTCAGGCCGTACAGCCGCTCCGCCGCGTGGAAGACGCCGTCGTGCAGCACGCACTCCAGCTCGAGGTAGGGCCGCAGCAGCGCGTCGTCGAACGCGAAGCGCTCCTGGCGGACGCGCTCGGCGTACAGCGACCAGTCCCAGGGCTCGAGCCGGGCGCCGGGCTCGTCCGCCTGGAGCACGGCCTCGAGGTCGGCGGCCTCCCGCAGCGCGTTCGCGGCGGCGGCGGGCGCCAGCCGGCCGAGCATGTCCGCGACCGCCTCCGCCGTCCGGGCCGTGCCGCCCGCCGCGGCATAGCCCGCATGGTGGTCGTAGCCGAGGAGCCGCGCGCGGCGCGCACGCAGCTGCGCCAGCTCCAGCAGGGTGGCCCGGGTGTCGTGCTCGCCGCCACGCAGGCCGCGCGCCACCGACACCTCGTGGAGCCGCTGCCGGACGTCGCGGCGGAGCAGCGCCGAGAGCGCCGGCTGGTGACTGAAGAGCTGCAGCTCGAGGAGCCAACCGGACTCGTGACCGCGTTCGGCCGCGACCGAGCGTGCCGCCGCGACGGCGTCGGCCGGGAGGCCCTCGAGCTCGGCGGCGTCCGTCACGAGGAGCGCGGCGTCGTTGGTCTCGGCGAGCAGGTGCTGGCCGAACGCCGTCTCCAGCGTGGTGATGCGGCCGTTGAGGTCCCGCAGCTCCGCCTTGGCCTCCTCCGACAGGTCCACGCCGGCACGCCGGAAGTCCTTGAGGAGCTCGTGGAGCAGCCACGCGGCGTCGTCGGCGAGCGACGTCTCGCCGGAGTCGGCCCGCGCCTGGAGTGCGACGAGGCGGTCGAACAGGCCACGGTCGAGGTAGATCGCGTCGTGGTGCGCCGCCAGGAGCGGGGCCACCTCGGCCTCGACGCGCTCGATGTCCGGGCTCGTGTCGGCGCTGGCCCGGTTGAAGAACTCGAGCTCGACGCGCCGCAGGAGGCGGCCCGCGGACTCGAGCGCGACGAGGGTGTTCGCCTCGGTCGGGGGCGCGGGGTCCGCGACCACGGCCGCCACCTCGGCCAGGTGCTGCGCCATCCCCGTGCCGAACGCGGGCAGGTAGTGCTCGGCGCGCACGGCGCCGAAGTCGGGCAGGCCGTACGGCAGCTGCCAGGGCGCGGCGAACGGGTTGGCGGGGTCGAGGGTCACGGACGTCATCCCCCGATCCTCGCCGATTCCCCGCCCTGGGCACGAACCGGGCACACCGCCCGGCCGTCCGCGGGCGCCTCGGCAGGCCACGGCTCGTTCGGCTCCCGCGGGTCGTCACGCAGCAGGCTGCCGATCCAGTCGTCGCGCCGGACGCCGGAGCGCTGCACCGCGTGCAGCCGCACGGTTCCCTCGACGCGGAAGCCCGCCCGCCATGCGATGCGCCGCGACGGCCAGTTGCCGACGTAGGCCAGCCACGACAGGCGCACCAGGCCGAGACCGGCCGGGTCGAACGCATGGTCCACGACCAGCCGGACCGCGCGCGTCATCGCACCGCGCCCGCGGGCCCACGGCGCCATCCAGTACCCGAGCTCGCCCGAGCCGTCGGCGATCGCGTGCAGGCCCACCATGCCCAGCAAGGTGTCGTCGGCGGCGTCACGGATGGACCACACCAGGTCGCGGCCCGAGAGCCAGCCCGGCCGCACGAGGTTCTCGATGAACCACACCGCGTGCATGCGCTCGTACGGCGCCGGGGTGCTCACCCACTCCTCGATCTCGGGGTCCTGGCAGGCGAGGGTGATGGCGTCGACATCGTCGTCGTCGGGTGGCCGCAAGACGACGACGCCGTCGGTCAGGTGAGGGCGCATCGGGTCACCCTAGCCAGGACGAGCGCGGTCGATCGACCCGATTCGGTCAGCCGACCTGCGTCCGGTTGCCACCTGACTGCTTCGCCGCCTCCAGGGCCTCGCCGGCCCGGCGCACGATCGAGTCGGGCGTGTCGTGCTGCCGGAACTCCACGACACCGGCGCTGAACTCGATCGTCCGGCCGTCGGGCGTGTGCAGGTGGTCCCAGCAGGCGGTCCGCATGCGCTCCAGCACCACGCGGGCACCGTCGGCGGTCGTCTCCGGCAGCAGCACCAGGAACTCCTCGCCGCCGATCCGCCCGGCGGTGTCCACGGCGCGGAGCTGCCCCTCCAGCAGGTTCCCGAACCTCGCGAGCAGCGCGTCGCCCTCGACGTGCCCGTGCTCGGTGTTCACGCGGGCGAACTGATCGAGGTCGATCAGGCCGACGCCGAGGCCGCGCTCGTAGCGCTCGGCGACCTCGACGGCCTGCACGAGGAGCTCGCGGCTACGCCGGTTGTTCGCGAGACCGGTGAGCGTGTCGTGCGTCGCCATGTGGGCGATGCGCAGGTTCGCCTCGGCGACCTCACTGTCGGACTCCGCCAGCTTGGCCCGCAGCATGCGCTGCTCCGTCGGGTCGACGACGAACATGACCGCGCGGTAGCCGCCGTCGTCGGCCGGGACGCGGCAGGCTTCGGCCAGCACGTTCATCCGCCGACGGTCCTTCGCCACCATCTCCCACTCCTGGCGGATCTCGCCGCCCCGGGCGACGAACCCGTCGTGGCTCCGGCGTGCGGCGACCCGACTCTCCGCGGGGATGACGATCGTGAAGTGCTCCCCGACCAGCTCGTCAGGGGTGTAGCCGAACAGCCGCGCATACGCGGCGTTCACGTACTCGTAGGTGCCGTCCGCCGCGGTCACGCACGCGGCGACGGGCGCCACGTCCAGGACGGTCAGCAGGAGTCGGTGCGCATCGACGGTCGTCGTCTCCTGCGCGTCGTCAGTGGTCACGCCTTGCTCCCCATCGCCGGAACCGGGGCCCCAGTCTCCCACCGCGACGCCCGCCCGGGCGGCAGCCGTTCGGTGGACGGTCCGCCGTGTCGCGCCCGGGCCCTGCCGCTCGGGTCAGGCGAGGACGGCCGCGAGCTCGGTGGCCACCAACCCGTGCGCCACCGCCACCCCGGGGTGCAGCAACGCGCCGTCGTGCGTGCTCAGGCCGGCGGCCAGGGCCGGGTCGGCGCGCAGCGCCTCGCGCCAGCCCTGCTCGGCGAGCGCCCGGACATAGGGCAGCGTGGCCGCCGTGATGGCCGCCGTCGACGTCACTGGCACCGCGCCGGGCATGTTCGCCACGCAGTAGAGCAGGCAGTCGTGCACCCGGAAGGTCGGGTCGCTGTACGTCGTCGGGCGGGCGCCGGCCACGCAGCCGCCCTGGTCGACCGCGATGTCGACGATCACCGCACCCGGCCGCATCCGCGCGATCATCTCGTCGGTGATCAGCACGGGCGTGCGCCCGCCGGGCACCAGGACCGCCCCGATCACGAGGTCGGCCGCCAGCACCGCGGCCTCGACGGCATGCGCGGTGGAGGCCAGGGTGCGGACCCGGCCGCCGTACTGCGCCTCGACGGCGCGCAACCGCGGCAGGCTGACGTCGAGGACGGTCACCTCGGCCTGCATGCCGACGGCGATCTGCAGCGCGTGCCGTCCCGCCGTGCCGGCACCGAGCACGACGACGCGGCCCGGCGCCGCGCCCGGCACCCCACCGAGGAGCACCCCGCGCCCGCCGTTGCTGCGCAGCAGCTGCTCCGCCCCGGCCTGCGTGGCCAACCGCCCGGCCACCTCGCTCATCGGCGCGAGCAGCGGGAGGGAGCCGTCGGGCAGCTGCACCGTCTCGTACGCGATCGCCGTCGTGCCGGCCGCCAGTAGCGCCTGCGTGCACGCCAGGCTCGCCGCGAGGTGGAGGTAGGTGAAGAGCGTCAGGTCATTGCGCAGCAGCCGGTGCTCCGCGGCGACGGGCTCCTTGACCTTGCAGACCAGCTCGGCCGCCCACGCGTCCGCCGCGCTCGGCACGAGCTGCGCGCCGGCCGCGCGGTAGGCCTCGTCGGAGAGTCCGGAGCCGACCCCAGCACCGGCCTGCACGAGGACCTCGTGGCCCGCGTCGGTCAGCGCGCGCGCCCCTGCCGGGGTGAGCGCGACGCGGTACTCGTGGTCCTTGACCTCGGTCGGGATGCCGATCCTCATGTCGCCTCCTGTGGGGCCGGTAGGCCGTTGGGCCGACAATGGCACGCCGACGCGACGACGTCGTGGTGAACTGCGCGCATGTCCTTCCGGAAGCGCTCGGCAACCGCCCCGCCCGGGCTCTTCGCCTGCGAGGCGGCCGGCCTGGCCTGGCTGCGGGTGCCCGACGGGCCGCGGGTGGTCGACGTGCTCGCCGTCCGGGACGACGAGCTCGAGCTCGAACGGCTCACCTCCGCCCCGCCCACGCGCGCGGACGCCCGTGCGTTCGGTGCCGCCCTGGCGCGCCTGCACGACGCCGGTGCCCCTGCCTTCGGCTCGCCGCCGCCGGGCTGGTCCGGCGACGGCTTCTTCGGGCCGCTCGACCAGCCACTGGCGCTGCCGGCGGGCGAGCACGTGACGTGGGGTGAGTTCTACGCGCGCCGCCGACTGGCTCCGGTGCGCGACCTGCTGGCAGCGCGCGGCAGGTTGTCGCCCGCGCTCGACCGGGACCTGGGCCGCCTGCTCGACCAGCTCGAGGCCGGCCGTTGGGACGACGGCGCGCCGCCGGCGCGCGTGCACGGCGACCTCTGGTCGGGGAACGTCATGTGGACGCCAGACGGCGTCGCGCTCATCGACCCTGCGGCGCACGGCGGCCACCGCATGGCCGACCTCGCCATGCTCGCGCTGTTCGGTCTGCCGTTCCTGACGGACGTGCTCGCGGCGTACGGCGAGGTCCACGCCCTGCCGACCGACGCGGGACGCGTCGTGCGCCTGCACCAGCTCTACCCCGTGGGCATGCACGCGGTGCTCTTCGGCGGCGGCTACGTCGCGCAGCTCGCGAACCTGGTCGCGCTGTCGGTGGGTGGCCGGGCGTGACGCGGGGGGCGCCGGACGCCGTCCGGCACCCCCCCGAGGTGCGTCAGCCGCGCGGGGCGACCGTGAGGGTGACGGTGCTGCCCGGGTCCACGGTGCCGTCGGCCGGGTCCTGTGCCTCCACCGTGTAGGTGGTCGGGTCCTCGGCGGTCACGGCGGCGCCGGACGCGTCGACCAGCTCGACCGTGAGGCCCTGCGCCTCGAGCATCTGCTGCGCGGTGACGAGGATGAGGTTCGTCACGTCGGACACCTCGACCGGCGCGTTCGGGTCGGTCTCCTCGGCGGGCGCGGCGGCCTGGGTCTGGGTGGGCGTCTCCTCAGCGGTGGCGTCGTCCGAGTCGGACGAGCAGCCGGCAAGGACCAGCGCGGTCGCGACGACCAGCACTGCCGAGGTCGCACGCATGCGTGAGCGCGTCATGTATCTCCTCCGTCGTGGTGAGTGATGCGGCAGACGTGCCGCGGCCAGCGCCGCGACGTGCGCGGCGTGCGCCGGGGTGACCGGCGGTGACCGCTGACACGCTACGTCGCCCCACCGACAGAGGCTCGCACCTTTATCCCGGGGTCGCCCCGGGCCACGCCGGTCGTAGACCTTCTGACGTGACGCACGTCATGCCGAATCGTTACGACCCCGTCACCTCAGGAACGCGTCAGTCGCTGCCACTCGGCTCGCCGAAGCGCCTGCTCGGCCGGGTCCGGCACCGGCAGGGACGCCAGCAGGCGCTGCGTGTACGGGTCCTTGGGCGCCCCGAGCACCTCCGCGCCCGTGCCCTCCTCGACCAGCCGCCCGCGGTACAGCACCGCGATGCGGTCGGCGAGCATGTCGACGACAGCGAGGTCGTGGCTGATGAACAGGCACGCGAAGCCGAACTCCCGCTGCAGCTCGTCGAACAGGTCGAGCACGCGCGCCTGCACGGACACGTCGAGCGCCGACGTCGGCTCGTCCGCGATCAGCAGCTCCGGGTCGAGCGCGAGAGCCCGCGCGAGGCTCGCGCGCTGGCGCTGCCCACCGGACAGCTCGTGCGGGAACCGGTCCCCGAACGCGCGCGGGAGCTGCACCGCCTCGAGCAGCTCGTCGACGCGCCGACGAGCGGCGTGTGCGTCGCGTGCCTTGCCGTGCACCACCAGCGGCTCCGCGACGCACTCCGCCACGGTGAGCAGCGGGTTGAAGCTCGTGGCCGGGTCCTGGAAGACGAAACCGATGCGCCGTCGGACGGGTCGGAACGCGCGCTCGCGGACCCCGAGCATCTCCACGCCGAAGACGCCGAGCGACCCGCCCGCGACCTTCGTCAACCCCGCGATCGCGCGGCCGATCGTCGTCTTGCCGCTGCCGCTCTCCCCCACCAGCCCGAGCACCTCGCCGGGCCGGATGTCGAAGCTCACGCCATCGACGGCGACGAAGTCGGGCTCCCGGAACCGCCCGGGGTAGACGATGCTCAGGTCGCGCGCGCTGACGACCGGCGTCTGCTCCGCCCAGCCCGGCTCGCGGCGTGCCGTGCGGGCCTCGGCCCGCGCGAGACCCTCGCCGAGCCGCGGCACGCAGGCCAGGAGCTCGCGCGTGTACGGGTCCTTCGGGTCCGCGAAGAGCGTGCGGACGTCGGCCTGCTCCACGATCCGGCCCTGGTACATGACCGCCACGCGGTCGGCCAGGTCCGCCACGATGCCCATGTTGTGGGTGATCAGGACGATCGCCGTGCCGAACTCGTCGCGACAGCGGCGCAGCAGGTCGAGGATCTCCGCCTGGACGGTGACGTCGAGCGCCGTCGTCGGCTCGTCCGCGATGATCACTCCCGGGTCGAGCACCAGGGCCTGCGCGATGACGATGCGCTGCTTCTGACCGCCCGAGAACTGGTGCGGGTAGTGGTCGACCCGGACCTCCGGGTCGGGGATGCCGACGCGCCGCAGGATGTCGATCGCCTTGGCGCGGGCCTCCTTGCGGGACACCGTGCCGTGCGCGAGCAGACCCTGCTCGATCTGCCAGCCCACCGGGAAGACCGGGTTCAGCGCCGTCGAGGGCTCCTGGAACACCATGGCGGCGTCGCGCCCGCGCACCTCACGCAGACGGCCGCGCGTGAGCTGCACGACGTCGCCCTCGCCCGTGCCGTCCTTGCGCGTGAGGACGACGGCGCCACGCACCGTCGCGGTCTCGGGCAGCAGGCCCAGGATCGTCTTGGATGTGACGGTCTTGCCGCTGCCGCTCTCCCCCACGACGGCGAGCACCTCGCCGGCGTTCACGGACAGGCTGACGTCGTCCACGGCGACGACCTGACCGGCGTCGGTGGCGAACGAGACGCGCAGGTTCCGGATGTCGACGACGCTCACGACGCGCTCCCCTCGGTCGGCTCGAGATCGGTGACGCCCGCCGGGCCGGCGGCCAGCGGACCACCCGGCACGACCGGCGTCCCGCCGTCGGCGTCGGGCTCGGCCGCGGCGCGCCGGCTGCGCAGCCGCGGGTCGGCCAGGTCGTTCAGGCTCTCGCCCACCAGCGTCAGGCCGAGCACCGCCAGCACGATGGCGAGGCCGGGGAACACCGAGGTCCACCAGATGTCGCTCGTGACGTCGGCGACCGCCTTGTTGAGGTCGTAGCCCCACTCGGCGGCCGACGACGGCTCGATACCGAACCCGAGGAAGCCCAGCCCGGCGAGCGTGAGGATCGCCTCCGAGGCGTTGAGCGTCACGATCAGCGGCAGGGTCCGAGTCGCGTTCCGCAGGACGTGCCGGCCCATGATGCGCGCGTGGCTGGCACCGATGACCCGCGCCGACTCGACGAACGCCTCGGCCTTGATGCGCACCGTCTCGGCGCGGATCACGCGGAAGTACTGCGGGATGAAGATCACGGTGATCGAGATGGCCGCGGCGAAGATGCCCTGCCAGGCGCTCGACCGCCCACCGCTGATGACGATCGCCATGACGATGGCGAGCAGCAGCGACGGGAAGGCGTACACGGCGTCGGCGACGACGACGAGCACCCGGTCGAGCCAACCGCCGAAGTACCCGGACACCAGACCGAGCAGCACGCCGACGACGATCGACATGACGATGGCCACGACGATCACGAGCAAGGCGGTGCGCGAACCCCAGATGACGCGGGAGAGCACGTCGTAGCCGCCGACGGTCGTCCCGAGCAGGTGCTCCGCCGACGGTGCCTGCTGGGCGCCGAAGTTACCCTCCGCCGTCCGCAGCTGGGAGTAGCCGTACGGCGCGAGGACGGGCGCGAACAGCGCGGTCAGAATGAAGACGCCGCTGATGATCAGGCCGGCGACGAGCATGCCGCGCTGCAGCCCGACGCTCTGGCGGAGCTGTCGCACGAGGGGCAGCCGCCGCCACCAGGAGGGCCGGCGGGCGGGCGCGGCGTCGGCGGGGACAGGCGTGGTGTCGGACATCTCAGTACCTCACCCGGGGGTCGATGAGCGCGGCGAGCACGTCGACGATGAAGTTGGTCACCGCGACGATCACCGCCAGCGCGGCGACGAGGCCCTGCACGGCGACGAAGTCGCGGGCCTGCAGGTAGTGGGCGAGCTGGAAGCCCAGGCCCTTCCACTCGAACGTCGTCTCGGTCAGCACCGCACCGCCCAGCAGCATCGCGATCTGCATGCCCATCACGGTGATGATGGGGATGAGCGCCGGTCGGTACGCGTGTTTGCGCAGCAGCAGTCGCTCGGGAACGCCGCGCGAGCGGGCCGCCTCGATGTACCCCGTGCCGAGCGTGCCGATGACGTTGGTCCGTACCAGCCGCAGGAAGATGCCGGCGGTCAGGAGGCCCAGGGCCAGGGCCGGGAGGACGGCGTGCTGGAGGACGTCGACGACCGTGCCCCACTCGCCGGTCTGGATCGCGTCGACGATGTAGATGCCCGTCGGCTTGTTCAGCCGCTGGAACCGCACCTCCGTGGCGGTCGAGGCACGGCCTGCGACAGGGAGCCAGCCCAACCCGCGGGCGAAGACGAGCTTGAGGAGCAGACCGGCGAAGAAGACCGGCGTCGCGTAGCAGAGGATCGCGAAGACGCGCAGGACGGCGTCGGGCGCCTTGTCCCGGAAGTACGCGGCGCGCCGGCCCAGGGGCACGCCGACCGCGAAGGCGACGATGAGCGCGAAGAAGGCCAGCTCGAGGGTCGCGGCCCCGAAGGTCGTCAGCACCTCGGTGACCGCGCGGTTGTCGCTCAGCGTCGTGCCGAAGTCGCCGCGCACGATGTTGCCGAGGTACTCGACGTACTGCGTGAAGATCGGGCGGTCGTACCCCGCCTGGTGGACGCGCTCGGCGAGCTGTGCCGCGGGGAGGCGACCGCCCTGGGCCGCGGTGATCGGGTCACCGGTCGAACGCATCATCCAGAAGACGGTCGTCACGAGGATGAAGATGGTCGGGAAGATCAGCAGGAAGCGCACCAGGAGGTAGCGGCCCAGTGTGCCGCCGCCCAGGCGCCCTCGTCGGCGCGCCGTCGGCGCCGGTGTCTCGTCGGCCGCCGCCTCGGGCAGCTCGGTGTTCGTGGCCATCTCTCCCACCCTCAGACGTGGTCCTCGACGGGTCCGGCGCCGTCGCCGGGCCCGCGTGGCACTCGGGGGCCCACCCGCAGGTGGGCCCCCGAGTCACCCGTGCGTCACTTCCGCTCGAGAGCCCCGTAACGGAACTTGAAGGAGGCGTCGAGGGTGTCCTCGGCGCCGGTGATGCCGGTGCGGACAACCGCCACCTGCGCACCCTGGAGGTACGGGATGGTGGAGAGGTCCGCGGCGACGGCCGCCTGGATGTCCTCGATCAGCCCCGTGCGGGCGTCGGCGTCTGCCGTCGTCGCCTGCTCGAGGATCTTGTCGTTGACGACGGGGTTGTCGTAGTGGTTCCCGAGGAAGTTGTCCTTCAGGAAGAACGGCGTCAGGTAGTTGTCCGCGTCCGAGTAGTCCGGGAACCAGCCGAGCTGGTAGGCCGGGTACACGTCCGAGGTGCGGTCCTTGGCGTACTGCACCCACTCGGTGGTCTGCAGGTCGACGCTGAACAGGCCGCTGGACTCCAGCTGGTCCTTGATCTGCGCGTACTCGTCGGCCGACGACGGGCCGTAGTGGTCGTTCGAGTACTGCAGGCTCAGCTGCACCGGGACCTGGACGCCGGCGTCCTTCAGCGCCATGGCGGCCACGTTGACGTCCGGGCCACCCTCGCCGTCGCCGTACATGTCCTTGAGGACCTCGGTCGCGCCGGTCAGGCCCTCGGGGACGAAGGAGTACAGCGGCGTGTAGGTGCCCTTGTAGACCTGGTCCGCGATCGCCTGGCGGTCGATCACGTCGGCCACCGCCTGGCGGACGGCGAGCGACTTCGCCGGGTCAGCGTCGGGCGTCGTCGTGCCGAACGGCATCGTGTCGAAGTTGAAGACGATGTAGCGGATCTCGCCGCCGGGGCCGTCGACGACCTCGACGTCCTTGTTGGTGCGCAGGTCGGCGATGTCCGTCGCGGAGAGGCTGCGGTGGGCCACGTCGATCGTGCCCTCCTCGATCTCCAGGCGGAGGTTCGATGCCTCGGCGAAGTACTTGACGTTCACCGAGGACGTCTTCGGCGCGCCGAGGAGCCCCTTGTAGTCCGGGTTCGCCTCGTACGAGATGAGGTTGTTCATGTCGTAGCTGGTGATCGTGTACGGGCCGGCGAACGCCTTGCCCGTGACGATGTCCTGGTCAGGGGTCAGCGCGTCGGCCGCGAAGACCTCCTCGTCGACGATCGGGCCGGCCGGGCTCGACAGGATCTGCGGGAAGATCTGGTCGTCCGCGGACTTCAGGTGGAAGACGACGGTGGCGTCGTCCTTGGCCTCCGTGGAGTCGAGGTTGTAGAGCAGCGAACCCGGGCCGTTGCCCTCGTCCGCGCCGTTCTCGAAGATCGTCTGCATCCGGTCGAACGTGAACTTCACGTCGGACGCCGTCAGGTCGTGGCCGTTGGCGAACGTCAGGCCGGGCTTGAGCGTGACCGTGTACTCCGTGGGGCTCGTGAACTCGGCCGACTCCGCGATGTCCGGCTCGACGTCCGGGCTGCCGTACGGCGTGTTCATGAGGAACGGGAACACCTGGTTCATGACGGCGAACGAGCCGTTGTCGTACGAGCCCGCCGGGTCGATCGTCGTGATCTTGTCGGTCGTGCCGATGGTGAGCGCGGTGCCGCCACCACCACCGTCACCGTTCTCGTCGCTCGGCTTGTCGGAGCTTCCCGCAGGCGGTCGCGCCGACGAGCACGGCGGTGATGCCGATCGCCGCGATGACGCGGCGATGACGCGGCTTGGACACGAGTGTCATCCGACACCTCTTCCTTGGTCCCGGCGGCACGACGTGCCACCTTTCATGACGTTCGTGGTTCATACGTACCACCGGCGTGTTACGCGAAAGCGCGTGCCGACCTGCCCCGGATCGTCTCGTGAGGGAAGACTACTGTCTCAGGAGGTGGGAAAGCCCCGTGTGTCCGCCATCTCGCGGCGTGCCGCGCATCACACGGTTACCGGCCCTCCGCGCGGTCGGTCAGGCGAGCCGGATGCGCTCCCCCAGCTCGGGCACGACGGCGGTCCAGCCCAGCTCGCGACGGATGCGCGCGGCCAACGCCGCCGACCCGGACGCCTCGCCGTGCACCACGTACACCGCCTGCGGCGCGGTCGGCATCTGCCCCAGCCAGGACAGCAGCTCGTCGGCGTCGGCGTGCACGGAGAACTCCTCGTCCGCGACGACCTCGGCCTCCACCGGCACGTACCGGCCGAACATCTTCAGCTCCTCGGCGCCCGCCAGGAGCGCCCGCCCGCGCGTGCCGACCGCCTGGTAGCCCGTGAGGACGACGGCGTTCCGCGCGTCGGGCAGCATGTGCCGCAGGTGGTGCACGACGCGCCCGCCGGTCGCCATGCCGGACGCGGACACGATCACGCACGGCTCGTGCGGGGCGTTCAGCGCCATCGACTCCTCCGGCGTACGCGCCGCGCGCAGGCGGGGCAGCCGGGCGAGCTCCGGGTCGACATCGGGCCGGATCTCCTGGCGCAGCGAGCCGCGGCGGTAGACCTCGAGCGCGGCGAGCGCCATCGGGCTGTCCACCCAGACGGGCACGGCGGGGATGCGGCCCGCGGCCAGCATGTCCGACAGCGCCTTGAGGACCAGCTCGGTGCGGTCCACCGCGAATGCGGGGACGAGCACCGAGCCGCCGCGCGCGATGGTGCGACGGATCGCGTCGGCGAATGCCTCGTGCGGCTCGCCGACCGGCCGGGGGTGGCTGCGGTCGCCGTACGTCGACTCCACGACGACGGTGCGGGCAGCGGGCGGCGTCGCACGAGGGCGCAGCACGGGGTGCTCCGTCCGGCCGAGGTCACCCGAGAAGAGCACGCTGGTCTCCCCCATGGCGACGAGCGTGCTCGCCGAGCCCAGCACGTGCCCCGCCCGGCGGAACGTCAGACGCAGGCCGTCCCACGGCGTCGTCGGCTCGTCGAAGGGCAGGACGCGGAAGCGGCGGACGGCGGCCTCGGCGTCGGCCGCCGTGTACAGCGGAAGGGGCGTCGCGTGCTTCGACCAGCCGCCCTCGCGGGCCAGCTCGGCGTCGCGCTCGTTGAGGAAGCCGCTGTCCCGGAGCACGATCTCCGCGAGCGCGGCCGTCCCCTCGGTCAGCCAGACGGGCCCCCGGAACCCGTCCCGGACCAGGGCGGGCAGGTACCCGCAGTGGTCGAGGTGGCAGTGCGAGAGCACGACGCCATCGATCGACGCCTCGGCGACGGGGAACGGTGCCCAGTTGCGTCGGCGCAGCTCGCGCTCGCCCTGGTACATGCCGCAGTCGACGAGCACCCGCCGACCGTGCCGCTCCAGCAGGAAGCGGCTGCCCGTCACCGTGCCGGTACCGCCGAGGAAGGTGAGCGAGGCCGGGCCGTCGGCGTCCATGCCCCCAGCGTGCTCCGCCCCGGGGCCGGACGGGCCGCTTCCGGGCGGGTGATTCAGCGCGACTCGAGGCAGCGCGACTCGAGGCAGCGCGCCGCGAACTCCCCCACCGCCGCGCGCACCTCGGGGTAGCCCAGATAGGTCAGGTGACCGCCGCGCACCGTGCGCCCCGGCCCGCGCGAGAGCGTGCGGCTCAGCACGTCCCACCGGCCGCGCAGGACCAGCAGGTCGTGATCGCGGGGCAGGCGCCCGACCGGCCCGAGCGCGACCACGTGCACACCGAGGTCGGCCGGGACGTCCAGGTACGGGCGGGCGGCCGCGTACAGCTGCGCGCCGCAGCTCCCGACGACGAGGAGCAGGTGACGTGACGTCGCGTCCACGAGGGGCTGCAGGTGGCGGGCGACCTCACGGCCGAACTGCTCGCTGCAGGTGGCGGCCAGGTACTGCGCCGTGCACCGCGCGGCCGCCGGGATCGCGGGCGCCTTGCTGAACGGCACCCGCAGGGCGGCCGGGTGGTACGGGAAGCCGGCGCGCAGCGGCTGGTAACCGAGTGTGGCGAGCTCGTCGAGGAGCAGCAGCTGCTCGGGCGCCAGGCTGCTGTGCCGGAACGAGCTCTGGCCGGTGAGGAAGGCGGCGCAGGCGTCGGCGGGGGACGCCAGGTGCGCGGAGACGTCGTAGCGGTCGAACCAGTCCGCGAAGTGCGGCCGCCACATCTCGTCGGCCGGCGCCGGCCTCGTGTCGATCAATGTCACGGCGCACGAGGGTAACGGTGGGCACCGGTCGGTGTCCGGGTCTTTCGGGCTGAAGCCCGCGCCAACTCCCCCGTGCACCTCTAGGCTCAGTACCGGGCCGACGGAACGGCCCGGCAGATGGCGGAGGAGGCAGCGCCGTGCGCGTGGTCGGCAGGCTCGACGTGCGTCGCATGACCTTCCTGCGCTACCGGGCGGTCGCCCTCCTCGCGACCACCCTGCCCGAGCGCCTCGTGCTCGAGGGCGGCGGGTCGCTGCTCATCGCGATCGCCCTGTTCCCCGACCCCGAGCGCAACGTCTGGCAGCCGCTGTGCGCCGTCGTCGGCGTCGCGCTCGTGACCCTCACGTGGTGGGCGCCGCTGGTGGCCTGGCGCCGCGACCGGCGGCGGTCCGGCGGCCCGTGGTGGTACGTGGTGACGCTCGACACGCTCGTCGTGGTCATGCCGGACGGCGTCCTGACCGTGCCGTGGGCGGACGTGCGGGCGCTGCGCCGTCGCCGCGACGGGTGGTCCGGGCTCGTACCGGCCACCAAGAGCGCCGTCCTCATCCCCCGCGAGGCGTTCGACCGTGACGGACGTCGCTCGCTCGACGCCCTGGTCGGCGGGCTGCAGCTGGAACGCCGGGCCGCCTGAGCCTCGGGCACGCCAACACCTCACCCCGGTCGCCTGGCGGCCGAAGTACCGGAGGTAGGTGGTCGCGCTCCCCGAGCGCCCGCCCGCGTTGCCGCGCCGACCGGAGGACGCCCATGAACCGCCCGTACCGCCCCGCTCTCACGGTCGCCGCAGTGGTCGGCCTCCTGCTGCCCACGGTGGCGGCGACCGCGGGGCCCGTCCCGTCGGGCGACGACGGGACCCGGTCGGTGACGGGCGTGCTCCAGGTGGCCATCGCGGACGAGCGGGACGGCTCCACGACGCCCGTGGTGTTCGCTGAGGTGGACGGCGCACTGATCGACGTCACCGACCTCGTGACCGCGGACCTCTCGGCGCCGGACCCGGCGGCCACCGGCGACCAGGTCACGGTGACGCTCGACACCGCGGGCCAGGCGATCGCCGCCGAGGTCGAGCAGGTGGCGGCGAGCGCGCCGGAGCACCTGGCTGCGGCGGCGCTGACGCAGGCCGGCAGCCTCACCGTGCTCCCCGTGTACTGGACGACCCCGGACACCCAGACACCGGCGACCCTCGCGGCGCTGGGCAACACCACGTCCGCCTTCTGGTCCGCGCAGTCCGGCGGCCTCGTGACCACCGCGGTCACCTCGCGGCCGTGGGCGCAGATCCCGGCCCCGAGCGGATGCGACGCGGCAGGCATCCGCAACGCGGCGCTCGCGGCCAACCCGGGCCTGCCCAACGGCCCCTACGACCGGATCCTCGTCTACTTCCCGGAGTCCGGGGACTGCCCCTGGGTGGGGCTCGGCGCCGTCAAGGGCACGTCCATCTGGGTGAACGGCTACGGCTTCTCCGACACGTTCTCCCACGAGTACGGGCACACGCTCGGCTTCGGCCACGCCAACACGATCGCCTGCAGCACGGCGTCCGTGCCCGTGCCCTGGGCCGGCAGCGGCTGCACCGTGACCGAGTACAACGACGGCGACGACGTCATGGGCTGGGCCGAGTACGACGACGCGGGTGTGCTCAACACGTCGCTGGCCGATCAGATGGGCTGGGTGCAGACCGTCGCACCATCGCCGTCAGGAGCGGTCACCGCGACACTCGCCCCGCTCTCGACCTACTCCGGCGTCCGGGCGGTCAAGATCCCGTTCTCCGGCGGCTTCCTCTACGCCGACTACCGGCCGGTGGCCGACGGGCGCCACTCGGGCCGGGCCGGCGTCCAGGTGCACGCCGTCCCGAACACGGATTCCTACCACGACGGCGACCTGCTCGACATGAACACGGCGCTGCCCGGCTACTCCGACGTCGCGCACACCCTGTACTCGATGCCGCCGGGGACGACGTACCTGGTGCCCGGGACGAACTACGTCCTCGCCGTGCTCGGCGTCGCGGGGGGCAGCGCGACGGTCTCGGTCGCGCCGCGCTCGATCGACGTCGTCCCGCCGTCCGCCCCCGTGCTCACCCAGCCGGCCGGCGGCTGGTGGGCGAGCTCCGCCACCGTGACGTGGACCGCGGCGAGCGACGCCGGCGTGGGCCTGGCCGGGTACACGGTCACCGTGAACGGGCGCGTCCGGGCCGTGACGCCCGCGGGCACCACGTCCGCGACCATCACGGTCCCCGCGAGCGGCACGGTCGCAGTCACGGCGACCGACCGGGCCGGGAACACCGCCACCGCGTCGCTCACCCGCGACGTGCCGCCCGCACCGACGCTCACCGCCGTCCGGGGCGACGGCCAGGTCACGCTGACCTGGCCCGCCGTGACCGCGAACCCGACGGTCACCGCGTACACCGTGACCGTGTCCCCCGGCGGACGCACGATCCCGGTCGGTTCCGGCGCGACGACCACGACCGTCACTGGGCTCGTCAACGGCACCGCCTACACGTTCACCGCGACCGCGACCAACGCCCTCGGGACGTCCACGGCGTCCGCGGCCGTGCATGCGACGCCCGAGACGAACGACCCGATGAAGCCGCAGGTCACGACGGCGGCGGGCACGCACGCGAACCCGCTCTACCTGACGTGGACCGGACCGGGCGCCGCCGGGGGCGCGACCGGCTACGTCGTGACCGTCGGTGGCCGCGAGCACTGGCTCCCGGCGAGCGCGACGTCGCACCGCCTGACCCTGGACCCCGGCAGCTACACCGTGACGGTCGCCGCCATCGACGGCAGCGGGACGCGCCGGATCTCGAACCCCGTGGCGGTGGCCGTCACGAACGCACCCGACCCGGGCTTCACCGACGTCACCGCCGTGCACCCCTTCTACGCGGCGATCGCGTGGATGCGTGCGGCCGGCGTCACGACCGGCACGACGCTGACGGACGGGCGGCTCGGCTACGACGGCAGCGGCGCCGTGTCGCGGCAGGCGATGGCCGCCTTCCTGTACCGGCTCGCCGGCAGCCCCGCGTACACGCCCCCCGCGACGTCGCCCTTCGCGGACGTCCGCACGGGCGACCCCTTCTACCCGGAGATCGCCTGGCTGGCGCAGTCCGGCGTCAGCACCGGCTGGGCGATGCCCGACGGGACCGTGCAGTACCGGCCGGGCGAGGCCGTCAGCCGCGAGGCGATGGCCGCGTTCCTGTACCGGTTCGCCGGCCGCCCGGCGTTCGCACCGCCCGGCGCCTCGCCGTTCGTCGACGTCAGCACCGGGCACCCGTTCTACGCGGCCATCACCTGGCTGGCGGCGAACGGTGTCAGCAGCGGATGGGCCGGCGTCGGCGGCGCTGAGTTCCGGCCGGGTCTGTCCATCGAGCGCCAGGCCATGGCGGCCTTCCTCTACCGGCTCGACAAGATCTCCTGAACCCGAAGAGCCCACCCGAGCAGCCCACCCCGAACGGCCCGGCGGTCCCCGACGCGGTCAGCACGTCGCGTACGTCCGGACCTCCGTCGCCTTGACGGCCGCCCAGACCGGGTCTCCCGGCGCCAGCCGCAGCTCGGCGACGGCCGCCACGGTGATGTCGGCGAGCACGGGCGGCGACCCGTCGACCCGCACCCGGACGATCTCTGCGTACTGCTCCATCCCGGCGACCGTGCCCGGCCACACGTTGCGCGGCGAACCCTCGGGTCGGCGTCGGTGCAGCGACACGGCACCGGGGCGGAAGGCCACGAACGCGGCTCCCCGCACCGCACCGGACACCTGCACGCAACCGCCGACGTCGAGGGTGACGAGGCTTCCGTCCGACTGGCCGCGGAACAGGTTCACGCCCATGAGCCGGGCCACGAACTGCGTCCGTGGCGCCATCGCGACATCGCACGGCGGCCCCTCCTGGACGATGCGCCCGTCCTCGACGACGACCACGCGGTCGGCGAGCACCATCGCGTCGACGGCGTCGTGCGTCACGAGAACGGTGGGGCCCGCGAAGTCGTCGAGGTGCCGCCGCAGCTCCGACCTGACCCCGAGCCGGGTGCTCGCGTCGAGGGCCGACATCGGCTCGTCGAGCAGGAGCAGCGCCGGGTCGGTCGCGAGGGCGCGCGCCAGCGCGACACGTTGGGCCTGCCCGCCGGACAGCGCGCCCGGGCGCACGTGGCCCAGGCCGCCCAGCCCGACCCGCTCCAGCCAGTCGGCGGCCCGGGCCCGCGCCGCCCGGCGATCCACCCCGCGCGCCCGGAGGCCGAACGCCACGTTCTCGGTCACGGTCAGGTGGCCGAACAGGAGGTGGTCCTGGAAGACGACGCCGAGGCGTCGGGACTCGGACGGGCGGAACCGGTGCGCCGAGGGGTCGTCGAGCACGTCGCCGTCGAGGCAGACCCAGCCACCGGTCAGTGGCAGGAGACCGGCCAGGGCCCGCAGCGCCGTCGTCTTGCCCGCACCGTTCGGTCCGAGTAGCGCCACCACCTGTCCCGGCGGCACCACCAGGGGCAGGTCGAGGGCGAAACGGCCCCGCTGGACCCGCAGCAGGGCGTCGAGGCCCGCCGTCGTCATGCCGCACCGATGCCGAGCAGCCAACGGTCGCGCAGGCTGACCAGCACGAGAACGGACACGGCCAGAAGGACGAGCGAGAGGACGATCGCCGCATCGGGATCCGTCTCGAGCGCCAGGTAGACGGCGATCGGCATCGTCCGCGTGACGCCGGGAAGGCTGCCCGCGAACGTGATCGTCGCACCGAACTCCCCCAGTGCCCGCGCGAAGCACAGGACCGCACCCGAGGCGACGCCAGGGCCGGCCATCGGGATCGTCACGCGCCGGAACACGAGGAACCGCGAGGCGCCCAGGGTGGCCGCGGCCTCCTCGAACCGCCGGTCGGCGCCGCGCAGCGCCCCGTCGACCGCCACCACGAGGAACGGCAACGAGACGAACGTCTCGGCGAGCACGACCGCCGTCGTCGTGAACGGCAGGGTGATCCCGAAGGCGGCGTCCAGGTGCCGCCCGAGGAGTCCCCGCCGCCCCAGAAGCAGGAGCAGCGCCACGCCGCCGACGACGGGCGGCAGCACCATCGGCACGGTCACCAGGGCACGGAGCAGGCGGCGCCCAGGAAACGTCGTCCGCGCGAGGACCCAGGCGAGCGGGACGCCGAGCACCACGCAGCTCACGGTCGCGAGGGCGGCGCAGAGCAGCGACAGGCGGAGCGCCTGCCCCACCTCGGGACGCAGGAGGTGCGCGGGCAGCGTGCCCCACGGCGCCCGGACGACCAGCGCCACGAGGGGCAGCAGGACGAAGCCGACGGCCGCCACCGCGAGCGCCACCAGCACGACCGGGGCGGCGTCCCGTCGCCGCACCCGCTCACGGGTGGTCGAAACCGGCGCCCGCAAGGAGGTCCTGCCCTTCCGGCGAGAGCACCAGGTCGACGAAGGCGCGGGCGGCGTCGGGGTTGGCCGCACGGTCGAGCACGACGATCGGGTAGTCGTTCACCGCCTCCGACGCCTCGTCGAACTCGATGCCCCGCACCGCGTCCCCCGCGGCGATGACATCGGTCCGGTACACGAGCGCGGCGTCGACCTCGCCGAGGGCGACCTTGCTCAAGGCGGCCTTCACGTCCTGCTCGAGGGTGTCCGGCGCGCCCGTCACGCCGGCCGCCGCGAGCGCCTTCGCCGCCGCGGCGCCGCACGGCACCTCCGGCGCGCACAGCGCGATCGTCAGCTCGGGGCGGCCGAGGTCGGCCAGCCCCGTGACGCCGCCGGGGTTGCCGGGCGGCACGGCGATCTCGAGCGTGTTCCGCGCGAACGTCACGGGGGCCAGCGCGCCACCGGCGTCGTCCACCACCGTCTGCATCGTCGCGGGGCTCGCGGCGGCGAACACGTCCGCCGGTGCGCCGGCGACGACCTGCGCGGCGAGCGCGGAGCTCCCGGCGAAGCTGAACGACACCGTCAGGTCGGGGTTGTCGGCCATGAGACGGTCCCCGAGCTCGGTGAAGGTCTCCGTGAGCGACGCCGCGGCGAGCACCGTCAGGGTGCCCGACAGGTCGCCGTGGCCGGCGGTCGCGACGGCGGCCCCCGCGTCCACCGTGCCGGCCGGGGCCGACGGCCCGGCGGCGCACGCCCCGAGTGCCAGCACCACTGACGTCAGGGCCGGGACGAGCATCGATCGAGGGTTCCTCAGCATGATCCACCTCTCTTGTCGGGCTGAAGGCACGCGGCCAGCTCCGCGGGATGCAGCGACCGGCCGTTCAGGTCCGCGGCCCGCCGCACGGCGGCGGCCGCAGCCGTCGGGTCGCGGATGTCGGGCGTGAGCGCCGCCACCGCAGAGCGCCCGGCCCCTCGCCCGAGCCGCCAGACGCGCTCGGCGCCGACGAGCTCCGGCGGGTACGGCTCATAGGTCGCCGGGTCCGTCACGAGGCCCGCCAGGTGCAGGCCCGACTCGCAGGCGAACACCTCCGACCCGATGACGGGGGCGTGGGAGGGCACGGGTCGCCCGACCCACGTGGCCAGGCACCGCGCGGCCTCGCGCGCCGATCGCAGGTCGTAGTCCGCGCCACGCCTGGCCACGAGCCAGCCGACGACCTCCTCCGTGCGCGAGATGCCCGCCCGCTCGCCGAGCCCGGTGAGGCTGACGTCCGCCCAGTCGGCGCCGGCCGCGAGCGCGGCCACCGCACCGGCCGTCGCCATGCCGAAGTCGTCGTGGGCGTGCACGCCGACCTCACCGCCGAACCTCGTCCGGACCTGCTCGACCAGGCGGGCCAGCTCCCCCGGCTCGGCCACCCCCACGGTGTCCGCCACCCGCACGCGGTCGACCCCGGCGTCGGCGGCCGCCGCGGCCACGTCGACGACGAAGCCCGGGTCGGCCCGGGTCGCGTCCTCAAGACCGACCGACAGGTAGGCGACACCAGCCGCCCGGGCGACAGCCGCGAGCCGACCGACCTCGCCGAGCGCCCAGGCGCGGTCCTTGCGCAACCGGGCGGTCAGGTGGAGGTCGGAGACCGGCAGCGCGAAGGACACCACGTCCGGTCCCAGCGCGGCTGCCGCCTCGACGTCGTCCGCCCGCGCCCGGCACCAGACCGCGCGACGCACCTGAGGACGCAACCGGGCGGCGAGCTCGAGCAGCCCGGCCAGCGGACCGGGCCGGTACGCCGACTCGGCCACCGCGTGCCCGAGCTCGACCTCCTCGACGCCGATGCGGAGCACGTGCGCCAGCAGGGCGCGCTGCTGCCCCGGCGACAGGTAGGCGACGGGAGCCTGGGCGCCCTCCCGCAACGTCGTGTCGACGAGCCCGCGCACGCCGCTCACCGCCCCGCAAGGCGGCTGTACCGGGCCCACCGCTCGTCCACGTGCTCCTGGGCCTTGACGAGGAGCGCCGCCGCCCGGTCCGGGTCGGAGCGCGCCACCGACTGGAACCGGGACTCCGTCGCGTAGAACGCCGCCAGCGGCACCGACGGATCCCCCGAGTCGAGGCTGAACAGGGGGCTGGCCCCCGGGGCGGGCTGCGGGTGGTAGCGGTAGAGGGGCCAGTGCCCGCTGGCCACCGCGCCGCGCTGGTGCTCGACCCCGGCGGTGGGGTCGACGCCCTGCTCGCGACAGGTCGCATAGGCCAGGACCAGCGACGGGCCGGGGTAGGCGGCGGCCTCCGAGATCGCGCGCACGGTCTGCGCGTCATCGGCGTAGAGGGCGATCTGCGCCACGTAGACGTCGCCGTAGACCTGGGCCAGGAGACCCAGGTCCTTCTTGCGCCGTGACCGGCCCGCGACCGCGAACTTCGCGGACGCCCCGAGCGGCGTGGCCTTGGACGCCTGCCCGCCGGTGTTCGAGTACACCTCCGAGTCCAGGACCAGGACGTTCACGTCCTGCCCCGATGCGAACAGGTGGTCCAGGCCGCCGAACCCGATGTCGTACGCCCAGCCGTCGCCGCCGATCACCCATACGGAGACCGGCACCAGCGCGTCCGCCACGCCCCTCAGGGCCGACGCGCGATCGCCCCCCGGGGCGGTGGCGCCCATCCGGTCGAGGGCGCCCAGCAGCAGCGCGACGCGCTCGCGCTGGAGTGCGACGGCCTTCTCGTCGGTCACGGCGACGTCGCCGAGCAGGCCCGCCAAGACGTCATCGGGCAGGCCGAGGTCGTCGGCGAGCCCGACGAGGAGGGCACGGGCCTGGGCCGCCCGCTGGGTCGCGCCGAGCTTCAGCCCCATGCCGAACTCCGCGTTGTCCTCGAAGAGGGAGTTGTTCCAGGCGGGACCACGCCCCTGGGCATCCGTCGTCCACGGGGTCGTCGGGAGGTTCCCGCCGTAGATCGAGCTGCAGCCGGTGGCGTTGGCGACGAGCATGCGGTCGCCGAGCACCTGGCTGACCAGCTTCACGTAGGGGGTCTGGCCGCACCCGCTGCACGCCCCCGAGAACTCGAACAGCGGCCGCAGGAGCTGGGAGCCCTCCACCGTGTCCGCCCTCGCGCGGGTCCGGTCCGGGTCGGGGATCGTCAGGAAGTGCTCGAACCCGCGGCGCTGGGCGTCCCGCACGCCGCGCGCGGGGGCCATCGTGAGCGCCGACGCCGGGCACACGGTCACGCAGATCCCGCAGCCCGTGCAGTCGTCCGGGGCGACCTGGACCGTGACCATGCCGCCGACCGGCATGCCGCGTCCGCTGGCCTCCTTCGCCAGGAAGCCCGCCGGGGCGTCATCGGCGTGCGCCGGGTCGTAGGCCTTCATCCGGACCGCGGCGTGGGGGCAGGCGAGGGCGCACCTGCCGCAGTCGATGCACATCGAGGGCTCCCAGACGGGCAGCTCGGTGGCAAGCCCACGCTTCTCGAGGGCCGCCGTCCCGGTCGGGAACGTGCCGTCCACCGGGAACGCACTGACCGGGAGCAGCTCGCCCTCGCCCGCGACGAGCCGCCGGACCGTGGTGAGCACCGACGCCGAGGCATCCGTCGACCTCCGGGCCGCGCCATCGCCGCCGGTGGCGGTGGCGGTGGCGGTGGCGGTGGCGCCCGGGGGGACGACCATCGGGGCCAACGCGGCCAGCGCCGCGTCGATCGCCGTCAGGTTGGCCTGCACGACGTCGGGGCCTCGTCTGCCGTAGGTGCGGCGGGCGCTCTCCTTGGCGAGCTCGAGGGCCTGGTCCACCGGCAGGACGTCGGCGAGGGCGAAGAAGCACGCCTGCATCACGGTGTTGACCCGCCCGGCGAGCCCGGCCCGGCGCGCCACCTTCGCCGCGTTGACCACGTGCACCGACAGGTGCTTGTCGAGGATGGCGCGCCGGGCGTTCTCGGGCAGGTGCTCCCACACGGCGTCGGGCGCGAAGGGGGCCGCGAGGAGCACCGTCCCCCCCGGACGGGCCACGTCCAGCACCGGAAGGCGCGACAGGAGCCCCGCGTGGTGCACAGCGACGAAGTCCGCCTCCTCGATCAGGTACGGCGCGTCGATCGGCTCGGGCCCGAACCTCAGGTGCGAGACGGTCGTCGACCCCGACTTCTTCGAGTCGTAGACGAAGTACGCCTGCACCCAGGAGTCGGTGTGCTCGCCGATCAGCTTCGCCGACGCCTTGTTCGCGCCCACGGTGCCGTCCGACCCGAGGCCGTAGAACACCGCTTGGACGGCCCGCGACGGGGGCGTGACCGCCGGGTGGTCGGGCAGGCTCAGGTGCGTCACGTCGTCGGTGATACCCACGGTGAACCGACGCCTCGCCGTCCCGTCGGCGACCTTCCCGAAGCCTCGGCGAAGACGGCGGCCGCGTGCCGCGGCGTGAACTCCTTCGAACCCAGCCCGTACCGGCCGCCGAGCACCGTCGGCAGCGACCCGCGGACCGCGGCGAGGTCCGCGAGCGCGGCGACCACGTCCAGGTGGAGGGGTTCGCCGGCCGCGCCCGGCTCCTTCACCCGGTCGAGCACGGCCACCGCTGACACGCTCGACGGCAGCGCCGCGGCCACGGCGTCGGCGGGGAACGGCCGGTACAGGCGCACCGCGAGGACGCCGACCTGCTCGCCTGCCGCGGTGAGGGCGTCGACGGTCTCGCGCAGCGTCGCCACGGCCGACCCCATGGCGACGACGACACGGTCCGCCGTGGGCGACCCGTGGTACTCCACGAGTCCGTACCGGCGCCCGGTGGCCTCGGCGAAGCGCTCCATGACCTCGGCGACGATCCCGGGCGCGGCGGCGTAGAACGGGTTCGCAGCCTCCCGCGCCTGGAAGAAGACGTCCGGGTTCTGCGCCGTGCCGCGCAGCACCGGCCGGACCGGCGTCATCGCGCGCGACCGGTGGGCGAGGACGTCCGCCTCGTCCACGAGCGAGCGCAGCTCGTCGTCCGTGAGCAGCCGGACCCGGTTGAGCTCGTGCGACGTGCGGAAGCCGTCGAAGAAGTGCACGAACGGGATCCGCGACCGCAGCGACGCGGCGTGGGCGACGGCGGCGAGGTCGTGGGCCTCCTGCACGCCGTTCGACGCCAGCATCGCCCACCCGGTGGAGCGGGCGGCCATCACGTCGGAGTGGTCCCCGAAGATGCTCAGGGCGTGGGTCGCGATCGCGCGCGCCGCGACGTGCAGCACCGCCGGAGTGAGCTCGCCGGCCATCTTGTACATGGTGGGCAGCATCAGCAGGAGTCCCTGCGAGCTGGTGAAGCTCGTCGCGAGCGCCCCCGACTGCACGAGGCCGTGCAGCGTGCCTGCGGCACCCGCCTCGGACTGCATCTGGATGATCGTCGGCACCTGGCCCCAGAGGTTCGGGCGCCCCTGGTGGCTCCAGGTCTCGGCCAGCTCGCCCATCGGCGACGCCGGGGTGATCGGGTACAGGGCGCACGCGTCGCTGAGCCGATGGGCCACGGAAGCGGCGGCCTCGTTGCCGTCCGCGCAGACCCAGCGGCCGGGCTCGGTGGTGACGGACATGGTTCCTCCTGCGGTCGCTGCGGCACGGACGGTCGGGTGACGGGCGGCGGCTACCCGCAGCCGGTGCCCGGGCCGGCGCACGAGGTCGCGCAGTCCTGGGGCGGTCGGGCACGGCGCAACGGACGGCCGGCGAAGACGTCGGTCACCGCGTCGGTGACCAGGCCGTCCGCCTCGTGCACGCTGATCCCGGCACCCTGGAGCACCAGCCGCGGCGAGTCGCCGAGCTGTGCGCAGACGAGCGCCCGACAGTCCGAGAGCACGCCGGCGAGGTGCGCCCACCGGCCGCCGCCGCCACCCGGCGGTGGCGTCGTGCGGGAGCCGACCAGCCGCGGGGTCACCCGACCGTCGGTGTTCGCGTTCTCGTAGATCGCGACCCGCTCGGCACCCCCGAGGTGCTGGTTGACGAGGTACCCCTCCTGGGTGCACACCGCGACGTAGGGGCGGCGACCGCCGGGCGAGCGGGCCGCCATCAGGCGGGCGACGGCGTCGTCGTCGTGCTCGTCGTCCAGCATCCCGACGGCGTCCGCGCGGCAGCGCTGGCAGTGCGTCATCTGGGCGATGTAGGGCTCGGCCGCTCGGCGGGCGCGCCCGACCTCCTCCGCCGTCGGCGCCGCCAGCTCGCCGAACGGGGTGCCCTCGACGGGGTAGAGCGGCAGCGCGTTCATCGTGTCCGCACCCAGCTCGGCGACGGTGGCAGCGACGGCGACGACGCCCTCGAGCGTGACGCCCGGGACCAGCACCGTGTTGACCTTGACGGTCATCCCGCGCGCCTTGAGACCGCGGATCGACTCCAGCTGGCGCGAGATGAGGAGCTCGCCCGCGGCGCGGCCCCGGTACACCTCGCCCCGCCCATCGCGCACCCAGCGGTAGATCCTGGCGGCGACGTCTGGATCCACCGTGCTCATCGTGATCGTCACGTGGCTGATCTCCAGCTCGGCGATCTCGTCGAGGTGCCGCGGGACGCCGAGGCCGTTGCTCGAGACGCACAGCAGGAGATCCGGGTGCCGCTCCTTGACCAGGCGCAGCGTCCGCAGCGTCGCGGCGGGGTTCGCGAACGGGTCGCCCGGGCCGGCGATGCCCACCACCGCGAGGTTCGGGACGTCCCTGCGCACGGCGTCGACGTAGTCGGCGGCCTGCTCCGGGCTGAGCACCGTCGACGTCACGCCGGGGCGGCTCTCGGCGACGCAGTCGAACTTGCGGTTGCAGTAGTTGCACTGGACGTTGCACCGCGGCGCAACAGGAAGGTGGACGCGCGCGGTACGGGCCCGCGCGGCCTCGTCGAAGCAGGGGTGGTCCGCGAAGGACTTCCGGACGGGCGTCGTGGGGGCGGTGGTCATGCGGTCCTCACCTCACATGTAGGCGTAGCCGACGGGCGACGCGTCCTGGCGATGGGCGACGAGGGCGTTGGCGACGCGGTCGAAGAGCTCCTGGGCGCCGCGGTAGCCGAGGTGGCGCACGCGCTGCGCGCCCACCCGGTCGTGGATGGGCAGGCCGACCCGCACCAGTGGCACACCGAGCCGCCGCGCGAGCGGGTAGCCCTTGGAGTGCCCGATCAGCAGGTCCGGCCCGATCGCCTCGGCCGCCGAGCCGATGAGGTCGAAGTCGCCGTCGTCGATCACCCGGACGCGCCCGTCGAGCTCGGGCGCGAGCCGGGAGATCTCGTCGGCGAGGCGCCCCGAGCGACCCCCGCTGGCGCAGACCGCCGGCGTGATGCCGATCTCGGCGAGCCAGACGGCGAGGCCGAGCACGAGGTCCTCGTCGCCGAAGACGACAGCGACGCCCTCGGCGACGAGCTTGTGACCGTCGATGTAGGCGTCGACGAGACGGCCACGCTCCGCGACCAGCCACGCGGGTGCGGGGCGCCCGCTGAGGTCCGCCAGCAGGTCGGTGAAGGCGTCGGTCAGACGGATGCCGATCGGCAGCGGGAGCCGGTGTGCGGGCACGCCGAACCGCTCGGCCAGCACTTCCCCCGCGAGCGCCACCCCCGGCGTCGTGAGCCCACCGAGCGTGACGGACGCCCTCGCGCGACCGGCGGCCGCGACCTCCGCCGTCGTCGCACCGCCCGCGGGCAGCCGCTCGTAGCGCGCGACGGCGACGCCGTCGAGCCGCTCGCTGTAGTCCGGTAGGACGCTGTGGGACAGCCCGAACGCCTCGGCGAGCTCGTGCAGGTGCCGCAGGTCCGCGGTGGAGACGATGCTCGGCAGGAGCGTCACCGCGTCGGTGGTCACGCCCGGCTCCGCGAGACGCGCGACGGTCGCGGCGACGGCCGCCTGGTACCCGTCGGCGTGCGTGCCCGCGTACGACGGCGTCGGCACGTGGACCAGCGCCGGGCACGCGCCGCCCGTCTCGGGCCCGATGCCGTGCTCGGCGTCGGCCATCCGCGCGAGCATCGGTGCGACGTCCTCCCCGATGGTCTCGGTGAGGCACGTGGTCGCGACGCCGATCACCGACGGTCGGTAGACCCGCGTCACGTTGGCGACCGCCTCGCACAGCGTGTCCTCGCCGCCGAACACGGTCGCCGCCTCGCCCACGCTCGACGACGCGACGTCCATCGGCTCCCGGAAGTGGCTGATCAGGTAACGGCGGATGTAGGTGGCACACCCTTGTGACCCGTGCAGCAGCGGGACTGTGCCCGCGAACCCGGTGAGCGCCAGGCAGGCTCCCAGGGGCATGCACATCCGGCACGCGTTCGTGGCGGAGGCCGACCGGGCCGGCGAGCTCACGGGCGTGCGCGACCCGTCGGTGACGCTGGGCGGCATCACCCCACCTCCCCGGGGGCCAGGTCCCCGGCGACCCGTGCTCCGTGGCGGGGCGCGAACTGCCAGACGGGGCTGCAGACCGACGCCCGGACCTCGCGGGCGAAGTTCGCCATCCCGATGAACCCCTCGAGCGGCACCTTGCGCTCGTGGTTGTGGTCGCAGAAGGCGACGCCGAGCTTGTAGGCGAGCGGACGCTCCTTGACACCGCCGATGAACAGGTCGACGCGTTCGGAGGTCAGGAAGCTCGACAGCTCGGCCGGGTTCGAGTCGTCGACGATCACGGTCCCGGGGTCGCACAGCTCGGCGAGGTACCGGTAGTCCTCCCGCGAGCCCGTCTGGCTGCCGACGAGGACGGTGCGCATCCCGAGCAGGCGCAGGGCCTTGACCAGCGAGATCGCCTTGAACGCGCCGCCGACGTAGATGGCGGCACGTCGTGCCCTCGAGGTCAGCCCGACACTCGCTGGAGCACCGGCAGGACGGCGCCGATCTCCTCGGCGACCAGGTCGCGCGTGCGGTCGAGCATCCCGGCGTCCTTGAAGTGCTCGGCGACGTCGTAGAGCGCGGCGGCCATGTCGTCGAGCCCGAAGTACGAGACCGTCTGGAACGGGATGCCGTACTCGGACTGCATGCGCCGGGCGAGCGCCGTCGTGCTCCCGGAGCACTGCACGAGGTTCAGCGCGGCCCCGTGCGCGCGGCGGATGTCGTCGACGCGGCCGTCCCCGGTGATCGTCGCGACCACCTCGACGCCCATGCGCTCGCAGGTAGTCGGTGATGATCCAGATCTCGCCGGCCAGGTTGAAGTCGCCGAGGATGTTGACGCTGTGCGCGCCGACCCCGGTCGTGTCGCCCGTGCCGATGAGGCTCATCAGGGCCGTGCAGGCGGCGTCGTAGCCGTCTTTCTTCGAGCCCTGGAAGCCCTCCGACTGCACGGGGATCACCGGGATGCCCGTGCGCTCGGCGACCGCTCGGCAGACACGCGGCCACGTCGTCCCCGATCACGCCGACGATGCAGGTCGCAGTAGACGAACGCGGCGCGCGGGGCGTGCCGGGCGATCAGTTCGATCGAGGCTCGCCTCGAGCTTGCTGCTCGCCGCCGAAGACGACGTGCCGCTCGCGCAGGTCGGTCGAGAAGCTCAGCCGGTGCAGCTCGGGGCCGCTGGAGAGGGCACCGCGGATGTCCCAGGTGTAGACCGCGCACCCGATCGGGCCGTGGACGAGGTGGAGGGCGTCGGCGATCGGGTAGAGCACCACCCGCGACCCGCAGAACGTGCAGGCCCGCTGGCTGACCGACCCCGAGACGGACCGCTTCTCGCACGTCCAGCTCCACGGGAGAGCCGGCCCCGGCGCGCGCGACCTGGCCGGCTCTCCCGGCGAGGACCGTGGCCACGGCTAGAGGACGAGCTCGAACTCGTCGTCCGGGGCGTCCCGGTCCCGGCGGTCGAGCAGGGCGTCCAGCATCCGGCTCGACCAGCCGCACCGCGCCGTTGTAGCCGACCGTCGGCAAGTAGGGTGTGGCCGACCCGGTCGAGGATCGGCCAGCCGACCCGGACGAACGGGATGTCCTCGGCGCGGGCGATGTGCTTGCCGTAGGTGTTGCCGAGGAGCAGGTCCACCGGCTCGTTCTTGATCCACTGGTGGAGCAGGAACAGGTCGCCCTGGGCCCGCACGTTCGCGGCGTCCGCGCCGGGTCCCGAGGATCCGCGCCGCCTCGCGACACGAACCTCTTGCCCGGCGTGCCGGTCAGCACGTGCACGGGCACCATCCCGAGGTCGCGGCAGAACTCGGTGAGGGCGAGGACGTGGTCCGGGTCGCCGAAGATGGCGACCTTCTTGCCGTGGAAGTGCTGCTGGGTGTCGACGATGAGGTCGACGAGCTGGCCGCGCTCGTAGTCCAGCGACCGGGGCACCTCTCCGCCACGGAAGGCCAGCCGGCTCGACGAACCGGTCGGTGGCGCCGATGCCGATGGGCAGGTCGAGGACCTCGCGCGGCACGTACGCCCGCCGCTCCGACCTCGACGGCGGCCTCGCGCGAGGCCCAGTAGCCCAGGCCGAGGGTGGCGATGCCGCGGCCGAGGTTCTGCAGCTCGTCGACCGTGACCCCGCCCTCCGGGTAGAACACGTGGTGCCCCGTCTGCGGGGTGTCGAGCACCCCGGAGGTGTCGGGGAACATCGTCACGCGCAGCCCGGTCGGCCTCGGCCAGCCGGCGGAGCTCGCGCATGTCGGACGGCTCGACGAACCCCGGGACGATGTTGATCTGCCGACGGTCGGAGCTGTCCCTTGACCTCGACCTCCGTCGCGAACGCCCGCGCCATGGACACGCACATGTTCGAGAACCCGATGACGTGCGAGCCGACGTAGCTGGGCGTGTTGGCGTGGATGACGTGCTTGCCCTCCGGGATGAGCCTCTCGTCGCCTGGCCTTGCCGATGATCTGCGGGATGTCGTCGCCGATCGTCTCCGACAGGCAGGTGGTGTGGACGGCGACACGTCGGGCGTCGTAGACGGTGAAGATGGTCTCGAGCGCCTGGAGCAGGTTCGCCTGTCCGCCGAAGACCGACGACGCCCTCGGTGAACGAGCTGGTCGCGGCCATGACCGGCTCCTTGAAGTGCCGGGTCAGGTGGCTGCGGTGGTAGGAGCAGCAGCCCTGGCGAGCCGTGGCTGTGCGGCAGGCAGCGGTGGATGCCGAGCGCCGCGTACATCGCCCCGATGGGCTGGCAGGTCTTGGCCGGGTTGATGGTGAGCGCGCTCCGCTCGGCGAGCGGCAGCGGGGTGTGATCGAGCATGGGGGTGTCCTTCTCGTCGGTGACGGTGGTCGGCGAGGGTGCGTCAGGCGACGGACGTCGACGCGTCACGCCAGGGCGGCGTGACGAGGCGCCAGATGCCGGTGTTCACCATCCGGTCGATCTCGCGGTAGAAGTTGATCGCGCCGCGGAAGCCCGGCGTAGGGGCCGCCGTAGTCGTAGTTGTGCAGCTGCTTGCAGGGCACGCCCATCTTCTCGATGACGTACTTGTCCTTGATGCCGGAGCAGAAGACGTCCGGGCTTGTAGATCCTCGATGAGCCGCTCCAGCTCGTGGTGGCTGATGTCGTCGACGACCAGGGCGCCCTTGGCCATCTCGGACATCATCCCCTCGTAGTCGCTCGAGCGTCAGCCCGCCCGCCGCGAGCGCCGCGACCTCGCTCCGGCGTCTTGCGCGGCCGGTACGCTCGCCGGGTCCGGCTCGACGTGATCTCCTCGATGTTCCGGCTGTCGGCGTCGACCTTGATGGTCGGCAGCACGCGCGCGGCCCTCGTAGTCGTCGCGGTGGGCGAACTCGTACCCGGCCGCCACCGTCGGCATGCCGATGTCGGCGAACAGCTCCTGGTAGTGGTGGGCCCGGCGAGCCGCCGACGAAGAGCATCGCCGTCTTGCCCTCGCACCGGGCGCGGATCTCGGTCGCGGACGGGCTCGACCTCGGCCATCTCCTCGGCGATGACCTCCTCGACGCGGCGCGATCAGTTCCGGCGTCGTCGAAGTACCGGGCGATCTTGCGCAGCGACTTGGCCGTCGCCTCGGCGCCGATGAAGTTCACCTTGAACCACGGGATGCCGTACTTCGTCTCCATCATCTCGGCCATGTAGTTGATCGAGCGGTGGCACATGACGACGTTGAGGTCGGCGGTGTGCGAGCGTGCGCGAACTCGGTCGTAGCTCGACGTTGCCGCTGAAGGTCGCGACCAGCGTGATGCCGCACCGGGCGAGGAGCCGTCTCGAGCTCGAAGGCGTCGCCGCCGATGTTGTACTCGCCGAGCAGGTTGATGCGGAACGGGGTCCGTGCGCTCGGCCGGCAGGTCGCTCCGTGCCGACGACGTGCTTGAACAGCGCCGTTGTTGGCGATGTGGTGGCCGGCCGACTGGCTGACGCCCTTGTAGCCCTCGCAGGAGAACCCGAAGACGTTGATCCCGAGCTCCTCCGTCATCTCGCGGGCGACGGCGTGGACGTCGTCGCCGATCAGGCCGACCGGGCAGGTGGCGAAGACGGCGATCGCCTTGGGGTGGAAGATCTCGTAGGCCTCCCGGATCGCCGCCGCCAGCTTCTTCTCGCCGCCGAAGATGATCTCCTCCTCCTGCATGTCGGTGGAGAAGCAGTAGTTGAGGTAGTTCGCGCTCGCCGGCGGGGACGTCCGCCTGGTTCCGGCGGGTCATCCACGAGTAGTACGAGCAGCCGATCGGGCCCGTGCATGATGTGGACGATGTCGGTGATCGGGCCGAGGACGACGCCCTTGCAGCCGGCGTAGCAGCAGCCGCGCTGCGTGATGATCCCCGGGATGGTGCGGGAGTTGGCTTCGATCTGCGGGACGTCGTCCGGGTTGTTCACCCGGATGTGCTTCGTCGCGCTTGCGCAGGGCCTTGGCCGGGTAGCCCTCGACGAGCGCGGCCGCGACCGTCTCGGCGTCAGGCACGGCCACCGGGAGGCGGACGGCGGCGGCGGGTCCGCTGAGGTCGAAGCTCGCGGGCCGCGGCGAGGTCGACGTCGTCGACGGCCACGACAGGCGGCTCCTGGACACTCACGGGCTTCTTCATCGTCGGCTCCTGACTCGTCGGGGTGGGTCAGGCGACGTCGAGCATGCCGTGCTCGATGAGCAGGCTCTCGAGGGTGTCGGTCTCCATCGGCTCGGGCACCACGAAGCTCGTGTTGCCCTCGATGGCGCGGGCCAGGCTGCGGTACTCGCTCGCCTGGTTGCAGTCCGGGCTCCACTCGATGACCGTCTTCTTGTTGATCTCGGCACGCTGCACGTCGTTGTCGCGCGGCACGAAGTGGATCATCTGGGTACCCAGCTCGCGCGCGAAGTGGTCGATCAGCTCGTACTCGTTGTCGACGTTCCGGCTGTTGCAGATGATTCCACCGAGGCGCACCTTGCCCGTCGTCGCGAACTTCTTGACACCTTTACAGATGTTGTTCGCCGCATACATCGCCATCATCTCCCCGGAGGCGACGATGTAGATCTCCTCAGCCTTTCCCTCACGGATCGGCATCGCGAAACCGCCGCAGACGACGTCGCCCAGGACGTCGTAGAAGACGTAGTCGAGCTGCTCGCTCTCGTCGTACGCGCCGAGGCTCTCGAGCAGGTTGATCGAGGTGATGATCCCGCGGCCCGCACAACCGACCCCGGGCTCAGGGCCGCCCGACTCGACGCAGAGCGTGCGGGAGAAGCCGGGTGAGCGCACATCCGCGAGCTCGACGTCCTCACCTTCGACCCGGAGCGTGTCGAGCACGCTCCGCTGCGCGAGGCCGCCGAGGAGCAGACGGGTGGAGTCGGCCTTCGGGTCGCAGCCGACGACCATGACCTTGCGGCCCATCTCGGCCAGGCCTGCGACGGTGTTCTGAGTAGTGGTGGACTTCCCGATGCCACCCTTGCCGTAGATCGCAATCTTTCGCATGGCGAAAAGGCCTCTCGTGGATGAACGGAGTCGGCGCGCCGGCGGCCATGCATCCACAACGGTCCGGTTCGCCGCCTCGGCACCCCCACGCGTCGCACGGAGTGCGACACGACCGCTGCGGCTGCTCCGCCGTGGCTCGTGAGAATGAGATTTCCAGGCGGGTATTGCATCGGGAACAACTCGGGTTTCGATCACGAAAACAGTTCACCCGAATTCTTGGGACCAAGGTCCCTTGGGTATCACCGCCAGGGGCGCGCTCCGGGTCGAGGATCGCGCCGCGTGTTTCCTACCATCGTTCCGGCCGTGAGAATCGCCCGCCCAACCAGGGGCGGGACACCGCGGAGACGATCCCGTTCAGAGGGTGTCGAGCGCCGCGAGGACGTCGACCACCACGGGCGTGGCCGCGGCGTTCTCGAGCGTCAGCGACCGGGGGCCGTCCGCGACCAGGGCTGAGAGCACGCCGGCGTGCGCGACGACCAGGGTGCCCTCGACCTCGAGCGGGTCCCCGGTGGTGGCGCCGTTGGTGGGCGTCACCGTGACCGCCGCCGCGGTGCCGTTCGCGAGGTGCGCACTCACCGCGAGCAGCAGCACGGTCCCGTCCGCCGGCAGCAGCGGCAGCTCCTGCGTGGCGGCCGCGCCGCCCGCGGCGTCCAGCGTGACGGAGGCGTACACGTAGGACTCCGGGTCGAGGCTGGTGCCGACCGCGAGGGTGGGACCGCCCTGCACCCTCAGCTGTGCCGTGAGCTGCACCTGGACCATGGGACCTCCTCCGGAATGCTCCGGCTGGCGGGACGCTGACGGGCCCAGCGTCGGGGCCTGGCGTCACCGCGGCATCACGGGGCCGTCACCCGGGCCACCCTTTGACGCACCCGTGACGGCGCCGTGACGTCCCGGGGCGACGGTCGGTGGGTCATCGCGTGGAGCGTCGTCAGAAGGAGCCGCCATGTCGATCACCACGCCGTACCCCGGTGTCTACGTCACCGAGATCCCGTCGGGGAGCCGGACGCTCACCGGGGTGGCGACCTCGATCACGGCGTTCGTCGGCAGGGCGGCGCGGGGCCCGGTGGACGACCCGGTACCCATCGCCAGCTTCGCGGACTTCGAGCGCGCGTTCGGCGGGCTGTGGCGCGGCAGCGGCCTCGGCTACTGCGTGCGCGACTTCTACCTCAACGGCGGCGGCCAGGCGCTCGTCGTCCGCGTCGCACGGGGCGCTGCCAGCGCGACACTCGACGTCGACGGGCTCGGCCTCGAGGCGCTCGGCCCCGGCGTGTGGGCGAACGACCTGACCGCCTGGGTGGAGCTCCCCGGCCGCCGACGACGCCGCCGAGATCGCCGAGGCACAGGGCGTCGCCGCCGACGACCTCTTCACGCTCATCCTCGCCTCCGGCGACCAGACCGAGACCTACGTCAACGTGACGGTGGCGGACGGGCCCCGCCGCCTCGACCACGTGCTCGCGTCGTCGGCACTCGTGCGCACCACCGGCGACCTGCCCGCGGCCCGGCCGGCCGAGCGCCGCCACGAGGAGGGGGTCGTCCCCTACACCGTCGAGCTCGCCGGGCAGGGCGACGACGGCGACGCGCCCGACGCCGGCTCCTACACCCAGGCCGCGAACGCCGAGCGCGACAAGAAGGGCGTCTACGCGCTGCTCAAGGCGGACCTGTTCACCCTGCTCGTCATCCCGCCGCCGACGCCCGGCTCGGAGGTGCCCGCCGGCGTCTGGGCCGACGCCGCGGCCTTCGCCCGCGCACGGCGCGCGTTCCTCATCGTGGACCCGCCCGCGACCGAGACGCTCCGCACCGTCGAGACGTGGACCAAGGACACGGCCGGCCTCGCGGGCCTCGACACCCGCAACGTCGCCGTCTACTTCCCGCGCATCAGGCGTCCCGACCCGCTGCGCGGCGGCGCGACCGACACCTTCGTGGCCAGCGGCGCCGTCGCCGGCGTGTACGCCCGCACGGACGCCAGCCGTGGGGTGTGGAAGGCACCCGCCGGGACGGAGGCCGGGCTCAGCGGCGTCGTCGGCCTCAGCGTCGTCCTCACGGACGACGAGAACGGGGAGATCAACCCGGTCGGCATCAACGCCCTGCGCAACTTCCGCGGCATCGGCCCGGTCGTGTGGGGCGCGCGCACGCTGCGCGGCTCCGACCGGCTCGCCGACGAGTACAAGTACGTGCCCGTGCGGCGCCTGGCGCTGTTCCTCGAGGAAAGCCTGTACCGCGGCACGCAGTGGGTGGTGTTCGAGCCGAACGACGGTCCGCTGTGGTCGCAGATCCGCGCGTCGAGTCGGCGCGTTCATGCAGGACCTCTTCTGGCGCGGCGCGTTCCAGGGCGCCTCGCCGCGGGAGGCCTACTTCGTCAGGTGCGACGAGGACACCACGACGCAGTACGACATCGACCGCGGGGTCGTGAACATCCAGGTCGGCTTCGCCCCGCTCAAGCCCGCCGAGTTCGTGATCATCAGCATCCAGCAGAAGACAGCCGCGGCCGGCGCCTAGGAGAGGTGGGGACATGGCGGAGTTCACAGTCAACGCGACCCGGTTCGACCCGTACAAGAACTTCAAGTTCCGGGTCCGCTGGGACGGTCGCTACGTCGCCGGGGTCAGCAAGGTCGGCGCCCTCAAGCGCACCACCGAGGTGGTCAAGCACCGCAACGGCGGCGACCCCAGCAGCAGCCGCAAGTCGCCGGGCCGCACCGAGTTCGAGGCCGTGACGCTCGAGCGCGGCGTGACGCACGACGTCGACTTCGAGCAGTGGGCGAACAAGGTGTGGAACTACGGCTCGGGCCTGGGCGCCGAGACGTCGCTCAAGGACTTCCGCAAGGACGTCATCGTCGAGGTCTACAACGAGGCGGGACAGCTCGCCATCACCTACAAGCTCTACCGCTGCTGGGTCTCCGAGTTCCAGGCGCTGCCCGACCTGGACGCCAACGCGAACGCCGTCGCGATCCAGACGCATCAAGCTGGAGAACGAGGGCTGGGAGCGGGACTACTCCGTCACCGAGCCGACGGAACCGTCCTTCGTCGAGCCGTGACCGCCCTCGCCGACCCGGCGACGCTGCTCGCGGTGTGGGAGCGTGCCGCCGGCGCGCACATCGCCGCGCGCACCGCGGTCCTCGTGCACGGCGCCGGCCTGGTCGCCGCGCTGGACGACGCGCTCGACCTCGACCTCGGCCGGTGCGCCGCGCTCGCGTCCGCGGCGCACGAGGAGGACTTCGGCCCGACGGTCCACGCCGTCGCGGGCTGCCCGGGCTGCGGCGAGCTCGTCGAGGCGGAGCTCCCGGCCCGCGTCCCGATGCCCCCGGTCGGCGGCACCCGTGCGGTGGGCCGCTGGTCCGTCCGACCCGTCACGACCCGCGACCTGCTCCACGCCGCACGCGACGGCGACCCGACCCTGGCCCTGCTGCGCCGGTGCGTCCACGACCACGGCACGGGCGAAGCACCCGACGTCGTGCCCGAGGCGGACCTGACCGCCATCGACGCGGCCTCGGAGGAGCTCGCCGGTGCGGCCGCACTCGTCACCGTCCTGAGCTGCCCGGCCTGCGGCGAGACGGTCGACGTCGCCCTCGACCCGGGCGCGCTGCTGTGGGACCAGGTCGCCGACGCCGGCACCGCGCTGCTGCGGGACGTCGCGGCGCTCGCCGGAGCGTTCGGCTGGGGCGAGGACGAGGTGCTCGCCCTCACACCGTCCCGCCGGCGGGCCTACCTCACGCTCGCGGCGCCATGAGCGACTTCCTCGCCCGGCTGGGCCGGCGCGCGGCGGGAACCGAGACGCGCTGGCACACCCGGCCGCGCGCGCGCTTCGAGCCGCCTCCCCCGCCCGGGGTGGGGCGTGCGTCCGCGCTGCCCCTGCTCGACGACGTCCTCGACCCACCCCGGGCGGGCACGCCGACCGCCGACGCGGAGGCTGCCCCGGCGACCGGGCGGCCGACGGCGGTGCGCGCGCCGGGCGAGCACACCCACGACTCTCCCGACGACGACGCGTGGCGCGAGCCGAACCGTGCGGCGGACCGGCCGGTCCCGGACCGGAGCGGCGAACCCACCGCGACACGTCGGAGCCGACGAGAGGCGACGGGGCCCGTGCCGGCACAGGAAGGCGAGGCCGCCCCGACCCGCACGCCGGCTGCCGCGCCCGGGAAGCCTCCGGGCGGCGCGGTCCGGGCGCCCGGACCGCGCCCGCAGCACGGGACGCCGTCGGGCGAGCAGGCGAGCGGCTCCTCGAGCTGCCCGACCGCCGCGACCTCGGTACGCCGCCCGGCGTGGGCGACCCGGACGACGCGGCGCGGGTGACCGCACCGGCCCGGGACGCGGCACCCTCCGCCCCGCCCACGGCCAGCGACGACGTCACCCTCCCGCCGAGTCCACTCGTCCGAGCCGCCGCCGACGATCCCCCGCCCCCTGCGGTGCGCCGCCGCGCCCGTCGGCCCCCGGGCTCCGCCCCGCCCCCGAACACCGAGGCCGGACGCCCGGCCGACCCCGACCCCACCGCACAGCCCCGCAGCGGACGGCCGCACGGCGCGGAGCCCGACCTGCGCGCGCTCGTGGCAGCGCACGTCGTCCCGGCGCTGCGCGACCAGGGGATCCTCGGCGCGACCGAGCGCGTCGAGCTTCCGGCTCGACGGCGACACCGGCCCCGCGCGCGACACCGTCGGTGGCCGCCGCACCGGCATCGTGCTGCCGGGCGCGACCGTGGACCCCCCGCCGATGCACCTGCACATCGGCAGCGTGCAGGTCGTCCGGCCCGCCCCCGCACCGAGCGCACCCGCGGCTCCCCCGGCGGACCCGTCGTCGGACCGCCTCGCCACCTTCCTCGCCGGACGGCGGTCGACCCCATGAGCAACGCCCTCGCGATCGCGGCCGTGACCTCGACCATCCGCTACGTGCTGGAGCGGTCGCTCGCGGTGACGCATCCCGGGCCGGTCGGCGGGGCCGGGGTGACCACCGTGCGCCCGGACCGGCTGAGCAGCGACGACCTCGCCGGGTCGGCCGGCATCAACGTCTTCCTCTACCAGGTCACCCCGAACCACGCGGGCAACCTCACCGACCTGCCGACGCGCCGCCCGGACGGGTCCCTCGTGCGCCGACCCGTCGCCGCCCTCGACCTGCACTACCTCCTGACCGGGTACGGCGGGGACCCCTCCCTCGACGGGCAGCGCCTGCTCGGCCGCGCCATCACCGCGCTGGCCGCGACGCCCGTGCTGACCCGCGACGTCGTGGCGGCCGCCGTCAGCGCCTACGAGAGCGACGCGGACACGAGCTTCCTGGCGCAGGCCGACCTCGGCGACGAGCGGGAGCTCGTCGAGCTCTCGGCCACGCCGCTGCCGCTCGAGGAGCTCGCCCGGCTCTGGTCGGTCTTCCAGCAGACCCCCTACCAGCTGTCCGTCGTCTACACGGCGACCGTCGTCGTGATCGAGGCCGACGTGCCGACCCGCACGGCCCTGCCCGTGCTGACCCGCGCCGTGAGCGTGCAGGCCGGCGGACCGCCGCGCCTGGTCACCGCCGCACCCGCGCCCGCCGACGACGGCACGCCGACGACCGCGACCGAGGGCACGACCCTCGTGCTGACCGGCACCGCACTGCGTGGCGGCGCGCCGCTGACCAGGGTGCGGGTCGGCGGTGCCGTGCTCGACCCCGAACCGGGCGGCAGCCCGGCCGAGCTGCGCGTAGTCCTGACGGACGCCGTCCCCGCCGGTGTGCAGGCCGTCCAGGTCCAGCTGCACACCCCCGCCGGACCACCCGGCGGGCCGCCCGAGCGGGTCCGCGCCGCGTCGAACGCGCTGCCGGTCCTCGTGCACCCGACCGTCACCCCGGGCGCCGTCGGGGGCGGGACGATCACGCTCGCCGTCGCCCCTCCGCTGCGCAGCGGGCAACGCACGACCGTCCTGCTCGACCGCCTCGACCCGCCCGGACCGCCCGGGCAGGTGCGGTCGCTGCGCATCGACGTCGCCCCCGTGCCCCGGGGCGGGCCGCCCCGCACCGAGATCACGGTCCCGCGCGCCGACGTGCCGGCCGGACGCTGGCTCGTCCGCGTCGACGTCGACGGGGTGGAGAGCGTCCCCACGATCGCCGGGGACACGTACGGCGCCCCGGCGCTCGAGCTGCCATGAGCGTCCTTGCGGACGACGCCGACGCCGTCGTCCCCACCGACCCGGCGACCCTGCACCGCGACGCGCTCGTCGCGGAGCTCGCGGTGCTGCGAGCGCTGGTCCGCGGCGAGGACCCCGCCGCAGCGGAAGCCGCCGCCCGCACCGCCGCCCGGCAGTTGGACGGGCCGACCGCGCTCGACCTGCTCGCGGTCGACCTGGGCCTCAGCGACGCCGAGCGCAGCATCCTGCTGCTCGCCGCTGGCCAGGAGCTCGTCGCGGCCGTGCGTGAGGAGCTCCGCGCCGCGACCGGCGTCCCCTACCTCACGTTCGGCGTGGCCCTGCACCTGCTGCCCGGCGCCCACTGGAGCGCGCTGACCCCCGACGCACCGCTGCGGTACTGGGACCTCGTCGTGCTCGACGACCCGCGCAGCCCCGCGAACAGCCCGCTCGGCGCGGACGAGCGGATCGTGCACCACCTCGTCGGGGCCGGCGCCCTCGACGTCCGCCTCGAGCACCTCGTCCGGTGGGTCCCCGCGCCCCTGCCGCTCCCCGCCGTGCTCGCGGCAGCGGCGCACGACGTGGCCCTCGGCTGGCAGGGCCACGGCACGGTCCTCGTCCAGGCTGCCCAGCCCGACGACGGCCGGGTCGTGGCCGGGTGCGCGGCCGCCTGGACCGGGACGGTGCTGCGTGAGGTCGCCGCGGCCGACCTGCCCGCCGACCCCACCGAGCTGCACCGCGTGGTCCGCCTGCTCGACCGCGAGACGAGGCTCGACGCCTGTGCGTGGCTCGTCACGCTCGACGACGTGCCGCTCGAGGTGGCCGCCCGCGTCGTGCGCGCCTGCGCGGCGGTGCGGGGCGGCTTCGCCCTGCTCAGCGACGCCCGGAGCGACCTCGCGCTGCGCGCCGGCGCCCTCCCGGTGGTGACGGTGCCGCGGCTCGACGTGCCGTCCCGCGTCGAGCTGCTCGACGCCGCCCTGACCGCGCACGGCGCACCGCGCGACGACGTCCCGCTCGTCGCCGGTGTCTTCGACCTGACCGTCAGCCAGGCCTACGCCGCGGCGCAGGACGTGGCCGCGGGGAGCTCCCTGTGGACCGCGAGCCGGCGACGCAGCCGGGTGGTGGCCGGCGGCGTCGCCCGGCTCGTCGAGCCGCGCGCCGGCTGGGACGACCTCGTCCTGCCCCAGGGCCAGCTGGACCAGCTCCGGGCACTCGTCGCCGCCGTCCGGCACCGCACCCTCGTGCTCGACGACTGGGGCTACGCGCGCCGCACGAGCCGGGGCCTGGGCACCACCGCCCTGTTCGCCGGCGCCAGCGGGACAGGCAAGACCCTCGCGGCCGAGGTGGTCGCACGGGAGCTGGACCTCGACCTGCTGCACGTCGATCTGAGCCAGGTGGTGAGCAAGTACATCGGCGAGACCGAGAAGAACCTCGGCACGGTGTTCGACGCGGCCGAGCGCGGGTCTGCCGTGCTGCTCTTCGACGAGGCGGACACGCTCTTCGGCAAGCGCTCCGAGGTCAAGGACAGCCACGACCGGTACGCGAACCTCGAGGTCGGCTACCTGCTGCAGCGCATGGAGGAGTTCCGCGGCCTGGCGATCCTCACGACGAACGCCCGGGCCGCCCTCGACCAGGCGTTCGTCCGCCGCCTGCACGCCGTCGTGCCGTTCCCCTACCCCGACGTCGACGCGCGCTCGCGGCTCTGGCGCATCGCCTTCCCGCCGCAGACACCCACCGACGGCCTCGACCTGGACGCGCTCGCCCAGGTGGACGTGCCGGGCGGGGCGATCGCCGCGGCAGCCCTCACGGCCGGGTACCTCGCTGCCGCGGACGGCGGTCGCGTCACGACGGCGCACGTCCGGTCCGCGCTGACCTGGGAAGCTCGCCAAGTCCGGCCGGACGGTCGCCGGGCGATGACGGCGCCGACCCGCACCGCCGAGCCGGCCCGGGCCACCCCGCCCGGCCGGACGGCGCCGAGCCGCCCGGCCGCTGCGGCGGTCGGCGTCCGCGGCACCACCGCCCTCCCGACGGCCGCGTCGACCCTGGCCCGGGCAGCGCTCGCGGACCCCGGCCGGCCGGTCGACCCGGGTCCCCGCGCCGACGTCGAGCGCCACCTCGGGCACGACCTGGCCGACGTGCGTGTCCACGACGGGCCCCGCGTCCGCGCCGCAGCGCTCGCGCTCGGTGCGCGGGCCTACACCGTGGGCCGCTCGGTCGCGCTCCCCACGTGGCCGGGGCGCCCGACGCCGGACCTCGCCGGGACGCTCCGGCACGAGCTGACGCATGTGGTCCAGCAGTCTGCCGGCACCGGGCGCGCGGGCTCCGCCGACGACGCCGAGGCTCAGGCGCGCTCGTTCGGCGCGACGGCTGCCGGCGGCCGGGCGGGGCCGACGGGCGGCGCCCTCCGGCGTCCCGTTGCGGTGGCCCGCGCGCCGGAGGACTGGCTCACCAGCACCCCGGCGATCCAGGACTGGAGCCCGGCCCAGCTCGAGACCGAGCTGCACGCGCTCGAGGCATGGATGTTCGCCCGTGCGAACGAGGGCGTGGACACCGACCGGATCTTCGCGGCACGCAGCCTCGTCGCGGCGGAGATCTGCCGCCGCACCGGCGCACCGCCCCGACCTCCCGCCACCGCTCCGGTCGGGTCGACCGCCGCCGCGACCCCCTCGCCCGCAGTCGCCGAACAGATCCGCCTCATCCGGGTCGAGCTCGACGAGGTCGCGCCGCTCGCGACCCGCCTGATCGACCAGGTGTCCACGTCGCCGGCCGCGGTCGCCCTGAACACGATCCGCGGGCTGCGCCGTCGGCTGCGCCAGGACATCGACGAGCTGAACGGGACGGTCGCACTCGGCGGCGCAGCCGCGGCGACCGCGCGCGCCGCCGTGGCCAGCCTGGAGCCGCTGCTCGTCCGCGCCGACGCAGCCGTGGCCGCCGCCGATCGCTGGCACACAGAACATCCCGCGGGCGAGAGCCTCGGCATGTGGAACGAACGGCAGGGCACGGCCCTGGCAGGTGCCGGGCTGCGCGCGTCCGACCGGGGCGGCCTGCACTACGTGGTGGCGACGGGGGCCTTCGTCGCGGCGTTCGGCGTCGCCCTGCTCGACGCGGCCGAGCAGCTCGCCTCGTTCGGCTTCCACGAGACGGCGACCGCGGTCTCGCAGGCGTACGAGCGCGGGGACATCTCCTGGGACGAGGGCGAGCGCATCCTCGCGAGCGCCGCCGCGCGCGCCCTCCTCATCGCGGCGATCACCCGGGGCGCGGGCGCCGCCACGAGCCGCCTGGGTGGGACTGCGGCGCGCGGGCTCGGGCTGGCGCCAGAGGCCCTGTCGTCGGGGATCGTGGGCGGCGGCATCTCGGGCGGCCTCACCGCCACCGCGAGCATGGGAGCGCAGGCGCTCTTCACGCGCGCGCTCCAGGAGCGTTTCGACAGCCCCGCGGGCCGGGCGATCTGGCGGCAGGGCATTCCCACCGGTCGCCAGTGGGCCTACGCGATCCCGCTGAGCATCCTCTTCGGCGCCGCGACCGGCGCCCGCGCCGTCGAGGCCGCGAACCGGCAGCTTCTCGGCCGGGTCATCGACACGCCCGGTGGCCCCGCCCGCATCGTGCACATCACCGGGGACGGCCGGATGGTCCTGCAGCCGGTCGGTGCGGTGCGCCCGCCGCCGCCTCCCCCGCCGTCGGCCACGACGCTCGTCTACGACCCCGCCTCGGGGACGTGGGTCGCCGAGGTTCCGACGACGGCGATCGTGCCCGCCACGCCCACGGGGCCGGCCCCGCTCACCCCCGTGCGGCCGCCGGTCACCCCCACTCCCGTGGCGCCCGTCGTCCCGCCCGTGCTCCGGGCGCTGCCCGGGACGAGCGGCCTGCGCCCGCCCGCTCCCGCGCTCCCGCCCGCGGCCTCCACGGCGACAGCCCCGCCGGGTCCCGCACCCGCACCGGCGCCTGCACCTGCGCCAGCGCCTGCCCCGGAGCCACCCGCGCCCGCTCCTGCACCTGCGCCCGCTCCAGCACCTGCACCTGCACCCGCACCGGAGCCACCCGCACCCGTCGAGCCGCCGCCGTCGACCGCGGTCACGCCCGCGACCGCGACACCGCGCGGCCTGGCCGCCGCGCGCCGCGTCTCGACCACCGAGGCCGCCCTCGCCTCCGCGCGGACCGAGTCCGCGCCCGCCCGCGCGGCGCTCGCCGCGGCCGAGGCGGACCTGATCGCGGCCCGTGAGCTCGCGGCCGAGTCCGGCACCAGCGCCGCCGGCCGGGCGCTGGTCCGTGAGACCGAGGCGCGGCTCCGGGCGGCCGAGGTCGCCCTGCGACCCCTCGCGCGCAGCGAGGCGACGGCCGTCACCGAGGCCGCCGAAGCCGTGCGCGCACGGGCGGCGATCGCGCGCCTCGAGGCGGAGCTCACCGGGCTCGACGCCAGGATCGCCACGGAGCTGAACCCGCCGGGCGGGTTCACGAGGGAGCAGATCTTCGAGGGCCGGCGCCGCTGGATCCCGCCGCGCGCGGAGTCGTTCCAGCCCAGCGGGCGCGAGTACCACCGGCTGGTCCGCGAGCGCGACCGGGTTCTCGCCGAGCTGCAGGGCGAGGTGCGCTCCCTCGGCCTGACCCGGCAGCAGCAGGTCGCCGCCGCCACGCCCGGCCCGGAGGCCCGTCCCGTCGCCCTGGCCAACGCCGCTCTCCTCGACCCACCGCTGCGTCCCGTCGGCTCGACGCCGATCGACGTCACCACCGGCGCACCGATGACGACGCCCAGCTGGGCCACCGACCATCTGATGGCGCGCACCGAGATCGCCGCCGACCCCCGGTACGACCGGCTCACGCCCGCCCAGCGCGACGCCATCCTGCTCACCATCCCGGAGAACTACCTGCCGATGACGATCGAGGCGAACAGCTCCAAGGGAGCACGCTCCGTCGCGGACTGGATCGCGTACCGCGCCGCCACGGGACAGCCCATCCCGCCAATGGTCGCCGCGGCCCTCCTGCGCGCCGACACCCGGGCGCGCGCCGCCGTCGAGGCCTTCTTCCAGCGGGTGCTGACGCGTTGAACGCGACGTCGTCGTCGGCGGCGGGCTCGGCGGACTGACAAGGACCGCCGTCCGCGGTCATCCGTACGCGGGTGGGACCTGGACGGCCGCGAGGCCGCGGGGGTCGCGGGGGGCGACGAGGTCGTCGTCAGGCACCCCGAGGCGCGCGAGCACGTGCAGCAGGCCCGTCGGCTGGTCCCACAGCCGACCGCCGACGTCGGACCCCACCGTGTACCGGCCACCCGCGCCGTCGAGCGTGGACCAGAAGCGCAGGGCGGCGTCGACGATCGGACGATGGCGCTCCGGCGGCAGGAGGAGCAGCAGGTTGGGCGGCGACACCAGGCCGAGCAGGCCCCACGGCGTCGCCAGGCTCGCCGCGACCGCGACGTCCTCCCGCTCGCGGCCCACGCGCTCCGCCGCGACCTCGCTGACCAGGAGGCTGAGCGGCAGGAAGAGCTGGACGTTGCGGCCCGTGAGCAGGGGCGCCGGCCCGGACAGCACCAGCAGGCCGGGGACGTCCGCGACGTCCACCTCCTCGGCCCCGGCCGGGTCCCACGGCCCGCCCTCGAGGAAGGCACCGACGCGGGGCGCCACGCGCCGCTCGACCTCGTCGAGGGTCCCGACCAGCGCCGCTGGGACGGTCAGGGGCGGCGTCCCGGCCGGACGGTCCTCGGTCCGCTCGGTCCGCGCGTCCATGGGGGTCCTGTCTCGTGTCGGGTGGTCGGGGCGCCCGGTCAGGGCACCGGGACGAGGTTGCGGGGCGGAAAGACGATCCGGGACCCCTCCGAGATGATGAGGTAGATCGTCAGTGCCGCGCCGGTCAGGCCGGTGATCTCCGAGACGCGCTGGCGGATCGACTTGCTGCTGCGCGCCGGCTCGGGCGCCGTCACCGGGACACGGACCCGCCTGCGCGGCGGCTGCCGGTAGTTGTACGTGATGACACCCGGCACGGGCGAGCGGAACGTGTACCAGCCGCCCGGCGCCGGGATGGTCCCCGAGGTGCCCGTCTCGCTCGTCCCGCCGAGCGCCATCGGGAAGCCGGCTGCCGCGAAGGCCGCCATGTACAGGAGCGCCTCGGCCCGTCCGAGCGACTGGAGGGTCGCGGGCTTGATCTCGTACAGGTGGCGACGCGTCACGTTGGCGATGTCCGGGTTCATGTTCAGCTGACCCGCGGTCGCGGTGGGGACGCCGATGGCGAGACCGGCCCGGCGGGCGGCCGCGACGATGGTCGAGACCGGGGTGAAGTTGTAGAACGCGACGTCACCCGGGTGCAGGCCCGCGTAGAACGCCGCGATCGCCACGTGGGCGGCGTTGCCGAGGTAGAAGGGGATCGGCTGGCCGCCGGGGTTCCATGGCCCGATCGTCACGCCGGCCATGGCCGTGGTGGGCGGCGCGCCCTGGTCGACGACCTCCTCAGGCTCGCTGGTGCGGAAGGTCTCGGACTCCTCGAGGGCCGACACGCCCTCCCGCAGGCCCTCGACCATGGCCCCACGGCCGGTGGCTCGCAGCACCCGCTCGAGCAGGTCCATCCGGTCGGTCGCGGGCAGGGACGCGACCACGTGCGCTGCGAGGATCCCCCAGGACGGCGAGCTGCGCGCCCGGGTCGACAAGTGCATGGTCACCAGCGCCGCGGCCGCGACGGTCGACCGGTCGCCCGCCGTCATGCCGCCGACGAGCTGCTCCAGCCGGCCCCGCGCGTCGAGGGTGACGAGCGTGTCGACCAGGTCCTCGATCGGCAGGGTGCCGAGGTACGTCACCGCCGCCGCGACGCCGGAGTCGCCCGTCTCGGTGCCGTCGAGGATGCCCTCGACCCGGGTCGCCGCCATCTGGGCGAAGATCTGCTCCAGCCCCAGCACGACGCCGTCGGCCTCGCCCTGGAACGCGCCCGACGCCGTGACGCGCGGCTCCGCACCTGGCCCGGGCCCGGCGAGCGCACGGGCCGCGAACCGGTGGGCCGCCTCCTCCTGACCTGCGGTCGCCCGCCGCAGCCGCCGGCCGGGCGCCCCGTCGGTGCCCGGCGCCGAGCGGTCCGCGTGGCCGAGCTCGTGCAGCAGGGTGGCGCGGCCCTCGACGGTGGCCGGCGCGACCCCCGGGCCGAGGTAGACGTGCCGGCCGACGGTGAAGGCCCGGGCGCCCAGCGTCCGGGCGAGCGGCTGGACGGCCGGCCCGCTGTGGATCCGCACGTCCGCCACCGAGTGCATCCCGGCGGCGAGCGCGCGCCCGGTCAGCTCCGACCCGACGGGGCTCCCGCCGGTCCGGGGCAGGTCCGCGAAGTGCCGGCGCAACGGCCGCTCCCCCGCCTGCCGCGTCGCCGTCGTCTGCACCGCCGTCGTCTGCACCGCCATCGCACTCACCCCCCGCTGGAGACCACCAGGACCACCTGCCCGCCGTCGGGAAGCTCGGTGCCGACGTCGGGTTCCACGCCGCCCACCCGCCCGCGGACCGTCCCCGCGATGCGCTCCCGCCGCGTCTCGCTCACGGCGATGCCGGCCGCCGTGAGCGCCCGGCGCGCCTCCGCGAGCGTCAGGCCACGGATGTCGGGGATCACGACGACGTCGATCTCGCGGCGCACGAGCCAGAACCACTGCTCGAAGGTGCCGCCCGTCACGGCGTCGTCGGTCGGGAGCCGCAGGCGCACCCGGCCGTTCTCGACGAACGCGTCCGCGTGCGTGTTGATCGTGAGCCCGCGGGGCCCGCCGGCCACGGGGATCGCCCACCCGTCGATGAGGAAGCGCCCGAGCAGTCGCGCCCGGTCCAGCCCGTGCTCCTTGAGCGTGTCCCAGAGCCGCTCGCGCAGCCAGTCGCCGACGCCGTCGCCCGGCATCCAGCGGATGCCCCGGCTCTCCGCGTCCACGACCGCGTCGAGCGTCACCGTCCGCGTCCCGACGGGCGTGAGGGCCCAGACCTCGCCGTCGCCTGCGATGGGGAACGGCAGCTCGAGCTCAACGCGCACCGTGCGCCACCGCCCGAGGACGACCGGGTCGACGGGGGCGTCGACGAACGCCGTGATGCCCGTCGCGAGCGCCTCGGCGTCCACGACGGAGTCGTTGACGAACGCGACGTCGGTGCCGAGCGCGAGCTTGACGATGTGCGCACCGGGTCTACCGGCGACGGTGGTCGCCCGCTGCGCCACGACGGTGATCGGAGCGTGCTGGTCCTCCCCGGGCATCCGGATCTCCAGGACGTCGCTGCCGCTCGAGACGTCCGGCTGCCACCAGAACAGGGCGCCGCCGTCGGCTCCGGACATCGAGTCGGCCGTGACGTCGCCGGAGCCGGTCAGGTCGGCTGGCGGCGGCGTCCCCTCCTCGGCGGCCCGGACGAGAGCGCCCGCGGTCGCCAACGCGTTCACCGGCATCCCCTCGAACGGTCCGCACGGCGTGTCGACGATGACCCGCACGGGCTGCGGCAGCACGAGCGCGCCGGGCTCGACGTGCTGGCCGTCCCCGCCGCGCAGCCGCAGCTCGAACCGCGTGACCAGCCGGTCCAGCGCCCCGGCAACCGTGGTGACGTCCGAGAAGCCCGCACACCCGGTGCGCGACCAAGCGACCTCACCGGCCACCGCGAGCCGGGCCGTCGCGACGACCTCGACGTCGGTGCCGACGCCATGGTCGTCCAGGCGCCGGGCGCGAAGCGTCTGCGTCGTGTCGCCGTCGGGCCGCAGCAGCCAGCGCACCAGTGCCACGCCGTCGGCGTCCGTGTCGACGACCACCGTGTCCGGGGTCCCCGCGCCCGGCGCGCCCACGCCCGCCGACAGCCGAGCGCCCGTCGTCGCCGTGAAGCGCACCGGGACACCGACGACGGGCACGCTGCCGCGGCGGATGGCCACCCGCACGGGCTGGTCGAGCCACTCCCCGGGCAGATCCTCCTGCCCGTCGCCCCCGACGAGGTCGATCCCCGTGAGCCCGGTGAGCGGCGGGAAGAGGTCGCGGCAGTCCGAGACGCGCGTCCACAGCCCACCTGAGCGGCTCAGCACCGCGAGCGGGGCCAGGGCGTGGGGCGGGCCCGACGGCGCGACCGCGGCGGGCAGGCCACCGGAGACGGGCCAGTCGATGGTCCCGCGCAGATCGCTCAGGCCGTACGCCAGCCGCACCGTCCTCGCCGGCACGGTCCAGTAGTCGCCGACGCGCGGCTCCCCGCCGGCCGGGAAGCGCACCGTCAGGCCGTCCTCGAGGTCCACCGCCGTCGCGGCCAGCCGCACCGGCCCGCCCTCCCAGCGGCGTACGACCGGCGCCCGGCCGAGCGAGGCGAGCGACGACGGCCCGCCGACCACCCAGGCGACCGGCAGCTCCAGGCCGTCGGGCGCGCCGGCCCTGGCCAGGAACCCCGCGAGCCCGCGCTGCTGGCGGTCGGTGCTCGTGACCTCGACGAGGTCCGCCTCGCGGATCGACAGCTCCTCGTCACGCCCCACCCGGTCCAGGGTCAGCACCGCGTCGACGCCCGGGAGCACGGAGGTCGCCAGGCCGACCAGCCCCGCGACGACGCTGCCGTTCTCCCGCGACCACAGGAAGGTCGGCTCCGCCCCGGCGTCGTGGATCTGCACCCGGTAGAGCTGGTTCTCCAGCCGCCGGAAGCCTCCGGTCGACGAGATGCGGCACGGGTCGGCGTCGTCCTCGGCCGCCCGCAGGGCGGCGACCATGGTCCGCGGGGTGCGCGCCAGCCAGGTCGGGGCGTGCAGGTCCGAGCACTGCTCCGCCGCGCCGATCTGCACCCAGCGCACCTGCCAGGTCGTCTGCGCGCGCGTCGTCGTGTCCGGTCCCCCGAGCGCCGACTCGCGCAGCTCCGCGGCCTCGTCCGCGGTGACGTGGTGCTCGCTGACGTCGAGGTAGAAGGCGTACCGCGTGCCGTCGGCGGACGCGGGCGGCTCGGCGAGCCCCGGGTCGGCCGCCACGCCGGCGCCGATGCGCCGCAGGTACGGCTGGTCGGCGAGGGACCACCCGCGGGCCCCGCCCGGCGGCGTGAACGACTCGGCCAGGACGCCATCGACGTAGTACCGCCCGGGCGTCACCACGAGCTGCGCCCACGGCACACCCGCGGGGGCGCTCCCGTCGGCCGCGACCACGGCGAACGGCCCCGGACCGCCGTCGTCGGGCAGCGGGCCACCGGTCCGGCCGACGACGTCCCGGGTGCGGACCTCGTCGTGGTGCGCGGTGACGGAGGTCTGCTCGTTCCAGTCGGCGTCCAGGAGCACCCGCCCCTGCTGCATCCACACCGCGCGGTAGGCGTGGGCCGCCGCGAACGTGGTCCGCGAGAAGTCACCCTGCATGGCGTTCCACTCCCTCACCCATCGCGGACCATCCCGATCTCCAGGCCCATCGGCACGTACCCGGCGAGCAGCCGCCGGGTCGCCGCCAGCCGGCTCGGCCGGTGCAGGTGGAAGCCCGCACCCATCTCGTCCCCGCCTTCGGCGCCCTCGCGGAGCACCACCGGACAGGTCTGTGCCAGGGCCAGGAACGACGGCGATCCCGCCTGGTCGGAGACGTACACCGGGTGCGGCGCGGCGGCGGCGTCGGGCACCGCGTCGCTCGCGGGGACGCACCGGAACCGGCGGGGCACGCGCGAGCCGGGCCCGGCGAAGCTGTAGCGCAGGCACCCCGTCTGCCGGTGGGCGACCGTCACCTCCCCGTCGAGCAGGCAATCGCTCGCCTGGAGCGTGCGGACGTCCACGTCGCCGCGCACCGTGCTGCCCTGGGCGACCAGGTGCGCCCCCGGGGCACGCACGGCGGCGCCGAGCGCCCCGGCCGGCCCGGCGACCTCGACCGAGACGATGCTCTCCACAACCCGCAGCAGGGGCACGGTGGGCGCCAGCAGGACGTCGCCGACGGCGGACCGCACGAGCCGCACCTCCAGCCCGTTGTTCCGGTTCACGGCCCCGCCGTTGACGCGGAGGGCGCCGGTCACGGACGACTGGCTCACGGTCAGGGCCCCGAGGTCGCCCGCAGTCACGACGAGGTCACCCTCGAGCAGCAGGCCGTCGACCACGAGGGAGCTGCCCGCACCGCCGGTCACGGTGATCGTCCCGCGCACGTGCGGCCGCAGCCCGTCGGGCGCGTAGTGCCCCGGCTCGGGCGGCAGCACCTCACGATTGCGCAGCACCCGGGTCGGCCAGTGCGCGGCCACGAGGACGAGCCGCGTGGCCGGCGGGATCGTCACGGCGACGTCACCCGCCCAGGAGCCGTTGTCCGCGAGGCTCACGACGGTCGTCGAGCCGGCGGTCGACTCGGGCGCACCGGGCAGGGCCGGCGGCAGCCACTCCCCCGCGACGGCCACCAGCGCCTCGGCGAGCGTGGGGCCTGACGGGTCGGTCGAGCCCGGCGCCGGTGAGTCGTGGCGCACCTCGTGCTGGGCGACGAACGCCTCCGGGCGGGCGCGCACGTACGGGTCGGACGCGAGCACGGCGTCGTGCACGTCGGCCCGGTCGTAGGTGCCGGCGCCGATGTCCGCCGTGCCGCCGTAGGCGTGTCGGGTGTGCACGGCCACGACGCCGCTGTCGGCCGGCTCCAGGACGCCGTCCCGGTAGACGCTCAGCCGCCCGGTGACGACGTCGACCATCACCTGCCGGCCGTCGAGCACGTCCCCCGGCGTCACGGTGAAGTCCGGCGCGCGCACGTCCGGCTCCCGCGCCAGGTCCTCGAGCCCGCAGACGCGCAGGCGCTCCGGGACGACGACGGTCGGCCCGGCGAGGTCGTCCGCCTCGAGCGTGACCTCGATCGGCAGGTCAGCCTGGACGAGGGCGCCGCGCCGCGCCGCGTCCAGGAGGGCGAGGAGGCGGCGGGGGCGCAGCGGGACCGCGAGGTCCGCCTCGGTCGCCAGGTGCTCGACGGACGACTCGACGGTCGGCACGGCGAAGAGGGGCGTGGGCAGCCCCAGCGGGTGCAGGGCCCACACCCGGCCGACGGGTCGGGCCGGCGCCCGGTCGACCGCGTACACCTGGTGCGGGAAGCAGAAGACGCCGATGTTCGCGATCCCGTGCCGGCCGCGGCCGGGCTCGATCCTGCGCACCTCGGCCGTGTGCATCGCGGCGTCGAGGGAGCCTCGGGCGACGGCGGGTGACCCGAGGTCCGCGGCGCGGCGCACGTCCGCGACGGCCGGCCGCTCCAGGCGCACGTGGTTCAGGTGCGTGCTCGTCACGAGGAGCCGCAGGTACTCGACCGCGCGGGACGGCCAGCCGGTGACGTCCCGCGCCACCTGCTCGACGACCGCCGGCGTGCCCTTGCGGCGCCGGTAGTCCATCGTGTGCGCCACGACGGCGCGGCGGCCCGGCCCGGCCGGGAGGTCGTCGATACCGAGCAGGTCCGCCAGGTACGGAAGCGCCCACGCCGCCGCCGTCTCGACGAAGAAGTCCTCGTAGAGGTCGTCCAGGTCCTCCTCGAGGACGGTCAGCTCGCCGGCGACCGCCCCGAGCAGTGCCCGCAGCAGGCCGCCCTCCTCCTCGTCGCGCGCCCGCACGTGCACGGGCAGGAGGCGCAGCAGCTCCTCCGCGGTCGTCATCGCAGCACCCCCAGCTCGACGGCGCCGGCGGGCAGCGCGAGCAGCTCCGCCGGCAGCAGGCGGTCCTGCCACCGCCCGCCGAGGGCGACGAGCAGGTCACGCCCCTGCGCGTCCGGGGGCAGCGGCACGACTCCCGACGCCGCGGCCGGGGGCAGCGGGTCGAGCAGGAGCAGCCGCGGCATCGTGCACGCCCGCACCCCCGGGACCTCGTGCACGACCACCAGCACGGCCGCCGCGGTGACGGGCTCGGCGAAGTCGCGCGCGGTCACGGCGAACCGCGTCTCGAGCGCGGCCCGGACAGCCGTGAGCACGTCCGCGCGGACGTGGGCGGGATCGTGGGCCACCTCCACCCGGACGCCGAACCACCGCACCAGCCCCGGCAGGACGACGAGCGCCGGACCGGGGTCGCGGGCGTCGTCGGCGGTCGCCGTCAGGTCCGCGACGAGCCCGGCGCTCGGCTCCCGCCCCCCGGTCCCGAGGGCGCTGAGCACCACGGTGCGCGTGCGCCCGTCCCACACGAGGTCCGCCCGGGCGTGCCCGACGCCGGCGTACCCCCGGGCGAGGTCGGCCACGTCCACGAGGGACACGATCCGGTCGAGGGTGCGGACCCGCTGCGGGGCGTTGCGCCGGGCGTCCTCGAGCGTCTCGGGGGACGCCCAGTCGTGCGACGGCCCCGGGTTGATCACGTCCTTGATGCCCAGGGGCCGGCGCACGAGGAGGCTGACCTGCCCGGCCGCGACGTCGCCGTCCGCGCCGAGCCCGACGCGGTACGTCGCGACGACGTTCTCCGCGCCGGTCGCGGCCCGCGCCCCGTGCACACCGTCGCCCTGGACGACCTGCGTCGGGCCGGGCTCCCCGGCCGACCCCTCCTGCTGGCGGACGACGTGCACGCGGTCGTGCGGCCCGGCGTCGGCGAGGTTCTCCACCCGGTCCCAGGCGACGCCGTCGACCCGCACCTCGAGCTCGGGGCGCGCACCCGACGGCGTCCGGGCGCGCACCCACGTCAGCGGGGCGCGTCGCAGGGTGTACCGGCGGAAGTCGGCCTGCCCGTCGCCGCTGCCGAGCACCTGGCGGACGGTCTCGCCATGGGTCGCCGCGACGACGTTGCCGTGCACGCGCACTGACGACGGCACGTAGCTGCCGGTCAACGCCGGGGCGACGGTCACGGTCATCGTCCGCGTGCCGTAGGGGACGTCGAGCGGGATGAGGTCGTCGGGCTCGTCCTCGGGCTCGTCGCCGACGGCGGCCCGCACCCCTGCGGTGACGGCCGCGGCACGGCCGGTCCGGGCGAGCACCTCACGGGCCCGCTCCACCCGCACGCGCCGCAGCCGCGCGCGACGCTCCACGCCGGTCTCCTCCTCGAGGTCGGTCGCGCCCGGCGCGGGCGGGTCCGGCGTGCACGCGACCACCCGGGTCAGCTCCGTGCGGACCGCACCGGTGACGGCGTCGCGCCCCTCGACGAGCAGCACGCGGCCCGCCGGCAGCGGGGGGTCGCATGCCACGAGGTGGAGCGTGTCACCGGGGGCGAGGGGCTCCGGCCGCGGTTCGAGCACGGTCGGCAGCGGGACGGAGCCGCACAGGACCATGGCGGTGCGCCGGTCGAAGCCTGCGAGGTTGGCCGCGACGTCGACGCGGACGCGGGTGATCCGGCCGCTCATGCCGTAGCGGGCGGCGCCGTCGGGCCGCGCGTCCTCGACGCGGTACGCCTCCGTGAGCCCCGGCTGGTCGAGCACGAGCCAGGAGTCGGTCAGCACGCCTTTGCGGTCGCCGTCGAGCTCGATCCGGTCGGGGAACGTCGCGTCGACAGCGTCGTAGCCCACCCAACGGTAGGTCGTCGGGCTGCTGCCGGGCACCGTCTCGATCCCGGGCGGCACCTGCTGGCGCCCGGTGACCAGAAGGTTCGGGTCGGCGGCCGTGGCGCCGAAGAGCTGCGTCCGTTCCGTCAGCGCCAGGACGCGCACGTCGTGCTCCGCGACGAGCGGACGCGCCCGCCGGAACCCGACCCGCCGGTCGAGGTCGAGGCGCGTCCACCCCGGGAGGCCGTCGGGCTCCGCGACGACGGCCTGCACCGTCCGCAGGTCCCACTTCTCGCGATCGGCACCGTGCCCGACGACGCCCGCCGCCCCGCCGGCCCCGGCGCGCCGTCCGTACTCGCGCCGCTCTGTCCCGACGAGCAGGACGGCGTCGCCCGGCCGGACGGTCGTCGAGGCGCCGGCGAGCCAGATCGCCGTGGTGCCGAACCCCAGGCGCTGACGCCGGACGGCGAGGGCAGGCAGGGCGTTCCAGGCGCTGCGTGCAGTGAGGTCGTCGCTGGTCTCGAACGTCTGGGGCAGCTGGCCCTGCCCGGGAACCGACTGCGCGGGCGTGCTGCGCGGCACCTCGACCACGGCTGGGGCACCGGGTGCGGTCTCGACGTGGAACGCGAGCTCGACCTCGGCGGCGACCCCCGGGCGCAGCTCGTACCCCAGCGTCCGGGCCAGCTCACGCACGGAGCCGCGCTCGGTCGCGGTCCGCAGGTAGCCCTCGTCGGCGAGCCGCTCGGTGTAGAACGCGACGACGTCGCTGACGACCGCCCACGCGTCGAGCAGCGCGACGGCGGGGTCGGTGGTCTCCTGACGCGCGAGGCCGCGCAGGGCCGGGGGCTGCGTGGGGGCACCGAGCGCGGCGCGCAACGCCTCCAGGGCCTCGCCGTGGACGCGCACGCGACGGCGCAGCGCCGGCTGTCCGGGCGGGTTCGTCATGTCGTTCATGCGCCACCTCGCAGCACGACGTCGACCCGGCCGGCCTCGGGGTTGTTGGCGTCCGTGTCGCAGCGCAGCACCTCGCGCGGCCCCGCCGCGACGCGTCCGGCCGCGAGCGCCGCGTCGGTGTCGCGGGCCGGGGCGCCGGCCCGGGCGAACCGCGTGACCTGCACCCACTCCAGCCCGGGCACGCCCATCGCCGCCGCGACCAGGTCGGAGAGGTAGAGCGCCTGGCCGAACGTGAACGCGTCCGGGTGGAAGAAGCCCCGCCGCCCACCCGGCAGCACGCGCGCCGAGAGCACGTCCGCGACCTGCGCCTCGACGTCCGAGCGGAGGTAGCCGTCCCGGACGCAGCCCTCCAGCCGGAGCTTCCAGCGGGACGTACACCGGCCGGGCGACCTCGACGTCCACCCCGGCCATCCTCCGGAGCTCGAGCGCGGCGAGCACCGCCGCAGGCAACGCCGGGTCCTCGCCGCGGGCGGCCACCGGATCCACCGTGACCTCCTGGGCGTACCAGGACCCGGTCCACCGCCGGCGCGCCACGGAACGCTGCACCCCCGCCTGGGCGTCGGCGACGGCGGCGTAGTCGGGCGACGTCACGGCGCGCAGCTGACGGCGGAAGGCGTACGGCGCGAGCTGGCGCACGGCCTCGAGCGGCTCGGGGTCCGTCCCGCCGCTCGCGGGGAGCGGGTTCCACACGGTGACGTCCGCGCCGTCGGGCGCCGGCGACGTCCCGTCCGGCAGGTCCAGCAGCCAGGTGAGCCGTCCGGCCGCGACGTTGCCGCGGGCGCCCGCCCCCACCCGGTAGGTCGCGCGCAGCACGCTGCCGACGGCCGGCCGACGCCCCGCGACGCCGTCCCCGAAACGCAGGCGCGCGACGCCCGTCTCCTCGGGCTCGACGACGACGTGCGGGTCGAGGCGGCCGCTGGAGATCAGGTCGGGCTGGACCTCCCACGTGCGGGTGCCGTCGTCCAGGACGAGGGCGGCTCGCGCCGCGCGGGCGTCGGGTGCCAGCGCCGACGTCGCGGAGGGCAGCGTCGCCGGCTCGACCGGCTCGGTGAAGGCGACGTCCGGCCGTGGTGTCCGGGGACGGTAGGGCCGTCCGCCGACCACCTGGGGCGGGTCGAGCTCCTCGGTGACCGAGGCACCCTGGTCCGCGAGCACCACGTTCGCGAGCGCGACGGCGCGCGGGACGGGTGCGCCGGACGGCCCCCGCTCGGCGACCACGAGCGGGCCGGACAGCGCGTCCTGCGTGGCCCAGCGGATCTCCTGCACGACGACGCCCGGCGCGAGCGCGTCGGCGCGGACCACGGGGTCGCGCGCGAGCCGGACGGCGTAGCGGTGCCCGGGGTCCCCGTCGGCAGCCCCTCCGGCAGCCCCTCCGGCAGCCCCTCCGGCCGCCCCTCCGACCGCCGGCCCTCCCACACCCGCCCCGGGCAGCTCCGCTAGGACGAGCACGTCGCCCGCGCGCAGCCCGGGGTCCTGCCCGGCGGGCACGGCGAGGAATGCCGCGGTGCTGCCCGCCGGGAGCACGTGCGTCGGGTCGCCCCAGGTGTGCAGCGGCACGGCGTTGCGCTGGGGCCGCAGCGCTGCGTCCGCGAGCGTCTCCATCACCACGCCGCCGACGCCGACCACCGCCGTCGGCGTCCGCGACCCCGGCCCGGCCGGCAGGCCCGCCCGCTCGTCGGGCACGGTGTCGGCCACCGGTGTCCCGGCGGGCAGCGTGAACGCCGCCGTCGTGGTCAGCGCCAACCACGTCCGGGCCGAGCACCCGTCGTGCATCGCGTACCCGAGGAGGCGCGCGTGCCTGCGCACCGAGGTGCGCCGTCGGGCCGTCCCGAGGTACGCCTCGACGCCGACGGCGTCCTGCCAGTACGCGAGCCGGTCGCCCTGGTGCGCGAACAGCTCGACGAGCATGACCAGGACGTCCGCCGGGCTGCGGTCGGTCCAGCCCGGCACGAGCGCGGCGACCCGGTCGAGCAGTCGCGTCCGCAGCGCCTCGTAGTCCCGCGCCAGGTAGTCCAGGACGGGTGACGCGCCGGGCTCGGGGGCGGGCTGGGGCGCCGTCGCGCAGTCCGCGTCCGAGGGACAGTCGACGGAGAACGCGAAGCCGTCCTGGGCGAGGGGCGGGTCGAGGTCGGCGGGCAGCCCGAGCCCACCCGGGCCGAGGACGCGCAGCAGGTACCGGGAAAGGTCCCCGTGCGTCGTCGTGCGCACCACGAGGACGCGGCCGCGCCGCGCCGCCGGGACGGCTGCCCGCACGAGCTCACGGTCGGGAACGGTGACGCCGGGCAGCGGGTCGCCGTCGGGGTCGGCGGGGGTGCCGGTGAGGCGCAGCGCCGGGTACGCCCACGCGACCCCCACCGGGTTGAGGGCCGAGTCGACGCGGACGCCGCCGAGCACCGCGACGCGCGCGGCGTCCCAGCCGGCGGGCACGGGTCCGCGCAGCAGGTGGACGAGGAGCGTCCGCGCCACGGGTGCACCGGGCACGTGGCCCCCGGAGCCGAGGTGGTTGCTCAGCACCTCGACGAAGTCGATGCCCTCGGGCGCCGCCGCGTCCCCGTCGAGCAGCGTGCGGCGCGCCTCGCGGTCCACCGACGTGACGAGGGCGGCGACCTCGTCGGCGCGTCCGGTCGGGACGCTCATGGTCCGGGCACCCCGCCCGCGACCTGGAGCACGCGGTGCTCGCCGGCGGGCGCGGCGATCGGCGCGTACACGACCGTGACCTGCAGGGTCGCCTCGTCGGACCGCACCTGCACGTCCTCGATCCGCAACAGGTCGCCGAGCCACTGCTGCAACGCGCCGTGCACGAGGGCGGCTGTCGACCGGGCGAGGGCGTCGTCGGCGGGCGCGAACACCAGCCGGTCGACGCCGCTGCCGAGCTCGGGCCGGTTGACCCGCTCCCCCGGTCGGGTGAACAGCACCTGCTCGACGAGACCGCGCAGGTACGCCTCGTCGTCGGCGACGGCGGTGCGTCCGCGCGTGTCGAGCCGCAACGGGAAGCCGACGTGGGTCATGTGGCCCTCACCCGCACCTGCGCGACGGCCACGGTCAACGGCACCCCGGTGGGCACGCACGTGGCCATCCCGCCCATGATCACGAGGGGCTGCCCGAGGGAGGTCACGCGGGTGCTCCCGACGGTCCACGTCGCGGTGGCGCAGGGGCCACCGGCGTTGGGGGGCAGCGGGCAGGCGGCCACGGTCCACGGCGGCGGGAGCGTCACCGCCGCCTGGTTGCTCAACATCACGCGGGGGCTGGGCACCGTGGGCTGCGCCTGGCCGCCGTGCCCGCACAGCACGGTCGCACCCTGCTGGACCAGGAAGCCGGGCATCAGATCACCTCCAGCGCACCGTTGTTGATCGAGACCGAGGTGGCCGAGAGGAGGACCTTGGAGGCACCGATGCTCAGCTCGATGCCGGATGCCGTGCAGGAGACGGTGATCGGCACGGGGACCACGGGCGCGCTGACCTCGATGGTGAGCCCGCCCGCGCCGGGCAGGTCGCTCAGCTCGACCTTGATCCCGTCGGTCTGCCACACCTTGATCTCCGCGAGCGCGGGCGACGCCGGCACCTCACCCAGCCCCCAGAAGCACCCGGCGAGGATCGGCTTGTCGATGTCCCCGGCCTCGAACTCGACCCACACGTTCGCGTCGACGGGCGGGACGGCGAAGAACCCGACGCCGCTGCCCGCGTACGGCGTGCACGGCATGGCCCACGCGAGGCGACCGTCGCCGAGGACGCGCGGCACGGACACCTGGACGCGGCCGAGCTGCATGGGGTCGATCGTGTTCTTCACCGAGCCCCGGTACTTGCCGTAGTAGCGGCGCCGCTGGGCCGGGCTCATGGAAGCACCACCGGCACCGTCGACCCGTAGCCGTCGCGCTTCAGCGTGAACGACTGCCGGTACGAGCCGGGTCGAATCCGGTGCACCACCTGGGAGACGTACCAGAGGCCGTCATGCGACCACCCCGCGCCCCGCATGCCGACGACGGCGCGCGGCCGCAGCACGCCGCGGTACCGGCTGCCGTCCAGCTCACCTTCCGCGACGACGGCGTCGGCGCCCCGGTCGACCTCGGCCTGGGCGCGCGCCATGGTGCTGATCGCGGACGACCCGGCCTGCTCGACGAGCCGGATCCGGGTGTCGCTCTGGGTGAGCGCCAGCGGCATGGCGGACAGGGGCAGCCGCAGGGGTGGCACGGTCCGCACGGGCACGTCGGTGTTGGTGCGCGGGTCGCGGTCGTGGCCCGTGACCTGCACGGGGATCGCGGTGTCCAGGCGGAACGTCGGCGGCGTCGTGACGTTCGTGTACGGCGTCTGGTCCACGGTGATGGCGGGCTGCGGAAGGCCGACGCGGATGGGCGGCCCCCAGTAGAAGGTGCTGGTCCCGGGTGCCGGGCCGGGCATCGCGTAGGTGACGTAGCCGTGCCGCAGCGCGAGCTCCTGCAGGTGCCCGAGGTCGGTGTCGCGCTGCTGCGGGATGCGTTCGATGGGCAGCGGCGGGTCCATGTCCATGGGCGGGATCGCGAGGGGCAGGACGCCGCGCGCTGCGTACGGGGCGAGGATCGCCAGCACCTGCGGGTAGTCGTCGAGCGGTCGTTCGCGGTTGACCTCCTCGCGGTCGAGCAGCCGCGCGACGTCCTCGCAGATCACGACCGCCTGCGCGCCGCCGGGGGCTTGTCCGGGCGTCAGGTCGATCCGGCTGACGAACCCGTCGGCGAGCACCGTCGGGATCGCGCCGACCGTGAGCACCAGGCTCACCCGGGCGCCAGGCCGTAGCGGCCACGTCTGCAGCATCGGCACGTCGAGCAGCGCGGCGGGACCCGAGCGACCGGCGTCGAACGTCAGGTCGAAGGCCGAGCGCTCGGCGTCGGACTCGTGCACGGTCGCACCGAGCAGGCGGCCGGCGAGCGGACCGGGCAGGGGCAGCGGCACGGTCGGCCCGGCCAGGACCGTCAGGTGCGTCCCCAGCCCGGCCACGTCACACCTCCGGCGTCGGGACGACGACGACGTCGCCCGGGGTCGCGGTCAGCTCCTGCGGGTCGAGCGCGGTGCTGGCGTCGGCGATCCGCCATGCGGCCAGCGGGTCCCCGAGGTAGCGCGCGGCGACGAGGTCCAGCCGGTCGTCGTCGCCGACGCGGTGGTGTGCGAGCGGCGGGACGGTGGGCGCTGCCGGTGCCCGACGACGCCGCAGGTACCGCACCGCGCGTTCGCCGCCCGCGCCGTCGGGCACGGTGGTGGTGGCGATCTCGACGTCGTCGTACCGGCTGCCGGTCACGGTCAGGTCCCGAGCTCGACGGTCGCCGAGACCGCCCCGGTGACGCCGGCGATCGACGCGGTGGTCTCCTTGAGCACCTGGTGCACGAGGAAGAGCGCGTACCCGGGGTCGGTGGCGGGCAGGTCCGAGTACGTCAGCACGCGCATGGTGACCTCGGCCGTCGCACGGATGGGCGTGAGGGTGACGTCGTAGGCCTGCTCGGTGATGCTCAGCGACTGCACGCTGACCGGGACCGCTCGCCCCGGCCCCCACACGAGCACGGTGAGCGGAGCCTCGGGCGGCAGCACCTCGATGGTGCCCGCGAGCAGCAGCCCGGTGTTGATGATCACCTGGGCGACGCTCGGGTACAGCAGCATCTCCAGGGCGGACAGCTGGGGCAGGACACCCGCGACGGCGGCGACGGGATCGCCGGTCTCGAGGCCGTCGGTGGCGTCGAGCTCGACGGTCATCGTGATGGTCTCCTGCGGAGCACCCCAGATGCGGTGCGTGTCCGCGGCCTGCCCGGCCGAGCCGGCGCCTCCGCCTGCGCGCGGCTGGAGCGTCCGGGTGACCGTGTCGGGGTTGTACTGGAAGACGACGATGCGCGAGAGAGGGCTCAGCGGGTCGACCGCGACGATCGCCCCGCGCAAGGTTCGGGGGCTCCCCGGATACCTGCCCATCGCCGGATCGTCGCCGTGGGCACGTCACTCCATCGTCACGGGTGCGTCACAGGGGCGGGACGCCTTCCGGCCCCCGGGCACAAGCGGCGACATCGGGGCAAACCTGGGCCTTGTGGGGAGCGCTCCCGCTGAGCAATCGTTGGTCGCCTGCGCCATTTGTGACGCCGTGGTGCTCGCAGGGGGGCTCACATGGAACGGGATCGACGGCTCACGCTGCTCGGTGGCTTCCGACTGACCGTCGAGGGGCGCACGATGAGCGTCCCCGCGAGCACGCAGCGCATCCTGTCGTTGCTGGCGCTCCGGGGCCGGTCGGGGCGCAGCAGGCTCGCCGGGTCCCTCTGGCCGGAGACCAGCGAGACCCGCGCGTTGGCGAGCCTGCGCACCGCGATCTGGCGCGCCAACCAGGTGTCGCCGGCGCTCGTGGAGTCGGGGCACGACGCCGTGGACCTCGCCGACGACGTCGAGGTGGACGTGGCCACGCTCATCGCGACGGCCCACCAGGTGCTCGACGGGACCCGCACGGTGAGCATCGACAGCCCGCGGCTCACCCAGGTCGAGGGCGACCTGCTGCCGGACTGGGACGACGAGTGGCTCCTCGTCGACCGCGAGCGACTCAGACAGCTGCGGCTGCACGTGCTCGAGAGCCTCGCGGTGCAGCTCGCGCGGACCGGCCGCTACGGCTTGGCCCTGGAAGCCGCCCTCGCCGCCCTGTGCGCGGACGCCATGCGCGAGAGCGCGCACCGCACCGTGATCCGCATCCACCTCGCGGAGGGCAACCTCGCCGAGGCCATGCAGGCGTACCAGCGGTGCTGCGCCGTCCTGGCCCGCGAGTTCGGCACGACGCCGTCCCCCGAGACGACCCGCCTGGTGGCGCCCGGTCCGGTCGCCGTCCGACAGCCGGCCCGGCTGCGTCTGAGCGGTCCGGCCGTGAGTGCCCTCCCCGGCTGAGCGGGTCACGTCGCGACGGGGGCGCGTGCGTCAACCCGTCCCACCACCAAACCGTTTCAGCACGCCCGCGGCGCTCGACCCGCCCCCGACCGGCCCATGAGGATCGGTGTCGCTCAGGAGAGCGCTCACACGCATCGTCAGGGGGCGAAGGCATGAGGCTTCGACAGAGGACGTCAGTGCTGCTGACCGCGGGACTTGTCGCGGCAGGCCTGGTCGGTGTCGGCATGGTGGTGGCGACGCCCGCCGCGGCGGCGTCGCTGACGCAGATCAGCAACTTCGGCAGCAACCCGGGCAACGACGCGATGTACGTGTACGTCCCGAACAACGCCCAGGCCAAGCCCGCGATCGTGGTCGCGATGCACCCGTGCGGCGGGTCGGGGCAAGGCTTCTACCAGTCGTCGGAGTTCGCGTCCCTGGCCGACCGTTACGGCTTCGTCGTGATCTACCCGAGCCTCGACGGACAAGATCGGCTGCTTCGACAACTTCTCCGACGCGTCCAAGCGCCGCGGCGGCGGGTCCGACGCCGAGTCCATCGTCTCGATGGTCACCTACGTCGAGCAGCACTACAACGGCGACCCGAACCGGGTGTTCGCCACCGGCAGCTCGTCCGGCGCCATGATGACCGACGCGATCGTCGCCCTGTACCCGGACGTGTTCAAGGCCGGCTCCGCCTTCATGGGCGTGCCCTTCGGCTGCTTCCCGAACGAGGCGGACTACCTCGCCGGCAACAGCGTGTGCGCGAACGGCAACAACAACAAGACCGCTCAGCAGTGGGGTGACCTGGTGCGCGGGGCGTACCCCGGCTACACGGGGCCCTACCCGCGGATGCAGTTGTGGCACGGCACCGCCGACACGGTCGTCAACTACAAGAACCTCCAGATGGAGATCAACCAGTGGACGAACGTCCACGGCATCAGCGCGACGCCCACGTCGACCGACACCCCGCAGTCCGGCTGGTCCCGGCAGCGCTACGTCGACTCGGCGGGCGTGGTCCAGGTGGAGGCCATCACGGTGTCCGGCGCCGGCCACTCCCTGCCCGCCTCGGGCATGGCCGCGAGGGCGATCACGTTCTTCGGGCTGGACTCCACCCCGACGACGCCGCCCACCACTCCCCCGACCACACCGCCGACGACGCCACCCACGACTCCGCCGACCACGCCGCCCACCACCCCGCCGACGACGCCGCCGGGCACCGGGAACTGCAAGGTCGGCTACACCGCCAACACGTGGAGCAGCGGCCTCACGGCGAGCATCACCATCACCAACACCGGGTCGGCGGCGCTGAACGGCTGGACGCTGGCCTTCGCCCTCCCGAGCGGCCAGTCCATCAGCTCGGGCTGGAACGCCACCTACAGCGGATCCAGCGGGCAGGTGACGGCGAAGAACCTCGGCTACAACGGCGCCATCCCGGCCGGCGGCTCCATCAACATCGGCTACCAGGCCTCGCACAACGGCAGCACCGGCGCCCCGTCGTCGTTCACGCTGAACGGCAACACCTGCACGACGGCGTAGCGCCCGACTCGGCAGCCAGGACGCCGACGCCGCGTCGCCGGTCCGAGAAGGCGGCGACGCCGCGTCGGGGTGCGTCGACGCCCCGCGACGCCCGGAGGCCGCGGCCCGCAGCAGCGGGTCGCGGCCTTCCCCCGCGCCGTCGGTGCAGTGCCGTCAGGGAACTCGCCGCTGGAGCTGCGTGCCGCCGACCGCCCTGGCCACCTGGCGTCCCGCCCACACCACGGTGGTGACGATGAGGCCGACGATCGTGCCGGCATACGCGAGCAGCCAGACTGCGGAGACGCTCATCACCTGCCGCAACAGGAGGATCCAGACCCGCGCCCCCGACGTCCCCAGCACGACCCACTGATGGCTCGTGCGCGACGCAGTAGCGGGGCCGGTGTGCCCGCCTTCCTCGACCTCGAGGCGGATCTGGACGTCGTGCAGGGTGATCGAGCCGTCGTCGGACACGAAGTCCCCGTAGCACGCGATGACCACGTCCCCGTCGACGTAGCGGCAGTGCGTGCTGGTGGACACGCCCGGCACGGCGTCCGGGCCGACGTGCTGCCAGTCCGTCCAGGCGCACACCGCAAGGACCACGACGGGCACCACGAACAGGAGCACGAGGACTGCGCGCACACCGAGGAGCAGCCGACGCCCGCTGCCGCGTATCTGGGCACCGAGTGGCGTCACGGGCGTCATCGGTCCTCGCTCTCGGGCGGTGCTGATGACGGCGCTGTCGTGTGACGGACCGGTCGGCCGTCGGCAGGTGATGTTCGCAGCGCAGCTGGGCGCCGCGGATGCTCCCAGGTGGACACCAGGTGTCCACCGGACGGCGAGATGCCCGAGTCGGGCGACGCGTCGCTTGTGGTCGGTGGTCGCCCGAGCCATGATCAGCCGATGATCGACCACGTGGAGCTCCAGGTCTCCGACTTCGACGCCTCGGCCCGCTTCTACGACGCAGTGCTCGGCGCCCTTGGCGCGGTCCGCCAGGAGGACAAGTCCCCGCACGCCATCGGGTGGGGCGACCACGGTCCGGAGTTCTGGATCGGCGTCCACCGGTTCGGCGAGGGCTTCCGGGAGTCGCACATCGCGTTCGCCGCCTCGTCCCGCGCGGGGGTGGACGCGTTCCTCGCGGCCGCGCGCGGGGTCGGCGCCGAGGTGCTGCACGAGGCGCGCGAGTGGCCGGAGTACCTGGGCGGCCCGGTCGTCTCGTACTACGCCGCCTTCGTCCGCGACCCCGACGGCAACAACATCGAGGCGAACCACGCCGTCCTCGACTTCTCGCGCGTCGAGGCGTAGCCCGCGGTCGCACCACGAGGCGACCTCTCCCGTGTCATCCCCCTGACGCTCGGTTCGCCCGGCAACGCAGGGGTGGCTCACGCGAGGATGCGAGGGACGCTGGAGCCGGACTACGGCCGCTGGCGCCGGACGTGGCCGCGCACGGGCCGGCCGCCGCGCAGGTGCGGCTTGACCCACCGCACCCCATCTCCTTGTCCCGCCTCAGCAGGCGCAAGCACCCGGGGCTCCACCGCGCTCGTCCGCACGAGGGCATCTGCTTGGTCCCTGGAGACGGTGTCGAACGCTGATGCCATCGACCCGTCCTCCGGCGTCTCGATCCCGAACGACTCCGCAACCTCGACCCACGCACCGGTGGCCAGCGCGACCTCAGCCACGATTGCGGCCGCGTCGTCGCGGGTGAGACCGAAGTAGTCGGCGTTGGCGACGAGCTCGTCGATGTCTCGGGTTGCCCCGGAGCCGTGCGGGGTGATCGGTGTGGAGTCGACGGGACGACCCATCGGAAACGGGTTGATGTCGAACGCGGGCGAGAGTCGCCAACCGTCTCGGACCCGCAGCAGCCCGTGGTTCTTCATATGGTCATCGACGTTGTTCACGAGCAGGGACAGGGCGACCCGCCGGAACAGGTCGCGGCGGTCCGCAGCGGGGTCTGAGCTCTGGTCCCCGAGGGCGTCGGCAAGTTCGGCGTAGGAGACGACCCCGGCAGGGGCCTTCTGCACGAGGCTGTGCGCGGAGAGGTACCCGATCCTGCGTTCGCTGTCGGTGCGGTCGAACCGGTCGAGGACCAGCACGGACCGGTCCTCGTCGAGCCGGTGCAGGCGAAAGGACGGCACGGACACGCCGGCTCGCCGTGCGAGCTCGAGCGCTGTGGCTTCCCACGCCTGCACGTCCCAGACGTCGTCACGGCTTGGGAGCTTGGCGAGGGCGAGCCGCCCGTCGGTAGTGGTGACGGTCGTCTTCGGGCGGGCGCCTCCCATTGAGGTGCCGGCGCGGGTGAGCAGTGCGATGTCGTCGTCGGTGCCGCGGTCGCGGGCATGTCGGTCCGCGGCCGCAACGAGCCGGTCAAGGTCGACGAGGGTGGGCACGCCGTCGGCGGGCGGGGAGATGAAGGTACTGCCGTCGTCTTCGCTGAAACGCAGCGCGCCCTGACGGGTCCGGTCGTGGGCAAGGAGGATGAAGTCAGCTTGGTTCAGGGCGCGGATCCTGCGCCCTGAACGCTTGGCGGCCTTGCGCTCGGCGGCAAAGAGCAGGTTCTGGCCCCAGCGGTCGGGACCGGTGTCGGCGAGGGCTCCAGGGACCAAGCGCGCACCGGTCTGGGTCTGTGGCCCGGTGGTCAGAGGCAGTTCGGGGCAGAGGTCGTACCGGTTGCGGCGGGTGAGCCAGTCGGCGTGGTAGGTGAAGGTGGTGGCGATGAGGACGCCGGCGTCGTTGCTCGTGAAAGTGACATCGCCGACGCGGCTCGTCCGGCCGTCGGAGTCCTCGAGGTGGACTGTCGCGGTCCGGTTCACGGGCGTGCTTGGGGCGCGCGGACCCGCTGCGGGAGGGCCTGATCGGCGTGCAGGCGCCCGAGTGCGGTCAACTGGGGATCGGTGGCGGTCAGCACATCTGAGGACAAGTTGAGCACCCGCAGGACGGCCATGACGTTCTCGAGGCGGGGACTCCCGTCGCCGCGCTCGATGGACCGCAGGGTCGGACGGCTGATCCCGGCGCGCTCCGCAAGCAGGGTTGTCGTGAGCCCATGGAGCTTGCGGGCGTTGGTGACGTTCTTGCCGAACGCGCGAAGGTCCGCCTCGGTCCGCACTGATCGAGTCTTTGCCACCACCACCACCACCGAGTCCCCGGTTGCTGCGCTTGCCACAGTCTACTGTAACGGAAAGCCTAGCTACCAATCGCTTCCGTCTCGGAGCACGGTGAGGTGGCGGTGATGCGCACCATCGCCTTCCCGTTGGCGGCGTCTCCCACAAGGGTCAGCTGGTAGTCGTCGCGATACAGCTGGACGGCGTCGTCCTCGGACGTCGAGCCCTGACCCACCGTCCAGCCACGGGCGACCAGGTAGTCGGTGAGTTGCGCGACGAACGGCATCGTGTCCTGCTGCGGCTCGACTGTCAGCCACCGCTCGGAGAGCCAAGCGATTGCGTCCCCATCGGCGGGCGACCCGAAGCAGGGCGTGGACCGGGAGGCGTCAAGGTCAGCGTCCGTGAAGGTCACGTCCGGGTGCATGCGGGTCAGGGCATCCTCGGCGTCCAGGACGACGCTGGTCACCGTGTCACGTGGCCCGCCTGCGGGCCAGTCTGGCTGGGCAGCAGGCGATGGGGAGTCGCCGGGTGTCGACGGCTCGCACGCGCTCAGCGGCGCGACGACGAGGGCGGCACCCACAGCCGCTCGCGCCCAGGGCCGGCCCATGGCACATCCATCGTCGAGGGCACGTAGTCCGGCCTCTCCATCGGGTACTGGAAGTCGGTACCTGCGACCAGGTTGACGACGACGGGTTCGAAGTAGCGGACGATTCGATACCCATCAACCGTGTCGGTTGTCGTCACGATCATGCGAAGCACGATAGGTGGCCCGTCCAGGCAACGCACGGGCCACCACTCCCTCGGCCCGGCGCCCCGACCTGGACCTGCTCTGGGTGGTGGTCATCGGCGTGGGTCTTGTCAGGTCAGGTGGTCGGCGTTCGACTGGCCGGCTCGTCGGCGGAGTTCTTGGGTGACCTGCGGGAGGGTCGCACCGATGGTTGGTGGGTCCTTGATGTGGTCGGTGTCTTCGATGCCCTCGAGGGTGGGGCGGGTGTGGGCTCGCCATGCGAGGGTGGCGATCCTCGTCCGACGATTTCCAGGTAGAGGAGGACGCGCAGCAGTAGGCCGGCACCGGATCGGGCTTGTCCATGTGCCGAATCTGCTCCACCCATGTCGGACCTCGGGAGCCTGCCGCTCAAGCTGCATCGGATGTGACACTGGCCTCCAGCCAGCAGACGCACGAAAGGCCGCGACCGGCATTGCTGCTGGTCACGGCCTCACGGCTCGCTGTCTCAACGAGTGTCCGGAGGGGGACTTGAACCCCCACGCCCCTAAGGGCACTAGCACCTCAAGCTAGCGCGTCTACCATTCCGCCACCCGGACAGGGTGTGCTCCGGCGGCCGATCACCCGGCCTCCAGCGCGGCAGACAACATAGCACGGAGCGGCACCCGACAAAGACTCCGTGACCTGCGGCACACTGTCCTCCGGACCGGGCAGCCGGTCCACGACCTGGAGGTGCCGATGGCCGAGCGCGAGGACCCGCCAGCGCAGGAGCCCGAGCGCCACAAGGCCTCCACCCGACACCTCGCCGGCACCAGCGCAGCGGCCAAGAAGGTGGCCGGCGCCCGGCGGAACCCGAGCGTCGTCGGCCACGAGGACGAGGTCCCGCAGTGGCTGCGCACCGCCGCCGGCGTCTCGTGGCGGCTGATCGTCGTCGTCATCGCCGTCGGCATCGTGATCTACGCCACCAACAAGGTGCTGCTGCTGTTCATCGCCGTCTTCCTGGCACTGGTCTTCACGGCCGTCCTGCGGCCGCTCGTCAACGTCATGTCCAAGGTGATGCCGCGCGGGCTCGCCACTCCCCTGGCGATGGTCTTCGCCGTCGCCGTCTTCGCCGGGCTGCTCACGTACGTGGGGATCTCCGTCGCCGGTCAGTGGGAGGACCTCGGCAAGCAGTTCAACGACGGCATCGGGGCACTCCTCGACACGCTGAAGGACTCGCCGCTGCACATCACCGTGACCAACCAGGACGTGCAGGACTGGATCGACAACGCCCAGAAGTGGGTCTCGGAGAACAGCGGCACCATCGCGTCGCAGGCATGGTCGAGCGTCGGTTCCGTGAGCGAGGCGTTCGCGATCCTCGCGCTCGCCACGTTCCTCACCGTCTTCTTCCTGCTGCGCGGCAAGGAGATGTGGCTCTGGTTCCTCAACCAGCTTCCCGTGCGGCACCGCGAGAGCTGGTACCTCGGCGGCGGCGCGGTCTGGTTCACGTTCTCCGGCTACACCCGGGGGACGTTCCTGGTCGCCGGCTCGGACGCGCTGCTCGCGATGATCGGGCTGTTCATCCTCGGCGTGCCCCTCGCGGCACCCCTGGCCGTGCTGGTGTTCATCGGCGCCTTCATCCCGCTCGTCGGCGCACCCGCCGCGATGATCATCGCGATGATCGTGGCGCTGGCCGCCAACGGGCTGTGGAACGCCGTCGCGGTGGGTGTCGTGATCGCCCTGATCGGCCAGTTCGAGGGGCACGTGCTCCAGCCGCTCGTGATGGGCAAGCAGGTGGCGCTGCACCCGGTGGTGGTGGCGATCGCGGTCACCGCCGGGACACTGGTCGCGGGCATCCTCGGCGCCGTGATCGCCGTGCCGCTCGCCGCCGTCATCTGGTCGGTCTTCTCCCTGCTCCGGCACAAGGACCCGCCCACCGACTTCAGCGAGTTCGAGGCGGAGGACGAGGAGATCGAGGACGTCGCGGAGATCGCCAAGGCTCCGTAAGCACCCCGCGCTCAGCGGTAGTCGCGCGACGACGTCGGGATCTGCAACGACAGCGGCGCCAGGTGCTCGGCCATGAGGTTCGTGGCCGCGTCGGCCCGTTCGAGCCGCCCCCGCACGACCATCGCGGCCGCGCCGCGGGCCACCGTGCGGAACCGCCGCCACAGGCCCGCCGAGCAGATGACGTTGAGCAGCCCCGTCTCGTCCTCCAGGGACAGGAACGTGACGCCCTGCGCCGTGCCCGGGCGCTGGCGGTGCGTGACGACGCCGGCCACCGCCACACGCCGCCCGGCGGGGTGGCTCATCGCCTCGTCGACGGTGATGACACCGGCCCGCACCAGACCGTCGCGCACGTACTGCGTCGGGTAGGAGTCGGTGGAGACGCCGGTGGCCCACACGTCGGCCATCGCGGTCTCCACCGCGCTCATGCCCGGCAGCGTGGGCGCCTCGACGCCCACCGACACGCCCGGCAGCGTGTCGGGGCCCTCCTGCGCAAGCGCGCCCGCCGCCCAGAGCGCGCCGCGACGGTCGACGCCGAAGCAGTCCAACGCACCCGCCGTCGCCAGGGCCTCCAGCTGCGGCGTCGTGAGCCGGACGCGCCGCACCAGGTCGCGCAGGCCCGCGAAGGGGCCCTGCTCGGTGCGCTCGGCCACGATGCGCCCGGCCAGCCTCCGCACCGATGGTCCGCACCGAGTCCAGGCCTATCCGGACGGCGAGCGCCGGGTTCGCGTGGACGAGCGCCGCCAGGTGCGCGACGGCGTCGGGCGAGCGCTCCCCCGGCTCCCCCGGAGCGGTGACCGCCACCCGCTCGAGCACAGCCTTCTGCCCCGAGGCCTGGACGTCGGGCCGGAGCACCGGGACGCCGTGCCGGCGGGCGTCCGCGACGAGCGACTGCGGCGAGTAGAAGCCCATCGGCTGGGCGGCGAGGAGCCCCGCGTAGAAGGCAGCCGGGTGACGCACCTTGAGCCACGCGCTGGCGTAGACGAGGTACGCGAACGAGAACGCGTGCGACTCCGGGAACCCGAAGTCGGCGAACGCCTTGAGCTTGTCGTAGACCTGTTCGGCCACGCCCGGCGCGACCCCGTTCGCCGCCATCCCCGCCATCAGCCGGGCCCTGAGCCGTTCCATCTTCTCGACCGAGCGCTTCGACCCCATCGCGCGTCGCAGCTGATCCGCCTCCGCACCCGTGAACCCGGCGATGTCGATGGCCATCTGCATGAGCTGCTCCTGGAACAGCGGCACGCCCTTGGTCTTGGCCAGCGACTTCTCCAGCAGGGGGTGCAGGTAGGTGACCTTCTCGCGACCCCGTGCCCGGTTGATGTACGGGTGCACCGAGCCGCCCTGGATGGGCCCGGGCCGGATCAGGGCGACCTCGATGACGATGTCGTAGAACTGCCGGGGCTGCAGGCGCGGCAGCGTCGCCATCTGCGCGCGGGACTCCACCTGGAACACCCCCACGGTGTCCGCCGCACACAGCAGGTCGTAGACCGCCGGGTCCTCCTGCGGCAGCGAGTGCAGCCCGAGCTCGATCCCCTCGTGCTCGCGCACCAGCACGAACGCCACCTGCAGCGCCGTCAGCATGCCGAGCCCCAGCAGGTCGAACTTCACCAGCCCGGCATCGGCGCAGTCGTCCTTGTCCCACTGCAGCACGGTGCGGCCCGGCATCCGCGCCCACTCCACGGGGCACACCTCGATGACGGGGCGGTCGCACATCACCATGCCGCCCGAGTGGATCCCCAGGTGCCGGGGCAGGCGCAGGAACCGCTCCGCGAGATCGATCACCGCCGACGGGATCTCCCCCGACTCCGCCGCGGCCGGTGGCCGGTGCGCGGGCACGACGTCGCGCCCGTCCTCGCTCAGCGTGCCCGCGGGGGCGTCGGTCGCCGACGGCCCCGCCGGCGCCGACCGGTGCACGGTCCACCACTCGCTCGCCGGCTCCGGCCCTTTGAGCGAGCCCCAGCGCTCGATGCTCTTGCTCCAGGCATCCTGCTGTCCGACGTCGTAGCCGAGCGCCCGCGCGGCGTCGCGCACCGCCGACCTGGGCCGGTAGGAGATCACGTTGGCCACCTGGGCGGCGTGCCGGCGCCCGAACCGGGCGTAGACGTGCTGGATGACCTCCTCACGCCGGCCCGACTCGATGTCCACGTCGATGTCCGGCGGCCCGTCCCGCTCCGGGGCGAGGAATCGCTCGAACAGCAGCCCGTGCCGGACGGCGTCGACCGCGGTCACCCCGAGGGCGTAGCAGACCGCGGAGTTCGCGGCGGATCCGCGGCCCTGGCAGAGGATGCCGTTGTCCCGGCAGAACGACGTCAGGTCGTGCACCACGAGGAAGTAGCCCTGGAAGCCGAGGGTCTCGATGACGTCGAGCTCATGCGCGATCTGGGCGTACGCGCCGGGCACACGCTCGGCGTCGGGCGGGCCGTAACGCTCCAGCGCCCCGCGGCGCACGAGCTCGCGCAGCCAGCTCGCCTCGTCGTGACCGGGCGGCACGGGGTACGGCGGCAGGTTCGGCGCGACGAGCGCGAGGTCGAAGGCACACTCGGCGGCCAGCTCCGCCGCGGTGCGCACAGCCTGCGGGTGACGGCGGTGCCGGGCGAGCATCTCCCGCGCCGACCGCAGGTGGCGGCCGGGACCGCCTGGCAGCCAGCCGTCCATGTCCTCCAGGCTCGACCGGGCACGGACGGCGGCGAGCGCTGCCGCCAGGTCGGCGTCGGCGGGCGTCGCGTAGTGGACGTTGCCCGTAGCCACCAGAGGCAGCCCGGCCGCGGCTGCGATCTCGGCGAGGGCGTCGTTGCGGTCGCCGTCCCACGGGTCGCCGGTGTCGGTGATCTCGACCGCGACGTTGTCCCGCCCGAAGAGGACCACGAGGCGATCGAGCTCGGCGCGCGCCGCAGCGAGGTCGAGGCGTGCCGCCGCGTCCCGGCGCACGGGCCGCTCGAGCGCGTGCCGGACGGCGCCCTTGCGGCAGCCGGTGAGCACGAGCCACTGCCCGGCCGCGGCCTCGGCCAGCTCCGCCGGTCGGTAGCGGGCCGCCCCCTTCGTCCCCGTGGCCAGGTGCGCGTCGGCGATCGTCGACGACAGGGCGCGGTACCCGTCCGCACCGCGTGCGAGCACGAGCAGGTGGGTGGACCTCGGGTCGGGAACGGTCGTCGGCGGGTCGAGGACGCCGTCGGGGTCCGGCAGGTGCAGCTCGGCACCGAAGACCGTCGGCAGCCCGACCTCGCGCGCAGCCTGGGCGAAGCGGACGACGCCGTACAGCCCGTCGTGGTCGGTCAGGGCGAGCGCGCTCAGCCCGAGGCGCTCGGCCTCGTACGCGAGGTCCTCGGGCTGGCTGGCGCCGTCGAGAAAGCTGAACGCCGAGTGTGCGTGCAGCTCGGCGTAGGCGCCCTCGGCGCCGCGCGGACGCCGTGCGCGCTCAGTCATAGAGCGCATCCAGGTGCCAGACGCCGTCGCGCAGGGCGAGCAGCACGGCCCGGCCGTCGCCGAGGGTCGCCTGGAGGTACGCCTGACGCCCGACGCCGTCGGCCCACCACCGTTGCTCGATGGGCCACGGCCCGGCCCAGCCGGTGATCCGCGTCTCGCGCTCCACGCCGTCCTGCGGCGGCCACCACACGACGTCCGGCTCGCCGCTGACCTGGAGGCGCGCGTCGACCTCGACCCGGCGACCGTCCGCGTCGCACACCTGGACCAGCTGCGGCTCGGCGAGCACCGTCGCGGGAGCAGGCGGTGGGAGCTGGCCGGGCCAGGGCCGGTCGACCGGTCGCGCCGCAGGCGGCTCCTCGCCCCAGGGGGCCAGCCGGACCCGGTCCCGCACCTCCCGCCCGCCCTGCACGGCGGCGCCGAGCACAGCCTGCGTGCCGATGAGCCCCTGGATGCGGTGCACCGCCCGGTGCGCGCGCAGGTCGGTGCCGCTCGCGCCACCCCACAGCCGTCCCTGCTCCGCACCCGCGGGGGCGACCTCCTCGGCGCGCAGGCCGAGTCGCACGATCGCCGCCGGCGCCGGGTCGTCCACCGCCGTCCGCCGCAACGCGTGACCGGTGAGCCAGCCCTCGAGCTGCCAGCGCACACGGTCCGTCATCCGCGCCACGGACAGCCCACCGAGGGCGGCGTCGGCCCGCCACGTGCGCGCAAGCTCCTGACCGCCCTCGGTCTGCGCGGTGATCTCCAGGCGCCCGCAGGCGACGCCACGGGTCACCATCTGCTCGTGCAGCGCCTCGGCGAGCCGACGCGCGGCGAATGCAGTGGCCTCGAGGCGCTCCACGGGCGGGTCGAGGTCGACGACCACCGCAACGTCCGGCTCCAGCCGGCGCAGCGCGGTGGGCCGGTCGTCCACCCCCGCGGCGACGTCGTGCGCCCAGCGCCCGAGCTCGCCGAAGCGCGCGAAGAGGTCGTCGCGCGGCAGGGCGGCCAGGTCCCCCAGCGTGCGCAGCCCGAGCCGGCCCAGCAGGTCCACGAGCTCGGCGACTCGCCCGACATCCTGCGCCGCGACGTGCACCAGTTCAGCCAGGCCGAGCGGGGCGAGGAACGCCGACGTGCCGCCTGCCGGCACGATGCGCGCCGCGCGCGCCGCCAGCACGGCCGCACCCGCGCCGTCGGCGATCCCCACCTGCGCCTCGTACCCCGCAAGGACGGCGACCTGACCGACGAGCTCAGCGGCCAGCGCCTGCTCGGACCCGTGGTAGCGCCCGGCACCGCGCGCCGGTACGAGCACCAGGCCCGGTCGGGCGATCTCGATGCCGGAGACCACCGTCTCGGCGGCGGCCGCGACCGGCTCGAACCCGCGCGCGTCCCGCCCGGCGTCGGCGGCCAGCAGCTCGAGCCCGGGGCACGTCTCCTGGGCGTGCCTGCGCCGCATGCCGCGCCGGACGCCCGCGGCCCGCGCGATGGCGGACACCGCGACGACCCGACGACCGTCGTGCACCGCGGCGGGCACGTGCCCGGGCACCTCTCCCGCGGCCATGGCGGCAACCACCGGCCAGTCGGGCACCCACAGCGCCGCCGTCCGGGTGGGCGGCTCGGCGCCGGTGCCGGTCTGTGCCGCCCCTGGTGCCTGCGCCGAGCCTGCCGCCGGACCGGACCTCGTCTCCAGCACGGCGCTCACCCGGCCCGCCTGTCCTCGACCACGTGCAGCGGCAGCGGCCCGACGACGCCTCCGCGCACCGGCGGCTCGGCGACACGATCGTCCGCGCGGCCGACCCGGCCCGCCGGCAGGACGACGTCCCGACGCCACCCGCGGGCTGCCGCGCCCCGGCCGCCCGCGACCACCGTCAGCCGCCGCTCGCGGAGCCGCCCGTGGCCTCGCCCGAGACCGGCCCACAGCGTCTCCTCGACGGTCAGCGCGAGGTGCGCACCTGGCCACGGCCGGGTGGACAGCAGCACCGCGCCCCGCTCCCGGGCACGCGCGGAGAGACGGCGACGATCGGCGTCCGCCAGCGCCACGTCGCCGACCACCACCACGTCGACGCCGTCGAGCAGCGCGGCGACCACGGTGGGCCCGTCCGGCCCCGCGCTGGGCACGAGCACCAGTCGCTCGAGGTCCAGGCCCGTCTGGTGGGCAGCGAGCACCCCGACCCGCGGCAGCCCCACCATGGCCACCCAGCTGCCCGTCCGGGACGCCTCGGCCAGCAGGGCCAGCACGAGCGCCGTCGAGCCGCCGACGACGAGGGTGCCGCCGCGGTCGAGGCCGCCGGTGGGTAGGAGGCCGGCCACCTCGGGGGCCACCGGGAGCACGCGCGCACCCGTTGTCGGATCGGGCTCCGGGGGGACGCGCGGCGCGAGCTCGCTCTCGACCGGCAGCGCCGGGGCGACGACCGGCCGCGGCACCCAGCGCGTCGTCCCGGTACGCTCCTCGGCGCGCGCGAGCACCGCACGCGCGAGCGCAGCACGATCCCCGCCGCCTCGGATGCGCGGATCCACCGCCGTCGCCACCGCCGTCACCATCGCCTCCGGATATCTTCGAACACCTGTTCGAGTATTCCAGTAGACTCCGACACGATGCGAGTGTCAATCGGGTGAAGAGGCCGTCCACGCCCTCATCACGGCGCCCGCGCGGCACGATGTAGAGGTGACCGGAGGTGTCCCGGCGCTCGAGGAGGAGAACCTCATGGACCTGGACCGACCCGTCGCCCCGGACCCCTACGAGGCCCTTCCGGCGGTTCCGACGTTTGACCTGACCAGCGACGACGTGCGCACCGGCAGCACGCTGGACGAGCCCTTCGTCGGCGACGACGCCCTCTCGCCGCACCTCGCCTGGGACGGCGTCCCGGACGGCACGCGCAGCATCCTCGTGACGTGCTTCGACCCGGACGCGCCCTCCCCGCGCGGCTTCTGGCACTGGGCCGTCGTCGACCTCCCGGCCGCTCTGACCGAGCTGCCACGCGGCGCCGGCTCGCCGCGCAGCACGCTCCTGCCGCGCGGCGCCTACCAGCTCACCAACGACGCCGGGACCACCGGGTACACCGGCGCCTGGCCCCCACGCGGCGACCGGACGCACCGCTACTTCTTCGCGGTGCACGCCCTGGACGTCGAGAACCTGCCGACGGACGTCGCGACGGAGCCGGGCGACGTCCAGCATGCCGCCGTCCCCCACACGCTCGCGCGCGCCGTCCTCGTCCCCGTCTTCGGCCGCTGACCGCGACTCAGACGCCCGCGACTCAGACGCCCGCGAGGAACGCCCCGAGCACGCGCCGCCACGCCACCTGGTAGGACTCGCGGATCGCCGGCGCCTCAGCCCCGAGCGCCGACCACCCGTCGTGGCAGACCTCGACCCAGCTCGTCACCCAGCTCGCCTCGAGGAAGCGGATCCCGACCGTGGTGGCCGCGCCGTCGTCGTGCGCGGTCCAGGCGATCCGGAGCTCGCACGGCGGCCGCCAGTCGACCACCGTGCCCCACACGTGCGCGCTCCCGTCCGCCCAGACCTCTCCGACCGAGCCGCCCGGCCACGGGTCGATCCGCACGTCCGTCGCACGGCCCGGCGCCATCACCTGCTCGGCGAGCGGCCACCAGGTGCCGGTGCGCCGGACGAAGGCGTCGAAGACCCGGTCACGCGGCCGCGCGACGAGGACGCGGGTTCGGACGGCGGCCGGCGCATCGGAGGCCGCGGGGCGAGGACGGGGGTGCGGCCCGCCCCCGGTCGGAGCGGGCCCTCGGCGAGGGAGAGCCACACCTCGATGCTTGCCGCGCTTTTCCCCGGTGACGACGGGCGAAGGTCCCGTCGCCGGGACGCGTCAGCGGGTCGCCCAGAACGCGACCGCCGACGCCGCGGCGACGTTGAGCGAGTCCACTCCCCCGGCCATCGGGATGGTGACGACGACATCGGCCGCCGCGGTCACCCGACGGCTCAGCCCGTCGCCCTCGGTGCCCAGCACCAACGCGAGCCGCTCGGGGGCCGACGCCGCGAGCTCGTCCAGCGTGACGGCGTCGTCCGCGAGGGCCAGCGCGGCCACCGTGAAACCACGCTCGCGCAGCGCCGCGATGCCGCCGGGCCACGGGTCGATCCGCGTCCACGGCACCTGGAACACCGTGCCCATCGAGACCCGGATGCTGCGCCGGTACAGCGGGTCCGCACACTCGGGCGTCACGAGCACCGCGTCGACGCCCAGCGCGGCAGCGCTCCGGAACCCCGCGCCGAGGTTGGTGTGATCGACGATCCCGTCGAAGACCGCCACCCGGCGGGCACCGCCGCCCTCGCGCCCGACCCCGAGCACCTCGTCGAGGCTCGGCAGGACCGGCCGGTGCATGGCCGCCAGCGCGCCGCGGTGCAGGTGGAACCCCGTGACGGCCTCGACGATCTCGGGCGCGCCCACGTACACCGGCACCGGCCCGAACCGGGTCTCGACGTCGGCCACCACCGGCTCCAGCTCGGGCAGCCAGCGCTCGGTCATCAGGAACGACCGCGGGCGATGTCCGGCCGCCAACGCGCGCGCGATGACCTTGCTGGACTCGGCCATGTACAGCCCGCCCGCAGGCTCGAGGCGCCGCCGGAGCGCGACGTCGGTGAGGTGCAGGTAGTCCGCCAGCCGCGCGTCGTCGGGGTCGGTGAGGGCGATGACGGGCACGGCCTGATTCTGCCTCAGCCCGCCGACCACCCGGGCCGCCGCCTACCGTCGTCAACCCCGGTGAGCGCTGCCGTCGCACGCGAGCGCTGCCGTCTCAACGGCAGCGTTGGCGTGCGACGGCAGCGCTCACGGGGAGCGGATGGTCAGTCGACCGGGGCCGCTGCCGCGGCGAACTGGCTCGCGTACAGGCGGGCGTAGGCGCCGTCCGCCGCGATCAGCTCGTCGTGCGTCCCCTGCTCGACGATCGCACCGCTCTCCATCACGAGGATGACGTCGGCGTCGCGGATCGTCGACAGGCGGTGCGCGATGACGAACGACGTGCGTCCCTGCCGCAGCGCCGCCATCGCGTGCTGAACCAGCACCTCGGTGCGGGTGTCGACGGACGACGTCGCCTCGTCGAGCACGAGGATCGACGGGTCGGCGAGGAACGCACGGGCGATCGTCAGCAGCTGCTTCTCGCCGGCGCTGACGTTGCCCGCCTCCTCGTCGATCACCGTGTCGTACCCGTCGGGCAGGGTTCGCACGAAGCGGTCCACGTGCGTGACCTTGGCGGCCTCGACGACCTCCTCGTGCGTGGCACCCTCGCGGCCGTAGGCGATGTTGTCGCGGATCGTGCCGCCGAAGAGCCACGTGTCCTGCAGCACCATGCCGATGTTGCGCCGCAGGGCCTCGCGGTCCATCTGGGCGACGTCGACGCCGTCGAGCGTGATCCGGCCACCGTCGAGCTCGTAGAACCGCATCAGCAGGTTCACGAGCGTCGTCTTGCCGGCTCCCGTCGGGCCGACGATCGCGACCGTCTGGCCCGGCTCGGCGACGAGCGACAGGTCGTCGATGAGCGGCGTCTCCGGCTCGTAGCGGAACGCCACATCCTCGAACGCCACGCGCCCGCGCACGACCTCGGGGGCCGGGCCGCCGTCGGCAGGCTCCGGCGACTGCTCCGGGGCGTCGAGCAGCTCGAACACACGCTCCGCGGACGCGACGCCGGACTGCAGCAGGTTCATCATCGAGGCGACCTGCGTGATCGGCTGCGTGAACTGCCGCGAGTACTGGACGAACGCCTGCACGTCGCCGAGGCTGATCGCGCCCTGCGCCACCCGCAGCCCGCCGACCACCGCGATGATCACGTAGTTGAGGTTTCCGAGGAACATCATCACGGGCTGGATCACGCCCGAGATCAGGTGCGCCTTGAACGTCGCCTGGTAGAGCGCCTCGTTCTCGGTGTGGAACTCCTCTGACGCCGCGCTCTGGTGACGGAAGACCTTCACCAGCGCGTGGCCGGTGTACATCTCCTCCACGTGGGCGTTCAGCCGGCCGGTGCGCTGCCACTGCGCCATGAAGTGCGGCTGCGCCCTCTTGGCGATGTACGTGGTGCCCAGGCCCGCGGCCGGGAGCACCAGAAGCGCGATGACCGCCAGCAGTGGCGAGATCCAGAACATCATCACGAGGACGCCGACGATCATCAGCACCGAGTTGATGAGCTGGCTCAGCGTCTGCTGGAGCGTCTGGGCGAGGTTGTCGATGTCGTTCGTCACGCGGGACAGCAGCTCGCCGCGCGGCTGGTGGTCGACGTAGCTCAGCGGCAGGCGGCCCAGCTTCTCCTCCACCCGCTCGCGCAGCCGGTAGACCGTGCGCTGCACGAGTCCGGTGGTGAGCAGGCCCTGGACGTAGCCGAACAGCCACGACACCAGGTAGAGGCCGAGGGCGAGCAGCACGATCCCGCGCAGGGCGTCGAAGTCGATGCCGACGCCGGGCACCACGCCGTGGATGCCGGCGAGCATGTCGGCCATCTGGGTGTCGCCGTGCTGGCGCAGGGCCTCGATCGCCTGGTCCTGCGTGAGGCCCGGCATCTGCCGGTCGAGGATCTGCCCGACGACGCCACGGAAGATCACGTCGGTCGCGCGGCCGAGCACCTTCGGTGCCGCCACGACGGCAATCACGCTGATCGTCGTCAGTGCGACGACGAGGGACAGGTTGGACCGCTCGGGCCGCAACTCGCCCATCAGGCGGCGCAGCGAGCCCTTGAAGTCCATGGCCTTCTGGGTGGGCATCGCCATGCCCATCGGCCCGCCGCCCATGGGGCCGCGGGGTCGCTGCGGCCCGCGGGCCGCCGTCTCCGCGCCGGGCGCGGTCTCCTTCTCAGGGGCGCTCACGCCGCCGCCTCCTCTTCGGTCACCTGGGAGAGCACGATCTCCCGGTACGTCTCGTTGTCCGCCATGAGCTCGGCATGCGTACCGACGCCGACCACCTCGCCGTCGTCCAGCACGACGATCCGGTCGGCACCGCGGATGGTGCTGACGCGTTGCGCGACGACGACGACCGTCGCCTCGCGCGTCTCCGGGACGAGCGCGGCCCGCAGGGCCGCGTCCGTGGCGAAGTCCAGCGCCGAGAACGAGTCGTCGAACAGGTAGATCTCGGGCCGACGGACCAGCGCCCGGGCGATCGCGAGGCGCTGCCGTTGACCGCCGGACACGTTCGTCCCGCCCTGCGTGATCTCGGCGTCGAGGCCGCCCATCTCCCGGACGAACTCCGCGGCCTGCGCCACCTCGAGGAAGTGCCACAGCTCGTCGTCGGACGCGTCGGAGTTGCCGTACCGCAGGTTGCTGCCGACCGTCCCGCTGAACAGGTACGGCTTCTGCGGCACCAGACCGATCGTGCCCCAGAGCGTGTCGAGCTCGAGCTCGCGCACGTTGACGCCGTCCACGAGGACCGAGCCGTCCGTCACGTCGTAGAGCCGCGGGATCGTGTTGAGGAGCGTCGTCTTTCCGGAGCCGGTCGACCCGATGATCGCCGTCGTCTCGCCCGGCGCTGCGACGAAGCTCACGCCACGGAGCACGGGGTCCGCCGCGCCCGGGTAGCTGAACCCGACGCCGCGCAGCTCCAGGTGCCCGTGACCGGCAAGCTCCGCGAGCGCACCCGCGGGCGGCACGACGGTCGTCGAGGTGTCGAGCACCTCGCTGATGCGGCCCGCGGAGACCTCCGCGCGCGGCACCAGCATGAACATCATCACGGCCATCATCACGGAGATGAGGATCTGCATGAGGTAGCTGAGGAAAGCGGTGAGCTGGCCGACCTGGATCGAACCGTCGTCGACGGCGTACGCGCCGAACCACATGACTGCGGCGCTGGACAGGTTCATCACCAGGAACACCGACGGGAACATGAACGAGATGACCCGCCCGACACCCACCGCGGTGTCCATGAGGTCGCGGTTGGCGCCGTCGAAGCGCTCGCGCTCGTGGGTGTCCCGGACGAACGCACGGATCACGCGGATGCCGGTGATCTGCTCGCGCATCACGCGGTTGATGCCGTCGATCTTCTTCTGCATCGACCGGAAGATCGGCCGCAGCTTGATGATCGCGATGCCGAGGAGCACGGCGAGCACGGGCACGATGACGACGAGCAGCCACGAGAGCTCGATGCTCTCCTGGAGCGCCATGACGACGCCGCCGACCATCATCACGGGCGCGGCCACCATGATGACCAGGCTCATGAAGACGACCGTCTGCACCTGCGTGACGTCGTTGGTCGTCCGGGTGATCAGCGACGGCGCGCCGAACTTGCCGACCTCGCGTGTCGAGAAGGTCTGCACGTGGTCGAAGACCCCCGCGCGCAGGTCGCGACCAATGGACATGGCGACCTTCGCGCCCGCCCACACCGCGCCGATGGAGCACGCCACCTGCACGACCGTGACGGCCAGCATGAAGCCGCCGAGCCGGAGGATCTCGCCGGTGTCGCCCTTGGTGACGCCGTCGTCGATGATGTCGGCGTTCAGGCTGGGCAGGTAGAGGTTGGCGACGGCCTGGACGAGCTGCAGCAGCACGACCAGGGTGACAAGGCCTGCGTACGGGCGCAGCCGGTCGCGCAGCAACCGGATCAGCATGGGTCCTCCACGGACGATGAGCGGACGAGGGCACCGTCGAGGAAGAGCTCGACGATCTGGTCGGGGGTGAGCGGTGGGGTGAGGCCGCTCCCGAGCGGCCGGGTGCTCGCGATGACGACGCCGGCCAGCAGCCGAGCCGTCACGAGCGGGTCGAGTCGCAGGTGCTCCGCGTGAGGATGCAGCACCTCGGCGATCGCGCGCACCACGATTTCGATGGGGTTGGTCTTCGGGTGCCCATGGGGGTGCGGCGGTTTGCCGCCCCCGAGGTCGCGGCCCGCGGCCATGAGGAGGGCGACGTCGACGAAGTGGGTCTGCAGGTTCGCGACGATCTTGCGGAGCTTGATGCGGAGCGGAGCTCGCGCTCCACCCCGACGAGCCGGGCCAGGAGCGGGTCGGGGTCCAGCGCCCGGTGGATCGCAGCACCGAGGAGCGCTTCCTTGTCCGGGAACACCCGGAAGAGGGTCCCTTCCGCAACACCCGCCGCATCGGCGAGGTCGCGCGTGGTCACGGCCGCACCCTTCGCCCGGAGGAGCGGGATGGCGGCGATCAGGATCGCCTCCCGACGTTCCTCGGGGGGCATGGGCGACGCCCGGCGTGAGCGCTCGGGCGCGCCTTCGGTCGGACCGGTCTGCATGGGCACCGGACGACCGTACACCAATGAGTGAGGACTCACTCATTCGCGATGGGCGAAACCCGCCGCCACCCGCCACCCCGGACCACCTGCCCTCGCACACTCGCCCCGCCGTCGGGCCGATACTTCCGTGCGTGACTGACATCGGCGCCGCGCTCCCCTCGGCGCCCGGCGTCTACCGCTTCCGCGACGCGGCGGGGCGAGCCGTCTACATCGGGCGCGCCACGAACCTGCGCCACCGTGTGCTCTCGTACTGGGGCGCGCTCGACGACCGGCCACACCTGCGCCGCATGGTCGGCCAGGTCGCCCGCGTCGAGGCGCTCCCCTGCGCGTCCGCGCACGAGGCGGCATGGCTCGAGCGCAACCTCCTCGAGGCCGCCAAACCACGCTGGAACCGGGTACGCGGCGGGCTGGAGGTACCGACGTACGTGACGCTCAGCCGCTCGGCGGGCGCCGTCCGGCTCGCCGTCACGCACGGCCCGGCGATCGACGCGCGGACCCGCACCTTCGGCCCGTACCTCGGCGGCACCCGGAGCCGCCGGGCCGTCGACGGCCTGGAGCGTGCCCTGGGTCTGGCCTACACCGCGGACCGGCTCGGCGGCTTCGACCGCGACATGGCGCGGGTGCGCGGGGTGGCGTCGGCCGAGCGCGACGCACGCGCCGAGCTCGCCGAGTCGGTGCTCGGCGGGGACGCCGTGGCTGCGCAGCGCGTCACCGAGCTGCTCGTGGCGCGCCGCGACGATGCGGTGGCCACCCTGGCGTTCGAGGTGGCCGGCCGCATCCAGGAGGAGATCGCCGCCCTCGCCTGGATCGCGGCGCCGCAGCGGGTCACGGCCGACGTCGCGCCGGGCCGGGGCCCCGGGTCGATGCAGGACACCGATCTTGCCGGCTGGGCCGACGGGGTCCTCGTGCAGCTCGCTGTCCGCAACGGCCGGCTCGACCGCTGGCGGGCGCGACCGGCGTCGGAGGCGCGCGCCGCCCACCTCGTCGCGGCGACTCCCGAGACGTGGGCCGGCTGGGTAGCAGACGCGGCACGCCTCGCGGCCGCACTGCGCGACGCCGAGCTGCCGAGGCTCCGCCGCTGAGCCCGGGCATGCGACGGCCCGCCCGGGTCCACCCGGGCGGGCCGTCTGCGTCTGGAGGCCTCCCCGCCCGTCAGGGGGCGGGCGGCGGCGGAGGTGCGTCGTCCGGCGGCGCGTAGCGCGTCGGCGGGGCAGGGGGCACCGGCGGCACCGGCGGTCCCGTCACGGGAGGGGGCGGGAGCGGCGCCTGGACGGGCGTCGGCGGCACCGGCCGGGTCGGCGCACCCACGTGCTGCCCGGCCTCCGCGGTGCGGTCGAACGGCCGACCGCTGAGCGTGCCGGCGTTCGTCGCGTCCGCCGTCGCGGCCCTGGACTCGCGGCGCGCCTCGGCGACCGCGGAGGCCACGTCCTCCAGCGCCGACGGGCCGAGGTCCTCGCGCGAGACCGGCGAGGAGCCGGCCGGACGTGCGGCGAACTCCGGCCCGAGCGCACCCTCCCCCGTGCCGCCGAACCCGTGCGCCACGGCCTTGAGGGCAGCGGTGAACTCGGTCGGGATGAACCACACCTTGTTCGACTGCGTGCGGGAGATCTCCGGCAGCATCTGCAGGTACTGGTACGCGAGCAGCTTCGGGTCGGCGTCGCCGCGGTGGATGGCGTCGAACACCTGCAAGATGGCGCGCGCGTCGCCCTCGGCCTTCAGCACCGCGGACTGGGCGGAGCCCTCGGCCCGCAGGATGGCCGCCTGCTTCTCGCCCTCGGCGGTGAGGATCTGGGACTGCTTGACGCCCTCGGCGGTGAGGATCGCCGCGCGGCGGTCCCGCTCGGCGCGCATCTGCTGCTCCATCGCGCCCTGCACGCTCTGCGGCGGGTCGATCGACTTCAGCTCGACGCGGTTCACGCGGACGCCCCAGCGCCCCGTCGCCTCGTCGAGGACGCCGCGCAGCTGGCCGTTGATCTGGTCGCGGCTCGTCAGGGTCTGCTCAAGATCCATCGAGCCGACGACGTTGCGCAGGGTGGTGACGGTCAGCTGCTCGATGCCGGCGAGGAAGTTGGCGATCTCGTAGACCGCCGACTTCGGGTCCGTCACCTGGAAGTAGATGACCGTGTCGATGCTGACCACCAGGTTGTCCGAGGTGATCACCGGCTGCGGCGGGAAGGGCACCACCTGCTCGCGCAGGTCGACGTCCGCCCGGACCCGGTCGATGAACGGCACGAGGATGTGCAGGCCGGCGTCCAGGGTCCGCGAGTAGCGACCCAGGCGCTCGACGACGTAGGCGCGCGCCTGCTTGACGATCCGGACGGACCGCACCAGGGCGACGACGACGAAGAAGACGATCAGGCCGAGGATGATCAGCCCGGCGGTCTGCGCCGGATCGGCCTCGTCGCCGGTGGCGGCCAGGACGCGCCCGGTCACCGTGGGGAACATGGGGTTCACAACGAGTTCTCCTCGCTCTGGTCGGGCGTGCCCGTCGCGGGCGCCCGGTCGGCGATCCGGGCCACCACGGCGGTGGCCCCGTCGATCCTCAGGACGCGTACCTCGTCCCCCACCTCGATCGTCCCGTGGTCGTCGGTACGCGCCGACCACACCTCGCCCGCAAGCTTGACCCGGCCGCTGCGCCCGTTCACCGCAAGGACCACGACCGCGGTGCGCCCTACCTGCGCGGCGGCGTTCGTCTCCACCAGCGGCACGCGCACCCGCAGGTGGCGCAGGAGGTAGGGCCGCAGGGCCAGGAGCAGCAGCGTCGACGCAGCGGCGAAGCCGAGGATCTGCGCCCACAGCGGCGCACCGATCACGGCGAGCAGTCCCGCGACGAGCGCACCGCCGGCGAACATGGCGAGCACCAGGTCGACCGTCAGCATCTCGACCACACCGAGGACCAGCGCGGCCGCCAGCCACCACACCCAACCCATCGGACCTCCTCGTACGTGTCCGATCGATCCTAGCCAGCGCCGCCGACGACGCGGGGGTGTTCCATCGGTCGCCACCCGCGGAAGCCCCGGGCCCGCGACCGGCCCACCTGGCCTTGCCGTGACACCCCGGGCGGGACCACGATGGCGTCACCCCCCGTGAGTAGTCGCCATCGACCGACATCACGACCGGAGGTACCCATGGCCAGCACCCGTCTTCGCGCGCGCCTTCTGCCCGCTCTCATCGCGTCGGCACTGACCGTCGCCGTCGTCGCGGCAAGCCCCGCCGCGGCCGACGTCGCCGCGCCGGCGTCGCACCCGTCGTCGCACCTGTCCACGTGGCGAACCGCCGCGGCGGATCCCGAGAACCCCTACGCGCGCGGCCCCGCGCCGTCCGCATCCAGCATCCAGGCCGCCCGCGGCCCGTACGCGACGTCGTCCACGTCCGTCTCCCGCCTGACCGCCCGCGGCTTCGGCGGGGGCACGATCTACTACCCGACCACGACCGCCGACGGCACCTTCGGCGCCGTCGCGGTCTCCCCCGGGTACACCGGCACGCAGTCGACCATCTCCTGGCTCGGCCCGCGCCTGGCCTCACAGGGCTTCGTGGTCTTCACCATCGACACGACGAGCGTGTTCGACCAGCCCTCGTCCCGCGGTGACCAGCTCCTGGCGGCGCTCGACTACCTGACCACCAGCAGCAGCGTCCGCAGCCGGGTCGACGCGAGCCGTCTCGCCGTCGTCGGGCACTCGATGGGCGGCGGCGGCACGCTCGAAGCGGCCAAGGACCGCACGACGTTGCGCGCCGCGATCCCGCTCACCGGCTGGAACCTCGACAAGACGTGGCCGGAGGTGGTCACGCCGACCCTCGTCGTCGGTGCACAGCTCGATGCCATCGCTCCGGTGGGCACACACTCGATGCCGTTCTACTCGAGCCTCTCGTCGGCCCGGGAGAAGGCGTTCCTGGAGCTCTCCGGCGCCGGCCACCTGGCCCCGACGACGTCCAACACGACGATCGCGATGTACTCGATCTCCTGGCTCAAGCGCTTCGTCGACGACGACACGCGGTACGACCAGTTCCTGTGCCCCGGCCCGGGCACGGGAGGGGGCGTCGCCGACTGGCGGACCACCTGCCCGTTCTGATGCGGGCCTAACGCGGTGTCCCGCCCGGCCCACGCCGGGCGGGACGCCGGGTGCGCTCGTGCGCCGGCTGCTCAGCCGAGGGCCCGTGCGCTCCACCGCTCGCCGTGCCGCTCCACGACGAGCTCCATGCCGAACGCCTCCGACAGGTGCTGCGGGGTGATCACCTCGGGCAGCGGACCCGCGGCGTGCACACGGCCACCGTGCAGCAGGAGACCGTGCGTGAACCCGACGGGGATCTCCTCGACGTGGTGCGTGACGAGCACGAGCACCGGCGACCGCTGGTCGCGCGCCAGCTCGGTCAGCGCGCCGAGCAGCTCCTCGCGACCACCCAGGTCGAGACCCGCGGCCGGCTCGTCGAGCAGCAGGAGCTCGGGATCGGTCATCAGGGCGCGAGAGATCTGGACGCGCTTGCGCTCGCCGGAGCTCAACGTCCCGAACAAGCGCTCCCCCAGATGCCCGACGCCGAAGACCTCGAGCAACGCGTGCGCCCGCTCGTGATCCAGGGCCTCGTAGTGCTCACGCCACCGACCCGTCGTCCCGTAGGCGGCGGTCAGGACGACGTCGAGCACGCGCTCGCCGCCCGGGATGCGGTCCGCGAGCGCGGCCGAGGCCACGCCGACGCGCGGCCGGAGGCTCGAAGACGTCCACGGCCCCGAGCCGCTTGCCGAGTACCTCGGCGGTGCCCGACGTCGGGTGCATCCGCCCGGACGCGACCTGGAGCAGCGTCGTCTTGCCGGCGCCGTTGGGCCCGAGAACCACCCATCGCTCGCCCTCGGCGACCGACCAGGAGACCCCGTCGAGGATCGTGGTCGCGCCCCGCCGGATCGTCACGTCGCGCAGCTTCAGGACCATGGCCCGACCCTAACCCGACGCCCGACCGCCGCCGCCCGACCGCGCCGTCCGGCACCTCCACGCGGGTTACCGTGGCGTCGTGGATGCCGTCCTGGACCTGCCGCGGTCCGTGCAGCTCGCCCTGTGGCTGCCGCATGCGCGGACGGCGGCCGGGGTCGCCCGGGCCGTCGAGGTGGTCCTCGAGGACGACGAGCCGCATACGGTCGCCGGGCCGGACGCACCGGCGCCGGACCTGGGGGGTCTGCTCGCCGCCTGGGGCGGGCGGGTGCGGGAGGTGGCGGCCGCGCTACCGGCGCCCGGGGACGTCGCGGGCGTGCCCGCGGCCGTCAGCGAGGCGGCCGTGGAAGCCGGCGAGTGCGTCCTGGTGACCACCGACAGCGGTGCGTACGCGGCCGTGCCCGACGTCACCGAGTTCGGCAGCGAGGCCGAGCCGGGCCACCTCGTCCGGTGGTCGGTCGCCGCTGTGCCGCCGTGGTCCCTGGCCGTGACGGGCGCCGTCGGGACCCTCGCGGACGCCGAGCAGGAGCTGCGCGGCGCGCTGCTCACGGCGACGGAGGCCCTGGACTCCCTCGCCGTCGCCCAGTGGCGACCGGAGGCCGCCGAGGCACTCACCGCGCTGCGTGCCATGCCGTGGCACCTGCCGCCGGCGCTCGACCCGCGTCGGGCGCGCGTGCTCGCGCTGGCGGCGCGCCTGCGGATGATCATCATGCTGGCGACCACCGACGACGGCGGCGCCGTCAACCTCTGGCAGGCCGACCAGCGCTCCGCCGCCCTGCGTCACGTCGAGCATGCCGCGCGCCGCGCCGTCTGCGCGGCGACGTTCGTGGGCTGACCGGCGGCTACCGCACCGACCGGTAGACCTCGAGCGTCCGCTCGGCGATCGACTCCCAGGCGAAGTGCTCCTCCACCCGACGGCGCGCGGCGACCCCCATCGCGGCCGCCCGCGCCGGGTCGGCGACGAGGCCCGCGAGCGCGTCACCGAGGTCCGCGACGAACGCGTCGGGGTGCACCGGGGTGCCCGTGCCGTCCGAGACCTGCTCGATGGGCACGAGCAGGCCGGTCTCGCCGTCCACGACGACCTCGGGGATGCCACCGGTTGCGGTGCCGACGACGGGCAGACCGCACGCCATGGCCTCGAGGTTGACGATGCCCAGCGGCTCGTAGACGGACGGGCACACGAAGAGGGTGCTCGCCGACAGCACGGCGATCAGCTCCTCGCGGGGCAGCATCTGCTCGATCCAGATGACGCCGCCGCCGCGGGCCACACCGAGCTCGGCCACGAGGCCCGCGACCTCGGCGGCGATCTCCGGGGTGTCCGGGGCGCCCGCGCAGAGCACGAGCTGGACGTCCGCGGGCAGTCGCTCGGCCGCGCGCAGCAGGTACGGCAGGCCCTTCTGCCGGGTGATGCGGCCGACGAAGACGACGATCGGGCGGTCCGGGTCGATGCCGAGCCGACGTACGGTCTCGTCCGCGCGCCCGAGCGCCTCGCCCTCCGGCCGTCGCCAGCCGGTCAGGTCGATGCCGTTGTGCACGACGGCGACGCGGTCCGGATCCACCTGCGGGTACACCCGCAGGATGTCCTCCCGCATGCCACCGCTCACCGCGATGACCGCCGCTGCGTTCTCGTACGCCGTCCGCTCCGCCCAGCCCGACAGCCGGTAGCCGCCGCCGAGCTGCTCGGCCTTCCACGGCCGCAACGGCTCGAGACTGTGCGCGGTGACGATGTGCGGGACGTCGTGCAAGATGCCCGCGACGTGCCCGGCGAGGTTCGCGTACCAGGTGTGGGAGTGCACGATGTCGGCGCCTGCGACGTCGCCTGCCATCAGCAGGTCGACGCCGAGCGTGCGCAGCGCCGGGTTGGCGTCCGCGAGGCCCGACGGCGTGTCGTAGCCGGTCACGCCCTCGTCGCCACGTGGCCCGTCGAAGCACCTCACTTGTACCTCGACGTGGCGACGCAGCACCGCCACCAGCTCGGTCACGTGGACTCCGGCCCCGCCGTAGACGTGAGGGGGGTACTCCCTGGTCAGCAGATCGACTCGCACAGGCGACACGCTAGCGCCGCTGAGGCCCAACGTCTGGCTCCGGGGGTCGCCCACCCCTAGGGTCGGACCATGGCACCACCCCACGTCCTGGCCATCGTCCTCGCCGGAGGCGAGGGCAAGCGACTGATGCCGCTCACCGCGGAGCGCGCCAAGCCCGCCGTCCCCTTCGGCGGCATGTACCGCCTCGTGGACTTCGCGCTGTCGAACCTGGTGAACTCCGGCTACCTGCAGATCGTCGTGCTGACGCAGTACAAGTCACACAGCCTCGACCGGCATGTGGCGCGCACCTGGCGTATGTCGCCGCTCCTCGGCAACTACGTGGCGCCGGTGCCCGCGCAGCAGCGGGTCGGCAAGCACTGGTACCTCGGCAGCGCCGACGCCATCTACCAGTGCCTGAACATCATCGAGGACGAGCGCCCCGACATCGTCGTCGTGGTGGGCGCGGACCACGTCTACCGCATGGACTTCTCGCAGATGGTGGACGCCCACATCGCCTCGGGCGCCGAGTTCACGGTGTCGGCGATCCGGCAGCCCATCGGGCTCGCCGCCGAGTTCGGTGTCATCCAGGCGGCCGACGACGACCCGACGCGAATCACCGACTTCCTCGAGAAGCCGCAGAACCCCGTCGGCCTCCTGGACTCGCCCGGCGAGGTCCTGGCGTCCATGGGCAACTACGTCGCCGACGCCGGTGCACTGATCGACGCGGTCACCCGCGACTCCGACGACCCCACGTCCAAGCACGACATGGGCGGCGACATCGTGCCGTACTTCGTCTCGAAGGGGACGGCGGCCGTCTACGACTTCATCCGCAACGACGTGGCCGGCTCCACCGACCGCGACCGCGACTACTGGCGCGATGTCGGCACGCTCGACGCGTACTACGACGCGCACCTGGACCTGATCTCCGTGAACCCGGTGTTCAACCTCTACAACACCGACTGGCCACTGTTCACGGGCATCGCGGGCCTACCGCCGGCGAAGTTCGTCCACGCGGGTCCTGGGCGCCTCGGTCACGCGGCCGACTCCTTGGTGTCGCCCGGCGTCATCGTGTCCGGCGCGACGGTCTCGGGGTCGGTCCTCTCCCCCGGCGTCTACCTGCACTCGTGGTCGGCGGTGAGCGACTCCGTGATCCTGGACAACGCCATCGTCGGGCGCCATGCCCAGGTGCACCGGGCCATCCTCGACAAGAACGTCGTCGTGGAGGAGCGGGCACGCGTCGGCATCGACGTCGAGCACGACCGTGCGCGGGGGTTCACGGTGTCCGAGTCCGGCATCACCGTCGTCCCGAAGGGAACGGTGGTCCGGGCCTGACGACGGGCCTCAGGCCATCGGGTGCACGAACAGGCCCGAGCGGAGCTTCGGCTCGAACCACGTCGACTTCGGCGGCATGACCTCGCCGAGGTCGGCGACGTCCATGACCTCGCTCGTCGACGTCGGGTGCAGGGCGAACGCCACGGCGAACTCGCCCCCGTCGACGAGTCGCTCGAGCTCGGCGGTGCCGCGGATGCCACCGACGAACGCGATGCGGGCGTCCCGACGCGGATCGGCGATGCCCAGCAGCGGCTCCAGCACGCCATCCTGCAGGACGGCGACGTCGAGCCGGGCGATCGGGTCGCCCTCGTCCACCTGGCCGGGCCGTGCCGTCAGCAACCACCAGCTGCCCGCCACGTAGACGCCGAACTGGTGGCGCCCCGGGACGGGGGCGCCTGCGGAGGCCCGGACGTCGAACCGTTCGCCGAGGGCGTCGAGCAGCTGCCCGGCGGTCCGGCCGGCCAGGTCGCGGACGACACGGTTGTACGCCATGACCGTCAGCTCGTCGGCCGGGAACACGACGCTCAGGAACTCGGCGGCACCGGCGTCGTCACGCACCTCGGCCACGCGCGCGGCGGCGGCGCTGCGGTGGTGCCCGTCGGCCACGTACAGGCGCGGCATGGCCGCGAACGCGTCGACCAGGGTCGCGACGGCGCCCGCCTCGGTCACCGGCCACAGCACGTGCCGGATCCCGTCGTCGGTCGTCAGGTCGTAGGCGGGCTCACCGGCGGTGACCTCGGCGATCACCGCAGCGACCGCATCGGCGCCGTCGGCGTCACGGCGGTACATGAGGAAGACGGGCTCGTCGTGCGCGCCCAGCACCTCGATGTGCCGCGTCCGGTCGGCCTCCTTGTCGGGCCGGGTGTGCTCGTGCGTGGCGATGACGCCACTGCGGTAGTCGGCGACCGCCGCGCAGCCGACGACGCCGGTCTGCACCGCAGCGCCCATCACCTGCCGGTAGACGAAGAGGCCGGGCTCGGTGTCGCGCACGAGGGCCCCGCGGGCGACGAACTCGTCGAGGTTCGTGCGACCGAGGGCGTACACCTGCTCGGTGTGGGGATCCACGTCGTCCGGCAGCTCGATCTCCGGGCGGGAGACGCGCAGGAAGCTGTCCGCGTTGCCCGCGGCGATCGCCCGGGCCTCCGCGGTGTCTACCACGTCGTAGGGAGGGGCGGCGACGGCGGCGACGCGGTCGCGGGGCGGACGCAGGGCGCTGAAGGGCGAGATCGTGGCCACAGCCCAACTCTCCCAGACGGCCGCGGGCGAGCGCCCGGGCCGCCATCCAGCGGACGTCAGACGCGGGCTGCGCGCCGGCTCCGCCAGGCGAGGAGCAGCACGCCACCAGCGAGCACGACGGCGAAGCCGGTCGGGACGTCGCCCCCGGTGCCCTGCACGAGCGCAGCCCCGAAGGCCACGACCGCGACTCCGGCGAGACCACCCGTGATCACGAGCACGCGCCCCGCCGCGACGGCGTTCAGACCCGCCTGTCGCTGGGCGAGGGGCCGAAGGTTCAGGGCGCAGATGGCCCCGAGGAGGAGGCCCCCGACGACCGCCGTCGCGCCCGCCACCACGTCGGCCCAGGCCGGGGTGTCCGCGTCGTGCCCGGCACCGGCGCTGAGCAGGGCGACGATCCCCCACACGACGTACGGCACGAACAGCACGACCGCGGTCACGCCTCGCGTGACGGCGGAGGCGCGTCCCTGCATCGGGCCGCTCACCCGAGCGCGAACGAGGGCCACGACTTCATGCCGTAGCTGGCCGCCTGGTTGAGCGAGTTGTTCGCCGTCGTCGCCGCGGAGTGCAGCGCAGCGACACCCGCGCCGAGCGCAATGAGTGCGATCCCGACGCCGAGCACGACCATCACGGGCACCGCGGGCAGGCCGACGATCGTGCCCGTGGCCACCACGGCACCGGCGATCGCCACGATGAGGCCACCGATCGCGCCGACGACACCCCACCAGAAGGAGCTGATCCCGCTGCGCATCGCATCGAGCGCCCCGCTCACCACGGTGGCGAACTCGCTGCGGATCGCATCCATCGCGGACTTCTGCTCGGGGAAGCTTCTGCTTGTAGCGCTCGGCCGCCGTGCCGGTCCAGCTGTCGTCGACGAGCAGGTCGCCCTCGTCCACGAGCTGGCTCTGTGCGCTCGGCGGCCCACCGACGTCCGCGTTCCAGCGGAGGGCGGCCCGCTCAAGGGCACCCTGATCGCCGACCCAGGCGAGCTTGTCCGTGAACCACGCCCAGAACTCGGCCATCTTCTCGCAGACCTCGTTCCACCCGTCGCGGACCCGGTCGGCGACCCACTCGAGCCATGAGGGCACCTTGGCCAGGACGCCGTTGATCTTCGAGCGCAGCTCCTCGATCTTCGCCTGGACCTCGGCCAGCAGCTCCTGGACCTCAGCGATGACGTCATCCATCTGTCAGCTCTCCCCTGGCTCTCGTGGGCTTGCGTCCGGAGTCACTCGGCTGTCCGCGCTCACTCGGCGGTCCACAGACCCTGCAACGAGGTGCGGGTGGCCTCGTCGGTCGACTCGTAGGCGGTCCGCACCTGACGCAGCGCAGCGGCCGCACCGGCGGTCTCCGTGACGCCCCCGCGCAGCATCTGCTCGACTTGTGCGCGAACCGACTCGTACGTGCTCGCGACCGAGCCGCCCGCGAAGCTGAACACCTGCTCCGAGAGGCCCAGCCCGGCGGCGGCACCCGCCGCCTTGCCGAGCTCGCCGGAGACGGTGTCCCAGCGTTGGGCGTCCCTGGTGAGGGCTTCGAGTGCGACGCTGACGGTCACGGCTGCTCCTGTTCCTCGGTGGTGCTCAGTGCTCGTACCGGCGCACGAACGCGCGGAGGGCCTCGGCGTCCTGCGTCAGCCGCTGCACGCGCTCCAGTGACGTGCCCGCCACCAGTGAGGCCGGGTCGTTCGGGGCCACGCGCGCGGAGGCGGCGTTGATCGCCTCGGTGATCTCACGGCTGATGTTGAAGGCGTGCGCGGTGGGCAGCCAGCGCTGATCGATGTCCAGCGACTCCAGGCCGCCCGACCCGGAGAGCGTCGCCGTCACATGCCCTGAGGTGCTGGTCCCGGTGGCCCGAGCGGCAAGACGCGCGTCGACGTTCTCGAACACTTCGCGCATGCCGGCACGGAGGTCGGCGACCATCGCGCGGAGCGCCTCGACGGTCGCCTCGCTCGGCGGCTCACCCTGCCGATCGGCGATCTCCTGCAGCGCGCCGGGCAACGTTGCGTGCAGGGGCGGCGCCGGCCGCGTCGGCGGCGTCGGCTCGTCGGCCGTCTCCGCGACCTTCTCGCCCCACACGCGCGCCCGCTCGGCGGCCACCGCCGCGTACGCCTCCAGGACGGCCGGCACGAGACGCTCGGCACCCAGCTCGTCCCGCCACGCCTCGTCGACGACGACGGTCTGCAGCAGCCCGGCCGAGTCGAGGCGGATGGTCACGATCCTCGTGGTGTCCGTGGCACCGACGGCCGGCACCCGCTCGCTCGCCCGCTCGTAACGCTGGGCCTCACGGTCGAGGTCCTCGCGGACGTCCGCGATCGTGTCCCGCTCGTCCATGGCACCTCCGACGCCGCGCCCGGACGCCGTCATCCGGCATCTCCTGAAGCGGTTGGGACGCTACCACCGCGGGAGCCCGGAATGTCCTGGTCATGGTCCCGTGTCACCCCACCCGGCCGTCCGGTCGTCACTCCCGCCACGCCGGGCGGACGACCTCGCGCAGCACGGCCCCGAACGGCTCCAGCTCTCCCCACGGCGTCGGGAGCTGCAGGCGCGCGTACGAGCCGGTGGGCAGTCCGGCCCGCACCTGGCTCATCGGGCCGGGCTCCCCGCTGCCGGCGAGCCGGGCGGCGGTGGCGGACATCGTCGGCTCGTGCCCGACGACGAGCAGGGTGCGCACTCTGGCGTCCGTGGCCCGCACGAGCTCCTGCACGTCGATCGGCGACGCCTGGTAGAGGTCGTCCCGCAGCACCACCTCCGGCGCGGGCCCCTCGCCGAGGCCGGCCGCGACGTTCTCCCACGTCTCGCGGGCGCGCACCGCGGAGGACACCAGCACCATCTCGGGCACGAGCCCTGCGGCCCGCAGGCCCGCGCCGACGGTCAGCGCCTGCCGCACCCCGCGCGGGTCGAGACGGCGCAGCTCGTCAGGGACGTGGCCGCCGTGCGGCTCGGCCTTCGCGTGCCGGAGGAGGAGCAGGCATCGGGCCGAGGTCGTCATGTCATTGCCCCATCGCGTGGAATCCACCATCCACGTGGATGATCTCAGCAGTCGTGGCAGGGAACCAGTCGGACAGGAGGGCGGCCACGGTGCGCGCCGTGGGCTCGGGGTCGTCGCTGTCCCAGCCGAGCGGGGACCGCTCCGCCCAACCGCGCTCCATCCGCTCGAAGCCCGGGATGTGCGTGGCGGCCGTCGTGCGGATCGGGCCCGCCGAGACCAGGTTCACGCGGATGCCCTCGGGGCCGAGGTCGCGAGCGAGGTAGCGCGCGGTCGCCTCGAACGCGGCCTTGGCCACGCCCATCCAGTCGTACACCGGCCAGGCGTACTGCCCGTCGAACGTCAGGCCGACGATGCTCGCGCCCGGGACGAGCAGGGGCCGGGCGGCCACCGCGAGGGACTTCAGCGAGTACGCCGAGATCTGCACCGCCGTCGCGACGTCCGGCCACTCCCCGGCAAGGAAGTTGCCGCCCATCACCGACTGCGGCGCGAAGCCGATGGAGTGCACGACGCCGTCGAGGTGGTCCGCGTGCTCACGGACGCGCTCGGCGAGCGCCGCCAGGTCCTCCTCCGACGTGACGTCGAGCGGCACGACCGGAGCCGGTGCCGGCAGCCGCCGGGCGACGACGGACGTCAGCCGCGTCTGCCGACCCGGCGCGGTGAGCACGACCTGTGCGCCTTCCTGCTGCGCGAGCCGCGCGACGTGGAACGCGATGGAGGTCTCCACCATCACGCCGGTGACCAGGAGCGTCTTGCCTTCGAGCAGACCCATGCCGCCGTTCCCCTTCAGTGACCCATGCCGAGACCGCCGTCGACGGGGATCACTGCCCCGCTGACGTAGGCCGCCTCGGGTGAGGCGAGGAACTGCACGACGCCGGCCACCTCGTCCGGCTGGGCGAAGCGCCCGGCCGGGATGGAGGCGCGGTAGGCGTCCTGCCGCTCCTGGGGCAGCGCCGCCGTCATGGCCGTGTCGATGAAGCCCGGCGCGACGACGTTCGCGGTGATTCCGCGGCCGCCCAGCTCTCGTGTGACGGACCGGGCCATGCCGATCAGGGCCGCCTTGGAGGCCGAGTAGTTGACCTGGCCCTGACCGCCGTAGAGGGCGACGACCGACGACACGAGGACGATGCGCCCCCGCCGCAGCCGGATCATGCCGGTGGCCGCCCGGCGCACGACGCGGAAGGCGCCCCCGAGGTTGATGTCGAGGACGGTCTCGAAGTCCTCGTCGGACATGCGCATGAGCAGCTGGTCACGTGTGATCCCGGCGTTGGCCACCAGCACCTCGACGGGCCCGTGCGCCGCTTCGACCTGCGCGAAGGCGGCGTCGACGTCGGCCGATGACGTCACATCGCCGAAGACGCCGAGCGCACCGGCCGGCGGCTCGCCTCCGCGGTCGAGCGAGGCGACCTTGTCACCTGCTGCCAGGAAGCGCTCCACGATGGCCTGTCCGATGCCGCGGTTGCCCCCGGTCACCAAGACGCTACGCGGGCTCTGCTCCGCCACGTGATTCTCCTCGTCGTCGCCGGACCTGCTCCGGATCCCGACCGTAGCCGACCGGGCCCGCGCGGTGCCGCCAGCGGCGAGCACAACGAATGACCCCGGGTTTGGTGCGCGTCCGCAGCGTCGCAACCGGCCACCGCGCCGTCGAGGGTCACGCCCGACGTCGCCCGCGTCAGCGCTTGTGCGGCGTTCCTAGACTCGGTGGATGAGCGCGCGTCCCGGCGAGTCGGCCCCTGTGTCGATCACGTCGGCGGCGCCACCGCTCACCGAGGACCTCGGCCGCCGCGCCCGCCGCTACCTCATCCAGATGAGCGTCCGCGTCGTGTGCTTCCTGGGCGCCGTCCTCATCGACCACTGGACCCGCTGGCTGCTGCTGGCCGGCGCCGTCGTCCTGCCGTACGTCGCCGTGCTCGGCGCGAACGCGGTGGGCGTGCGCCGGGACCGTCCGATCGTCGATCCTGACCCCGCCGTTCCGGGCGGCCCGCCCGCCCTTCCACCGGGCGCCGTCGGGCGGCGCGGCGGCATGGGGGCAGACTGAGCGCCGTGGAACTGATCTGCAGCGCGCGCGGCTGCACCGCGCCCGCCGAGTGGGGCCTGCGCTGGAACAACCCGAAGATCCATGCCCCGGAGCGGCGCAAGGTGTGGCTCGCCTGCTCCGCGCACCGCGCACACCTGGAGCGTTTCCTGTCGCGCGGTGACTTCCTGCGCGAGACGGTCCCGGTGGCGGACCTCGGCGCGGACTTCGCGGAGGCCCCGGAGGCGTGATGGGGCGGCGCGTCCTGACGATGCTGGTGGCGGTCCTGGTGGCGGTCGGCTGCGTCGTGGCCGGCGTCTGGCAGTGGCACCGGCACTGGGACCGCACCGCCCAGGCAGACCTCGTCGATGCGAACTACGACGCCGACGCCGTCCCGCTCGACCAGCTGCTCACCCCGACGTTCGAACGGCGGGACACCTGGCGCCCCGCCGCCGTGACGGGACGGTACGTCGACACCCTCGTGCTCCGCGGCCGCCCGGTGTCGGGCGGGCCGGCGGTGCACGACCTGGGCGTCGTCGAGGTGACCGACGGCGCGCTGCACGGCCGCCTGCTCGTCGTCGACCGCGGCTGGCTGAGACTCACCCCGGACGAGGGAGTGCCCGCGGCGCCCGCGCCCCCCACGGGTCACGTGCAGCTCGTGGTGCGGCTGCGTCCGCTCGAGGCGTCGTCGGACCGCACCGGTGCGCGTGGAGAGGTGTACCGCATCGCTCCGGACGACCTGGCTCGCGCCGGCCTGACCGACGAGCTGCCCGCCTACGGCGTCGTGGCGACCGAGGACGGCGCAGCGCCGGGGGGCCTCTCAGCCGTGCCCCGACCGGAGTTCAGCCTGGGCGTCAACCTCTCCTACGCCTTCCAGTGGTGGGTCTTCGCCCTCGGGGCGCTCGGCGGCGGCGTCCTGCTCCTCCGGCAGCGCGAGCCCGACGCCACGCCGATGCCCGGGGCCGCCACCACCCCCACCGACCGCGGCCGACGGCGCGCACGACGCCGGCCCACGGCCGAGGAGGAGGAGGACGCGATCGTCGACGCCCAGGAGCGGGCCACGCGCCCACCGACCGGTCGCTGACGATCTGCGCGGGTCAGCCGGCGCGCTTGGCCGCCTCGCGTCGGGCTTGCGCCGCGGCGCCTCGAGTCGCCCCGCCCCGGCTGCGCATCGGCACACCTGCCTCGGCGAGGACGCCGTGCACGAACCCGTACGACCGGCCGATGTCCACGGCCATCGAGCGGATGCTCTCGCCTCGCTCGTATCGCTGCACGAGCGACGTCGCGAGGTCCCGGCGATTGTCCCCGACGATGCGGGAACCCTTCGGCAGCTTGTCGCCCATGCGGGCCTCCTGAGTATCAGCCGTCCGTCGCATCACGCGAGTGCGATCAGATCCGTGTAACTGTCGTTCCACAGATCTTCGTCCCCGTCGGGCAGGAGCACCACTCGATCGGGCTGAAGCGCAGAAACGGCGCCCTCATCGTGGGAGACCAGGACAACTGCCCCCTCGTAGGTCCTCAGGGCGTTGAGGATTTCGGCACGGCTCGCCGGGTCGAGGTTGTTCGTCGGCTCGTCGAGAAGCAGCACGTTGGCCGCCGAGACGACCAGCGTCGCGAGCGCCAGGCGGGTCTTCTCCCCGCCCGAGAGGACGGCCGTCGGCTTGTCGGCGTCGTCCCCCGAGAAGAGGAACGAGCCGAGCACGGAACGGACCTGGGTGTCGGTGAGGTCCGGCGCGGCATGGCGCAGGTTCTCCACGACGGTGAGGGACGTGTCGAGGGTCTCGTGCTCCTGCGCGTAGTAGCCCATCTTCAGCCCGTGGCCGGGTACGACCTCACCCGTGTCCGCCTTCTCGACGCCGGCCAGCAGGCGCAGCAGCGTCGTCTTGCCCGCGCCGTTCAGACCGAGCACGACGACGCGGCTCCCCCGGTCGATCGCCAGGTCGACGTCGGTGAAGACCTCGAGCGAACCGTACGACTTCGACAGGCCGGTGGCGGTCAGCGGCGTGCGCCCGCAGGGGGCCGGCGACGGGAACCTCAGGTGCGCCACGCGGTCCGCCTGCCGCTCGCCCTCGATGCCGGACAGCAGCCGCTCGGCGCGCCGCGCCATGTTCTGCGCCGCCACCGCCTTCGTGGCCTTGGCGCGCATCTTGTCCGCCTGCGCCATCAGCGCGGACGCCTTCTTCTCCGCGTTGGCCCGCTCACGGCGTCGGCGGCGCTCGTCGGTCTCACGCTGCAGCAGGTAGGCGTCCCAGCCGAGGTTGTACTGATCGAGCTCGGCGCGGTTGGCGTCCAGATGGAAGACCTTCGTCACCGCGGTCTTCATGAGGTCGACGTCGTGGCTGATGACCAGGAACCCACCGGCGTAGGACGCGAGGAAGTCCCGCAGCCACACCACCGAATCCGCGTCGAGGTGGTTCGTCGGCTCGTCGAGCAGCAGCGTGTCGGCACCCGAGAAGAGGATGCGGGCGAGCTCGACACGGCGGCGCTGGCCACCCGAGAGCGTCCCGACGGGCTGACCCAGCACCCGGTCGTCGAGGCCGAGGTTGGCGGCGATCCGCGAGGCCTCGCTCTCTGCGGCGTAGCCGCCCGCGGCGACGAATCGCGCCTCGAGCTTGCTGTAGCGGACCATCGCGGTCTCGCGCGCTGCATCGTCGGCGCTGGCCATCGCCTTCTCCGCCGTGCGCATGCCGGCGAGGATCCGGTCCAGCTCGCGGACGGCGAGGATCCGGTCCATCGCCAGCATGTCGAGGTCGCCGGTGCGCGGGTCCTGCGGCAGGTAGCCGACGTCCCCGCTGCGGGTGACGCGACCGGCGGTGGGTAGGCCCTCCCCCGCGAGCACCCGGGTGAGCGTGGTCTTGCCGGCGCCGTTGCGGCCGACGAGCCCGATCCGGTCGCCGGCAGCGATCCGGAATGAGGTCGGGGTCAGGAGCGTCCTGGCGCCGACGCGCAGCTCGACGTCATGCGCGGTGATCACTGCGGTTTCCTCTCACGTGGCGTCCGCGGCTGTGTGGGCGGACACAAACGCGCCCCATCGTACGACCGGCTAGGTTGACCACCGCCACGATTTCCCCGACTGCCGCCGGAGGTTGACGATGGAGCACGACGACGCCGCAGCTCCCGCCCTCCCCGCGTCCCCCGCCGACGAGCTCCGGGCGAGCCGCCTGCCGCGGTCCGCGGTGACCGACATCGCCCTGGTCGCGACCCTCGCCGCGTTCATCGCGGTGTGCGCGCAGGGCTTCGTCCGGATGCCCGGCATGGCGGTCCCCATCACGCTCCAGACCTTCGGCGTCATGCTCGCGGGCGTCCTGCTCGGCGCACGCCGCGGCGCGCTGGCCGTGCTGCTCTACCTCGCTGTCGGGTTCGCGGGCCTCCCCGTCTTCGCCGAGGGCACCGGCGGCCTCGCGGTCCTCGGCAAGCCGTCGCTCGGCTACCTCCTGGCCTTCCCGCTGGCTGCCGCAGCGGCCGGTTGGCTCGTCACGCGGGCGCGCACGGTGCCGGCGCGGTGGCTCCCACTCGCGGTCTTCGGCGCGGCGATGGGCGGGAGCCTGCTCACCACACACCCGATCGGCATCGCGGTGATGGGTGCGCGGCTCGGCATGTCGCCGGGCGAGGCGATCACCACCGGCGCGGCGTTCCTGCCCGGCGACGTCGTGAAGAACGCTCTGGTCGCGATCGTCGCGAGCGCCGTCTTCCGGGCGTTCCCGGACCTGCTCGACCGTCGGTGACCTGACGTGATCGAGCTCGCCGGCGCGGGGGTCGCCGTCCGGACCGCCGACGGCGGCCACCGGACGCTGCTGCACCCGGTCACCGCGTCGCTCGCCGAGCCGCGCATCGCGATCGTGGGCGCGAACGGTTCCGGCAAGTCCACCCTCGCGCGGCTGCTCAACGGCCTCGTGACCCCCACCACCGGGTCGGTCCGCGTGCACGGGCTGGATACAGTCCGGGACGGTGCGGCGGTGCGGCGGGCCGTCGGCTTCGTGTTCACCGACCCGGACGCGCAGCTGGTGATGCCCACGGCCGCAGAGGACGTCGCACTGTCGCTCCGGCGGACAGTGGGAGCCGGCGAGCGGCCCGGCGCGGTGCACGCGGCACTCGAGCGCTTCGGCCTCGGTGCGCACGCGCAGACCCCCGTGCACGCCCTGTCCGGCGGCCAGAAGCAGCTGCTCGCCCTCGCCGGCGTCCTGGCCGTCCAGCCTCGCGTCCTCGTCTGCGACGAGCCGACGACGCTGCTCGACCTGCGCTGGCGCCGGGTGGTCGACGACCTGCTGGCCTCCCTCGATCAGCAGGTGGTGCTCGTGACGCACGACCTCGCCGCGGCCGCACGCGCCGACCGCGTGCTGGTGGTCGACCACGGTCGGATCGTCGCCGACGACGCGGGTCCGGCCGGCGTCGCCGCGTACGAGCAGCTCATGACCGCGAGCCCGGCGTGACCGCGTCGTCCGCCGGCCTGCTCGGCCTCTACCACCCCGGGAGCACGCCGCTGCACCGGGCCGGGCCGGGCGCCAAGGCGGCCGGGCTCGCCGTCGTCGGACTGCTCGTGGTCCTCGCACGGGGCCCCGGGTGGTCCCTCGTCCCCCTCCTGGCGACGGCGCTCGCGGCCCTCGTCGCCCGGCTCCCGTTGGCGCCCACCCTCCGGGGACTGCGTGGGGTGCTCGTCACGGCAGCCCTCATCGGCGGGTACCAGTGGTGGCAGCGCGGGTGGACCGTCGGGGCGGAGGTCGCGACCGACCTGGTGACGGCCGTGCTTGCCGCCACGATCGTCACGGCCACCACACCGGCGGACCGGCTGCTCGACGGCGTCGCGCGAGCCGCCCGGCCGCTGCGCCGGCTCGGGGCCTCGCCGGAGGTTGTCTCCCTGGCCGTGGCGCTGATGCTGCGCGCAGTCCCGGCGCTCGCCCGCACGAGCGCCGAGGCGCGCGACGCCGCACGGGCGCGGGGGCTCGGGCGCAGCCCCCGCGCACTGCTCGTGCCCGCAGCCGTCCGCGCCGTCGGCCGAGCGCGCCTTACCGGCGAGGCGCTGGCCGCACGGGGCCTGGGCGACTGACGCTCGCCGGGTCGCAACGCCCGTCCCGATCTACCGTGTGCGCATGACGTTCACCGAGGGTGGGAAGCTTCGAGGGCGGCCGCGTCGGGACGCGGCGCGGCGGTCGCGGTGCGGCGATCGGTGGAGGCGGCATCGGCCTGGCCGTCGTCGCGTTCCTCATCTACCAGTTCACCGGCGTCGACGTCGGTCCGGTCCTGAGCAGCCTGCAGGGTGGCGCGGGTCTCCCCGGTGGCCAGGAGCAGGTCGGAACGGTCGACGAGTGCTCAGCGGCGCAGGCCAACGAACGCCGGGACTGCCGGCTCTCCGCGACCGTGCAGGCCCTCGACACGTACTGGGGCCGGGTGCTGTCGGCGGCGGGCCAGACGCTCGACCAGCCCGACGTCTGGGCGTTCGACTCGGCCACGTCGACGGGTTGCGGCGACGCGACGTCGTCCACCGGGCCCTTCTACTGCCCGGCCGACCAGTCCATCTACATGGACCTGACGTTCTTCGACCTGCTCCAGAGCCGGTTCGGCGCCTCGGGCGGCCCGCTCGCGGAGGAGTACGTCACCGCGCACGAGTACGGGCACCACGTCCAGAACGAGCTCGGCACCACGCGAGGCATCGACCGCTCGGGCACCGGACCGGAGTCCGACAGCGTGCGCCTGGAGCTGCAGGCGGACTGCTACTCCGGGATGTGGGTCGGCGCCGCCGCCACGGAGCGGGACCCGGACACGGGCGTGACCTTCCTGCAGCCGATCACCGCCGACGAGCTCGCCCAGGCGCTGTCCGCAGCCGCGGCTGTCGGCGACGACCACATCCAGGTCGGCTCGGGCGGGGTGAACCCCGACACGTGGACGCACGGGTCGAGCGAGCAGCGCCAGCGGTGGTTCACCACCGGCTACGAGCAGGGCACCCTCGCAGCGTGCGACACGTTCGCCGCGAGCAGCCTCTGATGGCCACAGCGCATGTGTCGGGCTGCGGCCGCGCCCGACTCAGACGTTGAAGCCCAGCGCTCGCAGCTGTGCGCGGCCGTCGTCGGTGATCCGCTCCGGACCCCACGGCGGCATCCAGACCCAGTTGATCCGGAACCCGTCGACGACGCTGTCCAGCACGTGCGAGGTCTGCTCCTCGATCACGTCCGTCAGCGGACAGGCCGCCGACGTCAGCGTCATGTCGATGACGGCGTGGTTGTTCGGGTCGATGGCGACGCCGTACACCAGCCCCAGGTCGACGACGTTGATCCCGAGCTCGGGGTCGATGACGTCGCGCAGGGCCTCCTCGACGTCGGCAACGTTGCTCACGGCCTCTGCGGTCATGCGTCCTCCTTGCCGGCGCTCGACTGGACGAGGGCGTCCCGCAACGCCATCCAGCCCAGCAGCGCGCACTTGATCCGTGCCGGGTAGCGGCCGACGCCGGTGAACGCGGTCGCGTCCCCCAGCCGGTCCTCCGCCGCGTCGTCCAGTCCTTCGCCGCGCGCATGCATCAGCGCGCGGAAGTCCTCGCCCAGCCCATCGGCATCGGCCACCGACCGGCCCTCGACGAGCTCGGCCAGCACCGAGATCGACGCCTGCGAGATGGAACAGCCCTGACCGTCCCAGCTCACATGGTCGATCAGCGGCGCGGCCCCACCGTCGCGCAGGTGCACGCGCAGCCGCACCTCGTCGCCGCACGTCGGGTTCACCTGGAACGACTCGGCGTCGTACCCGTCGTCCAGGCCCTTGCCGTGCGGATCCTTGGCGTGATCCATGATCAGCTGCTGGTACAGCTGCTCCATCGCCCCGCTCATGCGTCCCCCAGCCCGAAGAAGGGCCGCACCGTGCCCAGCGCCGTCCCGAATGCGGCCACCTCGTCGGCGTTCGTGTACACGCCCGCCGACGCACGCGCCGTCGCAGCCACCCCGAACCGGCGGTGCAGCGGCTGGGCGCAGTGGTGTCCGACGCGGACGGCGATCCCGGCGTCGTCCAGCACCTGACCGACGTCGTGCGCGTGCACACCGTCGACGGCGAAGGAGACGAGCGCGAGCCGGTCGTCCAGGTCCGCCGGGCCGATCAGCCGCACGCCGGGCGTCGCCGCGACGGCATCCAGCAGCAGCCGGGCGATCTCACGCTCGTGGCCGGCGAGGGCGGCCATCCCGAGATCCCGCAGGTAGCGCGCGGCCGCACCCATGCCGACGGCCTGGGCGACCATCTGCGAGCCGGCCTCGAACCGCTGCGGTGGCGGCGCGTACGTCGTGGTCTCCATCGTGACGACCTCGACCATGGAGCCTCCGGTGAGGAACGGCGGCATGGCCTCGAGCAGCTCCCGCCGCCCGAACAGCGCCCCCACCCCGGTGGGCCCGTACATCTTGTGCCCGGAGAACACCGCGAAGTCCACGCCGAGAGCCCTGAGGTCCACCGGCATGTGCGGCACGCTCTGCGCCGCGTCGAGCACCGTCAGAGCGCCCACCTCGCGCGCGCGGGAGACGAACGCCGCGACGTCGGCCACGGCCCCGGTGACGTTCGACGCGTGGCCGAAGGCGAGGACCCGGGTGCGCTCACCCACCACCGTCGCAAGCTCGTCGGTCCGCACCCGACCGTCGTCGTCCACCGAGAGCCAGCGGAGCGTGGCGCCGGTTCGCGCGGCGAGCTCCTGCCATGGCACGAGGTTCGCGTGGTGCTCGGCCTCGGTGACGACGATCTCGTCGCCCGCAGCGAGTGCGAACCGCCGCGCCGCAGCACCACCACGGCCCGCCGAGGCGTTCGACATCGCGTAGGCGACGAGGTTGATCCCACCCGTCGCGTTGCCGGTCCACACGATCTCGTCCGCCGCCACGCCCACGAGCGCCGCGACGTCCGCACGGGCCGCCTCGAACGCATCCGTGGCTTCCTCGGCGAGCATGTGGGCACCGCGGTGCACGGCGGCGTTGCGCTCGGCGTAGAAGTCGAGCTCCGCGTCGATCACCACCTCGGGCTTCTGCGCCGTGGCGGCCGAGTCGAGGTAGACGAGCGGCAGCCCGCCCCGGCCGGTCCGGCGCAGCAGCGGGAAGTCCGCCCGCACGGCGGCGAGCTCGGCACCGGACAGGGCGGTCCCGGTCCCGTCGACCGGCCCGCCGTGCGGCTGGGCCGCCAGCGGGTCGAGAGTCGTGGTCATGGCTGTCTCCAGGTGCGCGAAGTGGGGGTCAGACGCCGGCGAGGAACCGGTCGTAGCCCTCGTCCTCGAGGCGCTCGGCGAGCTCGGGCCCACCCTCCTCGGCGATCCGGCCGTCCACGAACACGTGCACGAAGTCGGGCCGGATGTACCGGAGGATGCGCGTGTAGTGGGTGATGAGGAGGACGCCGACCTCGCCGCCGGAGCGGACGCGGTTCACGCCCTCGGACACGATGCGCAGGGCGTCGACGTCGAGGCCGGAGTCGGTCTCGTCGAGGATGGCGATGCGGGGCTGCAGCAGCTCCATCTGCAGGATCTCGTGGCGCTTCTTCTCGCCGCCGCTGAAGCCCTCGTTCACGTTGCGCTCGGCGAACGCCGGGTCCATCCGCAGGTTGTCCATCGCGGTGCGCACGTCCTTGATCCAGTGCCGCAACGCCGGGGCCTGCCCGCTCACCGCGGTCTTGGCCGTGCGCAGGAAGTTGGAGACGGAGACGCCCGGCACCTCGACGGGGTACTGCATCGCCAGGAACATCCCGGCACGCGCCCGCTCGTCCACGGACATCGCGAGGACGTCCTCGCCGTCGAGCGTCACGGTGCCGGAGGTGATCTGGTACTTGGGGTGACCGGCGAGGGAGTACGCCAACGTGGACTTGCCGGACCCGTTCGGGCCCATGATCGCGTGCGTCTCCCCGCTGCGGACCACCAGGTCGACGCCACGGAGGATCTGCTTGGCGCCCTCCTTGGTGTCGACACTGACGTGCAGGTCGCGGATCTCAAGCGTTGTCATCTCTCTCCTCAGGAGTTCAGCGTCGTGTCGACGTCGACGAGCACACGGTCGCCGTCGAGGGTCAGGGGGTACACGGGCACCGGCGCGGTCGCCGGGAGCGTCATGGGAGCGCCGGTGCGCAGGTCGAACGTCGAGCCGTGCAGCCAGCACTCGATGGTGGCGCCGTCCACCTCGCCGTCGGACAACGAGACCCGGCCGTGCGAGCAGACGTCGGAGATGGCGTGGAGCTCGCCGCTGGCGTCCCGCACGACGGCGACCTCGACCGGACCATCGGGCCCCGCGAGCTCCACCCGCATCGCGGATCCCGCCCCGACGTCGGAAGCCAGGCAGGCGAGCTGCGCGCTCACGCGTCCTCCCGCGCGGTGGCCGGGGCGCTGATCTCACTCGCCGCGGTCTGGGCGTCCAGCCGGCTCATGCCGGACTCGAGCTCGCCCTCGATCGCGGTGATGAGCCGTTCCTCCACCTCGGCGACGCCGATCTGGTGCACGAGCTCGGCGAAGAACCCGCGGACGACCAGTCGCCGCGCCTCCGGCTCGGGGATACCCCGCGCCCGCAGGTAGAAGAGCTGCTCGTCGTCGAACCGGCCGGTCGCCGACGCGTGCCCCGCGCCGGCGATCTGCCCGGTCTCGATCTCGAGGTTGGGCACGGAGTCGGCCCGGGCGCCGTCGGTGAGCACGAGGTTGCGGTTGAGCTCGTAGGTGTCGGTGCCCTCAGCCGCCGCACGGATCAGCACATCGCCGACCCAGACCGTGTGCGCACCCTCGCCCTGGAGCGCGCCCTTGTAGGCGACCCGCGACCGGCACGAGGGCACGGCGTGGTCGACGAAGAGCCGGTGCTCCTGGTGCTGGTGCGCGTCGGCGAAGTACAGCCCGAAGGCCTCCACCGAGCCGTTCTCCCCGGCGAACTCGACGTCGGGCGTCACGCGGACGACGTCGCCGCCCAGGTTCACCACGATGTGCTTCAGCGTCGCGTCGCGGCCCAGCCGCGCCCGGTGCGATGCGGCGTGCACGGCGCCCGGCGCCCAGTCCTGGATCGAGACGAGGGTGAGGTGCGCGCCGTCGTCGACGACCACCTCCACCGTCTCGGTGAGCATCGTGTCGCCGATGTGGTCGAGCACGACGACGGCCTCGGAGAGCTCCTCGGCGTGCACCAGCAGGTGCATGGCGGCGGGCTCGTGCGCGCCGGGGGTGCCCTGGATGAGGACGCTGGTGGCGGCCGAGGCGACGGATCCGCGGCCCACCGTGAGCACCGTCGCCTCACGGAAGGACGCCCACGCCGTCGCGGCGGTCCGGTCGCCGGGGCGTCCGCAGGTGCCGAGGCGCTCGTCGTCACGGCCGACGATCTCCACCCGCACCTCGGGGGCGTTCACCACCGTGGTGTGGGTGTGGGTCCCCGTGAGGCCCGTACCTGCGGCGTCGAACAGCGGCGCGAGGCGGTCGACGGGCGAGAATCGCCACTCCTCCTCGCGACCGGTCGGCACCGGGAAGTCCGCGACGTCGAAGGAGGTGAGTCGGGCGGCACGCGAGGCCTGCGGCGTGCCGCCGTGGCCGTGCGAGTGCGCGCCGTCGGCGACGGCACGGCTGTGGTCTGTCGTCAGGTCGGTGGTCATCGGCTCTCCGGTCAGGGCTGCAGGGGTGGTGGGGGGCGGGTTCATCAGCCGACCGACCCCTCCATCTGCAGCTCGATCAGGCGGTTCAGCTCGAGCGCGTACTCCATGGGGAGCTCGCGCGCGATCGGCTCCACGAAGCCGCGCACGATCATGGCCATGGCCTCGGTCTCCGGCATGCCGCGAGACATCAGGTAGAAGAGCTGCTCCTCGCTCACCCGGGACACGGTGGCCTCATGTCCCATGGACACGTCGTCCTCGCGGACGTCGACGTACGGGTAGGTGTCGGAGCGGGAGACCTGGTCCACCAGCAACGCGTCGCAGAGCACGTTGGAGACCGACCCCTCGGCACCCTCGAGCACCTGGACCAGGCCGCGGTACGACGTCCGGCCGCCGCCGCGCGCGACGGACTTGGAGATGATCGAGCTCGAGGTGTGCGGTGCGGCGTGCACCATCTTGGCGCCGGCGTCCTGGTGCTGACCCTCGCCTGCGAAGGCGATCGAGAGGGTCTCCCCCGACGCATGCTCACCCAGCAGGTAGATCGCCGGGTACTTCATGGTCACCTTGGACCCGATGTTCCCGTCGACCCACTCCATCGTCGCGCCCTCGCCGGCGGTCGCCCGCTTCGTGACGAGGTTGTACACGTTGTTCGACCAGTTCTGGATCGTCGTGTACCGGACGCGGGCGTTCTTCTTGACGATGATCTCGACGACGGCGGAGTGCAGCGAGTCGCTCGAGTAGATCGGGGCGGTGCAGCCCTCGACGTAGTGCACGTACGAGCCCTCGTCCGCGATGATCAGCGTCCGCTCGAACTGGCCCATGTTCTCCGTGTTGATCCGGAAGTAGGCCTGTAGCGGGATCTCGACGTGCACACCCGGCGGGACGTACACGAACGAGCCACCCGACCACACGGCCGTGTTGAGCGCCGCGAACTTGTTGTCGCCCGACGGGATCACGGAGCCGAAGTACTGCTGGAAGATCTCCGGGTGCTCGCGCAGACCGGTGTCGGTGTCGAGGAAGATGACGCCCTGCTCCTCGAGGTCCTCACGGATCTGGTGGTAGACGACCTCGGACTCGTACTGCGCGGCGACGCCGGCGACGAGCCGCTGCTTCTCCGCCTCGGGGATGCCCAGCCGGTCGTAGGTCTTGCGGATGTCCTCGGGCAGGTCCTCCCAGCTGGAGGCCTGCTTCTCCGTGGACCGCACGAAGTACTTGATGTTGTCGAAGTCGATGCCCGAGAGGTCGGCGCCCCAGTTCGGCATCGGCTTCTTCTCGAACAGGCGCAGCGCCTTGAGACGGGTGGCCAGCATCCACTCGGGCTCGTTCTTCAGGGCCGAGATGTTGCGGACGACGTCCTCGTCGAGGCCCCGGCGCGCGGTCTCGCCCGCGGTGTCGGAGTCGTGCCAGCCGTAGCCGTAGCTCCCGATCGAGGCGATGATCTCGGAGTCGGAGGTCGGCGGGCCGCCGGTGACGGACTCGGTGGGTGCGGTCATCGTGTTCCTTCCACTGTCGCCGCTGGTGCGGTGCGCTGGTCGGGCAGGGTCAGCGGGATGTGCGTGGTGCACACGTGGCCGCCGGCGGCGAGCGTCGACAACCGCTGGACGTGCACCCCGAGCACCTCGGAGAAGAGCCGCGCCTCGGCCTCGCAGAGCTGCGGGAACCGGGTGGCGACGGCCTGGACGGGGCAGTGCCCCTGGCAGAGCTGGACGGCCCGGTCGCCGGGCAGCGGCCGGACGGATGCTGCGAAGCCGTCCGAGGACAGGGCGCCGGCGAGGGCCGTCACGCGGCCGACGACGTCGTCTCCGGCGGCGCCGACCGCGTCGGCGTGCCGTCGGCCGAGCTCGGCAACCCGTGCGTCCGCGAAGTCGCGGACGGCGTCCTCCCCGCCGAGTCCGGCGACGAAGCCGAGGGCCTGCGCGGCCAGGTCTGAGTAGGCGGCAGCTCAGGACCGACTGCCCGCGGGACGTCGCGACGTACCGCCGCGCGGGCCGGCCCCGACCGGCGCGCCCGGGCTGGGGGGTGCCGTGCTCACTGATCTCGCCCGCGTGCACGAGCGCGGCGACGTGCCGGCGAACGCCCGCCGTGGTCAGGTCGAGGTCGGCGGCGAGCTGGAGCACCGACACCGGCCCGTCCTCGACCACGAGCCGCAGGATGCGCTGGCGCGTCGAGCAGTCGAGGTCCGCGTCGGCCCCGTCGGGCGACACGTCGATGGGCACGGCCTCGGGCAACGGTCACCTCCTGCTCCGGACGCGCCGTCATGGCGCCGTCGTCACCCCTCTGAACCGGGGTTTCGATTATGGCAACAGTCTCGTTGCCGAATTCGTTCCATGCAACAAAGGTCACCCTCACCTGGCGCGGATCCTCGCGGCCTAGACTGCCGACGATGCCCTCCACCGCCGACGCCGCTGTGCCGGCTGTCTCCATCCACGGCCTCGTCAAGCGCTACCGCGGCCGCGCCGTCGTCGACGGCCTGGAGCTCACCGCGCCGGCCGGCGCCGTCACCGCGGTGCTCGGCCCGAACGGCGCAGGAAAGACGACGACCGTCGAGTGCTGCGAGGGCCTGCGAACACCCGACGGCGGCACGGTGCGCGTCCTCGGCCTCGACCCTGCGCGGGACGGTGCCCGGCTGCGGCCCCGGGTCGGTGTCATGCTCCAGGACGGCGGGCTGCCCGCGGCGGTGCCGGCCGGCCAGGTGCTGCGGCACGTAGCCGCCATGTACGCCCGGCCCCGCGACGTCGACGCGCTCGGCCGCCAGCTCGGCCTCGACTCCTTCACCCGCACCGCCGTGCGCCACCTGTCCGGCGGCCAACGGCAACGACTGGCGCTCGCCGTCGCGGTGGTCGGCCGGCCCGAGGTGGCGTTCCTCGACGAGCCGAGCGCCGGGCTCGACCCTCAGGCGCGCCTCGCCGTGTGGGACATGATCCGGACGCTGCGCGACGCCGGCACGTCCGTGATCCTCACCACGCATCAGATGTCCGACGCCGAGGCCCTCGCCGACGAGGTCGTCGTGGTGGACGGTGGACACGTCGTAGCCAACGGCAGCGTCGCCGCGCTCGTCGGCGACTCCGGCACGGTCGAGGTGCGCCTGCGCGGGGCCGTCCCGGACGACGCCGCCGCCGACCTCGCGGAGGCTCTGGCCGCATCCCATCCGACGCTCCGTCCCGATGTCGTGCGCGCCGCCTCGGACGTCCTCGAGGTGCACACTGCCGCTGATCCGGCGATCCTCCACGCGATCACGGGCTGGGCGGTCGAGGCGAGTCTCGTCGTCGACCTGCAGCCCCGGCGGCGGACCCTCGAGGACGTCTTCCTCGACCTCACGGGACGGAGCCTGCGATGACCGACGACGCAGCGATGTCGCCGCGGGACGACGCCCAGGCGGCCGCGCCGGCGTGGCGGCGGGTCCTCGCGCAGACCGGCTTCGAGGTGCGGGCCGTGCTGCGCAACGGCGAGCAGCTGCTGCTCACCCTGGTGCTCCCGATGCTGATCCTGGGGGGCCTCACGCGAACGAGCCTCGTCAGCCTCGACACCGACGACCGGATCGCCGTCGTGGCCCCCGGTGCGCTCGCCCTGGCCGTGCTCTCCACGGCGTTCACCTCGCAGGCGATCGCCACGGGGTTCGACCGGCGCAGCGGCGTCCTCCGGCTCCTGGCGACGACGCCGCTGGGCCGCGGCGGCCTGCTGGCGGGCAAGATCCTCGCGGTCCTCGTGGTCGAGGCGGGGCAGGTGCTGCTGCTGGGCGGCGCCGCGGTCTGGCTCGGCTGGCGGCCCGTCGGCCTGGCGGCGGGTGTGCTCCTCCTGGCCCTGGGCACCGCCGCCTTCGTCGCGCTCGGGCTGCTGGTCGCGGGTGTGCTGCGGGCCGAGGCGGTGCTGGCGCTGGCCAACCTCGTGTGGATCCTCCTGCTCACTGGTGGCGCGGTTCTGCTCCCCGCCGCGCGGCTCCCCGACGGACTCGCCGTCCTTGCCCGCGCCCTCCCGTCGGGTGCGCTCGGCGAGGGGCTCCGCCAGGTCCTCGCAGGCGGCGCCCTCGACATCGGACCCGTCGCCGTGCTGACGGCCTGGGCCGTGGCCTGCGGGGCGTTGGCCATCCGGTGGTTCCGCTGGGAGTGATCGTTTGACACGGTGCAGCCCGGCTACCGTATGGGCGTGACCACCACGTCTGATCCGCTCCCCGCGCCGATCGAGCGTGCTGACGTGCGCAGGCCGTGGTGGCGCCAGCGCCCGACGCACCGGGTGTCCCGATGGATCCTCCGGGCGAACCTGGTCGGGCAGATCGGCATCGTGCTGACCGGCGGCATCGTCCGGCTGACCGCCTCCGGTCTCGGCTGCTCCACATGGCCCTCGTGCGAGCCCGGTCACTTCACCCCTGTGGTGCACGCAGCGACGTCGTGGCACCCGTTCATCGAGTTCGGCAACCGCACGGTCACCGGTCTCCTCGGCGCCATCGCCCTGCTCACCGCATGGGTCGTCTGGCCACGCCAGGACAGATCACAGTCCTACCGGGTGCTTGGGCTCGTGCCGATCCTCGGCGTCCTCACGCAGGCTGTCGTGGGCGGGGTGATCGTCCTGCTCCACCTCCACCCGGGGTGGGTGGCGACCCACTTCCTCATCTCGATGGCGCTCGTCGCCGCCTCGACGGCACTCCTCGTCCGGGACGCAGAGGGCGACGGGCCGCCGACGGCGCTCGTCGGAGGAACACTGCGGACCCTCACGCGGGCGTCGGTCCCCCTCGTCGTCGTCGTGCTCGCGCTCGGCGTCGTCACCACCGGCGCCGGTCCCCACTCGGGCGACGACGAGGTCGGCTACCGGTTCGCGCTCGACCCGGTCGCGGTCTCGAAGGTGCACGCCGGCGCAGTGTGGTTGTTCGGGCTCGCCGTGCTGGCCCTCGCCGTCCTCGCCGTCCTCGGCAGGGTCGTGCCGACGGTGCGCAACGCGGCGCTCGTGCTCCTCGCCGTCACCGCGCTGCAGGGGCTCATCGGCTACGCCCAGTACTTCACCGGGCTGCCCGAGGTCCTCGTCGCCACCCACATGCTCGGGGCGGCTCTCCTCGTCGTGGCCGAGGTCCGCGTCGTCCTCGCGCTGCGCGAGCGGGCTACGCCGGTCGGAGCCCCGACCAGCCGCGTGCACGGTTGACCGCGGCGGCCAGCACACCCGACACGGTCGACGGGTTCCGCACGCGCCCGGCGAGCACGGCGTCGACCACCTCGTCCAGCGGGACCCACCGGGTGACCATGTCCGCCTCCTCGGCCTCCCGCTGGTGGCGGTCGGCGTGCGGAACCTCGCCGACGCCGCGCGCCAGGTAGACGCGCAGGCACTCGTTGCTCCCGCCGGGGCTGCTCAGGTAGTCCACCAGCACCCACCAGGACTCGGCCGTCAGGTCGGCCTCCTCCATGAGCTCGCGCTTGGCCGCCTCGAGCGGGTCCTCCCCCGGCACGTCGAGCAGGCCCGCCGGCGGCTCCCAGAGCTCCGCGCCGGCGGGGTGGCGGTACTGCCGCAGCAGCAGGACGTCGTCGGCGTCGTTCATCGCGATGACGGCCACTGCCCCGGGATGGCGGACGAACTCGCGCGTCACCGTCCCGGAGTCCCCGAGCTCCACGGTCTCGCGCGCAACGTCCCACACCATGCCGCGGTGCACGACGCGCGAGTCCAGCACCGTGCGATCGACCGGGGCGTCCTTGAGCGTCGTCATCAGGCGACGCCCTCGTCCGCCGCCGCACCGTCGAGCGCCGCCGTCCGGCGATCGAGCGCCGCACGGATCAGGCCGGCGAACAACGGGTGCGCCCGTGTCGGCCGCGACTGGAACTCCGGGTGCGCCTGCGTCCCGACGTAGTACGGGTGCACGTCCTGCGGCAGCTCCACGAACTCGACGAGGCCGCCGTCGGGCGAAGTGCCCGAGACGACGAGGCCCGCCTCCTCCAACCGACCGCGGTACGAGTTGTTGACCTCGTAGCGGTGGCGGTGCCGCTCGCTCACGCGCTCGCTCCCGTACGCCTTCGCAGCGACCGTGCCCGGAGTAAGGACCGCGTCGTACGAGCCGAGCCGCATGGTGCCGCCCAGGTCGCCCTTGCCGTCGACGATGGCGAGCTGCTCGGCCATCGTGGCGATGACCGGGTGCTCGGTGCCGGGGTCGAACTCCGACGACGAGGCCCCGGCCAGGCCGAGCACGCTCCGCGCATACTCCATCACCATGACCTGCAGCCCGAGGCAGATGCCGAGCGTCGGCACACCACGGGTCCGCGCCCAGGTGAGCGCGCCGACCTTGCCCTCGATGCCGCGCACCCCGAAGCCTCCGGGCACGAGGACGGCGTCGACGCCCGCGAGGGAGCGCTCGGCGCCCTCCGGCGTCGAGCACTCGTCCGAGGCGACCCAGCGGATCTTCACGCGCGCGTCGTTGGCGAACCCGCCGGCCCGCAGGGCCTCGGACGACCGAGAGGTAGGCGTCGGGCAGGTCGACGTACTTGCCGACGAGCGCGACCTCGACCTCGTGGGCGGCGTGGTGCACGACGCGCGTCACGCGGTCCCACGCGGCCCAGTCGACGTCGCGGAACGGTAGGCGGAGACGCTGGATCACGTAGGCGTCGAGGCCCTCGCGGTGCAGCACGCGCGGGATGTCGTAGATGCTCGGCGCGTCCGCAGCGGTGACGACCGCCTCGACGTCGACGTCGCAGAACAGCGCGATCTTGCGCTTGGTGGCGTCGGGGAGCTCCCGGTCCGCGCGCAGGACGAGCGCGTCGGGCTGGATACCGATGCTGCGCAACGCGGCGACGGAGTGCTGCGTCGGCTTCGTCTTGAGCTCACCGCTCGGGGCCAGGTACGGCACCAGTGAGACGTGCAGGAAGAAGACGAAGTCACGGCCGACGTCCTGGCGGACCTGACGGGCGGCCTCGATGAACGGGAGCGACTCGATGTCGCCGACGGTGCCGCCGATCTCGGTGATGATCACGTCGACGTCGGGGCCCGCCTTGGCGCGCATCCGCGACTTGATCTCGTCGGTGATGTGCGGGATCACCTGGACGGTGTCGCCCAGGAACTCCCCACGCCGCTCCTTGGCGATCACCTGGGAGTAGATCTGCCCGGTGGTGACGTTCGCCTGGGCGGACAGCGGCACGTCGAGGAACCGCTCGTAGTGCCCGATGTCGAGGTCCGTCTCGGCCCCGTCGTCGGTCACGAAGACCTCGCCGTGCTGGAACGGGTTCATCGTCCCGGGGTCGACGTTGAGGTAAGGGTCCAGCTTCTGCATCGTGACCCGAAGGCCGCGGGAGCGGAGGAGCCGGCCGAGGCTCGACGCCGTCAAGCCCTTGCCCAGTGAGGAGGCGACGCCCCCGGTGACGAAGATGTGCCGGGTCGTAGATTCCGACCGCCCGGAGAGTCGATGCGCGCGCTCTGCCACGGGCTTCCACTCTACCGGACGGTCGAGGTCTCCTCGGGCGGAACCGCGGATTCCGGGCGCGTCGCGGCGTCGTCACGTGGCTCCGCCACGGCCCGCAGCACACCGCGGTCACCCAGCCAGGTGACGGACAGCAGCGCGAACGCGCAGGTCACCGCCCCGACGACGCCGGCCGTCAGCGCAGCCACGACACCGTCGCCCGTGGTGGCGTCCGTCACCCACCGGCCGAGAACCGCACCCACCACCGACCCGCCACCGATCACAACGGCAGTCCGCCCGAGCCCGTCGAGCGCGGAGCGGCCGGCCGCCCGTGCAATCCCTACGAGGAGCCCGACGCCGGCGACCGTCATCCCGACCGTCGTCGCCAGCCCGAGACCACGCAGCGCCGCCGGCTGGTCCCCGTCCGCGCCCAGCGCCGGCACGGCGACGACTGCGACGAGCGCTACGACGAGCCATCCCGCGGCCGTCGCGACACCGGCCGTCCGGCCGCGGTGGAGGCCGTAGAGCGCCCGGGACAGGTGCAGGATCAGCGCGAAGCCGACCAGTCCGGGCGCCATCCAGGCCAGACCTGTCGCCATGCCGTGCGGGTTCCCGTGCGTGATGACGACGTCGAACACGTCCTCGACCGCCGGCGCCACCGCGACCAGTGCTGCGGCCCCGAGCCCGGAGAGGAGGAGGACCGTTCGCGTCGTCGCTGCCGTGAGCGCCGCGAAACCCTCCGTGTCACCGGTCGCGGCCCGCTCCGCCAGGCGGGGCAGCGCGGCTGTGGCGACCGGGAACGCGAGCACCGCGTAGGGCAGGAAGTAGACGGCCTGCGTCGCCTGGAAGATCGGCCAGGTTCCCGCCGCCCCGTGCGCGTTCGCAGACATCAGAGCCGCGAGGACGCTCACCTGCTGAGCGAGCAGCGCACCGAGCCCGGCGAAGGCGAGCGATCGCGCACGCGCCGCGACGCCGGGCGGGAAGCGGAGCGTCGGTCGTAGCCGGACCCCCGACCGGTGCACGGGCCACAGGAGCGGCAGGCTCATCACTGCGACGCCGGCGGTGGTGCCCCAGCCCAGAAGAGCGGCGGCACCCGCCGAGATCGCGGCGGGGTCGTCCTTCGCGCCCGCCACCTGCGCACCGAATGCGAAGAAGACGGCGATCACGACGAGGCTGTTGAGCAGCGGTGCGACCGCGGCCGCGAGGAAGCGCCGTTGCGCCTGCAGGACTCCGGTCAGGACCACCCCGATCCCGTAGAGCGGGATCTGGGCGGCGAAGGCGCGCAGGAATGTCGCCGCGAGGTCGATCTCCGGGGCCGGCTTGCCCACCAGGGCGAGGCTGACGAGCGGTCGGGCGCCGAGCACGACGACGGCCGCGACCGGAACGAGGACGACGAGCGCCCAACCGAGGAGCGCCGACGCCGTACGGTCCACCTCGGCGCGCAGGGACCGCGCGAGCGGAACCGCGACGAGCGGCACGACCGCGCCCGCGAGCGCGCCGCCGGCGACGACCTCGAAGAGGATGTTGGGCAGCGTGTTCGCCGACCCGTACGCCGTGCCGACCTGATCGGCGCCGACCTGGTTCAGCATGGCGAACCAGCGGCCGAACCCCACCAGTCGGCTTGCCACGTTGACGAACGCGATCATCGCCGCCGCACCGGCGAGGCCACCGGCGACCCGGCGGAGCCTCACCGCTGGTGTCCCGCGGACCCCGCTTCGGCGTCATCCGACCCGGCCGGCCGCGACTCGGCGCCGTGCGGCACCGTCTCCGCGGCGGCGGGGCGCCGCCCCCACGTGTCGACCGCGCGGAGCACGGGCGTGCGCTCGATGACGCGCGTGAAACTCACCTTCTCGCTGGCGAGGGTCAGCCCGACGACGCCGCCCAGCAGCGCCAGCCGCACGGCACGCGGGGCCCCCACCGCGGCCGCGGTGCCGAGTGCCGCGCCGAGGGCGTTCGCGCCACCGTCACCGAGCATGTCGAGCTCCGCGAGGTCGGGGCCGGCCGCCGCGGCCGCCGCACCGAGGGATGCGGCGGCGAGGCCGGACCCTGGGGTCGCCAGGAGCGGCGCCGCCACGATGGCACCCGCCTTGAGAGCCCGCCCTGGACGGAGGTCCAGCAGGTTGAGGAGGTTCGCGGTTGCGGCGATCAGCGCGCCCGAGGTGAGGGCGTCGGCTACCCGTGCCGTACTGGTCGGGCGCCTACCGTCCGCGCCGACGCCGCTGTGGGCGACCGCCGCCGCGACGATCCCCGTCATCCCGATGCCGAGCACCTTGAGGCCGCCTGTCGTGAGTTCCCCGCGCGCGAGCGCGCCGAGGTGACCCCGCAGGCCCTTGCGGGCCCCGGCAGGGTCCTCGGTCAGGTCGTCCACCAACCCGAACGCGGCCGCCCCGACGACGGCGATGGCTCCGGCCGCCCCCTGGCGGCCTCCGGCCGCGAGCGCCCCGGCGAGCAGACCGCTCGCGACGGCAGGCCCCTCGAGCAGGCTGATCGGCTCGCCGCGATGGTTCGTCCGAGTCCACCGGGCGCTTCCGGCCGGCACGAGGGCGGCCAGAGCCGACCGCGCGGCCGCCGTCGTCCCACCTGCGACGAGCGCTGCCGTGACTCCTCGCACCGCCGTCATCCCTGCCCGTTCGACCCGTCGCCCGGGGTCGGCTGCGTGCCGTCCGGTGTCGCGTCGCCGTCGACGGGCGTGCTCGGCGTGCGGTCGGGGGCTGCCAGTGCGACCCGGGGCGGCACTGGCGCAGTGGCGCCGTCGTCGGGCCCATAGTGCCCCACCTCGCCACTGATCCGCTCCGCCATCGCGAGTGGCACGCTCGTCGCCCCGACGACGGACTGGACGTAGGCGACCGTGCTCACGGCAGAAGCGGTGGCATCGTCGCTGCGCAGACGTCGCAGGACGCCCTCGTCGGCGAGCCCGAAGCCGGCCACGACGACGCCTTCGGCGCGACGCTGCGCCGCGAGCGCAACCTCCACCACCGTCGACTGCGCGTCCTTCAGCAGCGCGAGCTCCTCATCCGACGGGTCGGGCGTGGACTCGGCATCGGGGTCCTTCTCCGGTGTGTCCGCGTCAGACCCGACGAGCACCACGACGGCGTCGGCAGGCTGTGTGACGTCGCCGGCGAGCTCGACGAGTCCCCCTTCGACGAGCAGCTGGAGAACGACGGTGGCGTCCTGGCTCAGGGCGTCAGGGTCGGCCGGGTCCGGGTTGCTGAGCGCCTGCACGAGCGCCTCGGCGAGCTGCTCCGGAGTGCCGGCCGATACCTCCGGCGCAGGGTCGAGGTACTCCGCCACAGAGGCCGCGAGCGTCTGCCGGTACGTCCGCCGGGAGGTGTCCGTCCACTGGTCGGTGAGGTTGACGGTCGCGCTGACGGTCGCCCCGGCCTGCGCGAAGCGGTCCGCCACGTCCTTCGCGACACCGCCGTCGGGGCTCCCCAGCTGGACGATGGCCACCCGACGTCCGGGCAGCACGCCGGCCAGGAGGTCCGGGGCGACGGTCGCGAAAGCGTCCTCGCTGTGCGAGAGCTCGGTCTGCGACCGGTTCAGGTCGGTGCGGAGCTGGGCGGCGCTCGAGCGCAGGTCGTCGACCTCGCCCGTCAGCGTGTCGCCGATGGCCTCCTTGAGCGGCCCGGCGCCGAGCACGATGCCGACGGCGAGCGCCAGGAACACCGAGATCAGCGACACCAGGTGGTACCGGAAGTCGATCACCACGTCCTCCTCTGGGGCGCGCGCATCACGCCACCCCGCCGAACAGTTCACGCACGGAGGACCACACGGAGTCCAGCCACGCACCGATGAGCCCCATGGTCGTCTGACCCGCCGCAGTGGACGCGATCGCTACCCCCAGGGCGAGGAGCCCGGCGAGCACCAGCCAGGCGAGCTGCCAGCTGGAGATCCGCTGGCGGTAGAGGCGCGAGACGCCCTTCGCGTCGACGAGCTTCCCGCCCACGCGAAGCCGCGTGAGGAAGGTGCTCGCCATACCTGCGCGGCCCTTGTCCAGGAACTCGACGAGCGTCGCGTGGGTGCCCACCGCGACGATCAGCTCCGCGCCCTTGTCGTCCGCCAGAAGCATCGCGATGTCCTCGCTGGTGCCCGTGGCGGGGAACACGACGTGCCGGACGCCGAGCTGCTCCACCCGCTCGACCCCCGGGGCGCGTCCGTCCCGGTACGCGTGCACCACGACCTCGGCCCCGCAGGCGAGCGCCTTGTCGGACACCGAGTCCATGTCGCCGACGATCATGTCCGGCTTCCAGCCGGCCTCGAGGATCGCGTCCGCCCCGCCGTCGACGCCGATGAGCACCGGCCGGTACTCCTTGATGTACGGCCGGAGCGTCACCAGGTCTTCCTTGTAGTGGTACCCGCGCACCACGATCAGTACCTGACGCCCATCGAGGGGCGTAGTGATGTTGGGGACACCGACGCCGTCGAGCAGCAGGTCGCGCTCGCGACGCAGGTAGTCCATCGTGTTCGCCGCAAAGGCCTCGAGTTGCGTGGAGAGCCCGGCGCGGGCCTCGTCCATCGCGGCGGCGACCGTCGCGGCGTCCTGCGCCGTTCCCTCCGCCACCACCGCATCGCCGACGCGGATCTCGCCCCCGACCACCCGGACCTGCTGCCCCTCGGTCAGTGCCATGACGTCCGGCCCGAGATCGTCCACCAGCGGGACCCCGGCACCGATGAGGATCTCCGGGCCGAGGTTCGGGTAGCGGCCGGAGGTTGATCGGGCAGCGTTGAGCACGGCTGCGGGCCGACAGCCGACGAGGGCCTCGGCGGACACGCGGTCGATGTCGATGTGGTCGATCACGGCGACATCACCGGGGCGGAGGCGTTTGGTCAGGTTCTTCGTCCTGCGGTCGACCCGAACCGTTCCGGTGATGCCGTCGGCTGCGGGCGTGGTGCGGCCAGGACGCGCGAAAAGTCTCATCGGGCCCTATCGTCCCACGGTCGAGCGGTCCAGGAGTTCGGCGGCATGCCGCAGAGCTGTGACTGAGTCCGCGCGGCCCGACAGCATGCGCGCGAGTTCGCGGACCCGATCCTCACCCTCGACGACCCGAACGTCCGATGCGGTGACGACCTCACCGGCGTCCTTGCTGACCACGACGTGCTGATCAGCGAACGCCGCCACCTGCGCGAGATGGGTGACGACGACGACCTGTGCCTGCCGCCCCAGCCCTGCGAGCCGACGGCCGACCTCCACCGCCGCCTTGCCTCCGACGCCCGCGTCGATCTCGTCGAAGACGAAGGTCGGCGGCCGAACGGCGCCGGAGCCGGGCGCCGTCGCGAGCGCCACCTCGATCGCGAGCATGACGCGCGAGAGCTCACCGCCCGAGGCACCCTGGCCGAGCGGAACCGCAGGAGCACCGGCGTGCGGAGCGAGTCGCATCTCGATCTCCTCCGCCCCCCACGGACCCGGCGGCGTCGGTGTGACCACGACGTCGAGGCGCGCCGACGGCATCGCGAGGCCCGCCAGCTCGTCCGTCACGGCTGCCGCGAGCCGCCCGGCGGCGTCGCCGCGTCCCTCACCGATGGTGGCCGCGAGCCGCCCGATCTCCGCATCGAGCGCCTCGATGCGCCCGCGCAGCTCGCCCGTCCGATCCTCCCCCTGCTCGAGCTCGAGGAGGCGAAGGCCGGCCCACGACCCCCAGGCCAGCACCTCGGCCACCGTCCCGCCGTGTGCCCGGCTCAACGCCGTCAGCTGCGCCCGTCGTTCCTGGACCGCCTCGAGCCGTCCCGGGTCGGCCTGGAGCTGGTCCCCGTAGCGCGACAGCTCGGTACCGAGGTCCGAGAGCGCGTACTCCACCTCGGCCAGGCGCTGGGCGAGCGAGGCCAGCTCCTCGTCGTGACGCGCCACCGGTTCGAGTGCCCGGCGGGCAGCGTCCACGAGGGTGGCTGCCCCGTCCGGCCCGATCGCATCCTCGGACCCGGTCACGGCGGCGTGCGCAGCCTGCCGCCGCGGTCCGCAGATCCTCGGCATGTCCCAGGCGCTCCGCCTCGTTCGCCAGCTCCAGGTCCTCGCCGGGCTGCGGGTCGACCCGTTCGACCTCAGCCAGCCCGAGACGCAGGCAGCTCGGCCTCCCTGGCGCGCTCCTGCGCGTGCCCGACGAGGTCGGCCAGCTCGCCGGAGATCCGCTGACGTTCGTGCCATGCGACGCGGTAGTCCTCCAGGAGGCGGCCGTGCTCGGGCCCGGCGAATGCGTCCAGGGCAGCTCGTTGCCGAGCCGCTGATCGCAGCCGCGCCTGGTCGGCCTGCCCGTGCACCGTGACGAGGTGCTCGGCGAGCTCCGCCAGGACCGCCTGCGGCACCGTGCGGCCGCCCAGGTACGCCCGTGATCGACCGGCCGCGGCCACCGTGCGCAGCACCGTGAGCGCACCGTCGTCGTCCAGATCTGCTCCGGCATCGGCGGCGCGTTGCGCGACGGCGGAGTCCCGCTCGACGAGGAAGCAGCCCTCCGCAACGGCTTGGTCGGCGCCCACGCGGACCCGCGCCGCGTCAGCCCGGCCGCCGAGCAGCAGGGCCAGCCCGGTGAGCAGCATGGTCTTTCCGGCCCCGGTCTCCCCGGTGATCGCCGTCAGCCCTGCGCCGAGAGGCACGCGCGCCGCGGCGATGACACCAAGGTTCTCGATCCGGATCTCTTCGATCACCGCCGTTCCCTGCCCTCGCGCTCCTCCGCCCATCCACCGTTCGACACGCGTCCGCGCCATCCGGAGACCGGGAGGTCGAACCGCGACACGAGCCGGTCCGTGAATGGCGCGTGGGTGAGGCGAGCAAGCCGCACGGGCAGCGCACTGCGACGCACCTCCACCCGAGTCCCGACGGGAACCTCCGAGGTCCGGCGACCGTCGCAGCTGAGGACTCCCCCGCTGACCGAGCGGGTGAGGACCTCGACGGCGAGGACGGAGCGCGGCCCGACCACGAGCGGCCGCGCGAACAGCGCGTGCGCGGACACAGGGACGAGGATCATGCCGTCGACGTCGGGCCACACGACCGGACCGCCGGCGGAGAAGGCGTGCGCCGTGGAACCGGTCGAGGTTGCCATCACAACCCCGTCGCACCCGAACGACGACAACGGCCGCCCGTCCACCTCGACGACCACTTCGACCATCCGGGCACGATCCACCTTCTCGATGGTCGCGTCGTTCAGCGCCCAGCCGTGCTCGACCGCACCGCCGGGCCGCAGCACGCGCACCTCGATCGTGCCGCGCTCCTCGACGTCGTACTCGCCTGCCGCGATCCGCCCGACGGCGTCGGCGATGTCCTCGCGCTCGGCCTCCGCCAGGAACCCGACGTGCCCGAGGTTGAACCCGAGGAGCGGTACTGGGGTGCCACGGGTCAGTTCGGCGGCACGCAGGATCGTGCCGTCGCCACCGAGCACGATGACCATGCCGAGCTCGTCGAGGACCGCGCCCTCATGCTCACGCACGGCGTGGATACCAACCGCCTCGAGGGCGGCGACTACCTCGTCCGCCGCACCGACGGCCTCCGGCCGGCCCGTGTGGGTGATGACCAGGACGGACCCGTTCAAGGGAGCAGCCTTCCGTCGTCGAGCAGGACCGTCACGCCGTCGTACACGGCATGACGGACGGCATCCCTCGCCGCCACAGGCACCTCGCGGGCGCCCTGGTCGCCCTGGTCACCCGGGACGAGCCATACGAAGTACTCCCGGTTGCCCGCAGGGCCAGGCAGCGGACTGGGCACCACCCCGCGGAGCATGGCACCGAGGCGCACGGCCGCGCCCACGACGCCGAGGACAGCCTCCACGCGGAGCTCCGCGGATCCGACGACGCCCGAGGCGCCGAGCCGCTCGCGCCCAACCTCGAACTGAGGCTTGACCATGAGGAACAGCTGGCCGCTCCGTGCTGTGGCCGCCAGGAGTGACCCAATGACCACGGTGAGCGAGATGAACGACAGGTCTGCGACCACCAGATCCGCCGAGTTCAGCTCAGCAGGGAGGGTGCGAACGTTCATGCCCTCGTAGACGGTCACGCGCTCGTCGGCGGCCACCTCAGGCGCGATCTGCCCGTGCCCGACGTCGACAGCGTCGACGTGGAGGGCGCCGCGCTCGAGCAGGACCTGGGTGAAACCGCCTGTCGACGCTCCCGCGTCGAGGCAGCGCGCTCCGGCCGGGTCGGGGCCGGCGCCGCCGGCGGCTGAGATCGCATCCAGTGCCCCCGCCAGCTTCAGAGCAGCACGTGAGACGTAGACCTTCTCGCCAGGGTGGTCCTCGACGCCGATGGGACAGTCGGATGCGACCTGCTGCGACGGCTTGCGGGCCACGGACGACCCGACTCGCACCCGTCCCGCACCGACGAGCTCGGCTGCGCGGGAACGCGACCGTGCGAGGCCCCGGCGGACGAGCTCGGCATCGAGGCGCGCCACGTGGACACTCACCCGTCGGACCCGGCCAACCGGTGACCCAGAGCGGCGTGCACAGTCTCGAAGACAGCCACGTGCTCGACCAGAGGGCGGTGTTCGAGGGTCTCGAGGTCGGCGAGGGCGGCGTCGACCTCGGCGTCGCCCGTCGACTCCTCCACGGCTCCTCCTTCATCGCTGCGGTCGCCCCCACGCTACCGGTCCGTGGGGACCGAACCGCGCGGCTCCACAGGCTCGGGCGCCTGCGCTCTCAGCGGTCGAGCGAGGGCAGCCGGTCGACGTCGATCGCCTCGCCGCGATCCGCGGCCTCCCACGCAGCCGAGCAGGCCGCCCTCGACCGGTCGAGGGCCTCCTGTCCGTCGCCCTCGACATTGAGGACACCGCTCCGCACGCGCGCCCGGGCCCCACGGCACTCCCACCAGCCGTCGCCTGCGAGTACTGGCGCGGGGTGCGGAACGAGCAGGCTCCGCAGGTCCCGTCCGAGGTACGCCGGACGTTGATGTGGCGGAGCCAGAACCGCGTCAACCACCGTGCTCACCCCCGTGAGCACGAGGAGCCCGTCGTAGCCCGCCGCCCGGGCACCGCCCAGGTCGGTGTCGAGCCGGTCGCCCACGACAAGTGGTCGTGTTGCGCCCCGATCCGTCGCCGCCTGCCGGAACATCGTGGGTTCCGGCTTGCCCGCACTCAGCGGCTCCACACCCGTCGTCGTCACCACCGCTCCCACGAGAGTGCCGTTGCCCGGAGCGATACCGCGGTCCTTGGGCTGAGTGAGGTCCATGTTCGTCGCCACGAACTTCGCGCCGTGCTGAATGGCATACGACGCCTCGGCCAGATCCTCCCAGCTCACGGCTGGGCCGAAGCCTTGAATGACAGCGCTGGGCTCCTCGTCCGCCGAGCCAACGACCTGGTAGCCGGCGGACCGGACCGCCACCTGGAGGCTCTCGGCACCGACGACAAGCACCCGTGCACCGGGCGTGACCACGTCAGCCAGCATCGCAACGGCCACATGCGCCGAGGTGAGAACCTCCGAGGGGCGGGCAGCTACGCCGAGCTGCGTTAGGTGCGCTGCGACGCTCTCCGGCGCCCGCGAGGCGTTGTTGGTGACGAACACCACCCCGATCCCCATCGCCCGCGCATCTCCTAGCGCGCCCGACGCGTGATCAACAGGCTCGGGGCCGAGGTAGACGACGCCGTCCAGGTCGACGAGGGCAAGGTCATAGTGGACCGCCAGCGCCTGGTCGCACGGGAGAAGGGTCATTCTGCCCGCCCGCTCGCGGCTCCGTCCGTCCTCGCCTCGTCCTCGGCACCGTCCTGGCCCGGCACCTTCTCCAGACCAGCGCCGTCATCCTCGGAGTCGTCCTCCTCAAGGTCCACAACCTCAACCTCCTCGGGGCCGAACGCCTCCGCAGGAAGAGCCGCAAGAATCTGTGCTGCCTCCTCGGCGCGCCCTCCAGCGGACAACGCCGCTGCACGCGCCTCGTCGATCCGCCAAGAAAGCGGCGCCCGCTCCTCGCGCAAGGCAGGCGCACTCAGTTCGGCGAGAGCCGCCTCGGGGTCACCGAGATCGAGGCGCGCGCCCGAGGCGACAATCGCCATCTCGACACGTGCCTCGCCGGAGAGGTCACCAGCGTGCTCGTGAGCGAGGGCAAGGGCCCGCTCTGGACGACCAAGGCCGCGCTCACAGTCCGCCATGAGCGCAACATGCTCGTCCGACCCGTTCAGCCGACGCGCCGTCCGAAGCTCGCGCAACGCCTCCGCATAGCGCCCCACACGATACGCAGTGATGCCCGCGGCCTCACGCACGACGTCGACCCGCCCTGCACGCCGGACTGCCTCCTGCGCGTGCGCATAGGCGACTTCTGGGTCCTCCTCGAGGAGCCTGCCCGCCATGACGAGATGCCGCGCAACGGCGTCCGCGTTGTCCTTGCTCAGTGTCCGCAGTCGGCCCCGTGCAGCACGGTCCAGATCCGCCGCAACCACTGACTCTGGCAGCAGTGGCGCGCCGGATCGCTCGTCCGTGTCCAGCGGCCTCGGACGACCGAGGTCCTCGCGCCGTGAGCTCGCCGAGGCCCCTTCTCGCCCGCGTACTCCGCTCTGCCCCCCGGATCGGCCTCGCCCACCCGAAGACCAAGCGGCCGACGCCGAAGCTGCTCCGCCCCTTCCGGGACGCGAGCTCTCACGCCCTCGACCTGGAGCGTCAACCGACGACCCGGCAGGCGCGGCACGCCGATCGGCCCGCTCACCCGCAACACCGGAGCCGCGCTTCTTCGCATCGCCGGTCCGGCCGGCCTGCCGCGGCCCCGACTGCCCAGGAGCTGCCGATCGCGTCGCTCCAGAGCGCGGGGTCCGGCCGCCCGGGCCCTGGAGAGGGCCCTCCAACGCCTTCGGATCCGACCCCCCGCCACCGACTGTCCGACGTCCCGACGCTGAGCCAGCGCGACGTGGCGCAAGCTCGCCGGAGTCAGCCGGGCGGCCAGAGCTCCAGTCCCGCGACGCCTGGCCTCGGCCACCGCCCCCGCCCGTCGCCCCCGGGGTGGCGTGGGCCCCGCCAGGGCCCCGCGTTGTCCTCTTGGGACCTCCGCCCCGACCGAAACCCGCGCCGTCGCCGACGGCCTTGCCACCCGCACGAGAGCCGTCGGCAGTCATCGATCCTCCAGGCACGTCATACACAGAATCCTCTCACGGACCTTCCGTCCGCCCATCTTCGGGCGAGACGGCATCGATCCAGGGCACAGAAAAGGCCACCCCCGAAGGGGTGGCCTTTTCTGAAAAGTGTCCGGCGGCGACCTACTCTCCCACACAGTCACCCATGCAGTACCATCGGCGCAGAAGGGCTTAGCTTCCGGGTTCGGAATGGAGCCGGGCGTTTCCCCTTCGCTATGACCGCCGTAACTCTATGGAGATGTCAATCAGTTCCCGACCGCATCTCGGGAACCGCACAGTGGACGCGTAGCACAACAAGTGTGTGTCAAGTCATCGGCCTATTAGTACCGGTCAGCTTCGTGTGTCTTTAGTCCACACTTCCACATCCGGCCTATCAACCCAGTGGTCTGCTGGGAGCCTCTCGGGGCGAACCCCATGGAAACCTCATCTTGAAGCAGGCTTCCCGCTTAGATGCTTTCAGCGGTTATCCCTTCCGAACGTAGCCAACCAGCCGTGCTCCTGGCGGAACAACTGGCACACCAGAGGTTCGTCCGTCCCGGTCCTCTCGTACTAGGGACAGCCCTTCTCAAGTTTCCTGCGCGCGCAGCGGATAGGGACCGAACTGTCTCACGACGTTCTAAACCCAGCTCGCGTACCGCTTTAATGGGCGAACAGCCCAACCCTTGGGACCTACTCCAGCCCCAGGATGCGACGAGCCGACATCGAGGTGCCAAACCATGCCGTCGATATGGACTCTTGGGCAAGATCAGCCTGTTATCCCCGGGGTACCTTTTATCCGTTGAGCCCTGGCGCTTCCACAAGCCACCAGAGGATCACTAGTTCCGACTTTCGTCCCTGCTCGACCTGTCAGTCTCACAGTCAAGCTCCCTTGTGCACTTGCACTCGCCACCTGATTGCCAACCAGGCTGAGGGAACCTTTGAGCGCCTCCGTTACATTTTGGGAGGCAACCGCCCCAGTTAAACTACCCACCAGGCACTGTCCCTGATCCGGATTACGGACCGAAGTTAGATGTCCAGAACGACCAGAGTGGTATTTCAACGTTGACTCCACCAGCACTGGCGTGCCGGCTTCACAGTCTCCCACCTATCCTACACAAGCCGTCCCGAACACCAATACCAAGCTATAGTAAAGGTCCCGGGGTCTTTCCGTCCTGCTGCGCGTAACGAGCATCTTTACTCGTAGTGCAATTTCGCCGAGTTCGCGGTTGAGACAGCGGAGAAGTCGTTACGCCATTCGTGCAGGTCGGAACTTACCCGACAAGGAATTTCGCTACCTTAGGATGGTTATAGTTACCACCGCCGTTTACTGGGGCTTAAATTCTGAGCTTCGCGCCGAAGCACTGACCCGTCCTCTTAACCTTCCAGCACCGGGCAGGCGTCAGTCCGTATACATCGTCTTGCGACTTCGCACGGACCTGTGTTTTTAGTAAACAGTCGCTTCTCCCTGGTCTCTGCGGCCTTCAAACGCTTCCCCAGCAAGTGGGTACACGCCTCAGGCCCCCCTTCTCCCGAAGTTACGGGGGCATTTTGCCGAGTTCCTTAACCACGATTCTCTCGATCGCCTTGGTATTCTCTACCTGACCACCTGAGTCGGTTTAGGGTACGGGCGGCTAGAACCTCGCGCCGAGGCTTTTCTTGGCAGCATAGGATTACCCACTCCCGCTTGAGCGGTTCGTCATCGGCTCTCAGGCTATGTGAGGTGCGGATTTGCCTACACCTCGCCCTACGACCTTGCACGTGGTCAACCATCGCCACGCTGGGCTACCTTCCTGCGTCACCCCTGTTAATGCGCTTACCTAGTACCGGATTGGATCGTGCGCTCCACGCCAGCTGTCCCCGAAGGGACGTGCCAGCGCTTTGGGCACTTAGCATCACCGGATTCGGTATGGGCGGTTCTTCGCCGGTACGGGAATATCAACCCGTTGTCCATCGACTACGCCTGTCGGCCTCGCCTTAGGTCCCGACTTACCCAGGGCGGATTAGCCTGGCCCTGGAACCCTTGGTCATTCGGCGGACGGGTTTCTCACCCGTCTTTCGCTACTCATGCCTGCATTCTCACTCGTGTGGCGTCCACCACTGGGTTACCCCGCAGCTTCACTCGCCACACGACGCTCCCCTACCCATCCACACGCCTGGATCACGAAGACCTGGCTGTTGTGTGAATGCCACAGCTTCGGCGGTATGCTTGAGCCCCGTTACATTGTCGGCGCGGAATCACTTGACCAGTGAGCTATTACGCACTCTTTCAAGGGTGGCTGCTTCTAAGCCAACCTCCTGGTTGTCTGTGCAACTCCACATCCTTTCCCACTTAGCATACGCTTGGGGGCCTTAGCTGGTGGTCTGGGTTGTTTCCCTCTCGACGACGAAGCTTATCCCCCGCCGTCTCACTGCCACGCTCTCACTTACCGGCATTCGGAGTTTGGCTGACGTCAGTAACCTTGTAGGGCCCATCGGCCATCCAGTAGCTCTACCTCCGGCAAGAAACACGTGACGCTGCACCTAAATGCATTTCGGGGAGAACCAGCTATCACGAAGTTTGATTGGCCTTTCACCCCTAACCACAGGTCATCCCCCCGGTTTTCAACCCAGGTGGGTTCGGTCCTCCACGCGGTCTTACCCGCGCTTCAACCTGCCCATGGCTAGATCACTTCGCTTCGGGTCTAGAGCACGCGACTCAATCGCCCTATTCGGACTCGCTTTCGCTACGGCTTCCCCACTCGGGTTAACCTCGCCACGTACCACTAACTCGCAGGCTCATTCTTCAAAAGGCACGCCGTCACCCCTGCTAGGGAGGCTCCGACGGATTGTAGGCACACGGTTTCAGGTACTATTTCACTCCCCTCCCGGGGTACTTTTCACCTTTCCCTCACGGTACTTGTCCGCTATCGGTCACCAGGGAGTATTTAGGCTTAGAGAGTGGTCTCTCCAGATTCACACGGGATTTCTCGGGCCCCGTGCTACTTGGGATCCCGCTCGGGAGGTCACGCCATTTCGTCTACGGGGGTAGCACCCTCTGTGCCGGGCCTTTCAATGCCCTTCGACTATGACGCGACTTTCTGACTCCCTGGGAATGCGGCAGCACTCCCCGAACGGTCCCACAACCCCGCTGACGCAACGCCTGCCGGCTATCACACGCCAACGGTTTGGCCTTCTCCGCTTTCGCTCGCCACTACTCACGGAATATCTCTTCCTGTGGGTACTGAGATGTTTCACTTCCCCACGTTCCCTCCACACGCCCTATATATTCAGGCGTGGGTAACTGGACATGACTCCAGCTGGGTTTCCCCATTCGGAAATCCTCGGATCACTGTTCGTTTGCCAACTCCCCGAGGCTTATCGCAGGCTACTACGTCCTTCTTCGGCTCCTGGTGCCAAGGCATCCACCGTATGCCCTTGTTAACTTGCCACAAAGACTTGTTATAAAGATGCTCGCGTCCACTGTGCAGTTCTCAAGCTACGGGCGGGCCCGCAGATCCTTCCGGCGCCTGCTCCGCGAAGCGGAGTGGTTCATCCGGGGACTGCGGTCCGACGTACCGATGCAATCACAAGACCGCATCGGCCCGAGGTCAGGCTTTCGCCCGTTCCCTCAGGACCCAACAGCGTGCCGAAGCGCGCCCCTTGCGTGTCAGGTTCCACTCCCTAAGGAGGTACTGAGACACTCAAGTGACGCGCCACTGGTCGATGTTCCACCCATGAGCTCCCACCTCGAGACGTTCGCCCGAGTAGTGGGTTCTGGACGCCTTGCGGCGCCGAGATGCTCCTTAGAAAGGAGGTGATCCAGCCGCACCTTCCGGTACGGCTACCTTGTTACGACTTAGTCCCAATCGCCAGTCCCACCTTCGACGGCTCCCTCCACAAGGGTTGGGCCACCGGCTTCGGGTGTTACCGACTTTCGTGACTTGACGGGCGGTGTGTACAAGGCCCGGGAACGTATTCACCGCAGCGTTGCTGATCTGCGATTACTAGCGACTCCGACTTCATGGGGTCGAGTTGCAGACCCCAATCCGAACTGAGACCGGCTTTTTGGGATTCGCTCCACCTTGCGGTATCGCAGCCCTTTGTACCGGCCATTGTAGCATGCGTGAAGCCCAAGACATAAGGGGCATGATGATTTGACGTCATCCCCACCTTCCTCCGAGTTGACCCCGGCAGTCTCCTATGAGTCCCCACCATTACGTGCTGGCAACATAGGACGAGGGTTGCGCTCGTTGCGGGACTTAACCCAACATCTCACGACACGAGCTGACGACAACCATGCACCACCTGTATACCGCCCTTGCGGACCCCATGTCTCCATGAGTTTTCGGTATATGTCAAGCCTTGGTAAGGTTCTTCGCGTTGCATCGAATTAATCCGCATGCTCCGCCGCTTGTGCGGGCCCCCGTCAATTCCTTTGAGTTTTAGCCTTGCGGCCGTACTCCCCAGGCGGGGCACTTAATGCGTTTGCTGCGGCACGGAACTCGTGGAATGAGCCCCACACCTAGTGCCCAACGTTTACGGCATGGACTACCAGGGTATCTAATCCTGTTCGCTCCCCATGCTTTCGCTCCTCAGCGTCAGTTGCGGCCCAGAGACCTGCCTTCGCCATCGGTGTTCCTCCTGATATCTGCGCATTCCACCGCTACACCAGGAATTCCAGTCTCCCCTACCGCACTCTAGTCTGCCCGTACCCACTGCAGGCCCGAGGTTGAGCCTCGGGTTTTCACAGCAGACGCGACAAACCGCCTACGAGCTCTTTACGCCCAATAATTCCGGACAACGCTTGCGCCCTACGTATTACCGCGGCTGCTGGCACGTAGTTAGCCGGCGCTTCTTCTGCAGGTACCGTCACTTTCGCTTCTTCCCTGCTGAAAGGGGTTTACAACCCGAAGGCCTTCATCCCCCACGCGGCGTCGCTGCATCAGGCTTTCGCCCATTGTGCAATATTCCCCACTGCTGCCTCCCGTAGGAGTCTGGGCCGTGTCTCAGTCCCAGTGTGGCCGGTCGCCCTCTCAGGCCGGCTACCCGTCGTCGCCTTGGTGGGCCATTACCCCACCAACAAGCTGATAGGCCGCGAGCCCATCCCCGACCGAAATTCTTTCCAGACGCTACAGATGCCCGTGCGTCTCGTATCCGGTATTAGCTCCGATTTCTCGGGGTTATCCCGGAGTCGGGGGCAGGTTGCTCACGTGTTACTCACCCGTTCGCCACTGATCACCAGGTGCAAGCACCTAGATCACCGTTCGACTTGCATGTGTTAAGCACGCCGCCAGCGTTCGTCCTGAGCCAGGATCAAACTCTCCGTTAAATGTCTCTTGGTAAGCCGCGCGAACGCGGTTGACCGACTAACGAAGTGGCCCCGAAGGACCGATTTAATCTGGCCTGATCAAATGCTGTCGCATTTCATCTTGCCAAGTCAGCGCCGCGGGGGCAGGACCAGCCAATGGCTGACCGTGCATTGTCGGCGATGACAGTTGGCATCGACTTTTGGCACGCTGTTGAGTTCTCAAGGAGCGGACGCGCATCCGTGCTGGCTTTTCGGCCTTACCGGAGGCAACCGTTCTACTTTATCCGTTCGGATTTCCGTTGTCAACTCGGGCTTTCCGTGAGCCGCTCGCGCGGTTCTTGGCCAGATCCGTGTTCGACATCAGCTATCCTCACCCTTTGGCGCGCCAACCGCCGGGTGCCGAAGCATCCGTGGAGGACTTGCCAGGGGGTGGTGCCCGGGGGACCGGCCTCGGTAGCGACTTGCGCTTCCTGGTCCGTTCCTCCCTGCCGGGCGACGAGGTGAAACATTACGCAGCCCCTCGCGCTTCGTCAAACCGGCTCGACGCCCGGGCGTGTCGCGGACCGCGTGTGGGTGTTTTCGCAGGTCAGGCCGTTGTCGGCCATCTGGGGCTCGTCTGGCCGCCCGGTTGGCCCCATGAGTTGCCGCTCCCGCGGCCACGTGTCCTGGGACACAGCACGGCGCCCTACTCCACCGGAGTAGGGCGCCGCACGGCTGGTGCTGACCTCAGACTCGAGGTGGCAAGGGGCGCTCGACGACGGCAAGGGTTCGCTTGCCGCGTCGGAGGATGGCGAACCGGCCGTGGAGGAGCTCCGCCACGGGGAGGATGGCGTCCTCCTCGGTCACGCGCGCGTTGTTCACCGAGACCCCACCGTCAGCGATCGCCCTGCGCCCTGCCCCGCGCCCTGCGACGAGGCCGGCCTCGACGAGAAGGTCGACGACCTCCGGGCCCTCGGTGCGCGCCATGGCCCTCGGGAGCTCCGCCACCGCGGCCTCAAGGGTTGCCTCATCCAGGTCGGCAAGGTCACCTCGGCCGAACAGAGCGCTCGGCTCGCGGCGATCACCTTCTCCGTAGCGCCCCGTCCGTGGACGAGGGTCGTGACGTCCTGCGCCAGCGCGCGCTGCGCCTCGCGCGCTTGCGGGCGCTCCAAGACGGCATCCTCCAGCTGGGCGATCTCCTCCGGAGTTCGGAAGGTGAAGGTCCGGAGGTAGGGCACGACGTCCGCATCGTCGGTGTTCACCCAGAACTGGTAGAAGGCGTAGGGCGTCATCATGTCCGCGGCGAGCCACACGGCGCCGCCTTCCGTCTTGCCGAACTTCGTCCCGTCCGACTTGGTGATGAGCGGCGTGGTCAGAGCGTGCGCCGCTCCGCGGTCAGCCTTGCGGACTAGTTCCACACCGGACAAGAGGTTGCCCCACTGGTCGTTGCCTCCCGTCTGGAGCGTGCAGCCGTACCGTCGGTACAGCTCCAGGAAGTCCAGGCCCTGAAGGATCTGGTAGCTGAACTCCGTGAAGCTGATCCCGTCCTCGGAGGCGAGCCGGCGGGCCACGGTGTCCTTCGCCAGCATCGTTCCGAGTCGGTAGTGCTTGCCGACGTCGCGGAGGAAGTCGATCGCGCGCAGCTCGCCCGTCCAGTCGAGGTTGTTCACGAGCGTCGCCGGGTTGTCCCCGCCGAGGTCGAGGATGCGTGAGATCTGCTCCCGCAGTCGCTCGACCCAGCTCGCGACCGTCTCCTTGGTGTTGAGGACCCGCTCCCCCGACATCCGCGGGTCGCCGATCATCCCGGTGGCGCCACCGACGAGTGCCAGCACACGGTGGCCGGCGAGCTGGAGGTGGCGCAGCAGGATGAGCTGGACGAGGTTGCCGTGGTGCAGGCTGGGCGCCGTCGGGTCGAATCCGCAATAGACGGTGACGGGTCCGGCCGACAGGGCCTCACGCAAGGCCGCCTCGTCAGTGGTCTGGGCCAACAGCCCCCGCCACGCCAGCTCGTCCAGGATGTGCGTCACCGATGCTCCTTCGACGCCGACGGGGCCGTTCCCCGCCGTGCACCGCTCAGTGTGCCGCGTCCGCGCCGGAACCACGCGTGCCGATCCGCTGTGCGACCCCCGCGCGGCGCCGGGGCGCCGCCGCGCGGTAGTCGGAGACCGTCGGCTCCCCCGGCAGCCAGAACCGCCATGGGTGGACGGCGGCGTCACCACCGACGCCTGAGACACCCACCCGCGGTCCGGTGTGCCAGACCGTCGAGTGGTCCGCAGGCGGGCGGAGGCGGACCGGGCCGGCATCGAGGAGGTCGCAGCCGTCGAGGTCGAGCGTGATCCCGACTGCATCGGCGAGACGGGCGGGGCCACGGGCAAGATCGACCGAGGCGCGCACGACACCGCGGCGCACCCGCCGGACACGGGCCAGGTCCGCCCCCTCGATCACCTCACCCGCACGCAGGAGCACGGCCGAGGCGGCTCCGTCCCGCCCCGTCACGACGTTCGCGCACACGTGCAGACCCAGGTGCCGATAGACGTACAGGTGCCCAGGCGGGCCGAACATCACGGCGTTGCGCGGGGAGAGCCCCCTGTAGGCGTGCGACCCGGGGTCCTGCGCGCCGTCGTAGGCCTCGACCTCCGTGATCCGCACGGTGACCGTGCCGTTCGGGAGCACCGTGGTGAGAGTCGACCCGAGGAGCCGCGGGGCTACCTCCAACACCGAGTCGGCAAGCCAGGCGCTGTCGCGGTCCATCGGGCCACCCTAGGCGCGCGCCGGCGCCTCGGCCGGGCCAGCCTCCCCCTGCGGGTCCGCCGCCGTGACGATGACGACATCGGCACGCTCGCGGGTTCGCTCCCGGCCCAGCTCGCCCGCCTCGGCGTCCATCCAGGCGAGCCAGCGGTCCCGCAGGGCCTCACCGTCGCGGGCCAGGCCGCGCGCCAGCCGGACGGCAGTCGGCGCCGTCACGAACACTCGCAGGACCGCGCGGTCGTCGACCGCCCGAGGCGCGCTCCCGCAGCCCTCCAGCACGAGGACCTCCGGGATCGGCACGTCGACCCAGTCGGCGAAACGCTCCTCGCGCCAGTCGTAGCGCAGGTAGCGCGCGGGACCGCCAACGCCGAGGGGCCTGAGGATGTGCGCCTCGACCCGCGGCCAGACGTCGCCGAGGCCGCTCCAGCCCTCGTACAGGTCGTCCATGTGGACCACCGCGGCGCCAGCGCCGAGCTCACGCACAAACCGATCGGCAAGCGTCGTCTTTCCGGATCCAGCCGGACCGTCGATGCACACCAGGCGCACCGCGCCGAGCCTCGGCGCGGCCAGGCGCACCCGTACTGCGAGTGCGCTGACGTCGACGGTCATGGCCCTCCCGAGCTACCGCGCCCCGACGAGGCCGCGCATCTCCGCCACGCGGGCCTGCGCGGCCGAGAGCTGCTCGGCGACACGGACGGGTGCCGTTCCACCGACCGCCGAGCGGGAGGCGAGCGAGCCGGCCACCGTCAGCACCTGACGGACCGCCGGCGTCAGGGCCGGCGACACGGCCGCCAGCTCAGCGTCCGACAGGTCCCACAGCTCGATCCCGCGCTCCTCGCACGCGCGGACGCACGCTCCCGCGACCTCATGGGCCTGGCGGAACGGCACGCCCTGCCGCACCAGCCACTCAGCCACGTCCGTCGCCAGCGAGAAGCCTTGCGGCGCCAGGCCCGCGAGACGATCCGTGTCGAACTCCAAGGTCGCCATCATCCCGGCAACCGCAGGCAGCAGCAGGTGCAAGGTGTCGACCTGGTCGAACACCGGCTCCTTGTCCTCCTGCAGGTCGCGGTTGTACGCCAACGGGAGGCCCTTGAGCGTCGCGAGCAGGCCGGTGAGATCGCCGATGAGACGACCGGCCTTGCCACGGGCAAGCTCGGCCACGTCGGGGTTCTTCTTCTGCGGCATGATGCTCGACCCGGTCGAGTAGGCGTCGGCGAGCCGCACGAACCCGAACTCCTTGGTCGCCCAGATCACGACCTCCTCGGCGATGCGGGACAGGTCCACGCCCACCATGGCGGCGACGAAGGCGAACTCTGCGACGACGTCGCGCGCTGCCGTGCCGTCGATGGAGTTCTCCACCGGCCCGTCGAACCCGAGATCGGCCGCGACTGCAGCCGGGTCCAGTCCCAGCGACGAGCCCGCCAACGCGCCGGAGCCGTACGGCGAGCGCGCCGCCCGGCGGTCCCAGTCGAGCCAGCGCTCGACGTCGCGCAGGAGCGGCCAGACGTGCGCCAGCAGGTGGTGCGCGAGGAGCACGGGTTGTGCGTGCTGCATGTGCGTCCGGCCCGGCATGGGCGCCGCGGGATGGGCGGCCGCCTGCCCGAGGAGAGCATCCACGACGTCCAGCACGCCGCGCGCGAGTGAACGCGCCTCCTCGCGCAGGTACATGCGGACGAGCGTCGCGATCTGGTCGTTCCGGGAGCGGCCGGCCCGCAGCCGGCCGCCCAGGTCGGGGCCCGCGCGCTCGATCAGACCCCGTTCCAGCGCGGAGTGCACGTCCTCGTCGTCGGGGCTCGGACCGAAGGCTCCTGACGCGACATCCGCCCGCAGCTGCTCGAGGGCAGCCACCATCGCGGCGAGCGCGTCGTCGTCGAGCAGACCGGCGCGGTGGAGCACCCGGGCGTGCGCGATCGAGCCGCGCAGGTCGACGTCGGCCAACCGCCAGTCGAAGTGCGTGCTGCGCGACAACGCCACCAACGCGTCAGCCGGCCCCCCGCTGAACCGGCCGCCCCACAGAGCGCCCGACGGTGTGCTGGCCACGTCAGTCCGTCCCGACTTCCATGGCGGCGCTCTCGAGCGCGGCTTCCTCGTCGCCAGCGACGGACGGGTTGTCCGAGATGACGTCGGCGCCACCGGCGGGCAGGGCACCGAACAGGGTGCCGTGCTCGACGAGCACCTGGCCCTGGTCCACCGGCTGCTGCGCGTAGAGCTCGAGCTTGGCACGGGAGTCCGCGATGTCGAGGTTGCGCATGGTGAGCTGGCCGATCCTGTCGGTCGGGCCGAAGGCGGCCGACTCGGTGCGCTCCATCGACAGCCTGTCGGGGTGGTAGGAGAACCCGGGGCCGTCGGTACGCAGGATCGTGTAGTCCTCGCCACGCCGAAGCCGCAACGTCACCTCACCGGTCACGACCGAAGCGATCCACCGCTGGATCGACTCGCGCACCATGAGCGCCTGCGGGTCGAGCCAACGGCCCTCGTACAGGAGCCGGCCCAGGCGGCGACCCTCGACGTGGTAGTTCGCGACCGTGTCCTCGTTGTGGATCGCGTTGACCAGCCGCTCATAGGCGGCGAACAGCAGAGCCATGCCGGGCGCCTCGTAGATGCCGCGCGACTTCGCCTCGATGATGCGGTTCTCGATCTGGTCGGACATGCCGAACCCGTGCCGACCGCCGATGGCGTTCGCCTCGACGACCAGGGCGACCGGGTCGCTGAAGCGGACCCCGTTGATCGCCACCGGCCGACCACGCTCGTACGCGATCGTCACGTCCTCGGACTCGATGGCCACAGCCGGGTCCCAGAACCGCACACCCATGATCGGCTCGACCGTCTCGAGCGAGACGTCCAGGCTCTCGAGGGTCTTGGCCTCGTGGGTGGCGCCCCAGATGTTGGCGTCCGTCGAGTAGGCCTTCTCAGCGCTGTCGCGATACGGCAGGGAGTGCTCCACCAGGAACTGGCTCATCTCGGCCCGACCGCCAAGCTCGGCGACGAACGCCTTGTCGAGCCACGGCTTGTAGATCCGCAGCGACGGGTTGGCCAGCAGCCCGTACCGGTAGAACCGCTCGATGTCGTTGCCCTTGAAGGTCGACCCGTCGCCCCAGATCTCCACGTCGTCGGCCTGCATGGCGCGCACGAGCAGCGTGCCCGTGACCGCGCGACCCAGCGGCGTGGTGTTGAAGTAGGACCGGCCGCCGCTCCGGATGTGGAACGCACCACAGGCCAGCGCCGCAAGGCCCTCCTCGACCAGCGCGGACTTGCAGTCCACCGAGCGGGAGAGCTCGGCGCCGTAGATCATCGCCCGGCCCGGCACCTGGTCGATCTCCGGCTCGTCGTACTGGCCGAGATCCGCGGTGTACGTGCAGGGGATCGCGCCGCGATGCCGCATCCACGCAACGGCGACCGAGGTGTCGAGCCCACCCGAGAAAGCGATGCCCACGCGCTCGCCGACCGGCAGCTCCGTCAGAACCTTGCTCACGTCTCATCCCTCACGTCTCGTGCGTACTCGCGGCTGCCCGCGAGATCTAGGAACCGCTGGGCCACGGCCTGGCCGCCGGCCTCACCGCTGATCACCAGGACCGTGTCATCGCCGGCGATCGTGCCGAGCACCCCCGGCATCACCGAGTGGTCGATGGCCGAGGCGAGGAACTGCGCCGCGCCTGGAGGCGTCCGGAGCACGACCAGGTTGCCCGACGCCTCGGCAGTGACGAGCAGCTCGGCGCAGAGACGGGCGAGGCGGGTCGCCAGATGCTCCGTGTCCTCGATCTGCGGGGTCCGGTTGCCGCCCTCACCCGGCACCGCATAGGCCAAGGTCCTGTCCGGCAGCCGGATGCGGACGGCGCGCAGCTCGACGAGGTCACGCGAGAGCGTCGCCTGCGTGACGTGCAGGCCCTCCCCCGCGAGGACCGCCGCGAGCTCACCCTGCGACCGGATCGCCTCACGCCCGAGGGCCCGGGTGATCGCGGCGTGCCGCGCCGCCTTCGTCGGGGGCAGTCCCGTGACCGGCACGCTCTCGGTACCCGTCACGACCACTCCAGCAGCCGGGTCAGGATCGCCTTCTGCGCGTGCAGCCGGTTCTCCGCCTCGTCGAAGATCACGGACTGCGGGCCGTCGAGGACGTCCGCCGTGACCTCCATCCCCCGGTAGGCGGGCAGGCAGTGAAGGACGACGGCGTCGGGCGCGGCAGTGCCGAGCAGCGCTGCGTCGAGGCGGTACGGCGAGAACAACCGCACGGCCTCGTCCTTCGACCGGTCGTCGCCCATCGAGACCCACGTGTCCGTCGCGACGGCGTCCGCACCGGCCACCGCGGCGGCGACGTCGGCCGTGACGAGCACCGACCCGCCCGTCCCGGCGGCGATCGCCTCCGCAGCGGCCACGACCGCGGGGTCCGGGACGCGCTCGGCGGGCGTTCCCACCCGCACGTGCATGCCGGCTGTTGCGCCGCCCAGCAGGTACGACTGCGCCATGTTGTTCGCGCCGTCGCCCACATACGCCAGCGTCTGGCCGGCCAGCGCCGCGACGCCGCCGCGGTGCTCGGCGATCGTCTGCAGGTCGGCGAGCACCTGACAGGGGTGGAACTGGTCGGTCAGGGCGTTCACGACGGGCACGCCCGCGTAGGCGGCCATCTCGTCGATCCGGGCCTGCTCGTAGGTACGCCACACGATCGCGGCGACCTGCCGGCCCAGCACCCGGGCGGTGTCCGCGATCGACTCGCGCACGCCGATCTGGGCCAGCTTGCCGTCCACCAGCATCGGGTACCCCCCGAGCTCGGCGATGCCCACCGAGAAGGACACCTGGGTGCGCAACGTCGGCTTGTCGAGCAGCACGGCGACCGCCCGCGGCCCCGCCAGCGGGCGCGCGGCGATGCGGTCGGCCTTGAGCGAGATCGCGAGCTCGAGGACGTCCCGCTGCTCGGCAGGGGTCAGGTCGTCGTCGCGCAGGAAGTGCCGCATCATGCCTCCTCGGGGGTGGGGAGCGGTGCGGGCAGGCCCGCCAGGAAGTCGACGAACGTGCGCAGCTGCTCCCATGTCACCACGAGGGGTGGCGCGAGGCGCAACGCCGACGACGTGACCGGGTTGACGATGAAGCCCGCCTCGAGCGCGAGCGCAGCGACGCGCGCGGCGACCGGCGCCGTCAACTCCACGGCGACCAGGAGGCCGACGGCCCGCACCTCTTTGACGAGCGAACCGGTCACCGCGCCGGCCAGACGGGCGCCGACGTCGCGCACGTGGGCAAGCACGCCGTCGCGCTCGATCACCCCGAGCGTTGCGAGCCCGGCAGCCGCCGCGACAGGGTTCCCGCCGAACGTCGTCCCGTGCTGGCCCGGGCCGAGCAACGTCGCCGCCCGCTCGCCCAGCGCCACGACGGCGCCGATGGGGAAACCGCCGCCCAGTCCCTTGGCCAGCGTGACGACGTCGGGCCGGGCGCCACCGCCCAGGCTCGGGCCGCTGGAAGCCGAACCACTCCCCCGTGCGGCCGATGCCGGTCTGCACCTCGTCCACGACCAGGAGCGCGCCGTACCCGTCGGCGAGCCGACGCGCGTGCGCCAGGTAGCCCGGCGGCAGCGGCCGCACTCCGGCCTCGCCCTGCACGACCTCCACGACGATCGCCGCGACGTCGTCGGCCATGGCGACCTCGAGGGCTTCGGTGTCCCCGAACGGCAGGAACTCGACCCCGCCCGGCAGCGGCTCGAAGGGCTCCCGGTACGCGGCCTTGTAGGTGAGGGCGAGGGCGCCCATGCTCCGGCCATGGAAGGCACCCTCGAGCGCAAGGATGCGCGGGCGGCCGGTGCGGCGCGCCATCTTCATGACCGCCTCGTTGGCCTCCGTGCCGGAGTTGGCGAAGAAGACCCGGGAGCCGTCGTCGGCGCCGGTGAGCGAGATCAGACGCTCCGCGAGCGCGACCTGCATGGGCGTCGCGAAGAGGTTCGAGACATGGCCGAGGGTGCCCAGCTGCGCGCTGATGGCGGCGGTGAGCGTCGGGTGCGCGTGGCCGAGGGCGTTCACCGCGATCCCGGCGAGCAGGTCGAGGTAGCGGTGGCCGTCGGCATCCCAGACGTAGGCCCCGTCGCCGCGGACGAGCACGCGCTTGGGCGGTCCGAACGTGTTCATGAGAGCGCGGCCGTAGCGCGCCGTCCACTCCGCACCGGTGCCGGTCAGCTCGCCGCCGGGCTGCTGCAGGGTCGTCACGCGCCACCTCCGGGCCGAGCGACACGCAGCGCGCCGCTCCTCAGGTCGTCGGGAAGGACCATGGTGCCGACACCACGCTCGGTGAAGACCTCCATGAGGACCGAGTGCGCCTGACGGCCGTCGACGACGTGCGCCTGCGGGACGCCGCCGCGCACCGCGCGCAGGCACGCCTCCATCTTCGGCACCATGCCCGACTCCAGCCGAGGGAGCAGCTCGGCCAGCGCGGAGACCCGGATGCGGCGGGCGAGCGAGTCCCGGTTCGGCCAGTCCGTGTACAGGCCCTCGACGTCGGTGAGGACGATGAGCTTCCTGCGCGCCGAGCGCGACGGCGAGCGCGGCCGCGGCCGTGTCCGCGTTCACGTTCAGCACCTCCGTGGGGTCGTCGACGTCGGGCGCGACCGTGGAGACGACGGGGATGCGGCCGGCGTCGAGCAGGTCCTGGACCGCCCGCGGGTCCACCTCGACGACGTCGCCGACGTGCCCGACGTCCACCGGTTGCCGTCGACGACGGCCATCCGCCGATTCGCGCGCAGCAGGCCGCCGTCCTCGCCCGACAGCCCGACGGCGAACGGGCCGTGGGCGTTGATCAGACCGACGAGCTCCCGCGACACCTGGCCCGTGAGGACCATGCGGACCACGTCCATGCTCTCCGGCGTCGTGACGCGCAAGCCGCCGCGGAACTCGCTCGCGATGCCCAGCCGGGCGAGCATCGACGAGATCTGCGGTCCGCCCCCGTGCACGACGACCGGGTGCAGACCGCACAGCCGCAGGAAGACCATGTCCTGCGCGAACGCCCGCTTGAGGTCGTCGTCGACCATGGCGTTGCCGCCGTACTTGACGACGAACAGGGCGCCGCGGAAGCGCTCCAGCCAGGGCAGCGCCTCGATGAGCACCTCGGCCTTCTGGTCGGGGCGCAGGTCCGTGACGCGTGTCGAAGGCGAAGTCGTCGGGCGTCGGCGGCGGGGGTCGGGTCGCTCATGTCGTGTACGCGCTGTTCTCGTGGACGTAGCCGTGCGTGAGGTCGTTGGTCCAGATGGTGCGCGTGGCGTCGCCCGCATGCAGGTCGATCTCGACGTGCACCTCCCGCGCGGCGGCCAGGTCGACGAGGTGGCGGGCCTCGTAGGCACCGCCGGCCTTGCACACCTGCACGCCGTTGAACGTCACGTCGAGGGCGCTCGGGGTCGAACGCGGCGACGCTCGACCGGCACCGTGCCCACCTGCGCGAGGATCCGGCCCCAGTTCGGGTCGTTGCCGAAGATCGCGGCCTTGAACAGGTTCGAGCGGGTCACGGCACGCCCGACGGCGACCGCGGCCTCCTCGGTCTCGGCGCCCACCACGGTGACCGCGATGTCGTGCGTCGCGCCCTCGGCGTCGGCGACGAGCGCCCGGGCGAGCGACGCGCACGCCTGGGTGAGGGCGTCGGCGAGCTCGGCCCGGCCCACCCGGACGCCGCTGGCGCCGGAGGCCATCACCAGGACGGTGTCGGACGTCGACATGCAGCCGTCGGAGTCGATCCGGTCGAACGTGACCCGGGTCGCGGCGCGCAGTGCGGCGTCGGCGTCGGCCGGGTCGACGGAGGCGTCGGTCGTGAGCACGACGAGCATGGTCGCCAGAGCGGGCGCGAGCATGCCGGCACCCTTGGCCATGCCGCCGACCGACCAGCCGTCCCGCTGCACGTGCACCGTCTTGGCACGGTGTCCGTCGTCATGATCGCGCGGGCGGCGTCGTGGCCGCCCGTGGCGGTCAGGCGCGGCCGACGGCGGTGACACCGGCGAGCAGGACGCTCGGGTCCGGCCGCTCGCCGATGATGCCGGTGGAGCACACGACGACGTCGCCCGGCGACACACCCAGCACCTCGCCCACCCGTTCCGCCGTCAGGTGCACGTCGGCGAACCCGCCGGGACCGGTGCAGACGTTGGCCGAGCCGGAGTTCAGCACCACCGCGCGCACGACGCCGTCGCGCACCACCTGGCGGGACCACACCACGGGCGCCCCGACCACCCGGTTGGTCGTGAACACCGCCGCGCCGACATGCTCGGGGCCGTCGTTGACGACCAGCGCGACGTCGGGCTTGCCGGAGGGCTTGAGCCCCGCGGCCAGCCCTGCCGCGCGGAATCCGGCGGGCTCGGTGACGCTCACGGTGCGACTCCCGTCACTGTCAGGCCACAGGTCTCGGGCAGACCCAGGGCGATGTTCATCGACTGGACCGCGGCGCCCGCCGTGCCCTTGACCAGGTTGTCGAGGGCGCAGACGGTGACGACCGTGCCCGCGCGGGCGTCGACCGCCACCTGGACGAGCGCGGTGTTGGCGCCTGCGGTGGCCGCGGTGGTGGGCCACTGGCCGCCGGGGGCAGCGGCCTGTCCACGAACGGCTCGCCGGCGTAGGTCTGCGCCCAGGCCGCGCGGACGTCGGCTGCGGTGGCGCCGCGGGACGAGCGGCGCCGTCGTCGTCGCGAGGATGCCGCGGGCATGGGCACGAGGACGGGCGTGAAGGAGACGCGCACGTCGGCGGCCCCCGGCGGAACGGAGGTTCCTGCTCGATCTCCGGGATGTGGCGGTGCGTACCGCCGACGGCGTAGGGGACCGCGGAGCCGAGGGCCTCGGAGGCGAGCAGGTGCGTCTTGAGCGCCTTACCCGCACCGGAATAGCCGACCGCGAGCACGGCGACGAGGACGTCGGGTCGACCAGCCCGGCCGTGACCCCCGGCTGGATGCCGAGCGTGACCGCCGTGACGTTGCAGCCGGGGACTGCGACGCGCGCGGGCGCCGACGAGCGCGTCGCGCTGACGGCCGGTGGCGGTGACGAAGCCCTTCGGCATGCCGTAGGTCCAGGTCCCGGCGTGCGGCGAGCCGTAGTACTGCTCCCAGGCGGCGGGGTCGACGAGCCGGTGGTCCGCGCCGCAGTCCAGGACCAGTGCGCCGTCGCCGAGGCGCTCGGTCGCGATGGGGCCGGAGGTACCGTGCGGAGGCGCGAGCACGACGACATCGTGGCCGGCGAGGGCCTCCGCGGAGGTCTCGAGGAGGACGCGGTCGGCGAGGCAGCGCAGGTGCGGAGTGGGCCGGCCCAGCAGGTCGCCCGCGCTCGCGTCGGCGTGAGGGCGCCGACCTCGACGTCGGGGTGGCGCGAGGAGAGCGGAGCACCTCACCGCCGGCGTAGCCGCTCGCACCCGCAACAGCGACCCGGATGTCATGTGCATGAATATACACATGACTGCATGAGTTGGAGGTGGATTTACGCGACCCGTGTCCCGGGACGGGTGGCCATCGCCACTCCCAGGACCCGGAAGGCGGTGCACCCGCGGGCAGGTGTTGGATCGCACCATGCGCGCTGTCCAAGGCGACCGCCCCCGGCGGCCCAGAGGTCCTGTCCGTCGTCGAGCTACCCCACCCCAGCCCTGGCCCCGGCCAGGTGCTCGTCGCCGTCGCCGCCGCCGGGGTGAACTTCACTCGACACCTACCGGCGCTCGGGTCGCTACAGCGTGCCCTTCCCGCACGTGGTCGGCTCCGAGGGCGCCGGCATCGTCACGGCCGTCGGCGCGGGGGTCATCGACCTCGCGGTCGGTGACACCGTGGGCTGGGTCGCGGGGACCGACGGGTCCTACGCCGAGCAGGTGCTGCTCGCGGCCGACCAGGCCATCCCCGTTCCGGTCGGCGTCCCCGCCGAGACCGTCGCCGCCGTACTCCTGCAGGGCATCACCGCCCAGTACCTGGCCTCCGACACGTTCCCGGTCCGACCCGGCCAGGACGCGCTCGTCCACGCCGGCGCCGGCGGGGTCGGCCTCCTTCTCACCCAGCTCGCCGTCGCGCGCGGCGCACGTGCTCCTACGACGGTCTCCACCGACGACAAGGCCGCCCTCTCCCGCGCGGCCGGAGCCACCGACGTCCGTGCGCTACGACCAGCTCGCCGACCTGGCGACCGAGCTGCCGGCCGTCGTGCGCGGCTTGACGGGCGGCGCGGGCGTGCACACCGTGTTCGACGGCGTCGGGGCCGCCACCTTCGAGGCCTCCCTCGCGAGCCTCCGACCACGGGGCGGCATGGCGCTGTTCGGCGGGTCCTCGGGCGCGGTCCCGCCGCTCGACCCCGATGCGCCTGGAGAACATGGGTTCCCTCTACCTGACCCGGCCGAGCATCCGTCACTACACGGCGACGAGGGACGAGCTGGTCGGCCGGGCCGACGCCCTTCGCACGCATCGCCGACGGCACCCTCGATGTCCGGATCGGTGCACGGTTCCCGCTCGCCGGCGCCGCCGATGCGCATCGGGCGCTGGAGGGCCGCCGCACGACCGGGAAGGTCCTCGTCCTCCCCTGACCGACGTCTGCCCGCGGCTCCCGCACCGACTACGCGCGCAACGTCCCACCGTGGCGCGCGGCCACGGCCGCCACGACCGCCGCGCGGACGGCGGCGATCTCGTCAGCCGTCAGCGTGCGATCGGCGGCGCGCAGGCGCACCGTGATCGCGACGGACTTGCGGCCGGCACCGACCTGCTCGCCCCGGTAGACGTCGAACACCCGGGCGTCCTCGAGGAGGGCACCGGCGGCCTGCCGGACCGTGGCGTCCACGTCACCCGCGGCCACCGCGTCGTCGACGACGAACGCGAGGTCCTCCTTGGCCGGCGGCTGGGCCGAGATCGGCTCAGCCTGGGCCACGCGCCCCTCACCCGCGGCGACGAGCGCGTCGAGGCGGAGCTCGAACGCGACGGTGCGGGCCGGGAGGCCGAGGTTCTCGCACACCTTGGGGTGCAGCTCGGCCGGCGTGACCGACGCCTGCCCTCCGGGAGGCGCTGATCGTCGCGCACCGCCCGGGGTGCCACGGCCCGAAGGGCTGGTTGCGGACCCTGACCCGGCACCGACGGTCCGCGCCACCAGCAGCGCGGCGGCGACGGCGTCCGACCACTCGTACGGCCGCGCGGGCCCGCGCCAGCCAGCCGGCTCGCGGTGGCCCTATCGCACCCGCCACGCGCCGCGGCTGGACTCGGCAGGGCCGCGTCCAGGACGGCCAGCTCGGCATCCGACGGACGGTGGGCCACCGAGGGGCGCGGCGCGCTGCCCGACCCCTGCGCCCGGTACGCCCGGCCGACCTCGAACACCGCGACGTCCGTCGCACCCCGGCCCAGGTTGACCCGGACGGCGTCGACCAGCGTCGAGAGCACGGTCGTGCGCAGCAGCGGCAGCGCGTCGTTGAGCGGGTTCAGCACCCGGACGGCGTCGCGCCGCGTGCAGTCCGCCGGGAGCAGGCTCGTCGAGAGCGCTCCGGACCGACGAACGGGTACGTGAGCACCTCCGTCAGCCCGTGATCGGCGAGCGCGCGAGCGACGGAGCGGCGTACGCCGTCGCCGTCGGGCTCCTCGGCTCGGACGGTCACGCGCTGCCGCTCCGGCTCGCGGGGGATCCCGCCGCGGACCAGCAAGCCGCCGCGACGACGCGTGTGCTCGAGCTCCGCGACGCGCAGGCGGCCTTCGTCTTCGAGGGGGTCGGCGAACGGCCGGTGGCGTCGGTGCTGCGCGGCTTCTCGGCGCCGGTGCGGCTCGAGATGGAGCGGAGCCCCGATGAGCTCGCCTTCCTGATGGCCCACGACGACGACGCCTTCAACCGCTGGGACGCCGGCGAGAAGCTCGCGCTCTCGCTGCTCGTCGCCGCGGCGAAGGCGCCCGCCGATTTCGAGCGGAGTGCCGCGGTGGCGCGCTATGCGGAGGCCTGGTCGCGGGTGCTCTGCGACGAGGCGCTCGACGGCTCCCTGCGCGCCCTCGCGATCACGTTGCCGGCGGAGAAGGTGATCGCCCAGGAGCTGCCGGTCATCGATCCGGATGCGATCCACGACGTGCGCGAGCGGCTCGGCCGCTGGCTCGCGCAGACGCACGCGGAAGAGCTCTGGTCGCTCCATGGCGTCGCTCGCCCCGCGCGGCGCCTATCGCCACGAGCGGGAGCAGATCGATCGCCGACGGCTGCGCAACGCCGTGCTTCGATTCCTCGCCTGGACCGGAAGCGAGAGAGCGATCGAGGCCGCCTACTCCCAGTACGCCTCGGCCGACAACATGACCGACGCGCAGGGCGCGCTCTTCGTGCTCGCCGACCACGCCCATCCGCGGCGCGACGAGGCCTTCGCGCATTTCCACGCGCGCTTCCGAAGCGACCCGCTCGTGCTCGACAAGTGGTTCACGATCCAGGCGACCTCGTCGCGGGTCGACGCCCTCGAACGGGTGCAGGCCCTGTCGCGGCACGAGGATTTCAACCTCGGCAATCCCAATCGCGTGCGCGCCCTCGTCGGTGCGTTCTCGTCGGCGAACGCGGTGCGCTTCCACGACGCCCGGCGGCGGTGGCTACGCGTTCCTCGCCGACGCGGTGCTCGCGCTCGATGGCAAGAATCCGCAGCTCGCTTCGCGCCTCGTCTCCGCCTTCAACGATTGGCGGCGCTACGACGACGGTCGCCAGCGCGCGATGCAGGGCGAGCTCGAGCGGATCGCGGGCCAGCCGTCGCTATCGAAAGACGTCTACGAGATCGTGAGCCGCGCGCTTTCACGCTAGAAGAAGGCTCGCGCTAGAAGGAAGGCCGATGAAGGGACTCAATCCGGGGCAGCCGATCCTGATGGCGAAGGATCTCGGGCGCCGCTTCGGCGATCGCACGATCCTCTCCGGCGCGTCGTTCAGCCTCGCCCCGGGCGACCGTGTGGGCGTGCTCGGCGTCAACGGCGTCGGCAAGTCGACGATGATGCGCATCATCGCGCGCCGCGACCGCGAGTACGACGGCCAGCTCGTGATCGCGAAGGGCGCGACCGTCGGCTACGTCTCGCAGGAGCCCGAGCTCGATTTCGACAAGACCGTGCGCGACAACGTCGAAGAGGCGATTCGCGAGATCCGGACGCTGCTCTCGCGCTACGACGAGATCCTGAAGGCCTGGGAGGATCCCGAGGTCACGGCCGACGAGGAGAAGACCAACGCGCTGCTCGCCGAGCAGGGCGAGGTCCAGGAAGCCCTCGAGCACCGCGACGCCATGGACCCCGCCGCCCTCGACGCCCGGATCGAGGCCGCGATGGACGCCCTGCGCCTCCCGCCCGGCGACCGGATCGTGCGGACGCTCTCGGGCGGCGAGCGGCGGCGGGTCTCGCTCTGCAAGGAGCTCCTCGCGCATCCCGACATCCTGATCCTCGACGAGCCGACGAACCACCTCGACGCCGACACGGTGGCCTGGCTCGAGACGTTCCTCGCGAACTACTCGGGGACCTACGTCCTCGTGACCCACGACCGCTATTTCCTCGACCGCGTCGCCACGCGCATGCTCGAGGTGACCCAGGGCGGCGTTCGCGCCTACGAGGGCAACTACTCCGATTTCCTGGCGGCGAAGGAGAAGCAGCAGGAGGTGCAGGACCGCACCGATGCCAATCTGCTGAAGGCGGTCGCGCGCGAGCTCGAGTGGATCCGCTCCACGCCCCAGGCGCGCCGCACGAAATCGAAGGCGCGGATCACGGCCTACGAGGACCTCGTCGAGAAGGCGAGCAAGATCCAGCCCTCCGAGGAGCTCGAGCTCCGCATCCCCTTCGGTCCGCGACTCGGGGCCAAGGTCGTGACGATGCGGGGCGTGAACAAGGCCTACGGCGACAAGGTCCTGCTCTCGGACTTCGATTTCGACATGCCGCCGGGGGCGATCGTCGGCGTCACCGGGCGCCAACGGCCTCGGCAAGACGACCTTCGTGAACATGATCGTCGGCCGCGAAGAGCCGGATTCCGGCACGATCGAGATCGGGGAGACGACGCGCTTCTGCTATGTCGACCAGACGCGCCAGTCGCTGCGCGACGAGCTCACGGTCTACGAGGAGGTCGCCGACGGCTCCGACGTGATCCTCTACGGCGACAAGGCGCTGTCCGTTCGCCACTACCTGGCCCGCTTCCTCTTCAGCGGCTCGATCCAGCAGACGCCCGTCGGCCGCCTCTCGGGCGGCGAGCGCAACCGCCTCCAGCTGGCCAAGTTCCTGCGCCATCCGTCGAATTTCATCATCCTCGACGAGCCGACCAACGACCTCGACCTGATGACGCTGCGGGTGCTCGAGGAGTCGCTGACGGCCTTCCCGGGCTGCGCCATCGTGATCACCCACGACCGTTATTTCCTCGACCGCGTGGCGACCCACATCCTCGCCTTCGAGGGCGACGCCGTGATCGAGTTCGTGCCCGGCGCCTGGGACGCCTACACCGAGTACCGGGAGAAGAAGCTGGCCGAGACCGGGCGGGACCCGGTCCCAGAAGTTCAAGCACAGAAAGATCGGCCGGGTCTGAGCCCTCAGTCCGAAGAAGAGGGCTTGACAACCCCCGGCCGCGCGCCGACCTCCCGGCCACTCGACGGAGTCCGTCCGAGAGCGAGCGAGGTGGGGTCATGCGATTCGACAAGTTGACGATCAAGGGCCAGGAGGCGCTCCAGGAGGCGCAATCCCAGTGCAGCGCCCGGGGCCACCAGAACCTCGAGGCGGCCCACCTGCTCTTCGCCCTGCTCGGGCAGCCCGAGGGCAGCACGGTCCCGATGCTGCAGAAGCTCGGCGTCTCCCTCGACGCCCTGCGCGGCGAGATCGAGAAGGTCCTGAAGCAGATCCCGAAGGTGACCGGAGGCGCCCAGCCCCAGATCAGTGGCAATCTGAACCGCATCCTCCAGGCCGCCTTCCAGGAGGCGGAGGGGATGAAGGACGAGTACGTCTCGACCGAGCATCTGCTGCTCGCGATGGCCAAGGACCAGACCGACGCCGTCGGCCGCATCCTGCGCGGCGCCGGCGCCTCGGCCGAGAGCCTCCTCAAGGCGCTCGTCGACGTCCGCGGCAGCCCGGCGTCACCGATCAGGACCCCGAGGGGAAGTACCAGGCGCTCGAGAAGTACGGCCGCGACCTCACCGAGCGCGCCCGCAAGGGCAAGCTCGACCCGGTGATCGGCCGCGACGAGGAGATCCGCCGCGTCATCCAGGTGCTCTCGCGCCGCACGAAGAACAACCCGGTGCTCATCGGCGAGCCCGGCGTCGGCAAGACGGCGATCGTCGAGGGCCTCGCGCAGCGCATCGTCGCCGGCGACGTGCCCGAGTCGCTGAAGAACAAGCGCCTCGTCGCGCTCGACCTGGGCGCGCTGGTCGCCGGCGCGAAGTATCCGCGGCGAGTTCGAGGACCGGCTCAAGGCGGTGCTCAAGGAGATCGACGACGGCCGACGGGCAGATCATCCTCTTCATCGACGAGCTCCACACGCTCGTCGGCGCGGGCGCGGCCGAGGGCGCGATGGACGCGGCGAACATGCTGAAGCCCGCGCTCGCGCGCGGCGAGCTGCGCTGCATCGGCGCGACGACGCTCGACGAGTACCGCAAGCACATCGAGAAGGACGCCGCGCTCGAGCGCCGCTTCCAGCCGGTCTTCGTCGGCGAGCCGACCGTCGAGGACACGATCGCGATCCTGCGCGGCCTGAAGGAGCGCTACGAGGTCCACCACGGCGTCCGCATCCAGGACGCGGCGCTCGTCGCGGCGGCGACGCTCTCGCATCGCTACATCACCGACCGCTTCCTGCCCGACAAGGCGATCGACCTCGTCGACGAGGCGGCCTCGCGCGATCACGCATGGAGATCGACTCGCATGCCGACGGAGATCGACGAGGTCGAGCGGCAGCTCATCGCAGCTCGAGATCGAGCAGCGAGGCGCTGAAGAAGGAGACGCGACGCCGCGAGCAAGGAGCGGCTCGACGACGTCGAAGCGCGAGCTCGCCGAGCTGCGCGAGCAGATCCGACGGGATGAAGGCGCAGTGGCATGCGCGAGAAGGAGGTCATCGACGCAGATCCGCAAGGCGCAAGCGAGCAGATCGAGCAGCTGCGCACGCGAGATCGAGCAGCGCCGCAGCGCGCGGGCGACCTCGGCAAGGCGGCGGAGATCCAGCTACGGCACGACTCCCGAGCTCGAGAAGCAGACTCGAGAAGCGAAGCGCGAGACTCGCGAAGGTCCAGGAGAACGACCGCATGCTGAAGGAAGAGGTCACCGAGGAGGACATCGCCGAGGTCGTCGCGAAGTGGACCGGCATTCCGGTCACGCAAGATGCTCGAGGGCGAGATGCAGAAGCTCCTCCGCATGGAGGAGCGGCTCGCGCGAGCGCGTCGTCGGGCAGGACGAGGCGCTCGCGGCGGTCGCGAACGCGGTTCGCCGCTCGCGCGCCGGGCTCGGCGACCCGAACGCGGCCGATCGGCTCGTTCATCTTCCTCGGCCCGACCGGCGTCGGCAAGACCGAGCTCGCGCGGGCGCTCGCCGAGTTCCTGTTCGACGACGAGCGGGCGATGGTGCGCATCGACATGAGCGAGTACATGGAGAAGCACACGGTCGCGCGGCTCATCGGCGCGCCGCCGGGCTACGTCGGCTACGAGGAGGGCGGCCAGCTCACCGAGGCGGTGCGCCGCCGGCCGTACTCGCGTCATCCTCTTCGACGAGATCGAGAAGGCGCACCCCGACGTGTTCAACGTGCTGCTCCAGGTGCTCGACGACGGCCGCCTCACCGACGGCCAGGGGCGCACGGTCGACTTCAAGAACACCGTCATCATCATGACGTCGCAACATCGGCACGCCAGCACATGCATCGAGGAGCGGCATCCAGCGAGGACGAAGGAGCTGCATCGAGCGGGTCGCCGGACGAGCTGCGGGCGCACTTCCGGCCCGAGTTCCTGAACCGCGTCGACGACGATCGTCGTCTTCCACCGCGCTCGAGCGCGAGCAGATCGCGCGATCGTCGACATCCAGCTCGCGCTTCGCAAGCGGCTCGCCGAGCGCGAGCTCTCGCTCGAGCTCACCGCCGGCGGCGAAGGACTTCCTCGCCGAGGTCGGCTACGATCCGCAGTACGGCGCGCGCCCGCTGAAGCGCGCCGATCCAGCGCGACGTCGAGGACCCGCTCGCGAAGCGGATCCTCCCGGGCGAGTTCGCCGAGGGGAAGACCGTGAAGGCCGACGTCGCCGTCGGGGGCGAGTCGCTGGTCTTCAATTGAGAGTCGGTCGAGGTCGGTCGAGAGTCAGCCGGGGGCGGGATCGGAGGCGCGGGGCAGGCTGAACGTGAAGCGCGATCCCTGGCCGAGCTTGCTCTCGACCCGGATCGTGCCGCCCATGGCCTGCACCAGGTGCCGCACGATCGAGAGGCCCAGTCCCGTCGAGCCGATCGCGCGGGCGCGTGAGGCGTCGACGCGGTAGAAGCGCTCGAAGATCCGGTCGAGGGCGTCTTCGGGGATGCCGATCCCGGTGTCCTCGACCGAGACCTCGATCGCATCGGCGCCGTTCTTCGACGTCGATCGTGATCGTGCCGCCCTCGTCGCTGTAGCGGATCGAGTTGGTCAGGAGATTCTCGAGCACCTGCTCGAGGGCCTTGCGATCGGCCCACGCCGTCGGCGCGGACCGCGCTTCGGACCCGCGCCTCGAGCCGGGCGTGGGCGAGCCGCGGCTTCGCGTCGGCGACGAGGGTCTGCGCGAGCTTCACGACGTCGACGCGGGACGGGTCGGGCGCGCCGCCACCGCTCTCGATGCGCGAGAGGTCCATCAGGTCGTCGATCAGGTCGCGCATGCGGCCGGCGTTGCGCTGGATGACGACGAGATGGGACGCGACCTCGGCGGGCGTCATCGGTCCCGAGGCGAGGTTCTCCACGTAGCCCTGGATCGAGGTCAGCGGCGTGCGCAGCTCGTGGGACGCGTTCGCGATGAAGTCGCGCCGCACGCGGTCGACCCGGCGGATCTCGGTCACGTCGTGGAAGACGGCCAGCGTGCCGGCGCGGGGACCGGCGCTCGGGAAACGCGCCGCGCGGCCCCAGAGCGGTGCGGGTGACGTGGCCGCGGACCTCGATGTCGTCGAAGACCGGCGCTGCGCTGTCACGGGCGCGAGCGAGCAGCTCGTCGACCGCCGGCAACCGGATCAGCTCGACCACCGGTCGGTCCGCGACCTCGCCCCAGACCGAGAAGAGCTCGCGAAAGGCCGCGTTCACGAGCACGATCCGCTCGCTGCGAGTCGAGCACGAGCACGCCCTCGATCATCTCCGCCCATCACCGCTTCGAGCTGCTGCACGTTGCGCCGGGTCGCGTCGAGCTCGCGCTGGAGCTGATCGGCCATGCGATTCACGGCGCTCGCCACGCGTCGCGCTCGTCGTGGAGATTAAAGAGGAGCGCGCGCGTCGGCATCGCCCCGAGCGATGCGGCGCGCGATCTCGGCGACTGCCTCGAGGGGCTCGACGGGCCATGCGCGCGATGCGTCGGCTCACGAGTTGCGCGATGGCGCCCCGCCACCAGGGCGATCGCCGCGCGGGCGTCGATGCGGCCGGACGACGTCGACAGCACCCGAGCAGCAGCCCGCCGCGCTCGACGACGCGACCAGCGCGAAGACCTTGAATTGGATTCGGCTCACCGCGCTCTGGGCTCTCCACCGCTTCAGCGGCGTCATTCCCGGAAGCGGTAGCCGACGCCGCGCACCGTGTCGATCAATCGCCCGCCGAGCCGAGCTTTTCGCGCAGGCGTTTCAT